>JBOHGG010000016.1:0-99761 GCA_050700115.1 Pseudonocardiaceae bacterium
ACGCGCACATGATCACGTTGTCGTCGCACACCAACGACACCACCACCACGAAACCGCTAGCCCCGCAGCTCACGCCGACTGACGCCAACCCGCCCCGCCGTGGTCAAGAGGAACGGCGGCTAACACCGTTACGCTTGCTGACATCCCCCCGCTGACTTGGCAGACCGCGGTGACGACCTGGACGTCGGCTCCCCTCGTCGACGTGCTGGCCGTGCTCGCGGTTGCCGGCTACCTGATCGCGGTACTACGCCGTCGGGCCACGGCCGGGTCTGGCTGGCCGGTGCGCCGCACGGTGTCCTGGCTGGTGGGCGTGGCGGTGCTGGTGGTCTCGGTGCACAGCAGCATCGAGGTGTACGGGCACACGCTGCTGTGGGTGCACATGATCCAGCATCTGTTGCTGATCATGGTCGTGCCGGTGTTTCTGGTGTGGGCGCAACCGATTCGCCTCGTGTGGGGCCGGCCCCCGGGTGGCGCGTTGGCGCGGTGGGTGACCTTCCCGGTGCTGACGCTGGGCTTCTACACCGCGGTGCTGGTGATCACGCATCTCACCGGTTTCCCGGAGGCGATGGCCACCCAGACGTGGGTCCACCATGTCGAACAGGCCCTGTACCTGGTCAGCGGTTACCTGCTGTTCCTGCCGTTGGTGGGTTCGGAGGCCAGCCCGTGGGAGATCCCGCATCTCGTCCGGTTCGCGTTACTGGGGCTGGCGATGGGAGCAGACACCCTGGTGGGTGTGGCCCTGATGCTCACCGGGTACTCGCTGGCCCCCAGCACAATGCTGATGCGGCCCGGCTGGGGACCTACCCTGCTCGAGGATCAGCAATGGTCCGGAGCGATCATGTGGGTCGCCGGCGACGGTCTGATGCTGCTGCTGATGCTCGCCGTCGCGGTCCAGTGGAGCGCCAGTGGGTCTCAGGCTCGACTCGGTGAATGGCTGGAATCCGCCCGTCGCCAGTCCCTGGCCGGCATCGGATCGGCATCCGCCGACGACCACGACGCAGTCGATACCAGCCGCGATGTCGACGACGACGAGGCCGCCCGCCAGGCCTACAACCGCATGCTGGCCGCCCTGCACCGTCGCTCCCCCCACGACCACAACTAATCCGCGCCGGCCATCCGTGGTGAGCCCGACGCTACCGACGTCCGCCCTCTCCTCGGACCCGTGTCACAGCAGGGGGGATCGGGCGACGGCGGAACGGAGTTCCTGGCGGAACGCGACGTGCCGCGGGTAGCGGCTGTGCAGGCCGTCGAGGTACCCGTGGCCTGCGGGGACTCCGACCCGGGCGATTGACGTCAGGCGGCGACCACGGTGCCGATGCACTGGCGTAGTCGGCGACGTCAGTGAGCGTGGCCAGGCTTAGCAGCGGAGTGGATTGCGGAGTGGTGTGCGCGCTGGGTCGATGATTGCTGGGGGGATGAAGTCGACGCGGTCGGGGTGGATGACGATTTCCCAGCCGGTGCGGTGTACGTGGCGGTGGTGCGTCTCGCACAAAAGGACGCAGTTTTCTACGCTGGTTTCGCCATGGTGGATCCAGTGTCGGCAGTGATGTGCTTGGCACATTGCTGGCGGTCGGTCGCAGCCGGGGAAAGCGCAACCGCGGTCGCGGGCGACGAGTGCTCGGCGGATGGACAGGGGGACGGTCCGCATGGCTCGCCCGACGTCGAGTGGTTCGGATGCCCCGCCCAGGACGACGGGGATGATTTTCGCGTCGCAGGCCCACTGCCGGGCCTGGGACGCACTGATGTGTGTGCCGTAATCGAGGGTTGCGGCGCCGAGTCCGGCGCGTAGGGCGTCCCACTCGATGGTGACGGTGAGGTGTGGGGGTTCCCCGGCGGTGGTGGGGCAGTCCTGGGCGGCGCGGGCGAGCCCGCAGATGTCCAACAACGCGTCAGCATTGCGCTGCGTGGTGGTGCGCGGATCGGGGATGCCCTCGGCGGCAGGCCGGGGAGCGGCGAACTGCTCGATCAGAGAGCGGAACGCGGCGCTGTGCTCGGGCTCCAGGAACCCCTCGAGCCCGAGGCGGCCGTCGCGACGTTCCCGGAACCGGAGTTCCCCCGCGGCCGGGGTGGGTTCTGGCTCGTCGCGCGGTTCTAGACCGTCCTGATCGAGGTGCGCGAGGACGTGCCGCCCGATCTTGTACAGCGACGTCGGGTCAAACGACCGGGCATAACGGGCCAGCTCGGCCTCTGCGGTCTCGCGCTCCGCCATGCTCGCTGAGGCGGGGATCGCGTTCATCGTTTCGGCGATCACCCGAACCTGCGCGGGTCCGATCTCACCGGCGGCCAGCGCTGCGGCGGTGTTCGGCAGTGTCGGTGGTAGTGGCTCGCCGCCCAGGGTGCGTTTTGTGGCGAGCTGGGTGGCGTGCGCGACCCGGGTGCGGGCCTCGGTGGCCGACAGCTGCAACATCCCGGCGAGCAGGCGTTTGGTGGTACCGAACCCGGCGATCGCCGCGACATTGCGCGACTCCAACTCTGCTACCGTCTCCAGCATCACCGAATGCAGCATCCGGGAGACCGTTTCGAGATCCCGGACCTGATTCTGCAATCCCGCGTCATCACACGCGACGATCGAGTCACACCACTGGGCGAGGCCGGCGACCATCGCCTGCCTCGGATCCAGCTGCGTCGCTATCACCCGACCATTGTCACACCCACCACTGACAATTTCGGGGCTTCACCCCAGAAGCCAGATCAACGCTACGCTGCCAAGCGTGGGTGCAGCATGATCGATCAGCTTTACAGCATGGCAGCCAGGCGCCCCGGCTATGATTCCGGGCGATCCTGACTTCGGCCACAGCCAATGGCTTGGTGTCCCCGTCCGGGCGTTGGCTGGAGTCCTTTCGGCCTCCGGACAAACACGGCTGGCACGTGCGGTATCCGGGCATCGAAGGTGGCGGCAAGGCTCACCGGTGCGGATGGCGCTAGGCCTTCGACTCTGTGTCGCTGCCCTCCGAGTGACTGCCCTTCGCGTGCCCCGAATGGCTGTCGCTATGCGTGGCGGTAGTCGACGGTGCTGTAGCGGTCCAGGCGGTCGAGGTGGTGGGTGCTGCGGACCTGCCGGACGGTGCCGCTGCGCGAACGCATCACCAGTGACTCGGTGATGGCGCGGTCGCGCGCGTAGCGCACTCCGTGCAGCAACTCACCGTCGGTGATCCCGGTCATGACGAAGAACGCGTCGTCGCCGCTGACCAGGTCTTGGGTCGTCAGCACCGCGTCGAGGTCGAGCCCGACGTCGTCGGCGCGCCGTTTCTCCTCGTCGCTGCGGGGGTGCAGCCTGCCCTGGAGCACACCGCCGAGGCACTGGATCGCGCAGGCGGTGATCACGCCCTCCGGGGTGCCGCCGATCCCGAGCAACAGATCCACGCCCGAGTCGGCGGTCGCGGCCATCACTGCCGCGGCGACGTCGCCATCGGTGATGAACTTGATCCGAGCGCCGGCGTGGATCACCCGTTTGGCCAGTTCGTCGTGCCGCGGCCGTTCGAGCATGCAGACCGTGATGTCCTCAGGCGTGCACCCCTTGGCGCGGGCCAGGGCGACGATGTTCTCCTCGGGGGATTGCCGGATATCGAGGACACCGACCGCCTCCGGGCCGGCCACGAGCTTGTCCATGTAGAACACCGCGGACGGGTCGTACATGGCGCCACGGGGTGCGACCGCGAGCACCGACACCGCGTTGCCCATGCCCTTGGAGGTCAGCGTGGTGCCATCGACCGGGTCGACGGCGACATCGCATGGAGTCCCGGTCCCGGAGCCGACCCGCTCGCCGTTGTAGAGCATCGGGGCGTCGTCCTTCTCGCCCTCGCCGATGACGACCACGCCGTCCATCGCGACGGTCACCATCATCGCCCGCATTGCCGCAACGGCGGCAGCATCGGCCCCGTCCTTGTCCCGGCGGCCGACCCACCGGCCCGCTGCCATCGCGGCGGCCTCGGTGACCCGCAGCAGGTCCAGGGCCAGGTTGCGGTCCGGTTCGGGTCGGGCAGTCGGGTCCGTTTCTGATGCAGCAGTCGCCTGAGCCATGCCAGCACACTAGGGGTGGCACACCAGGGCCCACCTCCCTCAGCGGGAGGATTCCCAGGGGGATCAGGCCGATGCTGCTCGTCGTGATGGGCGTGTCCGGTTCGGGCAAGAGCACCGTGGCAACGCTGCTCGCCACCCGGACCGGCTGCGCACTGGCCGACGGCGACGACTTCCACCCCGCGTCGAGCATCGCCAGGATGGCCGCCGGCCGTCCACTCGCTGACGCCCTGCGGGCGCCCTGGTTGGCGGCGATTGCGTGCTGGCTTGCCGAGCGAGCCGCCCGCGGCGAGTGCGCGGTGGTCAGCTGCTCGGCGCTGACCCGCGCCTACCGGGATATCCTGCGCGGCGCGGGTCCGGATGTCCGGATCGTGCATCTGGCAGGGCCGCCGGAGCTGGTCGCGCAGCGGCTGGCAACCCGCCGCGGACACTTTATGCCACCCGAGCTCTTGGACTCCCAGTACGCCGCACTCGAGCCGCTCGGCGCCGACGAGCCCGGTATCACCGTCGACCTCGCAGCCACCCCGGAACAGATCGCAGACCAGGTGCTGCACGCCTTTCGCCCCCCACCGCATTCAGCGGGCTGAACTCACGAGCGAAGGTGCCGAACTCCTCTCCCGGGTCAGGTGCTGCTCGAACTCGGCGTCCGCGGCTTCGGCGTCACGCTCCTGCTCGAACAGTCCAGGCCAAAGCGCAGGATCATCGCCGGGCAACTGAGTAGTCGCAATGTTGGCCGTCGAAGTTGAGTAGTCGTTGCTCATATCTTTCGACCCAGGCCGCGGCTCTTCTTTCTGGATCGAACGGATCCACCGCCAGGACAACGGATTCCGGCGGTTTCTCGATCAGCAAGCACTAGGAGAGAACAATGGCCAGACCCGACGATGTCAGGCTCACCATCGCGTTCACCAGCGGCTCCCCAACAGCGGGAGTCACCATCCGGTATGTCATCAGGTTCAACGACGACGACGTCGCCGGTAACCGCCGGTACCGGGAAAGGATACAGCTGTTCGGCGAGGACGCGCCTGCCGGCCCTGCCGGTGACGACCTGCTCTTCACCTTCTTTCCGTCCCGCATTGTCCGCCCCAACGGTCAGACGACGGTACAGCGTACTTTGACCGCGCAGGTGCCGAACGCCATCCTCGACGAGGACCCCGGCGCCGACCAGGATGAGATCTACGCGCGGGTGTGCCTCCGATCTGTGGATCAGACCCCACCGGTGCAGCGTTGCGCGCGCAGCGCTGCGGTCTCTGTGTAAGTTCTGACCCTTCGACGCGCGGTGGTCCCCTTGCATGATTGCGGGAGACCGCCGCGCACTACCGCTCAAGCGCGCGGCGGCGTACCTTGCTGCCTGCAAGGCCTCTACCGGCGCCGACGCGGCGGCACCCGGCGCGATCCGTCCGCCGAGCCCAGCAGCAACCTGGTCAACTGAAACTTCACCGTCCACGAGCCGAACCGGCTGTGGGTCACTTAATTGGGCCAGAGAGTAACCAGCCGATTCGTCGTGCCCGTGTATCAGCGTGTGGGTTAGACGCGTCTTTCGGGTGTGGGCTATTGACATATCTCACTGCCGATTGCGGAGGAGTCGCCGATGCTGGCGGTTTGGCCGCTCGTGGCGCGGCACGAGGTGTTGCGGCGGATCGTGGAGACGATGCGTCGTCCCGGCTGCGCGGGCGTGGTGCTTGTCGGGGCGGTCGGCGTCGGCAAGACCCGGCTGGCTGTGGAGGCGCTCGACGAGGCAGGTCGACGCGGGCTTGACACGCTGTGGACGGTGGCGACTGAGGCTGCGGCCGGCATCCCCTATGGACCCGTGGCGGGCCTGTTACCGCCGCCGGAGCAGGAGCCCCCGGACGAAGGGTCGCTCACCCGCTCTGACCTGCTCCAGCGAACCGTTCGGAGCGTGGGCGAGCGGCGCTCTGGGAGGGGGCTCGTCCTGGGTGTCGATGACGCGCACCTGCTCGATGACGCGTCGGCCGCGCTGGTGCACTGGCTCGCGAGAACCGGCACGGCGCAGATCCTTGCCACTGTGCGAAGCGGTGAGCACAGCCCGGACGCGGTGACCGCTCTGTGGAAGGACGACCTGGCGGCGTGGGTGGAGATCGAGCCGCTCGGTGAAGACGAGGTACGCCAACTTGTCTGCGCCGCGGTCGGTGGCCCGGTGGGAGGGCAGACCTTGCGTCGGCTGTGGCGCCTGAGCGGGGGTAACCCGTTGTTTCTCCGGGAACTAGTGGTCGAGGCTTTGGAGACTGGCACGCTGATCGAGGCGGGCGGCATCTGGTGGGGCGGGGCCGCGACGGTCGGGACGCGCCTCACCGAGCTGGTCGAGGCGCGGCTCTGGCGGCTGGGCCCCGAGGTGCGGGCGGGGCTGGAGATCGTCGCCGTCGGGGAGCCGCTGGAGGCCAGCCTGTTGGAGACCCTGTTTGCCTCGATACCGGCCGACGCGCGGGCAACCGATGCCGGATGGAGGCGCGAGTCGCCGATGGAGACCGCCGAGCGCGCCGGGCTCCTGAGCGTCGACGTGGAGCGTCGGCGGGTGCGCCTGCGACTGGCTCACCCGATCTACGGTGAGGTACTGAGGGCGACGACGCCAGTGCTGCGCGCCCGCGCCATCCGCCGTGGCCTGGCAGCGGCGCTCCAAGCCACTGGATGCCGCCGCCGGGACGACCTGATGCGACTCGCCTGCTGGCGATTGGAGGGCGGCGGACACTCCGACCCTGACCTGCTCCTCGCCGCGGCGTTGCGCGCTCGGACGCTGTTCGACCCCGCCCTTGCCGCCCGGCTGGCGCAGGCTGCGGTCGAGGCAGGGGCTGGATTCGATGCCTCGCTGATCGCGGCGGAGTCGCTGCGTACGGCCGGTCGCGCTCGTGACGCGGAGGACCTGCTCAGCGAGCTGGAGCCGGCAGCACGCACCGAGGCCGACCGGGCGCGCGTCGCACTGGCCCGGGCCGCGAACCTCCTCACCGGCTTTGGCCGGGCGGGGGACGCCGGGGCTGTGGTCAGCCGTGCCGAGGCCGTCGTGGCCGACAAGGATCTGCGCGATGAGCTGCGCGCCATGCGCGGGACGATCGTGCTCGCCCAAGGCCGGTCTCAGGGAGCTCTGGACGTGGTCTTGGCAGTGCTCGATCGACCGAACGCCAGCCAGCGAGCGCGGGCGCGGGCCCTGCTCGTCGCGGTACCCGCCTGGATCCAGACCGGCGCGGCCGAGACCGCCATCAGCACGACCGAGCAGTTGGTCACGGCGCTCGCACGGTCCGACGAGCAGCTGCCGGAGGCCGTTGAGCTGCTTCGCCTCGGCCTGTGCTTCGCCTACAGCGTTGCCGGCCGGCTCGACGACGCCCGCATGCTGGCGACAGCCCGCTATCGCGCGTCACTCGATCACGTTGCCCATGATCTACAGGCCGGGTGGGCGGCCGCAATCGGCCAGGTCGCGTTGGCCAGCGGCTCGGCTCGGTCCGCTGCAGGACGACTGCGCGAGGCGGCACTGCTCTTACACCAGGAATCCAGGGCATTCGGGGTATACAGCCTCGCCGGGTGCCTGGGTTCCCTTGCGGAGGCGAGCGCGCTGCTCGGGGATCTCGACGCCGCACAAGCGGCCTTACAGGAGGCTGATGCGGTCACTCCTGAGCCATGTTTCGTGCCCAATCGTGAGGTTGGGCGCATCTGGGTGGCGGCCGGTGGCGGCGCGGTGGTCGCAGCCCGGACCACCGCGCTGCACATGGCTGCGACCGCGCGGACTCACGGCAGCTACGCCGTCGAGGCGTTCGCCCTGCACGAGGCCGTCCGCCTAGGGCTGGTAGGGAAGGTGGCCGGCCGGCTCGCGGTCTTGGCCGACGGGGTCGTCGACGGGCGTCTCGTGTCCGCCTACGCCGCGCATGCGGTGGCGCTCGTAGCCGGTGACGCGCCCGCCCTCCACAAGGTCTCGGCGACTTTCGAGGAGCTGGGCGCCATTCTGATCGCGGCCGAGGTCGCAGCGGAGGTGGCTCGCGCCTATCAGCGGACGGGAAGATCTGCGAGCGCCCGTGCTGCCGCCAGCCGGTCCCAGCGCCTGGCCGAGTGCTGCGAGGGTTGCCGCACTCCCGGGCTCGAATGTGCGATCCTGCCGCAACCGCTCACCGTTCGAGAGCGGGAGATCGCAGGCCTGGCGGCACAGGGGCTCAGCAGCCAACGTATCGCCGAGCGACTGGTGTTGTCAGTCCGCACTGTCGACAACCACCTGCACCACTTGTACGTCAAGCTCGGGGTCAGCTCGCGGACGGAGCTGATCAATGTCCTGACACCGCGTGCGGGCTGAGATCCGTAGAGCGGTGTCAGGCTCCGCGGGTGCGGGCGCTCGAAGCCAAGCGCGGCATTGGTACGGCACCGCACCGAGGTCGTCGGCCGATTCGTACGGCGAACCCCCGACCCACGCCCACCGAATGTCACCGAGAGGTAAGGGTTCGGCACGCCGAGGCGCCGGATACTGCTAGCAGTGCCCGGTGAGGGGGGATCGTGGGTCGTGCCGCGAGATGACTGGGGTGCCGCGCGCGACGCCCCGCGGGCGGCGCTGCTGGTGTTGGCCAAGGCACCAGTGCCGGGCCAGGTGAAGACCCGGCTGTGCCCACCGGCCACTCCGGCCCAGGCCGCCCGTATCGCCGCGGCGGCCCTGCTGGACACCCTGGACGCGGTGCTGGCGGTGCCACAGGTGACACCCGTGGTAGCGCTGACCGGCGATATCACGAAAGCGGTCGACGTCACCGCATTGACCGTGCGGTTGCGGGCCACCACGGTGCTGTCCCAGCGCGGGACGACGCTGGGCCAGCGGATCGCCACCTCCCACGCTGACGCGGCCGCGGTGACCGGTCACCTCCCGGTGCTGCAGGTCGGGATGGACACCCCGCAGGTCAATGCTGTGCTGTTCGGCCAGTGCCTGGACCTGCTCGACGGCGACGGCGTGGACGCGGTGTACGGGCCGGCGGCCGATGGTGGCTGGTGGGCCCTGGGAGTGCGGCGACCCGAGGTGGCCGAACTGATCGCCCATGTTCCGACGTCGCGCCCGGACACCGGGGCGCGGACCCTGGCCGTGCTACGGACCGCCGGTTGCCGGGTGGTGGAGCTGCCCGAGCTATCCGATGTGGACACCTGGGAGGACGCCATCGCGGTGGCCGCCGAAGCACCCGGTGGACGGTTTGCCGCCGTGGTTGCCGCACTGTCGGCACAGTTGGGCAGCCGTCGGTGAGTGCGGCGGTTTTCGACCCGGCCCTGGCCGGTCGGCGGGCCCGGCTCGTCGGTGACGACGGGCGGATCGTTCCGGTCGCCGTCGAGCGCTGGCTGGCACCCGCTGACGGCGACGACGATTGGCTGTTGGACCGTTGCACCGGGCCGACGGTGGACCTGGGCTGCGGTCCTGGCCGGCTGGTGGCCGAGCTGGCTTGTCGCGGCCTGCCCGCGCTGGGTGTGGACTGCTCGCACAGTGCCGTCCGGCAGTGTCACTCGCGCGGCGCACCGGTGTTGCATCGCGACGTCTTCGCCCGGTTGCCCGGCGAGGGGCGGTGGCACCACGTGCTGCTGGCCGATGGCAACATCGGCATCGGCGGGGATCCGACGCGGCTGCTGCGTCGCTGCGCTGCGCTGCTGCGCCCCGACGGCACCATGCTGGTCGAAGCCGGGCACCCCGGGGTCGGGCTGTGGCGGGGAGCCGCCCGGCTCCAGGTAGCCGGTGCCGCTACCGGGCCCTGGTTCCCCTGGGCGGTCGCTGGATTGCAGGCGCTCGTGGCGCTCGCCGCACAGATCGGATTGCGCGTCGGCGACCGCCATTGTGGGGACCGCTGCTTCATCGAACTGCGCTCGTCAGCGGACGGTAAGCGAAAACAGGGCTCCACGACGCTACTGGGGAGCTAGCGTCGGGACCATGACAATGCTGCGCCGGTGGGGCCGTCGCGTAGCGGAACACCCCCCGCCTGGACCGTTCCGGGCCGGTTTCTGGCGCAGCCCGCTCCGCGGGCCGTGGTTCACCGCGGTACTCGGCGCGGCGTTGCTGCCCGGTATCACGCTGATGTTCCTCACCGGTCTGGCCTCCTACGCCGCCTACAACCCCAACCTGGCGCCGGGCAACGACACCACGCCGGACAAGGGGTTGCTGGGCTCGTGGCTGCCGACCTGGCCGGCCGGTCCGTCCTGGCTGTACTGGGTGATCCAGGGCGTGCACGTCTCGCTCGGCCTGGTGCTCATCCCGATTGTGCTGGCCAAGCTGTGGTCGGTGCTGCCCAAGCTGTTCGAGTGGCCGCCGGTCCGATCGATCACTCACCTGGCCGAGCGCGCCTCGCTGCTGCTGCTCGTCGGTGGCGCGGTGTTCGAGCTGGTCACCGGTGTGATGAACATCCAGTACTTCTATGCCTGGCCGTTCAGCTTCTACCAGGCGCACTACTACGGGGCGTGGGTGTTCATGTCCGCGTTCGTCGTGCACGTGGGGCTGCGGCTGCCTCGGATGGTCAGCGCACTGCGCGGGCGCAGCGTGCGCCGGGAGTTGCGCACCCCACTGTCGGCTACCACCCCGGAGCAACCTGACCCCGATCACCTGGTGTCCCCCGATCCCGCCCCACCGACCATCTCGCGGCGTGGTGCGCTGGGCATGGTCGTGGCCAGCTCGCTGGCACTGCTCGGGCTCAGCGTGGGCCAGACCATCGGCGGCCCGGCCCGATCCACCGCGCTACTGGCACCGCGCGGTCAGGACCTGGGCGACGGTCCTGCCGACTTCCAGGTCAACAAGACCGCCGCCGCGGCGGGGATCGGCCCGGTCGATGAGAGCTGGCGGCTGGAGCTCACCGGCCGGGGAAACATGTCACTGTCCCGCGCCCAGCTGCTCGCCCTGCCGCAGCACACCGCCCGGCTGTCGATCGCCTGCGTGGAGGGCTGGTCCACCGGCGTGCAGACCTGGACCGGAGTGCGGCTGGCCGATCTTGGAGAGCTCGTGGGGGCGGCACCCGATGCTCTGTTGTTCGTCGAATCGCTCCAGCGTGGCGGTGGGTTCGGCTCGGCGACCCTGTCCGCGGGGCAGGTCAGGGCACTCGATGCGCTGCTCGCGCTGCGAGTCAACGGCGTGGATCTCACACCGGACCACGGCTTTCCAGCCCGGGTGGTCGTCCCTGCTCTGCCTGGCGTGCAGAACACCAAATGGGTGACCCGCATGACGTTCCTGCTGGCGGCACCGTGACCAGCCGCCGATGGGTCCCGCTGCTGGCGTTGCTGGCCAGCTTCGTCGTCGCCGGCTACGCCGGGGTCCGATTGCTGGCCGGCAATCCGACCGGGGTCGGTGCCTGGTTCGTCGGCAGCGCCGTGGTGCACGACCTGGTGCTCTTTCCGCTCTACGCGGGGGCAGACGCGGCACTGGTCGTGCTGCTGCGCCGCCGCCCCGCGCTGGCCACCGTGGCCGGCGTGCCATGGCTGAACCACCTACGGATGCCTGCGGTGATCTCGGGGGTATTGCTGCTGGTGTGGTCCCCGCTGATCCTGCGGCTGCCCACGGCCACCTATTTCGACGCCTCCGGCCTGTCGGCGCAGCCGTACCTGTCGCGCTGGTTGGCCGTGACCGCGGTGCTTTTCGCGATCTCCGCGGTCACCCTGGCAGCGCGCGTCGTCAGAATCCGCCAGACCCCGGTGCAGCGAGGTGCACCATGAGCGCGGGCGGTGTCGTTCTCGTTGTCGACGACGATGTGATGGTGCGCGATGTCGTCGGCCGTTACCTGGGCCGCGCCGGTTACCACGTGACAGTCACCGGGGACGGCGAGGAGGCGCTGCGCGTGGCCGGTGCCACCCCGCCCGACCTGGTGGTGCTCGATCTCATGCTCCCCGGTCTGTCCGGTCTGGAGGTGTGCCGGCGGTTGCGGGCCGCGGGGCCGGTGCCAGTCGTCATGCTCACCGCCCTGGGCGAGGAGGAGGACCGCATCGCCGGCCTGGAGCTGGGCGCCGACGACTACATCACCAAACCGTTCAGCCCCCGCGAGCTGGTGCTCCGGGTCGCTTCGGTGCTACGCCGGGCCCGATCCCCGCAACCGGTGAAGGCGCAGCCGCCGGTCACCGACGGCGGGCTGATGGTCGATATCGCTGGCCGTCGCGCCGTATTGGACGGGCAGGAGTTAGGGCTCACCGTGCGGGAGTTCGATCTGCTGGCCTTCCTGATCCGGCACCCGGGTCAGGCCTTCAGCCGCAACGAGCTGCTCGAGCAGGTCTGGGGCTGGACCTTCGGTGACCAGTCCACAGTGACCGTCCATGTGCGACGGTTGCGGGAGAAGGTGGAGGCCGACCCCACCGTGCCCCGGCGGATCGCCACCGTGTGGGGTGTGGGCTACCGCTACGACAGCACGGGGTGATCGCGGTGCTCGACGAGCTGCGCCACGTCGGCCCGATCGCGTTGCTGTTCACCCTGCCGGTGGCCCTGTTCGGCGCACTGCTGCTGCACTACATGCGCCGCCGCTCGATCATCGCGGCGGTCACCGTGCTGGTGCTGGTGCCGGTGGCCGCGACCCTGGCCGGGATGCTGGGTGTCAACGGGTTGATGTTCACCCCGCAGCTGACCGCCGAGCTCGCGGTGGCCGCCGCGGTGGCGGCGGTGAGCGTGCCGGCCGGGTTGCTGCTTGGCCGCAGCATCGCGCGGGACGTGACCTGGCAGCGGGAGGCCCGCGCCCGGGACCAGGCGGCCGAATCTGCCCGGCGTGAGCTGGTCGCCTGGATCAGCCACGACCTGCGCACCCCGCTCGCCGGTATCCGGGCGATGACCGAGGCCCTGGCCGACAGCGTCGTGACGGACCCGGACGAGGTAGCCCAGTACGCGCAGCGGATCGGGCAGCAGACGCAACGGTTGACCGGGATGGTCGACGACCTCTTCCAGCTGTCGCGGATCAGCTCCGGGGCACTGCGATTGACGTTGTCCGCGATACCGCTGGGCGAGGTCGTCTCCGAAGCTCTGGCCGTCGAATCCGTCAACGCTGCCCGCAAGGGCGTCCGGCTGCTGGCCGACGCCGGCAGCGAGTGGCCGGTGGTGCAGGGCAGCGACCCAGAGCTGGCCCGGGTGGTCCGCAACCTGCTGTCCAACGCGATCCGGCACACCCCGCCGGACGGCACCGTGGTGGTCGCCGCGGGAGCCCGCGACGGGCAAGCCTGGTTGCGCGTCGACGACGCCTGCGGCGGCATTCCCGAGCCCGACCTGGAGCGGGTCTTCGACGTCGCCTACCGCGGCAACACCGCTCGCACCCCGGCGCCGGCCGATGAATCCGGCGCCGGCCTGGGCCTGGCCATCGCGCGCGGCCTAGTCGAAGCCCACGCCGGCCGCATCGAGGCCCGCAATCACGGCCCCGGCTGCCGCTTCGAGATCCTCCTCCCACTCGCCCCCGAGTGACTCATCCGCATTCAGCGGGCTCAGCGGGGCTATTCGGGTGCCGATAACCCCGCTGAGCCCGCTGAATGCGGGTAGAGGGGTCAGGGGCGGCAGAGGATCTCGCCGTGGAGGATGGCGAACCACGCGTCGTCTTGGGCGGCCCAGTGGCGCCAGGCGGTCGCCATGTCCTCTAGGTCATCGCGGGTGGCGAAGTGCCGGTCGACGGCTTGGGTGGCGAGTGCGGAGCTGGTGATTCGGTCCGCCCACAGGCCGCCCCACCATGCGCGTTCCTCCGGAGTGGCGTAGCACCAGGCCGTGGCTGAGCTGGTGATCTCGTCGAATCCGGCTGCTCGGGCCCAGGACAGCAGGCGCCGTCCCGCGTCGGGCTCGGCCCGGTTGCTCCGGGTGACCCGCTGATACAGGTCCAGCCAGCGGTCCAGGCCAACCTGCGGCGGGTACCACGTCATCGCCGCGTAGTCGGCGTCCCGGGCGGCGACGACCCCACCTGATGTGCATACCCGGCGCATCTCGCGCAGCGCTGCCACGGGCTCGGCCAGGTGCTGCAGGACCTGATGGGCATGGACGACGTCGAACGTGCCGTGCGGGAAGTCCAGGTGGTATCCATCGGCGACGGCGAAGGAGACGTTGGACACGCCGTGGCGCCGCGCCTCGGCGCGGGCCTCCCCGAGTGGCGCCGGATCGTTGTCGATGCCCACCACGCTGCCCGGTGCCACCCTCCGGGCGAGGTCGATGGTGATGGTGCCCGGACCGCAGCCGACGTCCAGCAGCTGCTGGCCCGGCCGCAGGTGCGGGATCAGGTAAGCGGCGGAGTTGTGCACCGTGCGCCAGCGGTGCGACCGCAGCACGCTGTCGTGGTGGCCGTGGGTGTAGGTGTCTCGCTGATCGGGCACCAGTTATCCCCCCTCGCGTTCACGCGCTGATCATCGGTGCGCCGTGAACTCTGTGAGTGTCGTTGTGGTGCTCCTGGGTGGAGGACCGCCAGGCTTGGTGTTGGTGACCTGGTGTGACTCGCGTGAACTCTGGCCGCCGGTGGCGTGCCTTGTTGTCGACGTGTCCGCTGTGGTTGCCGGCACCGGCCTGGTCCACCAGGTTGGCCTGATCAGAAGCCTGTCCGCCTAAGGGCGTGACCCGTCACAGATGTGCCGCTCGGTGTTCCCATCCAGGCCGGTGCCGATGTTGACCCGCGCCCAAGAAGAGGGGACAGGCCGTTGCCCATGTTGGCAGAAGTCGTCGATGCCGTGGTGGGTGTGGACACCCATCGCGACACTCACGAGGTAGAGATCGCGTATCCGTCCGGTACACCGATTGCCACGATCACGATCAGCAACGACAGCGCCGGGTTCGCCGAGTTGCTGGCCTGGATCGTTGAGCACACGCCCGGCCCGCGGCTGGTGGTGTCGATCGAGGGGACCCGCAGCTACGGGGTCGGGCTGGCCCGCGCGGTCGCCGCGGCTGGGCTGGTCGTGATCGAGTGCGAGCAGCCCCACCGCAAGACCCGCCGGGGCAAGGGCAAGTCCGACCCGATCGATGCGCACCTGGCCGTGCTCACCGCGCTGCGCTGCGACGCCGAACGGCTGGCGACCCCACGCGCCGATGGTGACCGCGAGGCACTGCGGATCCTGCTCGGCGCCCGCCATGACCTCACCACCGCCCACACCGCGGCGACCAACCGACTCCGGGCGCTGCTGCTGGGCGGCGACGACACCGACCGCCAGACCGCCCGCGGCGCGCTGTCCGACGCCGCCCTGGTCACCCTGATCAGGCGCCGCAGCCCCCGAGACGCCGACCGCGCCCACGCAGTGCGCCACGGCGAACTGCGGCGCCTGGCGCTGGCGGTGCGCCAGGGCGGGCGCGCGCTCAAGGAAAACCGCGCCCAGCTCCAGGCCATCGTCGATGACCTCGCCCCCGGCCTGACCGACCGACGTGGTGTCGGACCGGTCAGCGCCGCCCAGGTGATCGTCAGCTTCTCCCACCCCGGCCGCTGCCGCAGCGACGCCGCGTTCGCCGCGCTGGCCGGCACCAGCCCCCTGCCCGCCAGCAGCGGACGCACCGTGCGCCACCGCCTCAACCGCGGCGGCGACCGGGCGCTGAACCACGCCATCCACACCATCGCCCTGACCCGGATGCGCTGCTGTGACCGCACCCGCGCCTACGTCGCCCGACGCACCGCTGAGGGCAAGACCCTCCGCGAGATCCGCCGCTGCCTCAAGCGCTACCTCACCCGCGAGCTCTACCGCGCCCTCACCACCGCCATGACCCCCACCACCGACGCCACCACCCGATGACCGCCCACCGCGAATATTGTTACAACCCCGCCCAGCCCGGCCCCTGCCCAGAACACCCCCACTGCCTGATCCTCCGGTGCAGCCGCTGGCTCTGCCCACACACCTTCCACCTGCCCCTCAACCAACCCGGACAACCCCGCCGCTACTGCCGCCCAGCCTGCCGAGTCGCCGAACACCGCCGACTCAACACCTGATCAAACCGACACCCGGAGGAAACCGCCTGAACCCCCTTGACAACACATAGAAGCGTCGACGTCACGGCCGTTTTGGGGATCGGGGATGTCGCTAGCGTCTCGTTCACGACGTCGAGGAAGTCTCTCGGTGCGCGCTGCGGGCACTGAGGTCGGCCGAACGGGTAGACCATCCGCATCGCAGACATGGGGCGGGACTTATCCATTATGGTGCTGTTGGCCGTGGTGTTCGTCCCGATGCGAGCGGTCAATCCGACATTGTAGCGGCCGCCGGGCTCCCCAGAGCCGAGACGCCAGGCCGATGCACCCGGCGAACGCACCAGTCGAGGAGTGCGTGAGGTGATCCGATGCCATTGACCCCCGCCGACGTTCACAACGTCGCGTTCAGTAAGCCGCCGATCGGTAAGCGGGGCTACAACGAGGACGAGGTGGATGCCTTCCTCGACCTGGTGACGGCCGAGCTGACTCGGTTGATCGAGGAGAACGATGGTCTCCGCAAGCAGCTTGATCAGCAGCGGCGGGCGGCGCCGGTCGACACCGAGCGGCCGCCTCGGCCTGTGCTGGCCCCTATCCGGCCGCCGGTGCGGGAACAAGCCACGCCAGGTGGTGATCACCACTCCCAAGCCGCCAAGGTGCTGGGGCTGGCTCAGGAGATAGCTGACCGGTTGACCGGCGAAGCCAAGGCCGAAGCGGCCGGGATGTTGAGCAAGGCTCGCGCCAAGTCCGAGCAGCTGCTCTCGGAGGCCAGGACCAAGGCCGACGGCATGGTCAACGAGGCCAGGACCCGGGCCGACACCGTGCTTCACGACGCCCAAACCAGAGCCGAGACCCTGGACCGGGAGTCCCGGGAGAAGGCTGTGTCGCTGGAGCGCGATGCGGCACGCAAGCACACTGAGATCCTCGGTGGGCTCAGCCAGGAGAAGAGCACCCTGGAAGAGAAGATCGACGAACTTCGCACGTTCGAGCGCGAGTACCGCACCCGCTTGACGGCTTACCTGGACTCGCAGCTCCGAGCGCTGGACGGGCGCGAATCCGCCGCACCTGTCAAAGCCGGAGCCCACCGTTTCGACCGGGCTGAGACGAAAATAGGTACGGTCGGGGATGACGGTGCTGATGCGGCGAGATCGTCAGCCCGGAAGGGGTCGCCCGGCGGGGAGATCAGGGATGTCCCGGGTATGCCCGGGATACCGTGGAAACCCGCTGTTGAGCTCGGTGGTGTTGGGGTTCGGTGAGTGAACGAGCCGTGAGCACCGGTGCAGCATTCAGTTGCTGAAAGGAGCAGCACCCCTTCCCGACCCCCCGGGTCGGCGGTAATGGTGATGCGAGCGACGACAGTGCGTCAGCTCGGTAGCAGGGCGAATCCTTCTTTCGCGGCCGCTGTGCGGAGCGTGCCGTCGAAGGCCGCCACTGTGCGGCAGTCCGGAATGGCCTCTGCGGCAGCCTTCGCGCTGGCCAGCTGCACCGCGTCATAAGCGCGCAAATTGTGCACACCGACCAGCGCAGCAGCGGCATCGAGCACAGCCGTCGTCGCGGCCACTACACCGAAGCGCGGCTGTTCCTGCGCAGACCCATGGTAGTCGGCCTCGAATGCGGCGACGAGGACCGCGGCGTCTGCCGGGTCGAGCTCGCCCATCCGGTGCTTGCGCCAGATCGCTGCCGTTACCTCCACCCTGGCCAGCGCCGACACGACGAGACCGCCCTGCTCGCGGACCAGCTGGTGGTCCGGCTCGTCGGCGTAGAGCTTCACCAGGGCTGAGGAATCAGCGAAGACGATCACCCGCGGCCGTCGCGGACCAGGTCCGCGAGAGGGTGACCCGGGCCGGCTCGACGCCGGGCGCCGGCCAGGTTGTCGGCCGCCGGCCTGGGTCGAGGCGGGCCGACTGGTGCCAGCAGGTCTGCGGCGGCTAGGCGCTCACGGACCCGGAGCGACTCGTCGTCGGTCAGCTCCGGGTCCGTGGCGGCATCGAGCACGCGCGTGACGAACTCGTTGATGCTGCTGCCGCGCTGGTCGGCCGCGCGACGCACCCGCGCGACAAGTTCCTCCGGAGCACGCCACGTCACCTGAGCCATGCCTGCATGCTAGCAGGCGTGCATCTGCCCTTCCCGCACACCCCGCGGCAGCCTGGGCTGACCTCCGCGGCGGCCTTCGCCCATCGCTGCACCGGCACGGGCCCGGTGCACCACGCCATGACGCGAGATCCGGATCAATCGAATTCGACAACCTAGCCGCGCAGTTCATCCGGGGCACCGTCGAGCACGGAGAAGCTGCATATCGTCGCGCACAAGCGCCAGGCGGGCGACCTCGCGGAGTACCAGGACAAGGAGCGGGAGCAGCGCGACTTCAACCCGATCCCCCTGGCACGCTCCCATCACTTTCCCCGTATCTGCATTTCCAGTGGTCGGAGGGCAACCCACTCGCGCGCCGGCATCGAGCATCCGTGCCACGAGCTCACGCTAACGTGAGGCGGTGAACGATGGTGCTTATCGCTGTGTGGCCCACCTCGGGGTGGCCCTGACTCGTGCCCTGGACCTGCGGCTCGACGTCGCTGGGCAGGAGCACATTCCGGCCACCGGAGGCGGTGTGGTGGTGATGAACCACACCGGGTATCTCGACTTCGTGCTCGCCGGCCTGCCGTTCTGGCGCGAGTGTGGGCGGCTGGTGCGCTTCATGGCCAAGCAGGATGTGTTCACCAGCCGGCTGACCGGGCCGTTGATGCGGGCCATGCACCACATCCCGGTCGACCGCGCAGCGGGGGCGGCCTCGTTCCGAGCGGCGGTCGAGGCGCTGCGGGCGGGCGAGTTGGTGGGGGTCTTCCCGGAGGCGACGATCAGCCGCAGCTTCTGCCTGAAGGAGTTCAAGTCCGGCGCCACGAGGATGGCGCGTTCCGCGGGTGTCCCGCTGATACCTGTGACGCTGTGGGGCAGCCAACGGTTGTGGACCAAGGGTCGCAAGCCCAGCATCGGCGCCGCGCGGCATGTCCCGATCTGCATCACGATCGGGGCACCGTTGACGCCCGCGCGCGGGCCAGCGGCCGACACCGCGCTGGTCGATGTGATGAACCACCTGCTCGACGCGACCCGCGCGCGCTACCCGGAGGCGCCCGGCGATGACCCCTGGTGGCTGCCGGCGCACCTCGGCGGCACCGCTCCGACGCCAGCACGGGCCGCCGAGTTGGACGTGCAGGATCAGCTGGAGCGCTCCCAGCGCGGCGGTCACCGCGAGGCCTAGCTCTGCGGCTATTTTTGGGCCGCGGTCCGAGCCCGCGCTTGCGCGCGGCGCTCCTCGAATCGGCTGGCTTGCCTGTCGAGCTGGGTGAGGAAGTCGGCGAGCTCGGTGCGGGCTTTCTCGCCGTCGGCGTCCAGACCCTCCAGATCGAACACCCCCCAGTTGCGCAGCAGCGGCCAGATCACTTCGTCGTGGTGGATGCGCAGGTCGTAGATGCCGGCGCGGGCGATCAGGGTGGCCTTGCGGGCGAATCCGGGGATGACGATGCCCGGCATCGCGAAGTTGGTGACCTCATCGGTGATCGCCCGCAGGGTGGGGCCGGGGGAGACGTCGAGGGCCGCTTTGACGAGGTTGCGGTAGAAGACCATGTGGAGGTTCTCGTCGGTGGAGATCCGGGTGAGGAGTCGTTCGGCGATGGGGTCTTCGGTGTAGCGGCCGGTGTTGCGGTGGGAGATACGGGTGGCGAGTTCTTGGAAGGAGACGTAGGCGAGGATGCGCAGCAGCGGTGCTTCTTGGGTGTTGTAGCCGGTCTGCATGACCTGCATCCTGGCTCGTTCCAGCTCCACCGGGTCGACCCCGCGAGTCACCAGCAGGTAGTCACGGATGCAGTAGGCGTGCCGGCCCTCCTCGGCGGTCCAGCGGTGCACCCAGGTACCCCAGGCTCCGTCGCGGCCGAACGCGCGCTCGATCTCCCGGTGGTAGCTGGGCAGGTTGTCCTCGGTGAGGAGGTTGACCTCCAGCGCGGTCCGGGCGATCGGCGACAGCTGCGACTGCTCCGGGTCCCACGACTGCCCGCCGAGGTCTGCGTAGTCACGGCCCAGACTCCACGGCACGTACTCGTGCGGCATCCACTCCTTGGCTGCGGCCAGGTGCCGGTCGAGGTTCTCGGTGACCACCGGCTCGAGGTCGTGGAGTAAGCGGACGCTGTCCGAGGTCGTCGTCATGGCGGTCCTCAGCTGGTGATCTAGATGGTCTGGCTGAGTCCACAGTAGCGTTTGCCGCCCCGCCGCTCACTGACCGCTGCCGATCACTGACCGCCGTCGGGAGTGCTCACCCGGGCTGCGTAGCGCTGATGCTCACCGGCGTGGCGGCCCTCCCGCGCTCGTAGGTACCCGCGGTGATCAGGCACCCTGGAAGGCGTGCCGCGTCCGGATGGCCCCGAGCCGTTGACGGCGCTGCTCGGCGGTCGCTGGGCAGCGCTGGACGCCACCGCGCCTGCCGTGGCCTTCGTGGCTGCCTGGTTGGTCTCGGGCCGCTCCCTCGGCTGGGGTGCGGGTGCGGCGCTGGTCACCGGGGCCGCGGTCGCGGCGGTGCGCTGGCGCCGCGGTGATCGCCCGCTGGCCGCTCTCCTTGGTCTGCTGGGTGTCTCGGTGGCGGTGCTGATCGCGTTGTACACCGGCCGTGCCGCGGACTTCTTCCTCGCCCAGTTGCTGTCCAACGTCGTCAGCGCGCTGGTCTGGGCGGTCAGTGTGCTGGTCCGCTGGCCGCTGCTCGGAGTGATCGTGGGCGGGGTGCTGGGTCAGCGCACATCCTGGCGCCAAGATCCTGCCCTGCTCCGGGCATACTCGCTGGCGTCCTGGGTGTGGGTGGGGCAGTACCTGATCCGGGTCGCGGTGTTCACGCCGCTCTGGGCCACCGGCGCCGTGGTGGCACTCGGGGTCGCCCGGGTTGCGCTGAGCTGGCCGCTTGTCGCGGCCTGCGTCGCGGTGAGTGGGGCGGTACTGATCAGGGTGCTGCCCGCGAACCATCCTGGGCTGCGCTCGGTGCGCCGGTCCTGACCGGCTGCGTCCCCAGCACCACGAGTAGTGAGAAGAACACCCACCGTATGGGTTACCGCGTCTCACCGAATGGGCTCTTCACCACTGGGTGACTGATCCGTAGCGTGTGGTGACTGTCGGGGGAGTCTTGTGCGCCATCTGCTGGACGAGAGGACTCGACCTGTGCTCCCCCGAAGCCGTCTTGGCTCGTTGGCTGCGGCCGCCTTGGGCTTTCTGCTCAGCGTGAGCGTTGTGCTACCTGCTTCCGCCGCGGCGGCCTCCCCGGTACTGGTTGGCCCTGGGCTGGTCGACCCTGCGCAGCGGCTGGTCAAGGAAGCTGCGGCGGGCGGCGTCGAGTCGACGCTGCGGGCTGCGCTGGGCACCTCGTTCGGTGGTGCGTGGTTCGAGCCCGGCAATAGCGACCTCGTCGTTGCTACCACCGACCCCACCACCGCGCAGCGGGTCCGCGCCGCCGGGGCCCAGCCGCGGCTGGTGTCCCGGGACCTGTTGACACTGGACCGGGTGAAGGCGGTGCTGGACGCTCGAGCCGGCAGCGTCCCCGACGCGGTAACCGGCTGGTACGTCGACCCGGCCAGCAACTCCGTCGTGGTGTCGGCCACCGACGATGCCGCCGCCACGGCATTCGCGGCGGGTCAGGATGCGGTGCGGATCGAGCGCATCAACGCCCGCCCGGCGCCACTGGCCAACCTGCGCGGTGGCGACAAGATCACCAGCAGCGAGGGTGGGCGCTGCTCGGTCGGTTTCAATGCCGTCTCGGGTGATACCCGCTACATCATCACGGCCGGGCACTGCACCAAGCTGGGCGGCACCTGGGCCGGGCCGGACGGCAGTGCCATCGGCCCGGTTGCCGGTTCATCGTTTCCCGGCCACGACTTCGGCCTGGTCGAGGTGACGTCGCCGTCCTGGAAGCAGACCCACGACATCGACACTGACAGCGGCTACCTCGCGGTGACGGGTACCGAGCCGGCCGCAATGGGTTCCTCGGTCTGCCGGTCCGGGTCCACCAGCGGCTACCACTGCGGCCAGATCACGGCGGTCAACGAGACCGTGAACTACGGCGGCGGCGACGTCGTCCGCGGGCTCACCAGGACCGATATCTGCGCGGAGGCCGGCGACTCCGGCGGCCCCTTCGTCAGCGGCACGCAGGCTCAAGGCACGCTGTCCGGCGGCTCCGGGGGTTGCGTACTCGGCGGGCAGAGCTACTTCCAGCCGATCGGCGAGGTGCTGTCCACCTACGGGCTGACCCTGCTCACCGGCGAGGCGTCCAGGGACGCCCGCTAGCGCGACGGGCGCAGCCGCTGCGCGAAGGCGGCGGCGGCCGCCCAGGGATCCGATGCCTCGGTGATCGCGCGCACCACCACGACGCGGTCAGCTCCGGCGGCGAGCACCTCGTCGAGCCGTTGCGTGGTTTCGATGCCGCCGATGGCGAACCAGATCCGGCTCGAGCCTGGCCCCATGTTCGCTCTGGTGCTGCGGATCAGGTCCAGCCCGGCGGCGGGACGACCGGGCTTGGTCGGGGTGGGCCAGCACGGACCGGCGCAGAAATAGTCCACCCCGACCTGCCCGGCGGCGTCGGCGACCTGCGCGGGGTCATGAGTGGACCGGCCGATCACCACGTCGTCACCGAGCACCCGTCGAGCCCAGCCGACCGGCAGATCGTCCTGGCCCAGGTGCAGCACCTGCGCACCGGCGGCCAGCGCGACGTCGGCTCGATCGTTCACGGCGAGCAGCGCGCCGTGCCGATGGCAGGCCTGCGCGAGTACCTCCAGCGCGGCGAGCTCGTGGCGCGCCTCCAGGGTCTTGTCCCTCAGCTGGATGATGTCCACCCCGCCGGCCAGCGCCGCGTCGGCGAACTCGGCGAGGTCGCCGCGGTCGGTCCGAGCGTCGGTGCACAGATACAGCCGCGCGTCGGCCAGCCGGGTCCGGATCTGGGCGGCGTCCATAGGGCAGTTCATGGGGCACCGTATCGAGGTAGGCTGAAAACCGGTCCGCACGGGAGCCTGGGCCACCGGGCTGAGAGGGGGTCATGGCGACCCCGACCGTCGAACCTGATCCGGGTCATGCCGGCGCAGGGAGCGTGATGAACAGTGGGTGCATCGGGGAGTCCTTCCGGCACCGTCGCTGTGGTCGGTGGTGGCGTTATCGGCCTGAGCTGTGCCTGGCGGGCGGCGTCCGCGGGGTTCGCGGTGACCGTGCATGACCCGGCCCCAGGATCGGGAGCGTCGCACGTCGCTGGCGGGATGCTTGCGCCGGTCACCGAGGCGGTGCCTGGCGAGCAGGAGGTGCTCGCGCTGGGGGCGGCCTCGCTGCGCCGCTGGCCGGACTTCGCCGCGGAGCTCGCCGCCGCCGGTGCCGACCCAGGGTTACGGACCCGAGGCACCCTCGTGGTCGCGCTGGACCCCGGCGATCGCGCCGAACTGGACCGCCTCGCCGAGCAGCTGTCCCGGCTGGGACGGCAGGTGGAGGTGCTCTCCGGCCGGGAGGTGCGGCGCGCCGAGCCGTCGCTGGGCCCCCAGGTGGGTCGCGCACTGTCAGTCCCAGCCGACCTGTCCGTGGACAACCGGGCGCTGATGAATGCCCTCCTGGTGGCCTGCCGCAGCGCCGGGGTGAGGTTCCGCGGCCAGCGCTGTACGGCGCTGCCGGAGGCCGATGTGGTGGTGCTGGCCGCCGGTGCACACAGCGCCGCACTGCACCCCGCGCTGGCGCGGGTGATCCGCCCGGTGAAGGGGGAGATCCTGCGGCTGCGGTGCCGGCGGGGCACGTTGGCGCCGCCGTCGCGGACCGTCCGCGCGATTGTCAGTGCGCGACACAGTTACCTGGTGCCTCGCGACGGCGGGGGGCTGGTACTCGGAGCCACCCAGCGTGAGGTCGGGTTCGACACCGATGTCACGGCCGGTGCGGTGCGCGAGTTGCTCGCCGATGCCGAGCGGGTGCTGCCAGCGATCGCGGAGTACGCGCTGGAAGAGACCGCGGTGGGGCTGCGCCCGGGCAGCCCGGACAATCTGCCGGTGATCGGGGAGCTGGAGCCCGGGGTGCTCGTGGCGACCGGTCATCACCGCCACGGGATCCTGCTGGCGCCGGTAACCGCTGACGCGGTGCTCGCGCTGCTGCGCGGGGAGGCCGTTCCGGTTGAAGCCGTCCCGGCTGCGCCGGGACGCCTCACCTGTGGACAACCCGCGCGGAGCGCGCCATGACCGTCACCGTGAACGGGCAGCGCTGGGACCTGCCCGCCGGCGCCACGTTGGCTGACGTGCTCGAGCGGTTCGGCGCGCCGTCCTGCGGTGTTGCGGTGGCGCTGGACGGGGCTGTCGTGTCCCGAGGGTCATGGCCGGGTACGTCGCTGCGTGATGGTGCCTGCATCGAAGTGCTGACCGCAGTGCAGGGAGGGTGACACCGATGGCAGATGATCCGCTGACGATCGCCGGCCGGGAGTTCGGCTCGCGACTGATCATGGGGACCGGGGGCGCGGGCAACCTCGCCATCCTGGAGCAGGCGCTGCTTGCTGCGCAGACCGAACTCACCACGGTCGCGATCCGCCGGATGGACACCGGCGAGCGCACCGGAGTGCTCGATGTGCTGGTCCGTCACGGGATCGAGCCGCTGCCCAACACCGCAGGCTGCCGCAGCGCCGCCGACGCGGTGCTCACCGCGCACTTGGGCCGCGAGGCGCTGCAGACGTCCTGGGTGAAGCTCGAAGTCATCGCCGACGACCACACCCTGCTGCCCGATCCGATCGAGCTGCTCGACGCCGCTGAGCGGCTCGTCGACGACGGTTTCACGGTGCTGCCCTACACCAACGATGACCCGGTGCTGGCCCGCAGGCTCGCGGATGTCGGATGTGCGGCGGTGATGCCGCTGGGCTCACCGATCGGCACCGGTTTGGGTATCCGCAACCCGCACAACATCGAGATGATCGTGGCGCAGGCCAGGGTGCCGGTGGTCCTCGACGCCGGCATCGGCACCGCCTCGGATGCGGCCCAGGCCATGGAACTGGGCTGCGACGCGGTGCTGCTGGCGACTGCTGTGACCCGGGCCGACGACCCACCACGGATGGCCGAAGCGATGCGCCTCGCGGTGCAGGCAGGGCGGCACGCAAGGCTGGCCGGCCGGATCCCGCGACGCTTCTGGGCCCAAGCCTCCAGCCCCCACCGCGCCCCCTAACCGGCGTGTCCGGCTCTCCTGCCCGGTGTGTCAGCCTCTGGCGCACGGTGTGTCAGCTTCTGGTGCACGGTGTGTCGGGCTGTGGTGCACAGTGCGACGACGGCCCGAAGCGTCAGGAACGCGACCGCAGCTCGGCGACCTCGGACCGCAGCGCGCGCACTTCCTCCAGGATGGTTGCCGCGGCGACGGCGTCCTTGCGCTGGTGCTCGGCAACGTCGGCCTTCACCTCGGTGGCGACCTGCTCCTCCATCGCACGGACCACCACCGCGATGAACAGGTTCAGCACGGCGAACGTGGACAACAGCATGTAGACCACGAAGAAGATCCAGGCCAGCGGCTGGACCGCCATCGCTGCGCGTGCGACGTTCGCCCAATCGTCGGTGGTCATCACCTGGAACAGGGTGAACAGCGAGGTGCCGAGATCGCCGAAGCGGTCCGGCACGCCGACGCCGAACAGCTGGGTGGCCATCACCGCGGCGATGTAGATCATCAGCCCGAGTAGCGCCGCGATGGACGCCATTCCAGGCACCGCGCTGAGCAGCGCCTCGACCACTCCTCGCATGCTCGGCACCAATGCCACCAGCCGCAGCACTCGCAGGATCCGCAGGGTCCGCAGCACCGCGAACGCCCCCGAGGCGGGAATTACGGCGATCCCGACGATGATGAAGTCGAACACGTTCCACGGGTCGCGGAAGAAACGCCACCCATGGGCGGTGATCCGCAGTATCAGCTCTACCACGAAGATCGCCAGCGCGATCCGGTCCACCTCGTGCAGCAATCCGCCGAACTGGCTGACTACCCGGTCGGAGGTCTCCAGCCCCAGCGTGACCGCGTTGATCACGATCACCGCGATGATGAACCGTTGGAAGAGGTCGCCGTCGACGCGGCTGCGTAGGCGTTCCCGCCAGGTCATCGGCCCCTCCGCCGTCGTGCTCGGATGCTGCGGGGCCCTGATCCTATTGCGTGACACTCGGTGGTAACCGCTCGATGAGCTGCTCGCAGACGCATTCGCACCGACGACTCGCAGGTCTTGACCTCAACCGCGATTGGGGTGTGAGGGTGGGCTTGTGAGCACGCCGACACTGTGCACCCCCGGAACCGATGAGTGGGACGTCGCTTCGCTCGACGTCGACGCCTACCTCGACCGTATCGACCACCGCCGCGTGCCACCGTCCGCCGACGCGCTGAGATCGCTGCACGAGGCACATGTCCGAGCCATCCCCTTCGAGAACGTCGACGTGGTGCTCGGGACGCACCCCGGGTTGCAGCTTGGCGTCATCGCCGACAAGTTCGTCCGCCGGCACCGGGGTGGGTACTGCTATGAGCACGCGCTGCTGTTCGCCGCGGCCGTCGCCTCGTCGGCGACGAGCTCACCGTGGAGTACTCCGACGGCCGCCGCGAGCGCACCTCCGTAGCGCCGGAGCACCTGTTGATCAGCGTTCTGGAAGCACCAACCGCGCTCGGCGCGGCTCGTTCTTCCGAAATAGTGATCAGTGCGACGAGCACATTCACGAGCGGGACCGCACGAAGATCAGTATGCGACGCCGACGGTGGTGCGCACCGCGTGCGGATCGTCGAGCAGGCCGAGTATCGCGGCGGCGAGGTCGGCACGGGAGATCGTGCGTCCGCGCTGCAGGTGGTGGTTCATTGAGGTTCGGTAACGGGCGGTGGCCGGTCCGTCAGTGAGCCTGGGCGGGCGCACGACCGTCCAGTCCACGTCACTGCCGCGCAGCAGCTGCTCCATCCGTGCCATGTCGGCGTAGCCCGCACCGAAGAACCGGTACAGGATGGGGTACACGACCAGCCGCTCCAGGGCGCTGACCTCAGTGCGTGGTGTCACTGGCATTGCGCTGACGCCGATGAATCGCCGCACGCCCGCGCGGTGCATGGCTTCCAGGATGTTCGCGACACCGATCGAGTACACAGTGATGGGTTCCTTGCCGGGTGGCGCTCCGATCGCAGAGATCACGGCGTCGGCGCCGTCCACGGTGCCGTCGAGCGACGGCGGGTCGAGCACGTCGGCGCGGAGGGTTCGCAGCTGTTCGTGCGAGGCTCGGATCTTGGACGGGTCACGGGCGGTCACGGTCACGGTGTGACCGGCGTCCAGGGCCGCATGGATCAACTGCTCGCCGGTCCCGCCGGTGCCGCCGAAGATGGTGAGCTTCATGGCGTTCGTTCCGATCGGCTAGGGTGAGTGAACACTTACTAAGTTAGTAAGCGCCCACCAACCCGTCAAGGATGATGCGCATGAGCACCCGGGACCGGATCTTGGACGGCGCGGCGGAGGTCATGCGCACCCGCGGCCTGGCGAACACCACCACGAAGGAGATCGCCAAGGCGGCCGGACTGTCCGAGGCGATGCTGTACAAGGTGTTCCGGGACAAGGTGGACCTGTTCCTGGGCGTGCTCACCGAGCGGCTGCCCCGGATCGCCGTCCTGCGCGACGGTCCCGCCGAGCACCTCGGACGCGACACGATGCCCGCGGGCCTGCGGCGCCTGGTCGCCGAGCTGCTGTCGTTCTACCTGGAGGCGTTCCCGATCGCGGCGTCGGTCTTCTCCGACCCGGAGCTACTCACGCGGCACCGGGAGGCACTGCGGGAGCGCGGCGCCGGCCCGCACACGGTGGCCGAGGGCGTCGCCGCCTACCTGGCCGCCGAGCAGCAAGCGGGTCGGCTGGCCCCGACCGCCCGGCCCGACGTGATGGCCGAGCTACTGGTCGGCGCCTGTCTTCACCGCGCGTTCCTGGTCCGCTTCGCCGGCCAGACGGCCACGCCAGACCACATCCGGCGCTTCGCCGAAGACGTGGTGAAAGCGCTCGAGCCAGCGCTCACTACCTGAGACGCGGTCACCATGAGTGACCTGGCTCAGGGTGACCGCCGGATGTCATCCACCCAGTCGTCGATCCGCTCCCACCAGTGGTAGAGCCACTCCACCTGGGCGTCTTCGCCGCGCGGCACCTCGGCGGCCGGCACCCGCCACCAGCGCATCCGCACGGTCTGATCGAGCGGCAGCTCCCGCCAGATGTCGGCCACGGTGTACAGGTGGTCCAGCCCCGCGTGCGCCACCCACACGACGTCGGCGTCGGCAGCCGCGGCCAGCGCCGCCGCGACTCCGCCCGGGCGCGGCGGCAGCACATGGCGCATCGCCTCGGACCGGCGCGCCATGTCCTCGAGCCCGCGCGCCCGCAGCCGGGCGATGCCGGCGAGCCGACGGCGCTCGGTGAAGTTGCCGCCCTCGGGGAAGATCACGAAGGCGTCGTTGTGGTCGAGGGCCGTCGCGAGCTCGCCGATCCGCCGTTCCACCTGCTCGCCACCGCCGCCGGGCAGGAACCGGTTGGGCAACCGGTTGAGCACCACGTCAAGCGCCGGGTCCCACTGCAGCGTCTCGGACAGCACGATCCGCGGTTCCCGCGCGTACCAGTTGACCAGCGCGTGGACGAGCAGGAACGAGTCGCCGGGGCCGGCGTGCCGGCAGAACACGAGTAATGGCCGGTCGAGGTAGTCGTCGGGGTCGGGCCCCTCGACGTCCACCCGCAGCCGCAGCACTCGGGCCGCCTCGCGGTAGAGGACCCGCAGGTACCAGCCCACGAGCTGGTAGTGCAGGTACTGGAACGGCGGCGTGCGTACTGCCAGCCCGAACCCGGCGGCCAGCCAGAGCCCGAGCAGCGCCACCAGCCCCACGCTCTCCAGCACCAGCGCGACGACGGCGACCCACAGCACGCGCAGCGCCCGCAGCCGGCCCGGCAGCAACGGCGAGAGTGCGGCGGCCAGGAGCATCCACACCGGCAGCGTGGTCAGCACGAAGACGGTGAACAGCACCGCAGCGGGGGCGAGCACCACCCGGCGGACCCACCGCGGCGGGAGCTTCACCGCCGGCCCCCGGTGCCCAGACGCGACCGCAGGTACTCCGCCGACGCACGGTGCGCGGCGGCGATCCGGTCCCCTGCGGCGGCGACGTCGCGGTAGCGCAGCGCCGCCCGGCTGTCCCAGCGGGGCGCGCCGCCCTCGCCGGCCGGCAGCACGTGCACCTCAACGTCATCGCCGACGGTGGCCAGATCGCGGGCGTAGCGGTGCCGGCGAGCGACCTCGAAGGCCACCAGAGCAACCTCCCAAGGCCGCCGCGGCGGCCGCAACGGCTGGTCGGCGCGCCCGACCTGCAGCACGAAGACCCGGTCGGCGCCCAGCTCGACGGCGCGGCCCAGCGGGATGCTGTTGACCAGGCCGCCGTCCAGGTAGTGCCGGCCGTCGACGACTGCGGGTGGCAGCAACCCGGGCACCGCGGCCGAGGCCAGCACGGCATCGACGACGGGGCCACGGTCGAACCAGTGCTCTGCGGCATCCTCGATACTCGCGGCGCAGCAGGCGAAGCGCACCGGCAGGTCCTCGATGCGCCGATCGCCCAGCACGGCGGTCACCGCCCGGCGCAGCGGACCCCACGGGTGCGCGGCGACCCCGCTGCGGGCGAGCTCGCGCAGCCTCCGGACCGTCCCCGCCGCGAACAACGCCTGGGCGTCGGGCGAGCGCCACAGCGCGTCAAGCCGGTCGGCGACCTCGTCAGGTGGTAGCGCGGCGAGCACCGCCCCGTTGAGCGCCCCGACCGACGTGCCGAGCACCAGGTCGGGTCGCACTCCGACCTCGACCAAGGCGCGCAACATCCCGACCTGGACGGCGCCGAGCACGCCGCCCCCGCCGAGGACGATCGCCGTGCCGCCGGTACCCACCGGCCCCATGCTGCCAGGAGCTCCGCGCTGACCCGCGTGACAGGATCCGTCCGTGCTCCTGCGTCGAGAGCTTCCCGTGGATCAGTCGGCCGTGCGGGCGGTGCACCGTGCCGCGTTCGGCGGTGGTGCGGCCGTGGCCGAGGCTCGGTTGGTGGATGACCTGCGAGCCGACGGAGACGTCATCGCGGCGCTGTCCATCGTCGCTGTCCTGGACGGCGACGTCGTCGGGCATGTCATCTGCAGTCGCGCGAGCATCGGTGACCGGCCCTCGATCGGCCTCGGCCCGCTCGGCGTGATCCCGGCCTACCAGCGACGCGGCGTCGGTCAGGCGTTGATGCACGCAGTGTTAGCGGCGGCTGACTCCCTGGATGAGCCGGCGGTGGCGTTGCTCGGTGAACCTGCTTACTACAGCAGGTTCGGGTTTGTGGCGGGAGCGACGCTGAGGGTACTGCCGCCCGTCCCGGAGTGGGGGCAGTATTTCCAGGTGCGCCCGCTAAGTGCCTGGGACGACTCGCTGCAGGGGATTTTCCGCTACGCCCAGGCATTCGACCGCCTGTCGTGATCGCCACCCGGGCGCAGGCACCCTCGGCGTAGCGGGTGAGCCCTCAGGTTCCGCTTGGCGACCTGGTTCGAGGTAGCTTGCTCGCAGCGCAGGCCGCCGCGTCCCCATCTGACGCACACTAAGGGAGTCCGAAAACACCATGACGCTGGACCAGACCCTGTGCCGGCTGGCGGCCCAGGACCGCCCGCTGCGCCTGATCGTCACCGGCGGAGGCACGGGTGGGCATACCTTCCCGGCGATCACCACGATCCGTGCCACCCGGGAACTTCTGGACGGTGCGGGTGTGGGGCTGGACGTGCTGTACGTGGGCTCAGCCGGTGGGCTGGAGGCCCGCGTCGCCGAGCAGGAAGGACTGCCCTTCCAGGCGGTGTCCACCGGCAAGCTGCGACGCTCCACGAACCCACTGCGGATGATCTCTACGGAGAACCTGCGCGACGTCGGACGTCTGACCCGGGGGCTGGTGGAGGCCCGCCGGGTGGTACGCGCGTTTCGGCCCGACGTCGTGCTGTCCACCGGTGGGTACGTGGCGGTTCCGGTCGGGCTGGCCGCCAGGGCGGTCGAGGTTCCGCTGCTGGTGCACGAACAGACCACCAGGCTGGGCCTGGCGAACAGGCTGCTGGTGCGCCGTGCTGCCGCGATCGCGCTGTCCTCGCCCACATCCGTGGAACTCTTACCGGCTGTGGTGCGGCCGCGAGCTGTCGTCACGGGCAACCCAATTCGGGTCGAGCTGCTCACCGGTGACGCCGGTAGAGGCGTGAAAGCATTGAGCTGGACGGGCTGGGACGCCTCCCTCCCCACCGTCTATGTCACAGGTGGGGCGCAGGGCAGCACTCAGGTCAACCGCCTGCTGGGGGCGGTGCTCGACACGGTGTTGCAGCGGGCGAATGTAGTGCACCAGTGCGGCCGTAGCTCCCTGGCCGACGTACTGCGCCGGGCCGAGCAGCTACCCGCCGGCCTGGCCGGTCGCTACCGGGTGATCGAGTTCGTCGGTTCGGAGCTCCCTGATGTGCTGGCGCTTGCCGATGTGGTGGTGTCCCGCTCCGGTGCCGGCACCCTGGCCGAGCTGACCGCCTTGGGTAAACCCTCGGTGCTCGTTCCGCTGATCCCCACCGGCGGCAATGAGCAGGAACACAACGCCCGGTACCTACAGCAGACCGGGGCAGCCCACGCCCTGCTCGGAGACCGCCCCACTCCGCAGGATCTCCAGCGAGCCCTCGACGAGCTGATCGGCAACGCCGGGCTGCGGGCAAAAATGGCCGCCCAGGCCGCCCGGCTCGGTCGCCCAGGTGCGGCCCATGACCTCGCCGCCGTCCTGCTCAACCTTGCCAGCCTCCGCGCCGAACACCCGACCCCGATCTGAACGCCGACGGCGCTGGCCTCTCGTCGCGGGGTTCGGTTGTTCTCGGTGGGGTCAGCGCAGCGTGCCGGTTTTCACCGCATCGAGAAAGGCGGCGAAAGTGACAGCGGGCAACGCGAGTGTGGTCCGCCGGGTGCTGTCGGGGTCTTGTTTGGTGTCTTGGACCCCGACCCAGTCGCCTGCGTATCCGACGGCGACGCAGTTGCCGGTGCCTGTGCTGCGGGTGGACTTCCGGTAGGTGGCGTCGGCCAGTGCCGCTGGGGGCGCGACGCGCGTGTTGTTCATGGTCACAACTCCTTGATCACGGTGTAGATCAGGTCGAGGGACTCCCGGGGTGGGAGTGCTTGGGCTTGCACGGAGGCGAAGGCGTGCACATATTGGCGGATGACGCCGGCGCGCTCGTGGACGGTCCAGCTGGTCTGCCCATCGACGTAGACGGCTTCGGGGTCGTGCTCATCGGGCCACTGGATGATGACGAAGGAGTCGCCCAGCGCGGCGTGCGCGTCGGCGGTGAAGGGCACCACCTGCACGGTGACGTCGAACTCGCGGCTGGCTCTGTTGATGTGGCGCAGCTGCTCGCGCAGCACGTCGGGGCCGCCGACCTGCTGGCGGATCGCCGCCTCGGACAGGATGGCGGTGAAGCGCATCCCGTCGGCGAGCCGCTTCTGGCGGCGCATCCGCAGCTCCAGATAGCGGTCGATGTCGGCCACCCGCATGTGCGGGGAGGAGGCGGTCATGATCCGTTCGGCGTAGTCGCGGGTCTGCAGCAGGCCGGGGATCACATGCCCCTCATAGCTACGGATCCAGGACGCCTCGACCTCCAGCTCGATGAGCATCTCCACCGGCTCGCTGAGAATGTCGCCGTAGTCCTGCCACCAGCCCGGCTCGGCCGACCGCCGCCGTAAATCGTCGAGCTTGCGGGCGTCGACCTCCGGAATGCCCAGCACCTCGACCAGGCGATCGAGCGCCGCAGGGGTGATCTTCGCCTTGCCGGTCTCCAGCCGGGACAGCTGCGGCTGGCCGACGCCGAGCTGGGCGGCCAGGGTGGCGCCGGACAAGCCGCGCTCGTTGCGGTAGCGGCTCAGCCGCGCGCCGAGCCGCCGGCTCCGCACGGTCGGGCGCATGACCGGCCTCCTTTGGGGTCTACGGGGGACGGGCACTGCCTGCGGGCGCTATCTCGGGCGGGCGCGCACATTCACCCGATCGACGTACTATGATGCTACGCATTATGCGTGGCATCATGTGTCGCGGGCAGTGTCGGTTCCCGCATCGACTCTAGCCCCTGGTGGGGCGTCTGGGCGTCCGCGTCCCGGCGCTCCACCAGCCACAAGACCGATGGTGGCGATGGCCATGCCCTCCACCTAGTTCCGAGAGGACGGGCCACGGTGCGCACTCCCCGTCGTTGGGCGTTGCCCCCGCACGACCAGCGCAGTCACCTGCTTGCCGAGCGCGGCACCGGTAACTCCCCTGACTCCGGCCGGCCGCCGGTACCCGCCGACGTCGTGCCGCCGCTGATCAGCGCCGACGTTGCCGCCAGGGCGCTGCAGGAGTGCTTCCTGGCCAACGCCGACCGGGGTGACAACGCCGCCAACGACGAACTCGTCGCCGAGCTGGTGCGCCGGATCCGCACCCTGCGATCCGCTCGTGAGGACGGGTGCTGATGCCGACAACAACCGCCACCCAGCGCGGAACCGACTCGGTGAACGCCGCGCCGCACCTGTCGACTCGGACCGTGGCCTGGCTGGCCGATCACCCCCAGGCTCGTCAGTTCGTCGGCTCGGTGTGGGGCAAGCTCACCGAGCTGGAGCGATCCGGTCAGTACCCCGGCGCCATCGACGCGCTGCGGCGGGTCCTGATCCAGCACCAGCCCACCGCAGCGGGCCGGTGCCGCACCTGCCGCCGGGGGACAGGGCGCCGCCGGCCGTTTCCCTGCATCGTGTGGCACCAGATCCGCTGTGACCTGCTTGGCCTGTTCGCCGGCGCCGGCCGCCACCGCCAGCCAGCCGGACAAGGCAGCGGCATGGTCTTTCCCCACTAGATCCCGACCAACCGCCGGTGACGTTCGCGAGCGCGTTACCGGGGCGCGGCGGGCGGGTCCTGGCCCGTGCCGATCGTCCGCTGGGCCCAGGCGACGTCGTGCCACGTGTCGTGCTTCCAGCCGATGCGCCGGTAGGTTCCGACGGGCTCGAATCCCATGGCGCGGTGCAGGCCGACGCTCGCGTCGTTGGGCAGCGTCATGCCCGCGACGGCGGTGCGGAAGCCGCGCTCGGCCAGCCGGGCGAAGAGCGCGGCATAGAGCGCGCGACCGCCGCCAGTACGCCGCCGGCCGCGCTCGAGGTAGACGCTGACCTCGCACGACCAGCGATACGCCGCGCGCGACTTGAACGCAACGCCGTAGGCGTAGCCGACGACGCGACCCTCGTTCTCGAGCACGACCCACGCATGCGTGCGCACGGCGGCAGCGATGCGCTGGGCCATCTCCGCCGGCAGCGGTGGGTCGCTCTCGAACGTGATCGCGGTGTCGGTGACGTACGGGGCATAGATCATCGCGCACGCCTCGGCGTCACGCTCCGAGGCGTCTCGAACGTTCGGGCTGCCGCCACTCATGGCTACGATAGTAGCGCTGACGGCCTCTATAGTAACGGCCATGTCGGACTCGCTCTCGGCGTCCCTCGCAGCAACGCTGCATGCCGCCCGGCTCGCACGCGAGCTCTCCGCCAGCGCCCTCGCCGAGCGCTCTGGCGTCTCGCGGGCGATGATCGGCAAGATCGAACGCGGCGAGGCGCAACCCACCGCAGCCCTGCTGGGCCGTCTGTCGGCCGCGCTGGGTATGACGCTCTCCGAGCTCGTGGCCCGCGCCGAAGGCGACGACCAGCGACTCGTGCGCGCTGCGGACCAACCGACGTGGACCGATCCCGACAGTGGTTATCGTCGCCGTGCGGTGTCGCCGACCCCCGGCGGGCGGCTCGAGCTCGTCGAGGTCGACCTGCCCGCAGGCACGGAGATCTCCTACCCTGCCGACGCCTATGCCTTCATCCACCAGCAGATCTGGGTGCTCGAAGGCCGCCTGCGCTTCCGCGAGGGCGACGCCGAGCATGAGCTCGACGTCGGCGACTGCCTTGAGCTCGGCGCCCCGGCACCGTGCTCGTTCATCAACCCGACTCGCGAGACCTGTCGCTATCTCGTCGCGCTCACCAAACGCCACGCCTGACCGAACCGGTCCGGTGGGCTGAGGACGCATTCAGCGGGCTCAGCGTTCCAAAAGAGGGGTGGATAGCCCCGCTGAGCCCGCTGAATGCGGAGGGGAAGACCTGGCGCAACGCGGAGGTGCTACTGGTTCGAGGGCTTGCTGGCACTGTGGCGGAACGCGACTGCGACGGCGAGTGTGGCGAGCAGCCCGCCGGTGCCGCCGACGAGGAATGCGGTGCGCGGGCTGGTGAGGTCGATGAGGAGGCCGCCGAGGAGGTAGGCCAGGGCGGCGGCGATCCCGATGGCGCCGTAGAGGCTGCCGAAGACGCGGCCGAGCAGGTCGCGGGGCACGCTGCGCTGCAGCAGGGTGTTCGCCGCGACGTCCATCGCGGCGATGCCCAGCCCGCGGATGGTCTGCACGACGAAGGCGGCGGCGACGGCCCAGGCCAGCCCGGTCAGGAGGTTCCCGGCGCTGCTGATGGCGAAGCCGGACAGCAGCAGCGCCCCCATCGCGATCGGGCGGTGCGGCCGGGCGAGCAGCGCGTATCCGAGGAACAGCCCGATGCCGACCGCGGCCAGCAGCAGCCCGACCGCGGAGTCTCCGCCGCCCAGTGTGTCGGTGGCCAGGAACACCAGTGCGACGTCGTCGATGCCGTTGAACGCGACGATCGCGAAGAAGCCGAGGCCGATCGCCCGGATCATCGGGGTGGTCCAGATGTAGCGCAGCCCGGCCAAGGTGTCGTCCAGGAAGGTTCCCCGCCCGGTACCGGTGGGCGAGTTTCGTTTCAGCGACGGCAGGAACGTGAGCAGGGCCGCCGAGGCGAGAAAGGTGGCGGCGTCGACGAGCAGGACGCCGCGGGTGTCCAGGATGGGCACCAGGAGCGCGGCGAGCAGTGGGCCGAGTGCTTCGCCGCCGTTGGTGCCGATCCCGATCGCGGCATTGGCGCGCTCCAGGTCCCGATCACCCACCACGGCCGGGACCGCGGCGCGTGATGCCGGCTGGAAGATCTGCCCGGCGATCGCGCGCAATGCGACCAGGGCGAGCAGCAGCGGCAAGGAGGGCAGCCACAGCGCGATCACGACCAACAGGCCCGCTTGGGCGAGCTCGCAGCCGACCATGACCCGCTTGAGGTCGAAGCGGTCGCTGATCGTGCCGGTCAGCGGGCCGAGCAGGGCCGGAGCGAAGTCACCGACCAGCAGCAGCGTCGCCACCGCCAGCGCCTGGCCCGTCGTCTCGGCGACGTGGAGCATGAGCGCCACCAGACTCAGCGCGTCGCCGAGGAACGACACGGTGCGCGCGGTCCACAGCAGCCGAAACGGCCGTCCCGCGCAGCCCCCCGTCACCGGAACTGTTCACACCGGTGGCGCGGCTGCCGGGGCTCGGAAGGGCACCAGGTAGGTAGGGACGGTGCTCGTGGCTTCCGCGGAAGCGGAGGGTGGTGTTTAACCACGTTGACGCCTGGCCGCTGTCTAGGGTCAATTCTGTTCGGCGTGTTCGGCGTGTTCGGCGGCCACGACAGCCGCGATATGAACCTCTGCGGTCGGCTTGTCGATCCCGAGGCCGGCGAGCACGTCTGTCCCGTCCCCGAGTTCCAAGAGTGCGAGCAGGATGTGCTCGGTTCCGATGTAGTTGTGGCCCAGCCGTAGTGCCTCTCGGAACGAGAGCTCCAAGGCTTTGCGCGCGCTTGCGTCGAAGGGGATGAGATCGGGAACCTGGTCGGCCGCTGTCGGCAGTGCCCCCGCGACGGTGTCCCGCACGTGCTTGAGCGCGACGCCTTGCTCAACGATCACCTTCGCGGCGAGCGCGTCCGGCTCGGTCAGGAGGCCAAGCACGAGGTGCTCGGGACGGATCTCGTCGTTGCCTGCTGCGCGTGCTTCGTTCTGCGCGGCCATCACGACGTTCCTGGCCCGCTCAGTGAAGCGGTTGAATCCCTGGTTGGGATCCAGATCGGAGCCGGAGTCCTTCGGCACGAAGCGCTTGCGGGCCGCTTGTTTGGTGACGCCCATGCTCCTGCCGATGTCTGTCCAGGAGGCCCCGGAACGACGTGCCTGGTCGACGAAGTGGCCGATGAGGTGGTCCGCCACGTCGCCGAGGTGGTCCGCCACCAGCATGGCGTTGGAGAGCTGATCGAGAGTGTCAGGGTGCACCTTCTTGATGGCTTCGATCAGCTCGTCGAGCCGGACCGGGTTGGTCATGCGGGTCGGTGTTGTCATGCGACAACCGTAGGTTGTCTGCGGTCTCCCGCGCCATCCCGGGACTGTGGATTTCCAGAGGCGTTCGCTCCTCGGCGAAGGGTCGGTTCATCGGCTGCACCGGATGGCCGGCGCCACTGTGCGTGGTGAGCCGTACTGTGGGTGGGCTGCTCGTGGCTGGGGGAGGAGGTGTCGCGGCGATTCTGGGTGCCCTTATGGTGACCGTCCGGTCGCTCGTCATGCTGCTGATCGTCACCGGCTGCTTGGCTGCCCCGGCCCCCGTGGTCGGCGGGCTGGCCGGCGACTGGCATGGCAGGATCGAGGTGCCTGGTCTACCGCTGGACGTCGGGGTCCGCTTCACCGAGGACAATGGCACGCTCGGCGGCACCATCGACATCCCCGCGCGGGGGATAACCGCGCGCCCGCTGAGCGAGGTCCGCCAGGACGGCGCCCGCGTCGGCTTCACGATTTCCGGGGTCCCCGGTGACGGTGGTTTCGTCGGCACTGTGCAGGGTGACACGCTGGCCGGGGACTTCACGCAGGCCGGCCAGACGGTCCCGTTCTCGCTGGCCCGCGGTGCGCTGCCCGCCCGGGTGCGCCGCCAGGAACCGCGCCCGCCGTTGCCCTACCGCAGCGAGGACGTCGCCTACCGAAACGGCGAGGTCGACCTTGCCGGAACGCTGACGCTACCCGCGGGCCCGGGACCGTTCACCGCGCTTCTCCTCGTCACCGGCAGCGGCGGGCAGGACCGCGACGAGACCGTGGCCGGGCACAAGCCGTTCCTGGTGCTCGCCGACGCGCTCACGCGGGCCGGGTACGCGGTGTTGCGGGTAGACGACCGGGGTGTTGGCGGCTCCAGCGGCGACCTGTTGAGCACCGACTACGACAAGCTAGCCGGCGACATTGTGGTCGGCGTCGACTACTTGCGGTCCCGACCCGACGTCGAGCGGGTCGGTCTGCTTGGGCATAGCGAGGGCGGCTATCTCGTGCCGCTGGCCGCGCAGCGCTGCGCGAACGTTGCGTTCGTCGTCATGATGGCTGGCTCCGCGGTCCCCGGTGACCAGGTGCTGGAGCTGCAGGAACGGCGGCTGCTCGGTGCTGCCGGGCTGCCGCCCGAGCAGGTTGAGGCGCAGGTCGCCACGGTCCGAAAGCTGGTCGAGCTGGTGGCAGCGCAGGACTACACCGGGGCCAGGATCCCGGCGCGCCAAGTGCTGGTGGGTCAGGGCCTGCCACCGGACCAGATCGACGCCAAGCTGCCCTACCTGACCTCGCGGTACTTCCGCGCGTTGGCGGTGCACGACCCAGCGCCCTCGCTCGACGCGCTCACGGTGCCGGTGCTGGCCCTCTACGGCGGCAAGGACCTGCAGGTGCCGGCCGACCAGAGCGTCCCGGCGCTGCGGGCGCGGCTGGCCGACAACCCGGACGTCACCATCGAGACCTTCCCCGAGCTCAATCACCTGATGCAACCGGCCACCAGCGGTGCGCCGACCGAATACGCGACGATCGAGACCACGCTGGCGCCCGAGGTGCTCGAATTCATCACCCGGTGGCTGAAGCAGCGTTACCCAGCCGGTTGATGCACCGACAAGCGAACGCTGGTTCCATCCAGGCGATGAGCGGATGGTGGTGAATCGGCCATCGACGATTCTGGATGCACGTCCGCCCCGTGAACTCGGCGAGAGCGACATCTGGCCGGACTGAAATGTCGCTGGCGTCGAGTTCACGGGACAGTGCCCCGCGTTCCCGTAGAAAGGGATGGGTCGCGGGTGGCTCCTTTGTCGGCGGATAGGGCCAGGGCGGCGTAGGCACGAAGTGCGGTCGATACGGCTCGGGTGCGGTTGACGGGCTGGAATCCGTGGGTGGCTTCTAGCGCGGTGCGCCGTGCGGTGAGGGTGCTGTCGGAGATATCGAGATGGATCGCCCGGTTCGGGATGTCGATCTCGATGATGTCGCCGTCGTGGATGAGGGCGATGGTGCCGCCGGCTGCGGCTTCGGGAGAGATGTGTCCGATGGAGAGTCCGGAGGTGCCGCCGGAGAAGCGGCCGTCGGTGATGAGAGCGCAGCTGGTGCCGAGGCCGCGGCCTTTGAGGTAGGCGGTGGGGTAGAGCATTTCTTGCATGCCGGGTCCGCCGCGTGGGCCTTCGTAGCGGACGACGACGACGTCGCCGGGTGTGACTTGTCCGCCGAGGATGGCCTCAACCGCGTCGTCCTGGGATTCCACGACGACGGCCGGGCCCCGGAAGGTGAGGCTGGCGTCCTCGACGCCGGCGGTCTTCACCACGCAACCGTCCTCGGCGAGGTTGCCGCGCAGCACCGCGAGGCCGCCGTCGGCGGAGTAGGCGTGGGCGGTGTCACGGATGCAGCCGTGCGCGGTGTCGAGGTCCAGCTCGTGCCAGCGCTCGGACTGGGAGAAGGCACTCGAGGAGCGCACGCAGCCGGGCGCGGCGTGGAACAGCTCGACGGCCTCGCGCGAGGGTGAGCCGCCGCGGATGTCCCAGGTTGTGAGCCATTCGGCCAGCGAGTCGGCGTGCACGGCGTGGACCTCCGCGTCGAGCAGGCCGGCGCGGTGTAGCTCGCCGAGGATGGCGGGGATGCCGCCGGCCCGGTGCACGTCCTCGATCAGGTAGGTGCCGTTGGGTGCGACCTTGCAGATGCAGGGCACGGTCGCAGACCGTGCTTCGACGTCGAGCAGGGTGTAGTCGAGCTCGGCTTCGTGGGCGGCGGCGAGCAGGTGCAGCACGGTGTTGCTGGAGCCTCCCATGGCGAGGTCGAGTGCCATCGCGTTGTCGAACGCGGCTCGGGAGGCGATCGCGCGCGGCGCGACGCTGGTGTCGTCCTGGTTGTAGTAGCGGTGGGTGAGCGTCACGACGGTGCGGCCCGCGTTCTCGTACAGGGCGCGCCGGGCGGTGTGGGTGGCCAGGGTCGTCCCGTTGCCCGGCAGCGCCAGGCCGAGCGCTTCGGTGAGGCAGTTCATCGAGTTCGCGGTGAACATCCCCGAGCAGGAGCCGCAGGTGGGGCAGGCCGCTTCCTCGATGCGGGCGATGTCGGTGTCGGAGACCGTGTCGGAAACGGCGTCGGCGATGGCAGAGATCAGGTGCAACCGGGAGCGCACGGTGCCGTCGACCAGAACGGTCGTGCCGCCCTCCATCGGGCCGCCGGAGACGAAGACAGTGGGGATGTTCAGCCGCAGCGCCGCCATCAGCATGCCGGGGGTGATCTTGTCGCAGTTGGAGATGCAGACCAGCGCGTCGGCGCAGTGTGCCTGGACCATGTACTCGATCGAGTCGGCGATCAGATCGCGAGAGGGCAGCGAGTAGAGCATCCCGGCGTGACCCATCGCGATGCCGTCGTCGACGGCGATGGTGTTGAACTCCCGCGGGATCCCGCCCGCGGCTGCGATCGCCGCGGAGACGATGCGCCCGACCGGTTGCAGGTGCGTGTGGCCGGGGACGAACTCGGTGAAGCTGTTGGCGACGGCGATGATCGGCTTGCCGAAGTCCTCGCGGGCGACGCCGGCCGCACGGAGCAGCGCCCGGGCGCCGGCCATGTTTCGGCCGTGGGTGACTGTTCGGGATCTCAGTTCGGGCATGTAGCCATTGCCGCACGCGGCGTGACGACGAGGAAGACGCGGCTGCTACTAGCAGTGGCAGCACTAGGATTGCCGGGCGTGGACAGCGAGGCCGAGCGCCGTGGCGAGATGGGTGCTTTCCTGCGGAGCCGTCGCGAGCAGCTCGTACGGTCGGACTTCGGGCTGCCGCCGCTGAGTCGGGCGCGCGCCTCGGGGCTGCGGCGGGAGGAGATCTCCTACCTCTCGGGGGTCAGCGTCACCTGGTACACGTGGCTTGAGCAGGGGCGCGACATCAATCCGTCCCGGCAGGTCCTGGACGCGGTGGCGCGCACGCTGCGGCTGTCCTCGCCCGAGCACAGCTACCTGCTGTCACTGGCCGGGTACTCGCCCCAGCAGGCCACCCCGGGCCCGAGCGCGCCGTCGATGCCGGCTCACGTGCAACGACTGCTGGACGCGCTGGACAGGTTCCCCGCCTACGCGATCACCGCCGACTGGTCGATCGCCGGGTGGAACACCGCCTACGAGGGGTTATATCCCAACGTCGCGACCGTCGCCGTTGAGGACCGGAACCTGCTGTGGCTGGTCTTCACCGACCCCTACGTACGCGAGCTGCTGCCGGACTGGGAGATGACGAGCCGCCGTTTCCTGGCCGAGTTCCGCGCCGAGGCCGGACCTCGCCTCGGCGAACCCCGCTTCTCCGGCCTCATCCGGAGGCTCACCTTGGCCAGCGACGCTTTCCGCCTCGGCTGGGACAGCCACGCCGTCGGCGGCTTCGCCTCGCGGGAGCGAATCTTTCGCCACCCCGAGGCCGGCGAGCTGCGCTTCGAGCACCACCAGCTGACACCCGCCGACCACCCAGACCTGCAGCTGATCATCTACGCACCCCTACCCAGCAGGGATGCCGCAGCATGACTCCGTTACCGGCCGATCAGGGGTCGATGATGCCGGCTCGCGGGGTGGCCTGTTACCGCCTAGCTCCTTGATCGTTGCAGGGATAGCGATGGGCGCCCGGTACTAGAGGAGGGTCTGTTGATCACATGCGGGGGATGGCGCTGGAGGCGCACGCCAGGCGTGTTGGCGGGGGTGCTGCTTTCGCTCGCGGCCGCCACGCCGGCGCTGGCCGGGCAGGACGCCGGCTCGGAACGGGAGTGCCGTGATGTGCAGGTGCCGGTAGCTCTGGCGGAGGGTCAACCGGCAGATGAGCGCATCCACGGCAAGCTGTGCACCCCGTCCGGGAAGTCGCCAGACACGATCCAGCTCCTCGTGCACGGTGGTACCTACACTGGTCTCTACTGGGAGTTTCCCGACCCGAGTGGCGGGACCGACCGGTACAACTACGCTGCCGCGGCGAACAAGGCCGGATTCGCCACGCTGGCCATCGACCGGATCGGCTCCGGGCGCTCCTCACATCCGCTGTCGACGAAGATCACCGTCGACAGCAACATCTTCACTGTGCACCAGGTCGTGGAGGCTATCCGCGGTGGTGAGATCACCGCGCCCGGCGGCGAGCAGTTCCACAAAGTGGTCTATGTCGGGCATTCCTACGGCACCGGGGTGGGCTGGTATCTGGCCACCGACTATGGTGGGGACCTCGACGCGGCGGTATTCACGGGAGGCGCTCATACCGGGACCGTCACGGCACTCCCGGTGGTGTACGGGAGTCTTTACCCGGCCGCGCTTGACCCGAAGTTTGCTGGGGACGGCCTCGACCCGGGGTACCTGACTACCCTGCCGGGTACCCGGGACGAGTTCCTCTACAAGCCTGCGCGGTTCGACCCGGCATTGGTCGAGTTCGACGAGAAGACGAAGTCGACGTTTACCGCCGCAGAGGCCGCCACTGGGTTGCAGAGCGCTATCCGGCCACTGGATGTCAGGGTGCCGACGCTGCTGGTCGTCGGTGAGCTCGACAGCTTCGCCTGCAAGGAAAACTTCGACGCGGTGCCCTCAGTGACAGGAGGTGGGGCCGGTGCCGTCGGCGACCTTCTCGCGCCTTTCGAGGACACCACAGTGAACGTGGCGGGTACCCGGCTTGGCGGCTCCGACTGCAGCTCCCCCGAGGCGCTGATCAAGGACGAGCGCCCACACCTGGGTCCCCACGTTCCGTTGGTGGACTCGTTCATCCTCCCCCGTGCGCCACATGATCTGAACCAGGCGCTCAACGCGCAGGAGTACTTCACCGCGGTCAACGACTGGATCGCCGCGACGCTCGGCAGCTGACGGACTGAGAGGCGCGATGACGATCACTGTTCGAGCCGAGGTTCGCGTCCTACCCGGCAAGCGCGAAGCGTTCATCGACGTGGCGATGGCTTTGGCCGAGGCTACCTCCGACGAGGTCGGAACCCTTCGCTACGACTGGTACAGCTGCGAGGACCCGACAGTTTTCGTGGTCATCGAGGAGTATACTAATGCCGACGCGGCCATGGCTCACAACCAGCATTGCGAAGCATTCCTACGCGGCCTTGCTGAGCTCGCTGACATGACCTCTGCTCACCTCCACGGCTGTCTTGGGCCAGAACTGGAGGAATGGGTCGCACAGCGCTCCTTCGCCCATGCCCACCCGCCCCTTCGCTGACACGGCGACCTACGCTGTGATCAACGCCGGAGCCCCTCACGTAGACTCATCCATTGGAAGTACACGCAGGCTGGGGGTATCCGATGAACGAGAGTACCGCAATGCGGGTTGATCCCTCCAATGTTGAGCAGCTACGTGCCTGGGACGGCGATCAGGGCGCTTACTGGACAAAGTGCGCCGGCCGCTTCGACGAAGGGGTCGCCAGTTACCACGGACAGTTCCTCGCTGCAGCGGCGATCGACACGACCGCGAACGTGCTCGATATCGGGTGCGGTAGCGGACAGACAACCCGAGACGCCGCGCGATGCGCTACCGCAGGGTCGGCACTCGGAGTGGACCTGTCCTCGCGCATGATCGAGCTCGCGCGCGAGTTGACGGAGAGGGAACACGTAGCAAACGCGACATTCCAGCAGGCCGACGCCCAGGTCCATCCCTTCCCCGACCAATACTTCGACGTCACAATTAGTCGGTACGGGGCCATGTTTTTCGGCGATGCCTCAGCCGCGTTCACGAATATTGGGCGTGCCATGCGCCGTGGCGGACGGCTCATCCTCATGTGCTGGCAGCCGCTCCAGCGAAACGAATGGATCAGCGCCTTCCGCGCAGCCCTGGCCGTCGGTCGTGAGCTGCCCATGCCGCCGCCAAGGACGCTGGGCCCGTTTTCGCTGAGCGACCCCGACCAGAGGACCTCTCACCGGTTGACCCCTTCCTGGCCGGTGAGGCGGCCCAGGATGGGATCAGCCCTGGCCGGCGTCCTGCGCCACGCGCTCCAGCCGGCTCCGGTTGCTCTCCCACCACGCCTGGTCGCCCGGTGCCATGTTGTCGTTGCCGTTCCGCAGCCCGACGGCCCCGTCGATGAGTTCCCGGATGATGTCAGCATGCCCGGTGTGCCGGTTGGTCTCGGCGATCACGTGTACCAGGATTTTGTGTAGCGTCACTTCGCTCCGGTCGTCCGGCCACCACGGCACGTGGCCGATCGCGTCTAGCGCCAGCGTGTCGATCGTGGCCTGCGAGTGCGCCCACGCCCGGTGGTACAGGCCGACGATCTGCTCGCGCGACTCGTCGGCGGTGGCCCACATGTCCGCGTTCGGTTCGGCGTCATCCTCGAACCATGGCAGCGGCTCGTTGAAGGGCCGGCCGAAGGTGTCGCCGAAGTACCCCATCTCGACACTGGCCACGTGCTTGATCAGTCCCAGTAGGTTGGTACCGGTCGGCACCATCGGGCGGCGGATGTTGTACTCCGAGAGCCCGTCAAGTTTCCATAGCAGGGCCTCGCGAGCGGCCTGCAGGTAACGGTAGAGGTCCGCCTTCGCGTCCGATCCAGTCATGCCGGACAGCCTGCCATCTGGGGTCGCGCTGATTGGTTGTCACGGTTCGACGACGGACAGCCCGGTGTCTGCTGCCGTGCCCGACCCGGGTGCAGCTCCACGGCGAGCACCCGAACACCGGCTTCGACCAGGTGCCTGGTCAATATCCCCTGGCCGGCTCCGATGTCCATGACCAACTCCCCGGGTCGCAGATCGGCGTCGGCAACGATGCGCGCGGCCCACTCATCAACGAGTGGATGCCAGCCCCACGCTCGTCGTGACCGCCCGATGCCGGACACGACGGACCATGGTGATGAAGATCGTCATACGCCCACCGTAGGTGCGCAGCACATGCCGAAACAACCGAATTCTTCGGCGGGCGCCACCCGATCGTCTGCGGGCCGGTCACGTCAGGGCCGGAGTCAGTGTCGGGATGATCCGGCGCCTTCGCAGATCGGCGAAGTGCTCCAGGAACATCGACTCGGTGTCGACGTACTCGGTGAACCCGCAGCGGCGCGCCTTCGAACCGTCCGCGATCAGGTCGTAGTCCCAGGCGAAGACCGCGTCGGCGAACGACCAGGCGGACACCTCGGCGTAGGAATGCGGCTCGAGGTCGTACTTCGCGGCCATCTCTGCCCACAGCTCCGCCTTGTCGGCCATCGCATCGGCCAGTGACATCGGCAGCGGTGGCGCGACCTCCAGCGCGAAGAACTCCGCGATCCGCGGCCAGATTCGGCGCCACCGGAACAGGTCGCCGTTGTTGATGTTGAACGCCTGGTTGGCGCAGAGCGAGTCGGTGGCCGCCCACACCGCAGCCTTGGCGAGCAGGCCGGCGTCGGTCATCTCCAGCAGCGCGTGGTACGCGCCCGGCTTGCCAGGAAACCGCAGCGGCACGCCGAGCTCGGCGCACATCGCAGCGTAGACCGCGATCGCCATGATCAGGTTCATCGGACTTCCCAGTGCGAACCCGCAGACCACCGACGGACGCAATGCCGACCAGGTCCACGGCGCGTCCCGCTGCCGTCGCTCCAGGTAGTCCTGCTGGTCGACGTTGAACTCCGGCGGCAGGTGGCCGGCGTCGCTCTCCCGCGCCGGCGTCTCGAACGGACCGAGGTGCGCGCCGTAAACCTTGTATCCCTGCATCAGGCTGACGTGGCGCAGGCCCGGCGCCACCGCCTCGACCGCCTCCACGACGTTGACCAGCATGGACAGGTTGGGCGCAACCAGCTCGGCCCAGGTCGGACGGTCCTGGAATGCGGCGTAGAACACGTGCGTGGCCTCGGTGAGATCGGCCAGCGCGTGCCCGGTCGCGTTCCTGTCCAGGAGGTCCACCGACAGGTACCGGACACGCTCGGTCGACTCGCCACCGCGCCGGGACAGCCCGACCACGTCCCAGTCCGGCTGCGTGGCGAGATGGTCGATCAGGTTGCCGCCGATCACCCCGTTCGCGCCAACGACCACAGCGAGCTTTCGTGTGACCACCCCGAACCACTTCCTCTCCTGCGGGAACCCATATCCAGCGTGTGCATTAGTTGCATACGCTTTATATTTGCACAAGCTGGCTATGGGCGCAAGCTGCTATCGTGTGGCATGCCCGTTCCCGATGACGCCGTCGAAATCCGTGCTCAGGGGTGGCGCACCCTCGCCGCGCTGCACGGCCTGATCGACGCTGCGCTGGAGCGCGCGCTGCAGCGCGCCCATGGCCTGTCGGTGGTGGAGTTCACCGTGCTCGACGCGCTGAGCCGGCAGGACGGCTGGCACCTGCGGATGCACCAGCTGGCCAGGGCGACCGCGCTCAGTGGCAGTGCCACCACGCGCCTGGTCACCCGGCTGGAGAACCGGGGCCTGATCAGCCGCGTGCTGTGCGACGACGACCGGCGTGGCATCTACAGCGAGCTCACGCCGGCCGGTCACGCGGCACGGGAGCAAGCGCGACCGACCCACGATGCGGCGTTGGCTCAGGCGCTCGCGGAGTCCGCCGACATCCCCGAGCTGAAACCGCTCGTCAACGCCCTACACACGGCGACCGGTGTCTGACAGATAGTGGGGTCCCGGTCCCGCAGATCTTGGCCTGTGCTAGCCCTCCGGTTCCCGAACTCGACAGCAGAGCTGTCCACGGTCGACCGAACAGCCCTGGTGTCGAGCTCGGGAGGCTGAGTCGTTGATCCCGTCGGCGGCGACCGGTTGACCGACAGTCTGCGCGGTTGGCGCTTTGGGCCGTCGCCGAACGAGCGACCACGGGGAAGAGCATTTGAGCCGGTGAATGTGGTGCCGGCGATCTTGCGCTACGACCGCTACTGTGCCGAAATCGTTGCGCAGACCGACCTGTTGACGTCACCGGCAGTTTCGCACGGCCGGTTACCGCTTGACGGCGACTGCGAAACTCTCGTCGTGAGCAAGAGGGAACTGGTGTCGTCAGGCGCCCCGTGGGAGCCGGTCGTGGGTTACTCCCGCGCGGTGCGGGTTGGAAACTGGATCTCCGTGGCAGGTACGACAGCCGCCACCCCTGACGGTGGCGTTGTGGGCAGAGACGACATAGCGGAGCAGACACGCGAGGCCATCCGGCGCATCGCTGCGGCCCTTGAGCAAGTGGGTTCGAGTCTCAAGGACGTGGTACGTACCCGCATGTTCGTCACCGACATCTCCCGTTGGGAGCAGGTCGGGCGCGCGCACGGGGAATTCTTCGCAGACATCCGCCCCGCCGCCTCCATGGTGGAGGTCAATGCCCTCATCGCCCCTGCTCTCATGGTTGAGGTTGAGGCAGATGCGGTCATCCCGTAGCAGGATCGGTTGGTGCGTATGACGTCAGCGGTCCGGCGTTGCGAGCATTTTGAAGACGTAGGTACAACGCGGGAGGCGCGATGACTGGCCCGTTGACGGGGAAGGTCGCGCTGGTGGCGGGAGCGACGCGGGGTGCCGGGCGGGCCATTGCGGTGGAGCTGGCGAGAGCGGGCGCCACGGTGTACGCCACCGGCCGAAGCACCCGCTCGTCGCGGTCGGAGTACAACCGGCCGGAGACGATCGAGGAAACCGCCGAGCTGATCGAGGCCGCTGGTGGAAAGGGTGTCGCTGTCCGGGTGGACCACCTCGAAGCCGATCAGGTGGCGGCGCTGGTCGGCCGGATCGACACCGACCACGGCCGCCTGGACATCTTGGTCAACGACATCTGGGGCGGCGAGACCCTCTTCGACTGGGACGCCCCGCTGTGGGAACACAACCTGGACAACGGTCTGCGCCTGCTGCGCCTGGCCGTCGACACCCACCTGATCACCAGCCACTACGCCCTGCCGCTGCTCATCCGCCGGCCGGGTGGCCTGGTGGTGGAGATGACCGACGGCACCGCCGACTACAACGCCGGCAACTACCGGGTGTCGGCGTTCTACGACCTGGCCAAGACCGCGGTGCTGCGTTTGGCCTGGAGTCAGGGGCACGAGCTGGCCGGCTTCGGCGCCACCGCGGTGCCGCTGACGCCAGGGTGGATGCGCTCGGAGATGATGCTCGAACACCACGGAGTCACCGAAGCCAACTGGCGTGACGCCCTGGCCCGCCCCGCCCAGCCGCCCTACCCCGACCCTGGGCACTTCGGCATTTCCGAGACACCGACGTTCACCGGACGGGCGGTCGTTGCCCTCGCCGCCGACCCCGACCTCGCCCGGTGGAACCAGGCATCCCTGTCGTCGGGACAGCTCGCGCAGGAGTACGGGTTCGTCGACGTCGACGGCAGCGCCCCCGACGCCTGGCGCTACCTCGTCGAGGTCCAAGACGCCGGCAAACCACCCGACACCACCGGGTACCGCTGACCGATCCTTGAGCGGGACAGCACCTACCCCGCTGGCGACGCCGGGTCACGTCGGTCAGGGTCAGGTGGTGGCCAACGCGGCAGCGGTGACAGGCGCACTCGCGGAGTTCACCCTGCCCAAAGCACCTCCAGCAGGTCCACCCGGCGAAGTTCGTCCATGATCAGGTAGGTGATCATGCCGGCGTGGTCGAACGCCAGCGTCCGCACTGGTCCCTCGGGATTGCCACGGTGGATTGGGTCTCCGCTCCATGGGTGGATTTCCAGAAGCGTTCGCGCCTCGGCGAAGGAGCCCAGCACTTCGGCAGGCAGCGCGGCGATCTGTTGGTCGGTCTGCTCGTCGGTAGTGACGCTGTACACCGGGTCAGTAGCCGAGCCGGGCCTTGGTGACGGGCAGCGCCTCCTCCGCGGGAATGTCCTCGCGGCTGTATAGCGTCGCGGCGCGCCGCCACATCTGCCGGTAGCGATCAGGGTCGGTGCACATCCACGCGATGCGCCGCCAGGACTCCAGCGTCGCCTCGAGTTCCTCAAGGCTGAACGTCTCGGCCGCCACCTCGAGCGCCTGGCGGTACTCGCGGTCGAACCTGGAGCGCTCCTCGGGGACGAGGGCCGCGCGGATCTCAGCCGGGGAGGCGGCGGCGAACGGCGGCCGGGTGGCTGCGACGGTCATGCCGACCACGATAGCTGCCCGGCGCGGCGGATCAGCTGCCCGCGAGGGTGTGTCCAATCAGCGGCTGCCTGGCGTCGCCAAGAGCGTCGGCGAGGAGCTCGCCGTCGATGATCGCCTGGGTACCTCCGTTGGAGCCGAACGGGTACATCGGATGCGCCGCGTCGCCGAGCAGGCTGCCCCGACCTTTGCTCAGCGCGACAACGGGTTCCGGTCCACCATTGGGTACTCCCAGATCCGCGGCGCGGCGCGCACCAGCGCCGGCACGTCGAGCCAGTCAAGCTTCGATCCGCCACGTGCGGCAGCACGTCGTCCAACCCTCCCAGGTAGTGCCAGTCCCCGAGCGGGGCCTGCGTCGGTTGACCGAGCCGCGCCAGCTCGTCGGCCAACCCCAGCTCGACCAGCTCGCGGGTGGTGTCGGGAGGATATTGATGCCGACGCCGAGCGTCCTGAACTCGCGAGCCGCGTCGACGACTCGCACCTCGATGCCCGCCGCGTGCAGGCTCAACGCCGACGATCAGGACATCCACGACAAACTCTTTAGACCGATACGCCAGCGGAAAGTCTGCATGGCGATGACCCGGTCCGCTACCGAGACACCTCGGCGTCCACAGCGCCACCATGAGGCCCATGGCGTACGCCGCAGGACAGACCGCGACATCGTTCCCGTTGAGGCTGCCGAGCCCATCATTGGCCGTTGGCGCAGGCAATGTGACCCTTCGGCGGCTGCGGGCGTCCCTGCCCACGTCACGATCATCTATCCGTTCCTGCCGGAGCGGAACCTCGACGAGGACGTTTTGTGCGACGTGCGCCGGCTCGTCGTACACCACCGCAGCTTCACTGTGACCTTCGCCAACTGCGGCCATTTACCCGACGTCCTCTTCCTCGTCCCCGACCCCGACGACCCGTTCCGCCGTCTTACCGCCGACCTGTTCCGACGCTGGCCAGAAGCCCCGCCGTACGCTGGGCTGATCACCGATCCGGTCCCGCACCTGACGATCACCCACGGTGCATCCCCGTGGGAGGCATCGCCGAACACTTCGAGGTAGGCGTCACGGACCCGAAGGATCGTCGGATGGTGCGGGTCGACCTCGAGGTGGGCCTGTAGGTAGCTCAGCGCGACCAGGGCGCTGGCGAACGGGTGCGCGACCACGGCGTCACCCCAGTCGTAGAACCGCACGCCCGCGGACCCGTCGCCGGGGAGGACGTTCCATGGGTGCAGGTCGTTGTGGTCCACGCTCGCGGACCCTGGTGCCGCGTCCAGCTCGGCGCACCACGCCGAGACGGTGCCATGCAGGCCGGTTACCTTCCGAAACGCCACCTGGTCGGCTGCCGTGCCGTGCCGGCCGATCTGACCCCCGACAGCCTTCACTGCGGTGACGAAACGCTCCGGCAGTACCGCAGCTCGCATGTCGGCGACACCGAGCGCCAGCATCTCCTGGACTCGGGGCGCGAGGTCACGCTGCAGCTGTCCGTACTGGGGCAGGACCGCCTCCAGCGCCTGCGCCAACCCGGCGCCGGTGGCGCGCTCCCCGAGCGGGATCCCCCCGTCGGGCAGCAGTACCCACCCCCGTGTGGTGTCGGTGGCGAGGGGGGTGAGTACCCGGGACGGTGTGACCCGGTGCAGGAGCTCGTACAGGCCGACCTCGAACGCTGTGTCGGGTCCACTTGCCTTCAGCCATACCTGGTGGGCGCCGTCAACACGGTCGCCCACGGACGCAGATGCGGCTGCGCGACAGCACCGGTTCGCTCGATCCCGATTGTCGCCAGCCGCTCGTCCAGCCACGACTCCGCGAGCTCGCGCCACGGAGGCGAGGACCACACCGCGACCCCAGATTCGCGTTTGAGATCCCCGCTCCGCTCCTGGTCCGCGATCACCCGGTCATCCTCCCGCTGTTCATCGCGTCCGCGAAGCGCGCGAGTTTGTTCGGGTCGAGGTCGAACGCCGAGTCCCGCAGCCCAATGCAGATGTCCAGGCCGAAGGGGCGCACTGTCGTCAGCGCCTCGGTCGCGTTGTCCGGGCTCAGCCCGCCGGCCAAGAAGATGGGGATGTCGAGCCGCTCGCGGATCCGGGCGCTGATGGCCCAGTCGTGCCGGCTCGGCCTGCCCGTGGGCTGCACATACCTGACGCTAGCCGTGGATCCGGGCGTGTTGTGCTCCTCGCGACTTCCGATCAGTCGCGTAGGGACTCCCGCAGATCGTCGGCGCGGGCGAGGTCGTCGCGCAGCGTGGCGTGCTCGGCGTCGGTGAGTTCGACTCCGGCCGCGTCGTGGAGCAGCCGCGCGGCCAGCTCCCCGTCGCCCAGCTGGTCGGCGAGGTCAGCACGCAGGATCAGAGCGCGCACGCGTTCGACGGCCGAGGCCGGGGATTCCCGCTGCAGCGCGCGGTCGAGGATCTTCGCGCCCTGGGCGGGCTCGCCCTTGGAGATGCCAAGCATCCAGGCGTTGTGCAGTGCCCTGGCGAACGGCTCCTCCGGCGCCGGAGCGTGGTGCAAGCTCTCGCCGGTGGGCTGGCCGATCCGGATGCAGTTGCCGCCGGGGTCGGTCATCAGAAACTGGCGGACGCCGTAGGAGGTGTCCTTGATCTGGCCGATCCGCGGGATGCCACGAGTGGGGATCTTGCCGAGCGCCTGCTTGAGACCGGCGCGGAAGGCGGCGTACAGCTCGTCGACCCGGTCCGTCACGACGTAGCAGGTGCTCATCGAGGCGGCCGGGTCGACGGATCTCAGCCCGAAGAACTGTAGGTCGATGTCGCCGTATTGCAGTGCGGCGTAGGGGTTGGGGCGGGTCTGCAGATGGGTCACCTCGAAGCCGAGGGCCTGGTAGAAGGCCACTACGTCGGGGATCGAGGGGCACGGGAGGATGGGGATCGTCTTCTCGCCCATGCCGCCCAACGTAGACACGCCAGTCCCAGGCTGGCGAGGGGCGCCAACCTCGGCTGGGCGGCCTGACACGGGAACCCAGAGCCGCATAGTCATGGATGAAGCTTGCCTACTCGGTGAATAGCCCGCATACTGAAGCCCTCTGCTGCCTGAAGTAGCCGGACAGAGGGAGCCAATCACGATGGTTGATGCCGATGTTCTCGCGTGCGGGGCCGGTTCTCGGCCAGGCGGTGCGGCATGAACCGCGACGAGCTGACGGCCGAGTTCGACCGGATGGAGCGGGAGGCGTTCCGACTACAGCAGCACCAGAGCTACGCGGGCGTGCCGGGCCCAGAGTGGGAGGCATGGCAGGCCGGCAAGCCGCTGCCGGTGATCACACCGGACAACCACCCCTGGCTGAAGAGGGTGGCGGGTTATACCGCTGCTGGCAGGCGGGTGTACGACGTTCACGTCGTCGAGTGGCCGCTCGCCGAGTACACCCGCTATGCCCTCGCGCTCATGCCAATGGCGCTGTCAGCTGGCTCCGAGTACTTCCTGGTTGACCGGGATGTCCACCCTGACCTGGCCACGCTGACCCAGGACTTCTGGATGTTCGATGAGCAGCGGATTGCGGTGATGCACTACGACGAGCAGGAACGGTTCGTCGAAGCCACGGATCCCACCGAGCCGATCGAGACCTATATCGCCCGCCGTGACCTGGCCATGAAGTACGCGGCGCCGTTCGAGCAGTGGATGTCCGAGCACTGGCACCGGCTAGCTGATTGACCGGCCGGACCCCGGAACGAGTCGCCGAAAGGATAGGGACGCCTGGCATGACTTTCGACGAGCTGGGAGCCGCACTCGGGGCACGTTGCGCGCAAGGCCGACCATGCCTGGCCGATCTGGCCGAGGACCTGACTACTGCTCCATATCGGTACCTAATCATGTAAAGTCTTGCCTAGGTGGCGCATAGCCTGAATACTGAGGTCTTCGCCGCCTGAGGTGGCTGACTGGACGGAGTCAACCAAGATGGCCAACTATGAGGTCCTTGTGTCTGAATGCGGTGGAGGAGTGGACTGTGCGAAGGTGGCTCGTCGCAGGCCAGACATGATCGCGATCGTTGGACAGGCCATCACCGATCCGGTGGAGCTCGCAACGCTCGGAGTTGGACCTGGCGAGTGCGCAGTACAGATCACCGAGAAGCTTTACTGTGACGGTCACGAAGCCCTGGAGGGGCGGACGACATGAACCGAGATGAGTTGATCGCTGCATTCGATGACATGCAGCGGGAGGCGTTTCGGCTGCAGCAGCACCAGAGCTATGCGGGCGTGAAGGGGCCAGAGTGGGAGGCGTGGCAGGCTGGCAAGCCGCTGCCGGTGATTACGCCCGAGAACCACCCGTGGTTGAAGAAAGTGGCTGGCTATACCGCCGCAGGGCGGCGGGTGTATGACGTGCACATTGTCGGGTGGCCCCTGGCTGAGTACACCCGTTACGCCCTCGCCCTCATCCCGATGGAGATGTCGGATGGTTCGGAGTACTTTCTGGTCGACCGGGACGCCCACCCCGACTTGGCCACGCTGACCGAGGACTTCTGGATGTTTGACGAGCAGCGAGTCGCGGTGATGCGCTACGACGAGCAAGAACGCTTTGTCGAAGCCGCGGATCCCACAGAGCCGGTCGAGACCTACATCGCCCGCCGCGACCTCGCCATGAAGTATGCGGTGCCGTTCGAGCAGTGGATGTCCGAGCACCAGGACCGGCTGGCTGATTGACCGCTGAGCACGACGACTCTGCGATCGAGCCCGGCGAGCAACGCCGCAGGCTCGGTGAGCTGCTGCTCCGGTTACGCGAGGGCATCGGGCTGAACCAGACCGACTTCGGCGCTCGTGCTGGCATGAACCAGTCCAAGGTGTCCCGACTGGAGACCGCCCGCCAGGTGCCTACAATCGCCGAAGCTCGGGCGTGGGCGGACGCCGCGAACGCCGACGTCGATACCTGTGATCAACTGCTTGACAGAGTCGAGGGTGTGCTCACCGAGACCACCAGTTGGGCCGATGCCGTCGGGAAGGGCGTAGCGAACAAACAGCGCCAGATCGGCCGTGAGGAGCGCGCAGCCAGCGTCATCCGCAATTTCACCACCATGATCGTCCCTGGCTTGCTGCAGACTGCCGAGTACACTCGCCGACAAGCCACCCTGGCGGCCAGCTTGCAGCCCGTCCTGGCCCAGGATCGGCCCGCTGCTCTAGCCGCGTGGGCGGAACGCCAGCAGTTGCTCTATGAGCCTGGCCGCCGCTTCGAGTTCGTGGTGACCGAGGCAGCGCTGCGTTGGCGGCCCGGTCCAGACGATAACCCGCGCATCCTCGCTGCCCAGATGCACCACATCGCCTCGTTGAGCACGGTGGACACCGTTTCCTTCGGCGTCATCCCCTGGCGTACCGCGACGCAGTTCTGTCCGATGCATGGGTTCGTTGTCTTCGGCGAACCGGGTGTAGATGAACGCGTCGAGATCGACATTTATACGACCACGCAAGAGCTTCGGATACGCGACGAAGCGCAGATCGCGGTGTACCTGGAGCTGTGGGGGAAGCTCTGTGAGGACGCGGTGTTCGACGAGGACGCCCGCGACCTGCTGCGCTCGCTGGCCCAGGAGTTCCTCGCCGAGTAGGCCGGAGACACGTCGGCTTGACGGGATCCCCAGTGCCAGTGCATAGTCATTTTTAGCAGGACGTGAGTGCATAGATATGACTAGGCGGCGTCCGTCGCAAGCTGCGGCGGGGCCGGGTGAACCCCCGTGCCCCGGCTCCGCCGCCACCACAGGGAGGGTGCTGATGGCCGTACCGACGAGAATCGACCGCACGGCGGTCGCGGCGAGGACCGAGTCGGGCCAGTTGTGCACGGTGACGGTGCAGCGCGATCCTCTCAGCCAGCATCTGCTGTGCTACGAGGGCAGCGAGGCCACCACCGCGGAACTCACGCCGGAGGTCATTGAGCTGCTGATCGTCGCTTTGTCGGTACGTGGCCGATCGGCGATTCCGGCCCGGAACCCGCATGGCGGGGCCTGCACGCTGGTGGTGATCGGGCCTCAGGACGGTCGGGCCCGCCTGTACTTCCACGGCTGCACCGCAACGAGTGCTGTGCTGGACCCCACTGCCCGAGACAAATTGCTGGTGGCAGTGGAATCGCTCAGCAACCATGGCGTGCATGAGAGCCGGACACACCGTGCATGAGAGCCGGACACGCCAGCTGGGCGAGCCGAGCGCGCGTCCTTGAGGTTGCGCGGCAGGCGATCGAGCGGAACCTGGCCAGGTCATGACGGGGCGCGCTCGACGAACGACTCCTCAGCGGTCCACGCGGTGTAGGTGTCGAGGCCCATCGCCGCGACCAGCTCGGCCGTCTGGGTGACCTGCGCACGCAACACGCGGACCTTGCGCGCTGCGGTGTCTGGGTCAAGCAGCAGATCGATGGCGAGCCGGTCGGTGGGCGTGGTGATCGGGTAGCCGCGGGCGAAGATGGCGAACTGTTCGTTGAGCACGCTCCACCGCTGCACCCACCTCTCGGTGACCGCGGCGTGGAGCAGCCGGGCATCCGGTGGCGCGGCGCGATCGAACGCCTCGCTGACCCATGCCGACACCGCCTGGTGGTCCGGATGCCCCGTCACGCCGTCCGGACCGAAGGTCACCACCGTCTGCGGGCGGACCTTGACGATCAGCGTGCACAGCTGCCCGACCGCGAACGGCACGCTGACCTCTGCGCAGCCGCCGTGACGGTGGCCCAGCCAATGGTGCTCGCCCACCCCGAGGATCTCCAGGCAACGGCCGAGCTCGTCGCTGCGCTGCGCTGCCAGCCGGCGGGGCGGCCAGGTCCGCGGGTCTGTCGTGCCGCGCTCACCGCGGGTGGCGGTCACGCACACCACCCGCGAACCGGCGACACCGGCCAGGGCCATGAGACCACCAGACAGGTACGCCTCGTCGTCGGGATGTGCCCACACTCCCAGCACAGTGCCCAGCGACACAGTCCCCAGCGACCGGACACCGGTCATCACGTCAGACGTCGGGATGTCGTCCATGCTGTCCTCCTTGCCGCTCCTGGCGCAGGCACTGATCATGGGTGACCCGAGTGTCATCGTCCTGGCACGGTGCTGACACCGGGCATGAGCGCCGGACACACCGGGCATGAGCGCCGGACACACCGGGCATGAGCGCCGGACACACCGGGCATGAGCGCCGGACACACCGGGCATGAGCGCCGGACACACCGGGCATGAGGGCCGGACACGCCGAGGGGTTAGATCAGGTCGGCGAGGCGGTGGACGCCTTGGGTGAAGGTGGTGGGTTCGGCGCCGGCGTAGGACAGTCGCAGGAAGGGTGCGGGCGCTTCGGCGGGAAAGCAGTGCCGTCCGGCGGTTACGATCACGTTTGCTCGCAACGCTTGTTCGGCGAGCGCCACGTCGTCGATCGGCGTGGGCAGTCCGACCCAGAGGTGGAATCCACCGGTGGGCACCGACGGCAGGGATTGCGCGCCGAGGCTGTCCCGCACGGCCGTTACCAGAGTGTCGCGGCGTTCCCGCAATTCCTTGCGGACCCGACGCAGGTGGCGCGGCCAGGAAGGGGCGGCGACGAGTTCCAGCGCGGTTTCCTGAAGTGGGCCGGCGACGAAGAAGTCGTCGACCATGCGGATCGCGCGGAGCCGGGCGGCCACCGCGCCGCGGGCGACCAACGCGGCGACGCGCAGCCCTGGCGCAGCGGCCTTGGTGAGTGAGCGGATGTAGACGACATGCCCGTTGACGTCGGCGGCAACCAATGGCGGTGGGGGTTGGCCGTCGATGGTGAGGTCGCGAGCGTAGTCGTCTTCGACGAGGAAGGCGCCGGCTGCGGCCACGGCGTCGAGCACCGCACGTCGACGGTCGGCGGCGAGCACGGCACCGTGCGGGTTGGCGTGCAGCGGCTGGCAATAGAACAGCCGAGCGCCCGACTGTGCCAGCGCCGCTACCAGCAGGTCTGGCCGGACCCCTGCCGCGTCGGCGGGCACCGGGATGGTGCGCAATCCGGCAGCCCTGGCCGCGGCGAGGGCTCCGAGGTAGGTGGGGGATTCGAAGAGCACCGCGCCGCCTGGGGGAGCGAGCGCCCGGAAGGCGGTCGACAGCGCCGCTTGACCACCGGAGCAGATGAGCACATCGTGCGGCTGGATACTGCCACCGGCGTCGCGGGCGAACCAGGCGCGCAGTTCCGCGAGGCCCTCGACGGGCGGCCGTTGCCAGCTGCCGGGTCGCCGCCCGGCACGGGCCGCCGCGGCGGCGAGCTGCGCGGTGGGCTGCAGGTCGGGGTCAAGGTAACCGCTGCTCAGGGCGATGACGCCGGGTCGAGGCAAGGCGAGCAGTTCCCCCAGCGGCCCGGCGTCGACGGTGCGTCCGCCGAGCGCGACCGCTTGCCAGGCCAGGTCCGGAATCGGCTGGCTCGTCGGGCGCGCAGCGATGTAAGTGCCATCGCCCGGCCGCGTCTCGATCAGCCCATCCCTGGTCAGTGCTGCCAGCGCGCGCTGGACAGTGCCCGGACCCACTCCGTGTTCGGCCATCAGGTCGCGGACGGTCGGCAGGCGGCTGCCGGGTGCCCCGTCCACCGACGCCGCACGGAGCGTCGCGATGACACGTTCGGCGCTGTTATCCTCATTCATGACGGATCACGATAACGTTACTGAGACCGGGCAGGAAACGCGCGGCCTGTTGTACGGGGCGCTGGGAGTTCTGGCGTTCTCCTTCACGTTGCCGGCGACCAGAGCCGCGGTCACTGATCTGGATCCCTGGGTGGTAGGCTTGGGGCGGGCCGTGGTGGCCGCCACCCTGGCGGCCGTCGTTCTTGTCGCACGCCGCGAACGGCCGCTGCCGCCGCGCCGGATCTGGGGTCGGCTCACCATCGTGGCGTTCGGCGTGGTCGTCGGATTCCCGCTGTTCACCGCGCTCGCGCTGCGCGATCTCGGCGCCGCGCACTCGGCGGTGATCGTCGCCGTGCTCCCGGCCGCCACCGCGATCGCGGCGGTGGCTCGGGCCGGCGAACGCCCCTCGGGCCGCTTCTGGCTTACCGCGGTCGGGGGACTCGCCGCGGCACTGGCCTTCGCGACCGCTCAGGGAGCGGTCGGTCTCAGCCTGGCCGACGGCTTCGTCTTGCTCGCGGTGGCGTCTGCCGCGCTTGGCTACGCTGAGGGCGGAGCACTGGCCCGGGAGTACGGCGGCTGGCGGGTGATCTGCTGGGCGCTGATCATCTCTGCCCCCGTGCTGGCGCCTATCGTGGCTGTGCACGCAGTGACCAGCGGCCTGTCTGCGGGGTTCGAGGCATGGGTGGGCTTCGGCTACGTGGCAGTGTTCAGCATGTTGCTGGGGTTCTTCGCCTGGTATCACGGGCTCGCGCTGGGCGGGGTGGCCCGCGTCGGCCAGATCCAACTCGCGCAGCCGCTGCTCACCCTGGCCGGATCCGCAGCATTCCTCGGCGAACAGATCGCCCCGTACACGATCCTGTCCGCCCTAGCCATCCTCACGTGCGTCGGGGCCCAGATCCCGCGTTCTGGATGCAGAACGCGCTGAATCGAGCCCGTTTAACCGCGTTCTGCATCCAGAACGCGGTAAAGGGGTAAAGGGGTGAAGGGGTTACAGGCGGGTGGGGCGCAGGTGGGTTCGGTGTTCTTGGCGCAGGAAGCCCCACGCTAGTAGTTGGCGACCCAACTGGTTGATGTTGTCGCGGCCGTTGATCCCGGTGACGCCGAGCTCTTGCAGCCTCCTGCACCATCTCCCCACGCAGTCTTCGACAGCTTTTGCGGTGACCAATTCTTCGTGGGGCCGCGCGGCGGACGCGTACTCGGCGGCTTCCCGGTTGCCGACCGCGTCGCCGGGGTCGGGCTGGGCCAGGAACTTGGCTGCGAGCAGTAATCGCTCGTGGTCGGTGGGCTCAAACAGCGGGCGGGTGCTGGGATCACCGTGCTCAGGGGAGTCCACCACCGGTGACCGGGGGTTATCGATACTGATCGACAGCAGGTACCGGCCAGAGGGCGCGCCGACCCGGATCCCCAGGCCGGGCGGGCTGATCGCCCAACGTGAATGCGAGTCGTGTGCGGTTCGGGGCGGCAGCGGGTTGGACACACCGCGCACGATGACGTCGAATGGGCGGCTGTCACTGTCGTTGCAGACGACCCACAAGCCGCCGCCGTACCGGATTGAGCCCACGTTACGGGAGATGTGCAGGTCAGGCCCACCATTGACACTGTCATGGCCGAACCGCAACGTGCGGTCGCCACCTCGTCCGAAGGTGAGGCCTGGATTGCCCGGGCGCAGCACAGCCGCCTGACGGCCCTGAAAATGGACCACCAGCGCACCCGAGGGTTGTCGCGGACCCGCCATCGACCCACGTTAAACGCCGAACTGCCGGGCTGACCACCCGAGCGGGGGCTGCCCTCTAGTCATCCATGGCGGTGAGGCGTTGTACTGATCAGCGCGAGAGATGGTGACGAACCGGAGATCGACTGTGCAGCGCAGCCATCAGGCCGTCGAGATCAGGCCAGTACCGCCAGGTCAGCTCCCAGCGCGGGGCCGGCCCCCTCGTCGCATCGACCGGCTGATCGCCGACTGGGACACCACACCCGGCAAGCTCCGGCTGGCCCGGCTGGTCCTCGTGATCGGGATTGTGCTCGCCGGAGTGGTCGGAGTCGTCACCGCGAGTAACCGCGTGGACACCACTCGAGACATCGCCGAGCGCCTCGAACCACTCAATGCGAACGTGATCACGTTGTACCAGTCGCTGGCCGACGCGGATGCCACGGTCGCGGCTGGGTTCTTATCCGGCGGCGTGGAACCCAGCGAGATGCGTGCTCGCTATGACCGGGACATCCTCACGGCCACGGCCAGCCTGGCGCAAGCCGGCACCCAAACAGGCGAGGAACCGGTGACCGCCAAACGGATCGCCGACATCACCGGCCAGCTGCCCGTCTACACCGGCCTGGTCGAGCGTGCAAGGGTGAACAACCGGCAGGGCATGGCGGTCGGGGTGACGTACCTGCGCAACGCCTCGGAGCTGATGCGGGAGGTGATCCTGCCTGCGGCGGCGGAGCTGCAACGACGGCAGGCCTCCCGGCTCGACGACGCCTACCAGCGGGCCGGAGCGGTGCCGGTTGTCGCGCTTGCGGCGTGCGGGGCGAGTCTGGCCGGACTGATCTGGGTGCAGGTCTTCCTGTGCCGGCGCACACAGCGGGTGCTCAACATCGGCTTGGTCCTGGCGAGTGGGGCAGTGCTTGCTGGCCTGGTGTGGTGGACGGCCGCGGGGATGGCCTCGGCCGGCTCGCTAGCGCGCTCGCTCGAACACAGCCGGTCGGTGTCTGATGCGTTGGCACCGGCGCAGATCGCGGCGCTGCAAGCCCGCGCCGTCGAGAGCCTCGGTTTGATCACTCGCGATGGTGCCAGCGAGCCGGACTTCGACGCTCGGATGCAGGTGCTTGCCCGCAACGGCGGTGCCGGCGGCGCGCTGGGCGCAGCCATGCAATTCGCCTCCGACCGGGAAGGGCGGGCATTGATGCAAGCGGCGATCGACGACGCCGGCGGTTACGTCGCAGCACATAAGGAGGTCCGGCGGCTAGACGATGTCGGGGAGTACGCCAAGGCGGTCGGTGCCGCAGTGAACACCGACCAGACCAGCGCGGCCGCGGCATTCGACCGGCTCGCCGCAGCGCTTCAGGCCGCTGTCGATTATGAGCGCAGGGCCTTCGGGACAGACATCGACCGCGCCCGGGACTGGCTCACCGGCCTGCCCACCGGTATCGGCACGTTGGCCCTCATCGCCGCGGTCGGGGTGGCCCTGGGCGTCCGGCAGCGGCTGGAGGAGTACCGATGAGGGCCCGAGCTGCCTTCGCCTGCGGCGCCCTGGCTGCCGTTATCCTGGCCGCCACAGCCAGCGTCCCGTGGCCGGACCCAGCTCCGGACCCGCTGGCAGGCTCTGGGCCGACCGCCACCGCGCGTCTGACGGCAGCGAGGTCAACGGCGGATGCACTGGCCGAGTCGGACTGCAACCCGCAGAATCTCCGATCGAGCCTGCGCCCGCAGGGCCCGCTGCCTGCGCCGGGCGGCATGCCCGCCGGCTCGACGATGGCCCGCATCGCCGAGCGAGGACACCTGGTCGTCGGGATCGGCCTGGACGCCTACCCGCTTGCCTTCCGCGACCAGGACATGAAGCTGGCCGGGTTCGACATCGACCTCGTGCGCGACATCGCCGAGGCGGTCACTGGCGACCGCGAGCGCGTGGTGTTCCGGCCGCATGCCGCGGCCGGGCGGCTCCAGACCGTGCGGTCCGGCCAGGTAGATCTGGTGGTCGCCGCGATGACCGTCACCTGTCCGCGCCGGGAGAAGGTGGAGTTCAGCGCTGTGTACTACGAGGCGAAGCAACGAGTGTTGGCCAACCGCGGCTCAGGTCTTGCTGGTCCGGAGGATCTGCGAGGCAAGCGGGTCTGCGCGGCCCGCGGCACCACATCGTTGCGTACGATTCTGGGCGAACCATCGAAGCCGATCCCGGTGGGCGAACCCACCCCGTCGGACTGCCTGATGCTGCTCCAGCTCGGTGAGATCGACGCGGTATCCAGCGATGACACCCAGCTGGCCGGCATGGTCGCGCAGGATCCCCGGACCGAGATCGTCGGCGAACCGCTTTCCGATGAGCCCTACGGCGTCGCGATCAGTAAAGACAGTCCTGACTTGGTGCGGTTTGTCAACGCGGTCCTGGAGCGCCGCGCTCAGGACGGGCGGTGGCGGGCCAGCTACCAGCGTTGGCTGGATGCGCTGGGGCCGCCACCGTCGCCACCGGCACCGCAATACCGGGACTGACCCATGACGAGCTACGACGGCGGCGGACCGGGGCCGCCCACCGCTCGACCAGTGACCTCCCAGATCGTGGCCAGGGGCACCCGCTGGGCCTCGCTGGTCACCCTGCCCGAGATGTCGGTCAGTGATCACATGGCGCCAGTGCTCGATGACCCGCAGGTGCCCGAACACAAGCGGTTCTGCTCGAATCCGGAGTGTCGGCATCAGGTGGGGCGGGCCCGTAACGGGCGGCCCGGTCGGGTGGAGGGCTTCTGCTCGCAGTGCCGGACCAGGTTCTCGTTCCGCCCGCCGCTGCTGCCCGGTGTGCTCGTCGGCGATGGCCAGTTCAAGGTGGAGGGCGCGATCGCTCACGGCGGGCTGGGGTGGGTGTACCGGGCCTGGGACTGCTGGGTGCCGCGCTGGGTGGTACTCAAGGGCCTGATCGACCCCGACGATCCAGACAACCGCCAAGCTGCGGTCGCTGAGCTGGCCGCGCTGGCCGATGCCAGCCACCCGAACATCGTCACCGTGCACACCGTGGTCCGGCATCCGCACCCGCTCACCAGCAAGCCCGTCGACTACATCGTGATGGAGTACCTCAGCGGCAAATCGCTCAAGCAGCTGCACCAGGAGCGTCCAGGCCCCAACCCCCACCTCCCGGTGGGGCAGGTCTGCGGGTTCGCGCTGGAGGTGTTGGCCGCGCTGGACCACCTGCACGACAAGCGTGGCCTGCTGTACTGCGACCTGTCCGCGGACAACGTGATCCACTCCATGAGCGGGGTCAAGCTGATCGACCTCGGCGCGGTCCGCCGGATCGATGACTGGAATAATCCGGTCTTCTGGGGCAAGGCCGGCTACCAGGACCCGAAGATCGCGACCTACGGCCCTTCGGTCGCCACCGATCTCTACACCGTCGGGCGGATGATGGCGGTGCTCAGCTTCCCATTCCCCGGATTCCAGACCGACGCCCCGATCCCGGTTCCGGACGAGGTGGCGCTGCTGGCTGAGTATCCCTCCTTCGCCGGGCTGCTGCGCCGCGCGACAAACCCTGATCCGCAGTGCCGGTTCGCCGCCGCAGCGGACATGGCCGAGCAGTTGGAAGGTGTGCTGCGAGAGGTGCGCGCCCAGCAGGAGTGCCGGCCGTTCCCGGCCGCCTCGGCCCGGTTCGGGCCGGAGCTGCGGGTGGTGGGAGCCGACCCGGAAACCTTTCCCACCGGGGAGCCCGACACGGTTGCGGCTGCGCTGGCCCTACCCGATCCGCAGGTCAACCCGGCCGACCCGCACGCCGGTCTGCTCGCCGCGATCAGCGCGGAAAGTCCTGACGAAACCGAACGGGTGCTTGCCGCGCTGCCCGACCCTTCACTGGAGACGCGCCTGCGGGTGGTGCGGGCCCGAAGCGAGCTGCGCCGTCCCGAAGCTGCAACCGACCTCGTCGCGCTGGCTGCCGACCAACCGGGGGACTGGCGGGTGGCGTGGTTTCACGGGCTCAGGTCGCTGGTCAACGGTGACCTCGAATCCGCCCGGCACGGCTTCACGGCAGTGCTCGACACGCTGCCGGGCGAGGCCGCACCCAAGCTCGCACTGGCGCTGTGCGCATCGCGCGAGGGCGCCGCTGAGACCGCCGCACGCGGCTACGCGACTGTGTGGCAGACCGACCGGTCCTACGTGAGTGCCGCATTCGGGCTCGCGCGGGCCCGCTTCGCCCTCGGCGACCACGCCGGGACGGCTACCGCGCTGGAGGCCGTGCCGGAGAGTTCCCGCTACGCCGTCACGGCCCGGCTGTGCGCGATCCTGACCCGGGCACGTGGCTGCGCGAACGGGCAGCCCCCGGTTGCTGACTTCTTCACCGCGGCCGAACAGCTGGGCACCCTAGAGCTCGACGACCAGCGGCGTGAGCTGGCCGTGGCGGAAGTGCTCGAGACCGTGCTGAGCTGGCAACACGCTGGCCGACCGTGGCCGCACGGGCCGGCTGCGCCGATCCCTGCCACGGTGCTCGGCTACCGGCTCAACGAGCGCGGCGTGCGGCATCGCCTGGAGTCCGCCTACCGGGAGCTCGCCCGGCTGGCCCCCACCACAGCGGAGCGAATCACCTTCGTCGACAAGGCCAACGACCGCCGTAACCGGAGCTGGACATGATGAGCAAGCCCACGGTGGTGAGCCGGCGGACGGTACTGACCGCAGCCGTCCTGGTCGCCGCTGGCTGCGTAGCCGACTCCGCCACCGACTCCGATTCGGCTGCGGAGCTGGTGTGGGCCACCGGCGGGATTGCGTTCGCGGACCAGGGCCCTGCCCTGGACATCGCGAAGCAGTGGAATCAGCGGCACCCGAGAGGGCCGAAGGTGCGGGTGGAACCGCTGCCATCGGTGTCCTCCACAGACACCTACCAGTTGCTGACCGTGGAGCTCAACGCTGGCCTCAACCAGTTCGACATCGTCGACCTCGACGTGATCTGGATCCCGGAGTTCGCTCAGCGTGGCTGGCTGGTGGAGTTGCAAGACCTACGCTCAGACCTCGGGCGGGTCTCGCTGCCCGGCCCGATGCAGGCCTCGGTCTGGGACGGGACGCTGTGGGCCGCGCCGTACGTCACCGACGCGGGGATCCTGTATTACCGCTCGGATCTGGTGGACAAGCCGCCGGCCACTTGGCAGGAACTGATCGACGTCGGCCATCAGGTCGGCGAGCGCAACGGCATCGCGCCGTTCGTCTCCGACGGCGCGCAGTATGAGGGGCTCGTGGTTCAGTACCTTGAGTACTTCTGGGGCGTCGGCGGTGACGTGCTCGACAGTGATGGTCAGTCGGTGCGATTCCAGCTCGACAAGGCCGAGCAGGCCGCCGAGTTCATGCGGACGGCGTTTCGCCAGGGCACCTACGCGCCGGGTTTCAACACGATGAAACTCGAAGATGCCCGCAGGACCTTCCAATCCGGCGAGGCTGTGTTCATGCGCTCCTGGCCGTATGCCTACCAGCCGATGAACAGCACGGATCCGGACAGTCAGGTCGTGGGCAAGGTCGGCATCGCGCCGCTGCCGGCGTTCACCGGGTTCGAGCCGGTCGCCGCGTTGGGCGGCCACAACCTCGTGGTGAATGCCTTCTCGCGCAACATCCCCGCGGCGACCGAGTTCGTCACGTTCGTCTCGACTTCGCGAGAGGTGCAACTATCGCTGGCCCAGCGGCACTCGCTGGCGCCGACGATGGCGGCCGCCTACCACGACCTGGCAGGTGACCCGATGATGGCGGTACTGGCCACGGTGTTACCGACGGCCAGGCCGCGGCCGGCGACGCCGGAGTGGGCCACCGTCGGTGCGGAGATGCAGCAACAGATCTTCGCGGCCTACACCGGTATTCGTGACCCGAAGGTAGCGGTCGAGGCGCTGCGCAGGTTCCTCGTCGCCACCATTGCGGACCGTTGAAACCATGGCCGGCCAGAGCTGCCCACAGTGCGCCGAGCCGGTGGGTCCTCGGGACCGGTTCTGTGCGGAGTGCGGCGCCCGGATGGCCGACCAGTTGCGCGACCGCGTCGAGGTCGACGTCGGGGTTGGTGCCGGGGTCAGCGATCGGGGCCGGCGTCACCACCGCAACGAGGACGCCTTGGCGCTGCGCCGGCTCGGTCCCGGCCCGGGTGCCGGCCCTGGGTCGGGGCAGTACGGCGCGGTGGTCGCGGTCGTCTGCGACGGGGTGTCGTCGGCGGACCGTCCCGACGAGGCGTCTGAGACCGCCGCCGAGGTCGCAGCCGAGGTACTGGTGGTCGCGCTGCGCGCGGGCGACGGTCCCGTCACTGCGATGCGGGAGGCCATCCATGCAGCCGGCCGGGCCGTCGCTGGCCTAGCCGGCTCCACGCAGACCCGAAACGCTCCGGCCTGCACGTTGGTTTCCGCTGTCCTCACCGAAGGGACGGTCACGGTGGGCTGGGTGGGGGACAGCCGGGCGTACTGGATACCGCGAACTCGCACCGAGTCGGCGCCGCCCACGAGGCTGACCGAGGACGACTCCTGGCTGGCCCAGGTACTGGCGGCCGGCACCCTGACGTTCGCCGAAGCGGCCACCGACCGGCGCGCCCACTCCATCACGGCCTGGCTGGGCGAGGACGCCGCCCGGCTGGACCCGCACGTCGTCACCTTCACACCCGAAGGACCTGGCGTCGTCGTGGTCTGCACCGACGGGCTGTGGAACTACCTCGACAACGCCGACGCGCTCGCCGCGGCGCTACCGGCACATCCGCCCGAAGCCCCGCTGGACGCGGCGCGCCGGCTCGTCGAGACCGCACTGACCTGCGGCGGCCGCGACAACATCACGGCCGCTGTACTTCCGTTCGGCGCTTCTCGTCCGGGGTCGACGTCGTGATGGGCAGCGGCATCGTCGAGTCCTGCCCACGCTGCAGCGAGCCCCGGATCGGGGTGTTCTGCGAGCAGTGCGGCCACGCCTATGCCACCCCAGCGTCACCAACGACTGCGTCACCAACTACTGCGTCACCAACGACTGCACCACTAGCTGCTGGGCCACCGCCGACCGGACCGCTGCGGCTCGGGGCGTCATTGTGGTGGGTTGTCATCGTCGCGGATCGGGACTACTTCGAGGCCTGCTGTGAGAACGCCGACAGGTTCAGCTTCCCCGCCTCGACGGCACCGTGGCGCGTCGAGCTGACCGGTGCCGTGGTGCGTATCGGCCGGCGCAGCGCCTCCCGCGGGATCACCCCGGAGATCGACCTGGCCGGCCCGCTGGTCGATCCCGGCGTCTCCCGCGAGCATGCCCGGCTACTCGCCCAACCCGACGGCTCCTGGGCGCTGATCGACGAGGGCTCCACCAACGGGACATGTCTCAACGGGGTCGCCAAGCGGATCCCGACCAACCAGCAGGTCTCGCTGGCCGACCGTGACCGCGTGTATCTGGGTATCTGGACCACGATCACGCTGCACCGGGATTCGTAGCTGTACTCGCTGACTACCCGCTGGTGAGGGCTGCCCCCTAGCCACAGATAGCGGCGGAAAGCTTTACTGACAAGCGACGAAATAATCACACCGGGCCCCGTTTATCTAAGGAGGGAGCATGGACGCCATTGCCTTGATCATTTTGGCGGCAGCCCTCATGGTGAGTTTTGGCGTGCTCATAGGGTGCACCTTCAGTCAGTGGCTGCTAGATGCGCGGGATAGGCGGCAAGCAGCACAGCAGCGCGCCCTGAATGAGCAATGGCAAGAGATCGGGGCTGCCATACAGACGATTGCTCAACAACGAAGAGGCGCGGCCGACGACGAGATCGACGACGGGGCTCGGCGGTAGGCCAACCCCTTATGACCAACACCGACGGGCTCACCAGGGGGCCGCGATGCCGACCGCCACTACCAGCTACGCGCCGATCGGTGCCAGGGACAGTGTGGCTGATCTGCTGCGACGAATCCGCGACGGGGACTCAGCGGCGTGGGACGAAATCCTGCGCCGGTACGCCAAGCTCGTCTCCACGACGGTGCGGTCGTTTCGACTGCAAGACGATGACGCACTCGACGCCGTGCAGACGACCTGGCTGCGGCTGGCCGAGAACGTCGACCGGGTGCAGCTCCCCGAGCGGCTGGGCGGATGGTTGGCGACCACCGCCCGCCGTGAATGCCTGTGCCTGCTGCGCCAAGCCAAAACCGCCCGGGGTCTCATTGACGTGGCGCCAGAAACTGTCGCCGACCTCTCGGTGGGCCCCGAGCAGCGCGTTATCGACGCCGACACCGCGCGGACTCTGCGGAAACTCGTCGACGAGTTGCCGCCACGCCGGCGAATTCTGCTGCGGGCGCTGTTCAGTGACAATCCCAGCCCATACGCCGAGGTCGCCCGCGCTATCGGAATCCCGCCCGGTGGCATCGGGCCGACCCGGGCGCGGGCCCTGCGGCAGCTGCGGGACAAGCTCAACGAACACCAGCTGGCACCCGGAGCTTTCTAGGGGTGTTTGAGGCGCCAGAAGGGAGAGACCGGGCCCACGCCGGCGCCGAGCGGGTAGGCGTGGGCTACGGCCTGCTCGATGTAGCGCTTGCCGTACCCGACTGCCTCCGGCATCGTCGAACCACGGGCCAATGCACAGGTGATCGCTGCGGACAGGGTGTCGCCACTACCGTGGGTGTGCGGGGTGGCTGACCGGGGGCTGGTGAAGGCGGTGAAGTCGCTGCCGTCGTAGAGCAGATCCAGGCACTGTGGGTTCCTCTCGTGGGGGTCGTCGCGCAGGTGCCCGCCTTTGACCAGCACCCACCGTGGGCCCAGGGCGTGCAGCTCCTTGGCTGCGGTGTACTGCTCCGCCCGGGAACTGACGTCGAGGCCGACCAGCAACCGCACCTCGTCCAGGTTCGGGGTGACCAGGGTGGCCCGGGGGAGCAGTTCGCAGCGCAGTGCGTCGAGAGCATCGTCGGCCAGCAGCGGATCGCCGTGCATGGAGGCGGCCACCGGATCGACCACCAACGGCACCGAAGCACCGATGCCGACGTCGTCACACACCCCGGCCACCGCGCGGATGATCGCCGTCGAGGCCAGCATGCCGGTCTTCGCGGCGGCGACCCCGATATCGGTGGCCACCGCCCGGATCTGATCGGCCACTGTGGACGGCGGGATGGCCACGAAACCGGTCACGCCCAGCGAGTTCTGCACTGTCACCGCCGTGACCGCGACGCAGCCGTGCACGCCGCAGGTGGTGAAGGTGCGCAGATCGGCCTGCAGACCCGCCCCACCACCGGAGTCCGACCCTGCGATGGTCAGCGCTACGGGGGGCCCGGTGGGGGGCAGCGCGGTCACGACCCGGTCACCGGCAGGTACACCCGCCCGCCGGCTGCGGTGAACTCGTCAGACTTCTCGGCCATCCCGGCTTCCAGGGCCTCCACCGTGGACAGCCCGTGCTCCTGCGCATAGGCCCGGACGTCGGCGGAGATGCGCATCGAACAGAACTTGGGCCCGCACATCGAGCAGAAATGCGCGGTCTTCGCCGGTTCGGCGGGCAGCGTCTCGTCGTGATACGACCGCGCGGTGTCGGGATCCAGCGCGAGCGCGAACTGGTCGTGCCAGCGGAACTCGAACCGGGCGGTCGACAGCGCGTCGTCCCAGGCCTGGGCGCCCGGATGGCCCTTGGCCAGGTCGGCGCTGTGCGCGGCGATCTTGTAGGTGATCACACCGGTCTTGACGTCGTCGCGGTCGGGCAGGCCGAGGTGCTCCTTGGGGGTGACGTAGCAGAGCATCGCGGTGCCCGCCTGCGCGATCATCGCCGCGCCGATCGCCGACGTGATGTGGTCATAAGCCGGCGCGATGTCCGTCGCCAGGGGACCCAGGGTGTAGAACGGGGCCTCGTCGCACCACTGCTCTTCCAGGCGCACGTTCTCGACGATCTTGTGCATCGGCACGTGCCCGGGGCCCTCGATCATCACCTGCACGTCGTGGCGCCGCGCGATCTGGGTCAGCTCCCCGAGCGTCTTGAGCTCGGCGAGTTGCGCCTCGTCGTTGGCGTCGGCGATGGAGCCGGGTCGCAGGCCGTCGCCCAGCGAGAACGTCACGTCGTAGCGGCGCAGGATCTCGCACAGTTCCTCGAAGTTCTCGTACAGGAACGACTCGCGGTGGTGGGCCAGGCACCACGCCGCCATGATCGACCCGCCGCGGGAGACGATGCCGGTCACCCGGCGAACGGTCAGCGGGATGTAGCGCAGCAGCACACCGGCGTGCACCGTCATGTAGTCCACACCTTGCTCTGCCTGCTCGACGACCGTGTCTCGATAGGCCTCCCAGGTCAGCGCCGCCGGGTCACCGTTGCACTTCTCCATCGCCTGGTAGATCGGCACCGTGCCGACCGGGACGGGGGAGTTGCGCAGCAGCCACTCGCGGGTCTCGTGGATCCGCTTGCCGGTGGACAGGTCCATGATCGTGTCCGCGCCCCAGCGGGTGGCCCACACCATCTTGTCCACCTCCTCCTCGATGGAGGAGGTGACGGCCGAGTTGCCGATATTGGCGTTGATCTTCACCAGGAACTTCTTCCCGATGATCATCGGCTCCGACTCGGGATGCCGGTGGTTGGCCGGGATCACCGCGCGGCCGCGGGCCACCTCGTTGAGCACCAGTGTGACGTCGACACCCTCGCGGGCGGCGATGAACTCCATCTCGGGGGTGACGATGCCGGCCCGGGCCCAGGCGAGTTGGGTGGCCGCCCCTGCTACCGGTTCGCGGGCCCCGATCCACGGTTCCCGCAGCCGGGGGAGTCCACTGTGGACGTCAATGGCCATCTCGGAGTCGGTGTAGGGACCCGAGGTGTCATAGAGGTCGAAGTGCTCCCCGTTGGTCAGGTCCACCCGGCGGGCGGGTACCCGCAGCCCGGCACGCAGGTCGCGATAGACCTTGCGTGATCCGGTGATCGGACCGGTGGTCACGGCGGGCTCGATGGCGTGGTCTCCCAGCCGGTTGTGCAGTGTTGTCATGGATCAGCCTTCCTACGCCGGCATTACCCGGACAGGTTCTGCGGTCGACAGCCCCGGGTCGGTGCCCAGCTGCCCTCTCAGCCCGCTTCGGTGCGAGCTCCCGCGTGTTCAATTGGTTGCTCGACCGTAGCGCCCAGCGCGGCGATCCTGCAAAGGGTTCGGATGACGGTTGACCGCGGCACCGGTAGTATTCGGGTGGTCGCTTACGGTGACAACAAGTCGGGGGGATCCGTGCACGGCATTTCTGGGCCGAATCAGCGTGTAGACATTGCGTCGCGTCGTGTCGTCGTGGTTGGTCAGGGTTACGTTGGTCTGCCGGTCGCTATTCGGGCCGTCGAGGTCGGTTTCGATGTCGTCGGTTTTGACATCGACAAGACCCGTATCGATCATCTCCGCAAGGCGGAGACGTTTGTCGATGACATCACCGACGGCGATCTTAAGTTAGCGGTGAGTACTGGACGGTATCTGCCCACCGACGATCCTGCGACACTGGCGGGGTTCGACGTCGCGATCGTCTGCGTACCGACTCCCTGGCGGGACGGCGCACCCGATCTGAGCTACGTCGAGGATGCGGCAGCCATCGTCGCCCCACACATCACGCCTGGATGCTGCGTCATCCTCGAGTCCACGAGCTATCCCGGCACCACCGAGGAGATCTTCATCCCGATCCTGGAGGCCGGCGCGGGATTGTGCGCGGGGGAACAGTTCTTCGTCGGGTACAGCCCGGAACGTATCGACCCCGGCAACAAGATCTGGCGGATCGACAACACACCGAAGATCATCGCGGGCGTGAACCAGGCCTCGCTGCAGGCGCTGGCCGACTTCTACGGTCAGCTCGTCGAGCACACGGTGCCGGTACCCGGGCTTCGTGAGGCTGAGCTTGCCAAGCTGTTGGAGAACACCTTCCGGCACGTCAACATCGCCCTGGTCAACGAACTCGCGATCTACTGCCACGACCTCGGGCTCGACGTGTGGTCGGTGGTTGATGCGGCCGCTACGAAGCCCTTCGGATTCATGAAGTTCACGCCGGGGCCAGGGGTTGGCGGACATTGCCTGCCGATCGACCCCTGTTACCTGTCCTGGCAGGCGCGACGGTCTTTGGGCCGCGGCTTGCGCTTTGTCGACATGGCCAACGACGTCAATGACCACATGCCCGACTACGTCGTGTCGCGCGTGGTCACCCACCTCAACCAGCAGCGCAGGGCCGTCAACGGCAGCCGGATCCTGCTCGTGGGGCTGGCCTACAAGCAGAACTCGAGGGACACCAGGCAGTCCACGGCGATCGCGGTGGCCAAACGACTCGACGATCTGGGAGCTGAGCTCCGCGCCATCGACCCGCTCATCGACGTCGACGAGATCCCCAGCTACATCCGGATGGTGCCCTGCGACTCGCGTCAGGTCACCGAGGCCGACCTGGTGATCGTGCTCGCCGACCACGACGTGATCGACTGGGAACTCTTCGAACAGCACGCCGAACGCGTCTTGGACACCCGCAACCGCCTGCGCTCACGGTCCGCCACCCGCCTCTAACCCGGCGTGTCCGTCTCCCCTGCCCGGTGTGTCGGGCTCCTGTGCCCGGTGTGTCGCGGCACCGACACTGCTAGCCCGCCCGCTGCCCGTCCCACACCTCCGGGTTGAGCAGCTGCTCCGGCTGCTCACCGCGCACTACCTTCAGCACGACCTCCACCGCCAGCGCCGCGCTCGCCGTCCAGACGCCGTGGGTGTTCGCCGCGCTGTGCGGGGTGAGGACGACGTTGTCGAGCTCAGCCCAGCGCGGATCGGTCATCGGCTCCGTCGTCCAGGCGTCGACGCCGGCGCCGGCGATCTGGCCGGATTTCACCGCGGCGTAGAGGGCGTCCTCGTCGACCAGATTGCCGCGGCCGGTGTTGATCAGAAAGGCGGTGGGTTTCATCAGCGCCAGTTTCGCTGCGTCGACGATCCGCTCGGTCTCGGGCATCGCCGGGAGATGCAGGGTCACGAAGTCGCTCTGGGCGAAAACCTCATCCATCCGCATCAGCTCGATACGGTGTTCCTCCACGAACTCCATGACCGGGTACGGCTCGTGGGCGATCACCCGCATGTCGAAGCCGAGCCCCCGACGGGCGACGGCCCGGCCGATGCGGCCCAGCCCGACGATGCCCAGGGTTGCGTGCCACATGTCGACGCCGCGCTGCGGCTGCCACTCGCCGCGCCGCATGGCCCGATCGTGGCGGGAGATGCCGTGCGCCAGGTCGATCATCAACCCGATCGCGTGGTCGGCGACGCCTCCGTCGGTGGTGCCGGGGATGGTCGCGACGAGGACGCCCCGTTCGGTGGCCGCACCGACGTCGACGGTGTCAAAGCCCACCCCGAAGCGCACGACCAGCCTCAGCTCGGGGCAGGCATCGAAGATCTCGGCGGTGTACAGCTCCTGGCCGGCGATCACGGCGGTGGCCCCCGCGAGGCTCTCGATCACCTCCGCCGCTGGCGTGGCCCGCCGTCCCGAACCGACGCGCAGCTCCAGCCCAGCCGCGTGCAGTCGGGCGGGAATCTCGCCCAGCTCCTCCTGCGGCCGAGTCAAGTTGACGGCAACCGTCGCCATGCTCGGTGCACCTCCCGTCGCGCCACGGGGGTCATCTGGGCTGGTGGCGCTGGACAACCTGTGAACATCGTAAGTCGCAGGTGTGGTCGCTGTTACTCCGTTCGGGTGATAGGCGGGGAGGTGGTCGTCGCTGTGAGGCTGATGCCGAGGAGCGCGAGCAGCATCCAGGCGGTGATGTATCCGAACGCGGCGGTGGGTGAGATCGCGGTCCAGAGCAGCCCGGCGAGAGCGCTGGCGGCGAAGTTGCCAACACTTTGGACGGTGGCCAGCAGCCCGAAGGCCGAGCCTCGCAGGTCGGTGGGTGCCAGGGCGGCGACCGCTGAGTGTTCGGCGGTCTCGACGCAACCGATGGCTGCCCCGGCGGCGAGGAAGGGCAGGGTGAGGACCGCCCAGTTGGTGGAACCGGCAGCGAACGCGGCGTAGGCGGCCGCGAACAGGGCGGTTCCGGCGAGCATCACCCGGATGGGTCCGCGAGGGCCGAGGCGGTCGGCGAGCCGCCCGGCGGGGATGGACACCACGGTCGCGGCGACGTTGTAGGCGACGTAGAGCCCGAGCGCGATGCTGGTGGCCGCCTGCACACCGCGTTGTGGGGCGAGCAACTCGGTGGCCCGCAGGATCAGCAAGGTGGCGGCGATGTTGCCGAATTCGAAGGCGGACACCCCCACCATCAGCCGGCCCAGGTTCCCGCGCAGCACGGGGCGCAGCCGGATGCGGATCGGGATCCGTTCACGTTGCTCGGCGCGGGGGGCTTTGCGGATGGCGTAGACGATGGCGGCGGCGGCGAGCAGCCCGGGGATGACCGAGATCGCGATGGCGGTGCGGACGCTGAATACCGCCACCAACCCCAGGGCGAGCAACGGGCCGAACACGGCACCGAGGTTGTCCATCGCGCGTTCGAAGCCGTAAGCCCGCCCGTAGGCGGCCGCCGGGACGATGTCGGCGAGCAGGGCGTTGCGGGCCGGGACCCGAAGGCCGCGGGCCGCCCATGCCCCGGCCCGGAGCACCCCGACCTGCCAGACGCTGGTCGCGGCACCGGTCGCCGCGGCGAGGACCGCGGTGGTGGTGTATCCGCCGACCGCAATCGTCCGCCGCCGGCGTGGATCATCGGCCAGCCCGCCACCAACGAAGCGGGCCGCACCGGCCAGGGCGTCGCTGACCCCTTCGATCAACCCGAGTGCGGCGGCGGGTGCCCCCAACGTGGAAGTCAGCAGGCTCGGCAGCAGCGCCGTCGGGATCTCGTGACCGACATCGGCCAGGAAGCTCGCCGAGCCGATTCCGGCAACCCCGGGGTTGAACCACGGCGGTTCCCTGCCGAGCTCATCGCGGGTGGGATCAGGCATGCACCACAGTCTGAGCACACCCATCTGACCCGAAGTGATCCACGTCATAACGTGGCACCGCGGGCTAGGCCGGGGACTCGGTGAGTGGTTCGACGGTCCCGGCAAGCTCAAGGTCGTAGCCGCCGAGGCGGAGGATCGACGCCTGCACCTCAGGGTCGCGCAAGGTGGTGATCAAGGGCCTGGCGGCGCCGAGGCCGTCCCCGGCGAGCGCGATGTCGTAGCACTCCCACACCAGTGAGATGAAGTCGAGATCCAGGTCGTTGGCTACGGCGCGCACCCCCAGGCCGACGTCGGTGATCCCGGAGGCCACGGCCAACGCGATCTCCAGGTGGGATCCCAGCTCGGGGCCTGCCACGTCGTCGGGGGCGACGCCCGCAGCCGTGAGCATCTGGTCGAGCAGCACCCGGGTGCCGGTGCCGACCTCGCGTTTGGCCACCCGCAGCCTCGCCAGATCGGCGGGCGTGGTGACGCCGCGCGGATTACCCGGCGCGACGAGCAGCCCCTGCTCGCGCCGCCACAGATGGAGCAGGTGCGGGCGGCGGGCGCGCAGCAGGGCCCGGGCGAATGGCGCGTTGTAGCTGCCGTCTCCGTGTCGTAGATGGATAGCGGCGCCATCGGCGTTGCCCCGGGCCAGGGCCCGCAGCCCCGGAAAACTTCCTCGGGTACCGACCGGGATTACCGTGCGTCCAGCACAGCTCAGCACAATCTGAAGCGCAGGATCGTCGCTGCCGGCCAGCCGGAACACCCGCTCGGCCTCCAGCAAGCGGGACGCCGCGATCGCACCATCGGGGGCAACCCTGGCCCGGCGCCGAGCCGCCAGAGTGATCACACCCCCATCGGCCAGATATCGGTAGGCCCGGCTGATCGTGGAGGCAGTGGTGTCCCGCTCGCGGGCACATACTCGGACCGCGGGCAGCGTCGCCCCCGGTGGTAGATCCCCGGATCGCACCCGCTGGGCAATCTCCGCGCCGACCTCGAGATACCGCGTCACACCAGAGGACCCTACGGACGGGCTATCGCGCTCGGAGCGGGCTGGTGAGCCGGTGCACGGCTATGCGCCGCGCGGGAGGATGACGCTACTGGTCCATCGTCGGATGGTCTCGACATGCTCTGCGCGCAGGCCGTCGTGGGGGTCCGGCTGGCCGTTGATGTGTGCGGTGACGTGGTCGCGTTTCCATAGGTAGCCGTTTGGGTGGCTGTTGGTGAGGGGGAGTCGGGGGAGATCGACGTGTGGCCAGGGCGGCAGGCCCATCCTGGGTGCGATGAGGGTTGTGGCGTCCGCGCGCCAACTGGTGCACCACACTGGGTTAAGGCCGGTGTCAGCAATCAATTCTTCCAGTAGTGGTCCGTGTGCGGGGTTGAGCCAGATGGTCACAGGTTTGTCGTGACCGGTGGGCGTGACCTGGTCTCGGTAATGGCTGGATGGGATGCTCCCATCTTGACCGGGGAAGGGTATGAGTACGCCGTCGATGTCGCAGAGCAGGTACATGATGGCTCCAGTATTTTGGTGTCAGCGTCGGCGAAGGACGATCACGTTGTCGTGGTGGGCGTCGACGCGCAGAGTCATCGCGAGCAGTCCGCCGGGGCGTATCGCTCGGCTGGCGGTGGTGAGCAGGGATATTGGATCGGCGAAGCTGAATGCCCCGAAGATGGACAGGCAGATGTCTATGGACGCCGGCTTGGTTGACGCGAGGTGGTCGGCGGCGTCGGCGAGGGTGAACCGGATGCGGGGCAGGTGGCTGTAGGCACGGCGTGCCCTGGTGATCTTTTGTGCGTCGTGGTCGACGCCGATTCCGGTGGCGTCGTGGTGGTAGACGAGGTGGGCCAGGTTATGGCCGCCGCCGCAGCCAACCTCGACAACGGTTTGTCCCCGCAGTTCACCGAGGATGGCAAGGCCGGGACCGATCCCGGGTTGGCGGGTCCATTCGAAGTGGGTGGGGGCCGCTACATCTTGAGGAGAGTGCAGGCTTCGGCGAGATGTCGGCCGATGGCGATGGTCCATGGGTCTTGCGCTTCCTGTGCCCAGCCGCGTTCGATTTGCTCGGTGAACCAGTTGACGACCCAGACCCGGTGCCACCCCAGCGCCCAGGAGGCGGCGTCGAGTCCGCCGCGCATCGCCAGCGCTTGCCGTGGGCCTCCCGCAGTGATGTAGGACTCGATCAGACCGAGGGTGCGTTCTGGTTGTGGATCATCGAGGGTGCCGTGCCAGGACGCGAGGTCGAGCAAACCGGGGCCGATGAACGCGCGGGCGAAGTCCAGCAGCCGCCAGCCGCTGGCGCTGATGTGCAGCGATGTGGGATGGAACTCCGAATGGCACAGACCAAACGGCGGCAGTTCAGCGCCGTGCACCCGGCTAGTCGCTGCGGCGTCGAGGGCCCGAGCGTTCCCGACTAGATCAGCCATGCCTAGTCGTTGCAGGCTGCTGGTGATCCGCGGTGGCAGGCTGGCCAGGGCGGTGGCATCGAGACGGGTCATGCCGGGCGCTGCCGCCGCGACCTGGTGGAGGTGCACTGCGGCGCGTGCCCCGTCGTGGTCGTCGGCGTCTCGCACCGGTTCGCCCAGGTCTTCCAGCAGCATGCCGAGCATGCCGGGAATGGTCCGGGCCGCGCGTAGTGCCGGAACGGGTACGCCGTTGCTCGCGGCCAGGCGTAGGGCGACGTGCTCGGTGTCGAATGGTGCATCGGCGTACTTGAACACCACGGACGCCCCATCACTGAAGTGCAGCCGTTCGACACCCGAATGTGCCCACACCCGCAAGGGCTCACGCTGGGGGTCATCGGGCAGTCCTGCTGAGGCCAGCAGCAGCGGCAGCAGGCCGGAGACGTCCGTGGTGTTCATCGCGATGCCTCTCAGTCCTGGTGGCAGGCGTGGACCGCCGCCAGCCACTCGGCGCGGAACGCGCTCAGATCCTCCCGGAACTGCGTGATCGAAGCCCCGTAAGGCACGCACGCGCCACCGGACTGGTTGGGCACCGACTGGCAGCCGTGCACCAAACGCCCGCCCAGCGCGGCGTGCGCCTTGATCGACTCGACGCGCCGGGATTCGTTGAACCAGGTGGCGTGGTACACCTCGTCGAGCATGGCGCCGGTGGCGTCGTCGAGGTCGAACACAACCGAGGTGGCCGCTGGGAAGAACCAGCATGGGCCGATGTTGCTGATCGTCCCATCGAGCTCGACCTTGTTCAGTGCCATCAAGGTCGCTGCTTCGCGAAGCATCCGCAGTTGCTCGGGGCCGATTTGCTCCAGACCGGCGACCGGCAGCAGCTCATCGCGGAATAGATAGGCGTATACCTGCCATGCGATCGAGAGGACCTCGGCCGGGTCGCTGGTTGTCCGGCTGTGAGTGCGGATGAAATCCAGGCTGATCTGCTCCAGTGCGGTCTCGGTGGATTCCGTCAGGTCGAGCAGCTCCTCGCGGACGCCGTCCCAGTCGCAGACCCGCCACGACGAGGAGCCGAACCGGAAAAAGTACTGCGCTGGGTCGATGGTGATTACTTGGCCCTCGATGGTGATGCCGGGCATGCGGTTCCAGCGCGCATCGAATGCCGCTGGCAGTTCGACGCTGATCACGGGTAGGGCGGTGGTGGTCATCAGCTCCTCCTTAGCTTCCCAGTGGCTGAGCCGCTATCCGCCCGGTTCCTCCGGGTCGGCCCGATCCGACCACCACAACTGTGCCGTAGGGTGCGTTTCGTGGCACGTGTCGTGGTGGGAGGTGCGGGGTGGCTCATGGCATCATTGTGTGCTTGGCCTGCAGAGCGGCGGCTACGAGAAAACATGTGCCGTTCACGTGCCGTTTACGTGCGAGGTGAGCGAGATGGCAGCGCCCGAGCTGGACCTCATCGTCGCCGATCTTGCCCAGCTGGTGACTCCCGGTCTTCGATCACCCCGTGCTCATCTGGTTGCGCTGCCGCACCTGGCCGCCGTGCAGCATGAGCTCGCTGGCGGTGCTAGTTCGCTCGCCGATGCCGTCGAGAACATTGTGAACCGTGGTCTGCAAGCCATGGGGACCCACACGCACGAGAACCCCACGAGTCGCCTGGCTGATCCGGTCGCGGCCCTGCGCGCGGTACTGGCGTTGCGGCCCGGGTCGGAGAGAGTCAAATCGAAGACGAGGAGGTTTGCGGCGGCACAGGCCTTGGGACTCCTCTCGGGCGACGGGTGGCGAGCCCATCACGAAAAGGCCCTATTGCTCGATCTGGCGAAAGCTATCCACGCTATAGAAGTCGACTCGCTCGCTCTCGAGGAAAACTCTCCGCAAATCGCCGAGAGAAATCTAGACAGCAGTAGACCAGGAATAGAGAAATTCTATTCCGACTTCGTCGACATTGCGGACGACTGGGAATCCCTGTTTATGTCCTCGTCCACTCTTGACTTGGCTATCATGTACAGTGCGACTTGGCGAAACACCTGCCGGAAACACCTGCACGCTGTTGCTGGACGCCCTGAGGGCAGGATTCGTGTCGTACTTCCCGACCCCTCTGTCGACTCCGTGCTCATCCCGCTCTACGCCCAGGGAATCACCTCGGAAGACTTGCGCGGGAGAGTCCACGCGGCGATAGCGGACTTTCGTGCGATGGAGCCTCGCCGTCACGTCGAAGTGTATGTAACCACTAGGGCATTTCGACACGCGGTCTACATGTTCGCGGATCGCGCCATGCTAGCGCTCTACGCCCTGTGCGGCGAGCGCATCCCGACTCCTGCTCTGCTAGTATCCGAAGGGGGGCTACTGTCGTTTCTGCGGGTAGATTTCGATCGCTTGATCGAGCAGAGTGACCGCATTTCGTAGCGTCGAGAGGTGGAGAAAGTGGATTTGGTTCGGGTCGACTTCGCCCTGATCCCCGACGAGCCGCTGTTCGGGTCGGTAATCCGAGCCAGTCAGGCGATTACCGATGAATTCTACTACAACGAGAACATCATTGACGACAAAACCTTTCCCCCGCACCTGAGTCTCCACATATGCACTGTGCCCCAAGGTAAGGTTCAACAAGTAATCGACGAGCTCGGTGCGCTGGTTGGGAGAGTCGATCTGCCAGACATCAATCCACTCGGGATCGAGCCGTCATACGGCGGTTACGTGATGCTGAGCATCGAGCGCACGACAGAAATTATGACCCTGCATGAGGAAATTCTCGGACTGGCAGCGTCGGCACGCGAAGGAGTCGGCGCAGACAAGTACGGCAGTGAGTATATCCGTGATTCCTTCGTGCCCCATGTCTCCCTGGCGAAGGTCGATCTTCATGATCTGACCAGCGCGACCGCCATAGGAAGACAGGCCCTCGGTAGCTGCGACCCCACTCGGACCCGCACACTTGACCTGTGCGACATCGGCCCGCGTAGCGAGCGATGGGATATCCTCGCCAGTTTCCGATGGGTAAACCCCCAAAGCTCTGAGCGCTGCTAGCCGACTACACCCTTGCGTGGTCACCCAGCAGTGTGGCTGAATCGTAGTGCAAACGCTTCTGCACCGGGGGGTTCACTGTTGCCAGCACGTTGGCTATGTCGTGTCCGGCGGTGCCCGAACCGAACAGGTCGCTGCGCTCATAGCGGCCGTGCGCGATCTGGGCCCGGACCGCTTCGGTGATCTCGAGTGGTTCGTGTGAGGTGAACACGACATTGGGGCCGCACTCGCGGTTGTGCTGACGGGTGCCGATGCTGACGGCCGGAGTGCCGAGGTATGCGCCTTCGCGCAGCGCTGCCGAAGAGTTGCCGATCATGCAGGCGCAATGTGTCATCAGGCGGGTGAAGTCCTCGGCGGGCAGGTTGCGGAAGAACTGGCAGCGAGCGGCCAGGCCCTGTTCGCGGAACTGCCGGATGCTGGTCGCGATCTCAGCACTGCCTGCGTCCACATTCGGCCAGAAGACCAGCGCCTGCATCCCGATCGACGAGATCGCGCGCAATGTCGACGACATCTGATCGAGGCCATGACCGTATTCGGTCGTCACGCCGTGTTGCATCACCAGCAGGAAGGGCCGCTCCGGATCGATCGGTGAACCCTCGCCGCAGTGGTCGATCAGCGCTTCGCGGCGGGTGCCCGGGTGGGCGCGGGCGGCGAGATCGATCGCTGGGCAGCCGAGATTGAACACGTACTGCGGATCCTCACCCATGGCGATGATGCGGCGGGCACTGAGCTCGGTGGCCGGGAAGTGGATGTGGGACAGTTTGGTGATCGCGTGCCGGACGCTCTCGTCGATCGATCCCGACACCTCGCCGCCTTGGGTGTGGGCGACGGGAATGTTCATGTAGGCCCCGGCGATGGCCGTCGCGATCGTCTCGAAGCGGTCGGCAACGGTGACGACGATGTCGGGTTCCAATCGCTCGAAGGCGGTCGGCAACTCCAGCAGACCAAGCCCAGTGGATTTGGCCATCGTCGCCGGTGTCTGCCCCTCGATGATGAAGCGGATCTTGGCGTCGGGCGTGAAACCGGCATCCTCCAGCACGTGCACCGCGCAGCCGAACCGGTCGAGCAGCGCGGACGCGGCGGCGATCACCTGCAACTCCAGGTCGGGGTGATCGCGTACAGCTTCGAGCACGGTGGTGATCCGAGCCAGATTGGCTCGGCTGGCGACGACGACGCAGATCTTTTTGGGACGGTCAGGCACGTCGGTGGCTCCTGACGACAGGACGAAGAGAAGACAGAGCGTGCGTAGATCGAATCATAGACGGCCGTGGACTGAGCGCGTGCTACGCGGCGGCCGCCCACAGGATCATGTCCAACAGCCCGACCTGAGGTGGGGTTAGGCCTCCCCGATACTGGGTACCCACCGGCAGGAACCGCCCCTGACGGTTCCCGATCGCGACGTATTCACCCGACTCCGCGCCGCCGATACGACGGCACCTCCGCGCGAAAGGGCGTTACCAATGGGTACCGAAGACAAGATCTCGAACAAGGCCGAGCAGTTGAAGGGCAAGGGCAAGGAGGCCGCGGGCAAGGCCACCGACGACGAGCAGCTCGAAGCCGAGGGCAAGACTGACCAGGCCAAGGGCGACATCAAGCAAGCCGGCGAGAAGGTCAAGGACGCCGTCCGGGACACCGTCAAGGACTGAGCTACCGAACCATCAGCACTGAAGCTACCGAACCTGCAGAATGCGCAACTCGGAAACAAGGAGAACTCGATCATGGCAGACACCACCAGCACCGCTACTCAGTCCCCTTCCGCGGCGGCCCGTACCGGCGGCGAGGTGGCCCCGGCCCGGCTGGCCGAGGACACCTCGCAGGGCAAGACCACCATCGCATCGTCGGTGGTGCAGAAGGTCGCTGGGATCGCCGCCCGTGAGATCTCCGGGGTGCACGCGCTGGGCGGCGGGTTGTCCCGCGCGTTCGGCGGGATCCGTGAACGCATCCCGGGCAGCACCGGCGCCTCGCAGGCCTCTGGGGTGGCGGTCGAGGTCGGCGAGAAGCAGGCCGCGGTCGACCTCGACCTCATCGTCGAGTACGGCGCGTCCATTGTGGACCTCGCCAAAGCGGTGCGCCGCAACGTCATCGGCGCTGTCGAGCAGATGACCGGCCTGGAGGTCATCGAGGTCAACATCGCGGTCAACGACATCCACATCGCGAGCGATAACGGCGGTGACGCGGCCGTTCATGTGGCGCGCGTGGAATAACCACCCGCGACGGCAGTTCGAGGAGTTCGCGATCATGAGTCTGGCTGCCTCCATCCCATCCTCCCGGCGGCGGTCCGAGCAGGTCGGCGTCGGTCAGCTCGCCGACGCCGTCGCCGCGGCGGTGCGCGCCCACCCCGCGGTGGCTGACCTGGACGGCGGCCCGTTCGGCACCATTGCGTGCTACCTTCCCGGCCGCCGAGTGGTGGGGGTACGGATCGGGGACCCCGGCGAGCCGGTGGAGGTCTCCGTCGTCGCCCGCCTCGGCACTCCGCTGCCCCAGCTGGCCACCGAGCTGCGCCGGGTGATCACCGGGGTCACCGGGTCCAGGGTGATCGACGTGACCATCAACGACGTCATCACTGACGACCCGACACCGATCTCTGACTTCTCATCGCAGTACGGAAGGTCCCCACGATGAACGCGACAACCATCGGGCTGCTTACCGGGCTCATTCTGGGGTTAGCCGGCGCAATCGGCGGCCTCAGCGGCTTCCTGCTCGCCCTGGTGCTCGGCGTGATCGGGCTGATCGTCGGGAGGGTCCTCGACGGGGAGCTCGACCTCGGCCAGGTCTTCAGTGGCAAGGGCCGGGACCGATGACCGGGGCGACCACCCACCCGCAACCCGCCGCTGGCGCTACACCCGCTACGCCGGCACGGCACGGCGCCGTCGATCCGGACGAGCGAGGCCAGCTGAGGATCAGCCCGTTGGTCCTGCGCAAGATCGCTGAGCACACCGTCGACCTGACGCCGGGCACCTTGCCCGCCCGGCGCACCGTGGCTGGGGTCGGGCTGGGCAGCACAGGAGCCAGCGCGAAGGCCATCATCACCGGTCAGACAGTGGATGTGCGTGTGGAGCTGGCGCTGCGCTACCCCGGCCCGGTGCGCTCCACCGTGGACCAGCTGCGCAGCAGGATCGGCGACGAGGTGCGGCGGATCACCGGCTACCAGGTTGGCTCGATCGCCGTGACCGTCACCGCCCTGCTGCCCGAACCCAGCCCAGGTTTGCGCTAACAGTCTCCATTCCGGGAAGGCACCAGCCCCAGGAAGGCACCGATGAGGATCCTGTTACGTGTGCTGTCCCCGCTGCTCGGCTTGGCCGTGGCGGCGGTCGGCGGGTTCGTTGCGCTGGAAGTCATCTGGGCCTGGGCGGGGCCTGCCGGTGGCCCGCTCGTGCTGCCCTGGCCGGCGTGGCAGGCGACCCTGCAGGGGTGGAACTGGACTGCCACCCCCGTCCGTCTCATCGCCGCCGGGCTGATCGTCGCCGGCCTGCTGCTCCTCGTACTGGCGCTGCGGGCCGGTCGTCGCGAGGTGCGGTTGATCGACCCCGCGCCTGAGATCACCATCACCACCTCTCCGCGGTCGCTGGCCAGGCTGGTCGGCCACCGGGTCCGCGAGCTCGATCACGTCGCCACTGCCTCGGTCACCGCCACCCCCCGCAAGATTTCGGTGCGGGCCGCCAGCCGGCAACCCGCCGAGGCAGCCACGCCCGGCATCACCGACGCCGTGCACACCCTGCTGTCCGGCTTGCCGCTGGCCCACACCCCGCGGGTGTCGGTGACCGTGAGCAACACCGAGAAGCTGGCATGACCGCCGACGCACTTTTCTCCGCGGAGGCGGGGTTATGACGACCGCCCGCGCCACCACGGCGGCTCGCAAGGCCACCGCCCGCGCGGCCGGAGCTCAGCGAACCCTGATCGGGCTGATCGGGTTGCTGAGCTTGGCCGCCGGTGCCGCCGTCCTCGTCGTCGGCTTCAGCCTGCTCGGCGCCGCCCGCGCCGCCCGCCCGGTACTAGATCCCGTAGCCCTGGACACCCTGCGCACTCACCAGAACCTCGCCCGCGGCGTGGCCATCGCCGCCGGCCTGGTCCTGCTCGTGCTCGGGTTGCTCTGGGCCGCGCGCGCCGTCAGGCCCGAACGCCGCCCCAACCTCCTGCTCGACCCCAGCTCGGACAGCCGGCTCGAGGTCAGTGCGTCGGCGATCGCCGACGCACTGCGCGCCGATGCCGAGGCTGTCAGCGGCGTCAACCGTGCTCGCGCCCGCATGGTCGGCACCACCGCCATCCCCGTCTTGCGGCTGGACCTGTGGCTCGAGGACGGCACCGACGTCCGCGACGTCTACCACAACCTCGACACCGGGGTCCTCACCCGTGCCCGCGACAGCCTCGGCGTGGAGTTGCTGACCACCACCGTCCGCATCGAACTCGACGCCGCAGCCCCCGCCCGGGTCATCTGACCCGGGCCAGGAACTGCGCTGCGCTGGCCTCCAGAGCCGCCCAGTCAGGCTCCGCGCACCGGCCTGGAGCGAGTACAAAGCCTCGATGCCCGTCGTCGGACAATCGCTCGGCGACGATCGTGAAACCGGTGAGGGCGAACAGTGCCGCCGCGGTCGGGCGCGTCAGGTAGTAGGGGTGATCGATCTTGACCACGTGCTCGATACCGCCGGTCCGGCGCAGCAGGACGTCGACGTCGACGATGTCGACGAACATGCGGCCGCCGTTGGCGGTCATCCGGCGTAGCGCCGCCAGCGTGCCGCGAACGTCGAGCAGGTGGTCGATCGTCTGGCACAGCAGCACGAGGTTCCACCTGCGCTTACCCGGATCGAAGTCCTCGACGAGCCCGGCGACCGTCTCCATACCGGCAGCCCGCGCGACTGCGAGTTCGTCCGGGGACGGGTCGAGGACGGTGGCGCGTGCGTTGCAGCGGCCGGCCAGTTCCCCGGCGACCACTCCCGTTGAGCCGCCGACATCGAGGATCGTGCGCGGCGAAAACGGCAGCAGCGGGAGCAGGAACGCGGCGAGTTCGGCCGCGTAGCCGCGTTGCTCGAGCTGCACGGTCTGGGCATCGATGCGCCGACCGTGATACGCCGACACCAAAGGGCGATAGATCTCGGAGTAGAAGTGCGCGTACTGCGTAGCGCTGAGCCGCGGGCAGAGGTAGCCGAGCCCGCAACCTCGGCATACTACGAAGGTCGCCGGGTAGCCGTAGCGGTCGCGCGCGGCGACCTCGACGGCGTGGCCGCGCGCACCGCACAGGTTGCACTCCGCGGGCCGCTGGGTGGCATGCGTGCCATAGTCATAACCGAGCGCGGCGATCTGCTCGACTATCATCGATCGTGTCATTGTATTAGTCCATTCGTGAAGCTGAGGAATGCGTAGCGTGACTGTACTCGATTGGGACCACCGTGTCGTGGTGATCGGTGAGGTCGGCCAGGCGCACGACGGCAGCCTGGGCACCGCACACGCGTTCATCGACGCGATCGCCGGCGCGGGCGCCGACGCGGTGAAGTTCCAGACGCACATCGCCGCCGCGGAGAGCCGTACCGACGAGCCGTGGCGGGTCAAGTTCAGCTACGCCGACGGCTCCCGCTACGAGTACTGGAAGCGGATGGAGTTCACCGCGCAGGCCTGGGCGGGGCTGCGGCGCCACGCCGAGGATCGCGGGCTGGCGTTCTTGAGCTCGCCGTTCTCGCTCGAAGCGGTCGATCTGCTGCGCCGCGTGGGCGTCGCCGCCTGGAAGGTCGCGTCCGGCGAGGTCGCCAACCCGTTGCTGCTGGACGCGGTGGCGCAGACCGGGGCGCCGGTGCTGCTCTCCAGCGGGATGAGTGGCTGGGCCGAGCTCGACGCCGCCGTCGAGCGGTTGCGCGGGGCCGGCACCGGACGGCTGGCGGTCCTGCAATGCACGTCTGCCTATCCGGTCACGCCGGAGCGGCTCGGGCTCAATGTCCTTGGTGAGATCCGCGAGCGCTACGGCTGCGCGACCGGGCTGTCCGACCACTCCGGGACGATCTTCCCGTCGCTGGCCGCAGTCGCGCTCGGCGGGCGGGTGATCGAAGTGCATGTGACGCTGTCTCGGGAGATGTTCGGCCCCGACGTGGCGGCTTCGGTGACCAGTGGCGAACTTCGCCTGCTCGTCGACGGCGTTCGTTACGTCGAGGCGGCGCTGGCGGCGCCGGTCGATAAGGACGAGGTGGCGGCCGAGCTGGCGCCGATGCGCGCGCTGTTCGGCCGCTCCCTGGTAGCCCGCCGCGCGCTGGTGGCCGGGCATGTGCTCGCGGCGAGTGATCTCATCGCCAAGAAACCGGGCGGCGCCATCCCTGCGGCTGCGCTCGAGTCGCTAGTCGGCCGCCGCCTGCGTCGCGCGCTGCGCCTCGATGAACCGCTGCACGATGACGACCTCGAGCCGACCGACCCCGCAGGGTGAGCCGGCAAAACCGGATCACAGCGCCGGGAGCAGCACTGGTGCTACGAGCACGACCGCGGCCAGCGTCAGGGTGATCCGTAGGTGGCGTCCGTGGCGCTGCCATTGACGGTCCCACCACGCAGCGTCCCGGCAGTGGTGGCGACCCAGTGCCATCGCCGCGCGGCCGAGACCGAAACCCAGCCCCGCCAGCAGCGCCGCCACCCAGCTGCCCATCAGCAGCACCGCTACCAGCGGAAGGTAGGGCAGGTTGCTCGGCAGATGGGTGCGCACTCCGCAGCCCATCTCGAAGCCGAACTGCAGCGCGCCCGCGTCACCACCCGCTCCGATCACTGCCGATGGCACCTGTGCCCGGCGATGCGGTAGCGCGATGCGGTGCAGCCCGCACTCGCCGGCGAGCACGAACAGCGCCATCGCGACGACCAGGCCAGCGCGAACAGCCGGTGGTAACCCCGGCCGCACCAGGCTGCCGAGCGCCACGGCCACCGTGGCGATGGTGATCCCCCCGGCGAGCAGGCCAACGGTGAAGTAGGCCCGTGACGAATCCCGCCAGACCGGCGAGCTCAGCAGATGCGCCGAGTTGACGCTTCATGCTGAGCCGGACAGCGCATAGCCGGCGGTCAACCCGAGCAGCAACCAGGGCAGCAACCAGCCCTCGCGCAGCATCGGCGGCACCGTGGCGGCCACGGTCAGCACCGCTAGCGCACCGGTCACCAGCACCGGCCCGAATACCGCGCGGCGCAGCCGGCGGCTAGTCCTGGCCCCGAACCTCATCGATCAGGACCGCGACGGCGGCGGTGCCACCCGCTGAGGCAGCGACGCGTTACAGATCACCTGCTCCAGGTTCGGTGCCCCGTCGTAGTTGATCTGGCCGTCCGCGCACCGGTAGACGACACCGTCAGCCTCCCAGCGCCAGGCCTCGCGCATGTCCTCATCGGCCTGGCAGATGGTGACCGGCTGGTAGCAGTCGAGCCCGTCTTCCCAGTTTCCGAAGCAGCCGTTCTTGAACCATCTGTCGGGGCCGCAGTACGACGGGGAGTAGGGAGCGCCGTGGCAGATCGGTCCGCCGGGGCCGTTGTTGTAACGGCCGCAGTCGGGATACTCGCTGCCCTGCTCGGCCCTGGCCGGACGAGCCAGTGGGATCCAGCCCAGCATGGTCATGCCCAGGGCCATCGCTGCGGTGCCGATAACGGCCAGAAATCCCCGTCGACGCAACACTGTTGCGGTGTCGCGAAACTGGACGGTGCGCGGCTGCGGGTCGGGGCCGGGCTGATCGAGCCGGGGGACCTCGGGCGGGATCATGATGCACCCTGCCGGTGCGTCGCGGTGCTCAGCAGGCCCGCGACCTGCTCGCCGAGCCGCTCGGGAGACTGCACCGGCTGCCCGGCCAGCACGGTGCCGTCGGGGTCGACATGCAGCAGGGCCGGCGCCCACGGCAGTTCGAGTTCGGTGACGAGTCCCTGGTCCACCCGGGACCGGACGTCCGGCGCGCCGGCCCACCGGTGCCGCGGGGACAGCACCTCGAACCGGGTGCCCGGATGCGCGCGGGCCAACCGGGTGAACGGCTCGTGCACCGTGTCGCAGAAGCTGCACCCGGGGTCGAGCACCAGCAGAACCAGGGACCCCGCCCCGGCCAGCTCCGGCACCCGGCGACCCGTGATTGCGTGCTGTTGCGGGGCACCGAGCCGGGCCACGTCGGCCCGCAGCTCCCGCAGCTGCCGCAGCATCCCGGCCATCGCCAACGTGAGCACCATCAGGCAGCCCCAGGCCAGCACCACCGCCGCGGTGAGCACGTTCACGCGGCCCGCCCGTCGACCGCCGCCGGCAGGGTGTACAGCAGTACGGCCAGCACGACGGCGCAAGCGATGAGCAGAATCGCGACCCCGCCGCCGGGCAATGCGGCCGCCGGATACAGCGCCGTCGCAGCGAGGGTGGCGATCGCCAGCACGACGGCCCGGGCGATCCCACCGGGACCGACCTGGGTGCCCATCTGGTTGCAGCCGCAGTCCGAGGTGTCCCCCTGGTGGCGTCGCCACATCAAATGAGCGGCGAAGGCCAGGTAGATCATGCCCTGGGCGGCCAGCGCCCAGCGCAGCTCGCTGATACCCCAGATCACAGCGACCACTGAGGGCACCCCGATCACGAGCTCGACAACCGCGATGGCTCGGGCCGCCGCGATACCGGTACCAGCCGCGGCAGCCAAGAACTTGGGCGCCCTCAGGTGCTCAAGCCCGGCCTCGACCAGCAGGAACGCGGCTGCGAGAACCGGCACCGCCAGCACGATCATGCGGCCTCCCACGTCACGCTCAGGCCTTCCAGGAAGGCTAGCGCTTCTTCGGGGTCCGGGGTGTCGGACGGCCCGGGGACCAGCTGGGTGATCGCCGTGGGGGTGGCCAGGACCAGTGCTTCCGGCCGGGACCGACCGTGCGCTCCGATCCCCAGCGGCTGGCGCCACAGCTCGCCGTGCCGGGTCAGATGACCTCGGAATTCGGGGACTGCGACCTGGCTGGTGCCGGGGCGTTCGATCGTCAGAAGGCCGATCGTGGGGATCTGCTTGGCCACCCGGAGCGGTTCGAGCTGGGCCTGCCCGGTGCTGCGCGGCAACGCCAACATGCCCAGCGGGGTGTCGGTGAGCCGGAACGCGTCGAAGATCCCCGTGATCCCGTCCGGGGAACCGCAGGCCCGGGTGTGCAGCTCGAACCACTGCCCGCACCAGGCGGCCCGGTAGTCGGCGGGATCGCTGCGGGCTGGATTGTTGCGGATGCCGACGATCAGCTCACCGCCGCGGTAGGGCTGTCTGGTGACCTGATCGGGGATCGTGGTGTAGGTGCTGTGCCAGTCGAAGGCGCCGGCCTCGGCGACGGTGAACGCTCGGCGAGCGCCCCGGACCAGGGCGATGAAATTGCACGACCATGGCCTGGAAGCGTCCAGCGGGGTGCCGTCGGGGGCGGTGCTGCGCAGCACCACCTGGGAGCCGTCCGGCGTGACGAACGAGGTCCCACCCCGCCACGGCCAGTCGTAGCGCCCGCGTTCCAGCGACGTGATCATGTACAACTCCCGGGCCCGGACACAGCCAGCGATAGTCGCACACCCGCCGTCACCACTGGCACGCGGTCTGTCATGGCGTGTCCCAAGAGGTCTTCCTACGAGGCGGAAAGACGAGGTTGTTGAGCCGTGCCGGAGCGCGAGTGATCAACCGGGCCGCCGAGCGGTGGGGTGGCCAAGGCAGAGATGAGGGTCCAACGCCGACCGAGGATCACTCGTGCAGATGCTCTTCCGGATGAAGGAGATCACCGACCCTTGCCGGTTCCGTCACGGTGCGGGACCTTGGAGTGTGCCGTCGTAGTCGATCAAGGTCAAACCATGGGGCGCACGTGCTGGACGACGCGGATCGCGGTGGGCGGAGCAAAGGTCATCTACTATAGGGGCAAGTATGGGGAGCGTGAAGTTCCTATCCGATTGGTCGCACGAGCTGAACGGCGACATCCGCCCAGGCGAGCCACTGTTTATTGAGTATGCTGAAGGGCGGCTGCCGCATTGCCGTGCCCGCCGCTACGGACAGGACGCTTGGAGCATTATGGCCGGTATGCGCTTTCACCCGGACGGCCGAGAACACAATGGCGTGGTGCAGTCGGGGTCGCTGACGGTGGAGGTGCCCATCGACGCGACGAAAATCGAGCTGTGGTTCAAGAACGCCGACCACACGGGGTGTGCATCTTGGGATAGTCGGTACGGACAGAACTATTGGCTTGACGTCACTTCAGGCTAGAGGCGCGAGTCGAGCTGGCCGCGGAGAACGCCCGATGCGTAAGGACATCATCGATGTACGGATTCCCAGCGACATCGCTGTGCTGCGCGAGGTCCTGGTCGGTCTGGTCAAGCCGTTCACCTTGGACGACCTGATAGCGGAGGCACAGGATGAGGCGGACCCGAAGCGGAGGACGAGACCCATGGCGGAGATACTCGCCCGGTACTCGGTGGAGGCGCCCGACGCTGCACTCGCCACCATCCAGCATGAGCGGTTGGTGGCTGTCCTGGCGCAGCATGGCGTCACCCTGCACTGGGTCGAGCCGACAGATGTCCGCATCCAGCTCTACCCCCGGGACATGGGGTTCGGGATCGATGATGTGTTCTTTTGCGCCCGGCCGGCGACAGCGGTCCGGCGCAGGGAACAGGCCGGTCTGGCATGGTTGCTGCCGCGCTTGTCAAAGGTGTGCAAGCTGGCCGATGGTCACATCGAAGGCGGCGACGTCATCGTGACCGATGACGATGTGCTCGTCGGCATCGGTGATAGCACCAATGCCGAAGGTGTCGAATCCCTCCGCAAGGCGTTGGCCGCCGAAGGCATCGACCGGCGCGTCGTGCCGATCGAGTTCGCGCACCCGGGCGTGGTTCACCTCGACGTTCACTTCACGCTCGCCGGCCCTCGGGTCGGCCTGTTCAACCCGAAGGCATTCGCCCCCAGTAGCCGTGCCTACTTCGAATCCCGCTTCGACCTCGTCGTGGTGACGGAAGACGAGACCCGCAGTCTGGCCGTGAACACGATTGCGCTCGCCCCCGACAAGCTCATTCTGCACGCCACCGACGAGCGGATCGCAAGCGAGATCGAATCCCGCGGGACGACTGCCGTGCCGATCGACTACTCCGAGATCACCCGCTTCCCCGGCGGGCTGCACTGCTCGACCCTCCCGCTGGTGCGTGGTTGAAGCCCACGTGAACGGCGACACGCGGGCCACTGAGACGGCGGCGAATTGAGCGTTGGCTTGTTCGTGCCTCCGACACTAGGTCCCCACCAGTTCGGTGGGCACGGTGATCACGTCCACCATCGCGCCGTTGCGCAGCACGGTGATCGGCAGTGTGGTGCCGATGGCCTCGGAGAACAGTTGGCGCTGGATGCCCTGGGCATCGGTGACGGGTTTGCGCCCAGCACTGAGCACGAGATCCCCGGCGTGTAGTCCGGCCCGGTCGGCGGGGCTACCGGGGATGACCTCGACCAGTCGCAGCCCGGAACCCTGCCCGGTCCGTTCGGCGACCGCTGCGGGGAGTGGGGCGGGCGTCCCGACCAGCCCGAGGTAGCCGCGGCGCACCCGGCCGTCGGCGAGCAGGGCACCGATGATCCGGCGGGTGGTCGTGTTGACCGGTACTGCCATCCCGAGCCCGATACCGGCGACGGCGGTGTTGATCCCGATCACCTTGGCGCCGGCGTCGGCCAGCGCGCCGCCGGAGTTGCCGGGGTTGAGTGCGGCGTCGGTCTGGATCACGTCCTCGATCACCCGTACGGCTCGGCCCGCGCGCACCGGTAACGATCGGCCCAGCGCACTGACCACACCGGCGGTCACCGATCCCGCCAGGCCTAGGGGGTTGCCGACGGCGACGACCAGTTGCCCGACGACCAACTCGTCGGCATCGCCCAGGACGGCTGCTGCCGGCGTGGGACCCCGGGCCCGCAGCACCGCAAGGTCGGACAGCGGGTCGCGGCCCACCACGTCGAAGCGGCTCTCGGTGCCGTCGGTGAACGCCGCGACGCCGTCGTGAACGGGGCCCACGACGTGTGCATTGGTCAGCAGCAACCCATCATCGGCGAACACGACCGCCGACCCTGCGCCCGGCCCGATCCGCAGGCTCGCCACATGCGGGGTGACCGCCGCGGCGACCGAGCTGACCGTCTGCGAGTACGAATCCAAGGGGTCCACCGCGACCACCGCCCTCGGGCAGAAATTACACCGTTACTTCCGCAACGTAATCACGTCGTCCGGTGTTCCGCCAGCGTCCGCACCTGCAGTTCGGAATCGAATAGCGGTTGCACGCCATCTCCGGGCGCCGTTCGAAGCAACTCCGTAGGCGCTGCGCGCCGCCCTGAGGTGTGAAAATGGGGGCGGCTGCCGCGCGTGACAGCCTTGCGTGCGCCGAGTTCGACACCAGGGCTGCCCGCGCCGCTTCGGACAGCCCTGGTGTCGAACTCGGCGACAGCAGAGCGGTCGTGGTCACCTGTATTTCGAAGCAATGGCGGTTGCAGCGGAGCGGTTGCAGCGGGCGGCTGCGTTGCTGCGTGCGCACGTCCTGTGATGAACGAGCGTTGCTAGACCTCGACCTGTGAGCGCCGCAGCGACCGAACTGACCGATGAAGTAGCACCTTTGTGCTACTCTGAGCCGTATGGAACCGGTAGGCATCCGTGAGCTGCGGCAGCACGCCTCCCGATACGTGCGGATGGCGAAGGCTGGTCGGAGGATTCCGGTGACCGAACGAGGGAAGCTCGTTGCGTACTTGGTGCCAGCAGAGGACACCGGAACGTTGCTGGATCGCCTCGTCGAGTCGGGGGACTATCTGCCACCGGCGGGCGCCATCGGCGATCTGCTCCCGCCGCCGGTGGCCAGGGAAGGGCAGCGACCGCTCAGCGAGGTCGTGGCCGAGCTGCGGGATGAGGAACGCTGGTGATTTACCTCGACACCTCCGCGTTCGTCAAGCTTGTCTGGGCCGAGCCGGAAAGTGACGCGCTCGGCCGGTACCTCGCGCGGTGGGCCGCAACGCCCCTGGTGTCCAGCAGCTTGCTCACCATGGAGACTCGTCGCGCTGTGCAACGTGAGGACCCGTCCGCGCTGTCCCGGGCCGATCTTCTGCTGACCCGAGTCGGCCGAATCGGTATGACTGCAAGCCTCGTCGAGTCCGCTAGCCGGTTTCCTGATCGCTCGTTGCGGTCGCTGGACGCGATCCATCTCGCCACCGCGTTGGTTCTGCGTGACGATCTCCACGCCGTCGTCACGTACGACAAGCGGTTGGCAGCCGTTGCAGAGGCACACCATCTGCCCGTCGACTCACCCGGCGTTGCAGCCCACGGCTAGCGGTCGCGACGGGTTCTGCATCTCCGCGAGTCGACTGCTAGCGCCATGGCCTACGTGGAAAGAAGATCGAGCACTAGCTCGTTGATCTCGGCGGCTGTTGGGTTGGCGGCGAGTTCGGACCGGATGCGCCTGCGGAGCGTGACGAAGTTGCCGGAGCCGCCGAGGTCGAGACCAGCAACGAGTTCGGCACACTGCCCGCCGAGATCCGACAGACGGCGGTGCGTGGGATTCCTGTCATCGAACAGTGGAATCGGCAGTTTCCACACGTACTTGTCGATGTCGCGCTCATCCTTGCCATACGACATGAGCGGGCGCACAAGATCGGTGATTGCCGAATGAATTCGGCCTCGACGACGCCTTCAAGCGAAGAAAGTTCTTTCCATGGCATCTTTTCGGTACTACTTCGCGCAGATCTCACGCTCTGTCCACCCGCGGCAAGCCCGAGTTGACTGGGTTGCTGAATCTCCACCATGAACAGCACTCGAGCGCGGTCGAGGACGGCGTTCGGCATGACGAACGCGAAGGAGCCGCCCTCGGTGAGGTACTGCTGGGCCGTGCGTGCGACGAATAGTGCCGATAGATCCTGGTGCGTTGCTACGTCGCGGCCGTGCCAGAGTTGTCGTGTCTCGGACATCTCCCGGAAGGCGATCTGCATATCATCGGGCATGTAGCGGTAGGACAGCCAGGGTGGATTACCGATGAGGACGTCGACACGGTTCTCCGGCCGGGCGAGCCAGGCGGGCCGAGCGAGGTTACGGATGTAGTAGCTCCAGATCGGGTCGTTCAACTGGCACATCAGCCGGAAGTTCTCCTCGACCACTGGACGGTCTGCGTCCGAGACCGCGAGGCGGTGGAGCAGACCGGCCGGGAGTGTGGCCTTCTGCCCAGGCGCACGAGGTTTGGCAGCTTGGTCGGCCAGACTGCTGACCAGCCGATCGAAGTGAGCGGCGTCAGCGAGAAATCGGTCGGGGAAGCGGAACTCAGCATCGAAGAGCTGATCACCTCTGCCGGTGGGGACGACGAGATGGTCCTCGGTGAATAGGTCGCGACGCTGGTTCCACTGGACGCTGTCACCCAGGTAGACGGGTACCGTGATGGCCCCTCGATCGGGGGCGAGCAATCGTTCCCGGCCGATGGCGAGCAGGTAGGTGACGCGGGCCAGCGTGACGGCCACCGGGTGGAGGTCGACCCCCAGGACGTGGCCGGTGAGCCCGGAGAGACCGCGCTCCAGAGAGATACCAGCCGCGGCCGCCGCATCGAGATAGCGGCGCACGGCGTGGAACAGGAATGTGCCCGAGCCACAGGCCGGGTCGAGCACCCGCTGGTTGAGCGGGTCGGTGACTGCGGTGCTGACCACCTGCTCGGCCAACCAGTCGGGCGTATAGTACTCGCCGAGTTGTTTTCGGGTCTCAGATCCGATCACCGACTCGTAGAGGACCTTCAGCACGTCGTGCTCGACATTGGTCCAGTCGAATCGGGACAACCGTCGGGCGAGGGTACGGACGAAGTCGCCGCCGTGCGGAACTTCCAATACCCAGTCGAAGAAATCGTGCTCGACGACACCGTAGATGGCCGCGAGGTCGAACCGCTGCCCGCCGAGCAAGGACGCGGGCTGCATGTCGGTGACGTCAAGCCCGACGACCAGATGAGCGATGATCTCAGCGCTATTCACCAGCAGCGTGTGCTCCAGGAACAGCTCGTCGTCGTCGGTGAACTGGGTTCCCAGGGCGCTGCGCAGCAACCGGCTCCACAGTTGCCGTTTGAGTCGGACGGTCTCGCTTGCACCGTGGTCGGCATAGAGCGCGGCCAGCGTTGCGCGATCGAGAGCATAAGAGGCACTGGTAGCGCCGAGTCGAGCTTTGATCTCATTCGGCGTCGAAGGAACGCCCTGACGGTCGCCTCGCTGCGCACCCGCTCGCGATCAGCAAGACGCCGCAGCAGTTGGCTGAGCTCATCCGTCGAGGCGATCAACTCGGTGGCCACGGTGATGGTCTACCACGCTCCTGCGACAGCAGGTCTGAGTGCGCGTGTCGCTGGTTCAGTCTTCGGGTGGGTTTGCGGCGGGGTCCCAGGTCAGGCCGGGCGCGCCCCAGCCCTGGGCTCTGACCATTTTCCTCGCCTCGCGGGCATACCGGCCGACCAGCCGGTTGAGGTAGAGGATCCCGTCGAGGTGGTCGGTCTCGTGCTGCAGGCATCGGGCCAGGTAGCCGGTGCCCTCGACGGTGAGCGGTGCGCCGCCGGGATCGAACCCGGTGACCTGTGCCCAACTGGCCCGACCGGTCGGGAAGGACTCACCGGGTACTGAGAGGCAGCCCTCCCAGTCGTCATCGGGATCGGGCATGCCCTCTGGCTGCTCGCCGGTTTCCAGTACCGGGTTGACCACCACCCCGCACTGTCGAACCCCTTCTCCGTCCGGGCAGTCGTAGACGAACACCCGCAGGTCCACGCCGATCTGGTTGGCGGCGAGCCCGACACCCTGGGCCGCTGCCATCGTGTCGAACATGTCGTCGAGCAGCGGGTACAGCGTTGCGCCGAACTCCCTGACGGGCCTGGTCGGGGTGTGCAGTACCGGATCGCCGATGATCCGGATCGGGCGGACAGCCATGATGAGGCACAGTAATCGGAGTTCGCTCCGGGCCCATCCTGGGGACGTGTCATGGGTGCGCCGCCGGTTGGGCCGGCCCGCCGCGTGGTTCAATGGCAGTCCGAATCACAGCACTGTGATTCGGACTGCCCCCGCCGGACGCAGCCGCGGGATCGTGAACCGAGGAGCGCGATGGACGCCGCAGCGGCGCTGCCCCCGATCGACGACGACTCCAAGGGTCTGAGCAGCCGGGAACGCGAGATCTTGGCCTTCGAGCGTCAGTGGTGGAAGTACGCGGGCGCCAAGGAACAGGCCATCCGTGAGCTGTTCGACATGTCCGCCACGCGCTACTACCAGGTCCTCAACTGCTTGATCGACCGGCAAGAGGCGCTCGCCGCCGACCCGATGCTGATCAAGCGATTGCGTCGGCTGCGGTCCGGTCGCCAGCGTGCCAGGGCTGCTCGCCGGCTCGGCGTCGACCCACGCCGCCAGAACCGGATGTAGCGCCATGGGCACCCCGAACGGGATCGGAGCCGGCAGGCGTTTGCGGGTCACCGGGTTGGCCCTGCTCGGGCTAGCGGTGATCGCCGCCCTGATCGGACTGGTGGTGGCGACCACTCGTGGGGAGCAGACCTCGGCCGCTGCGCCGCCGCCAGTCGCCTCTGTTCCCGACAGCAGACCGGCGGTCCCCTCCACCATCCCGTATCCGCCGACGTCGAGCCCGGCTGCAGCGCCCATAGTCCCTCCGCTCAGCCCACCGGACGCCGCGCAGCGTGCGCCGGTCGGCGACGAGGGGCCCAGCGACCAGGGTTACGGTCGCGGCGAGGTGCGGGTCTACAACAACAGCACGATCCGGGGCCTGGCCGCGCGGGCCGCGGAAGATCTCAGCGCCGCGGGCTGGACGGTGATCGAGGTCGGCAACTACGCACAGGGGACGATCCCGACGACTACCGCGTACTACCAGGAAGACACCGGCCAGCGCGACGACGCTGCTGCCCTCGGTTCCGAGTTCGGGATGCGCGTCGCGCCCCGGTTCCCCGGCATTGCGAATACTGGTCCTGGCCTCATCGTGATCGTCACGAACGACTACGTGTCCCCGTGAGTGGCGATTCGGGCTATTACTGGTACGCCACTCACGAGGGCGTCAGCCCATGCCCGGCGGCGTAGCTGGCCAGTGCGGCGAGTTGCACCGGGTCCAGTGAGGGGCGGACGGCGTTGCGGGCAGCGGCAAGCTGCGCCGCGGTGACCTCGGTGGCCTCCAGGGATTCCCGCATGGCGGTGAGCGCGGCCTCGCGGATCAGGGCTGCGCAGTCCGCTGCGGAGTAACCCGCCAGCTCAGCGGCCAGCGCGTCGAGGTCGACATCGGCCGCCAGCGGGGTGTTGCGTGCCGTGGACCTCAGGATGGCCGCGCGTGCGTCAGTGTCCGGTGGCGGCACGTACACCAGCCGCTCCAGCCGGCCGGGCCGCAGCAGTGCCGGGTCGATGAGCTCAGGGCGGTTGGTGGCGCCGAGCACCACGACATCGCGTAGCGGCTCCACGCCGTCGAGCTCGGTGAGCAGCGCGGCCACCACCCGGTCGGCGACGCCGGCGTCGGACGACCCGCCTCGTCGCGGAGCCAGCGCGTCGACCTCGTCGAGGAAGATCAGCGCGGGTGCGGCGTCGGAAGCGCGGCGGAACAGTTCGCGCACCGCCCGCTCCGACTCGCCGACCCACTTGTCCAGCAGCTCGGCGCCCTTGACGGAGATCACGTTGAGCGCCCCGGAGCCGGCCAGCGCCCGGACCAGAAAGGTCTTGCCGCAGCCGGGTGGGCCGTAGAGCAGGACGCCGCGCGGCGGGTCGACGCCCAGCCGGGTGAACGAATCGGGGTAGCGCAGCGGCCACAGCACCGCCTCGGTGAGGGCCTGCTTGGTCTCGGCCATGTCGCCGACCTCGTCCAGCGTCAGCCCACCGGTGGTGATGGTGTCCGAGGTGGACATCGAGATGGGGCGGACCGTGTCCAGCGCGCCGATCAGGTCCTGTTGCGTGATCACCAGCTGGGGCTGCCCAGCGGACGAGTGGCGCAGCGCGGCCCGCACCGCTGCCTCCCGGCGCAGTGCGACGAGATCAGCGGCGACGAACCCCGGGGTGCGTTCTGCGATGGCATTGACGTCGATGTCGGTGGCCATCGGTACCGCACGAAGCAGCACCCTGAGCAGTTCGGCGCGTCCCCGCGCATCGGGCAGCGGTAGTGACAGCTCGCGATCGATCAGGTCCGGTGCGCGCAGCCGCGGGTCCACCGACTCGGGGTGCGCGGTGGTGACCACCAGCGCGACGCCACTGTCCAACGCGGGCGCCAGCGCGTCGAGCACCACGGTGGACAGTGGCGGCGGGTCGGTGGCCGGCAACAGTGCCTCGACGTCGGTGACCAGCAGCACGCTGGGCTGGTGCCCACGAGCAGCCGTCACCGCGTCGTGCACCCGCTGGGCGGCCGCACCGGGCTCCAGCGCCACCACACTCGGCGCGGCCAGCTCGATGACCTGCGCCCCGACGTCCCGGGCCACCGCGTGCACCATCGTGGCTTTGCCTACGCCCTCGGGGCCGTGCGCTGCCACCCCGAGGCGGGTACTGGCGCCGAGCCGGCGCAGCAGCTCGGGACGGCGGAAGGTGAGTTCGAACCATTCGGCCAGCCGCCGGGCGGCGTCCTGGGCTCCCACCAGGTCGGCCACCGCAGGCGCGGGCGGCGCCGGGTCCTGGTTTCGTGCTGTGCCCCGGGGTTGACTGGGCGCGGGGAGGTCCCCGGTGCGCGCGCCGTCGCGCCAGCCGACCACAGTGGACGGGTGCGGGGCAACCGGTCCGGCGGGATCGGTGGTCGTCACGGTGAGCAGCTCGTTGGTCCACGTCATCCCGATCGCCGCGGCCAGCCGGCCGCGCACCCTGGTCACGTCCGACCCGGGCGCCACGTCCTGCGGGAGAAGCGACACCGCGTCTCCGGCGGTGAGCACCTTGCCCGCCAGCGCCTGGCGCAGCGTCTCGGGGCTCACCGAATGGCGGACCAGCGCGGAACCGCTGACGATGATCGATCGGGCCGCGGGTACCTGCACCGGGGAGAGCACCACTTCGGAACCCTCGGTCAGCCCGAGGTTGGACAGCGTGAGGTCGTCCACGAGTGCGATCCCCGGCGCGGTCTGCCCAGCTGCCGCCAGTGCGGCGCTGACCCGGGCTCCGGTGAGCCGCACGGCGTCCCATTGCCGCAGGCCCAGGGCGTCGAGCACCTCCGGGTGCAGCCGGACCACCCCGCGCCGCGCGTCCAGCGCTGAGGTGGACAGCCTGGCGGTCAGGGTGATCTGCGGCACGCTCACGACCGCCGAGCCTACGACCAACGCGATCGGACCTACCTGAGCCTCAAAGGCGCCGTCAGGTTGATGTCGCAGAGCAGAGAGCGTCGCAGAATCTTGTCATTGATGAAACTCTGTCCTCGGATGGGGCTGAGCGCGTGGCCTGGCGCGTTATCGAATGTGGCCCATGGCCAGGGTCGTATGGCCGCGAGATCGTGTTGGCGCCTACGGGCTACGTCCAGCCAACCGGTCAGCGATGTCGATGGCCGCGTGGCGGATGCTGGCGCGTCGGGCGGGTTGAAGGAATGGCTCGACGCGACCGGGTTCCCCGGCCGGGGGCGATTCGATTCGGGTGGGCTGGCATGGGGTCTCACCAAACCCAACTGTGCGACTCTATGCGGCAACGTGCATGTACCTTGACGCTCGTGGCTTGTCCGCCTAGCGTCGGTCACGTGCTTGCATAAAAGGGAGAGTGACGTGGAGCTGACGCGGATTGCCGGCGGAGATTGCGGTAGTGACGACTGCCCAACCATCTTCACGACAGACAACGATACGATTGCCGTCCAGGGTTATGTCGTGCACAGGGAGACGCCGGCAGGTGAGGCGGTCGTCGAAATCCCTATAGGCGTGTTTCAGGAGGCGGCTCGTGCGCTTGGAAGGTGACCGCTGGCGTACGTTCTTCGATTCATATCAGCGAGAAGCGTTCCGTCTTGAAACGCTACGCTCTTACGGCGTGGCCAAAGAGCAGGAAGGATATGAGAGATTCCTGGCGACGGGAAAGCTGGATATCTCAGATGACGATCCCTGGCTCGTGCGTGTCCGTCATTTTCGCCACACTGGGCGATGGATTGGACGAGTGCATGTCATCAGACGGCCACTGACGGATTACTTAAGGTATGAATTCGCGGTCTATCGCCGCAACGTGGAGGCCGGTGAGGACGTGCGCATCCTCGATCTGACCGACCGGCCCGACCCAGGTCTGCCCGCGCTAGACTTCTGGCTCTTCGATGACACGGCTGTCGTGCGCATGGACTATGACCCGGCTGGCCTACAGCTGGGGCGTGAACTACTCGAAGGTGTTGACCTTGCTCCATACGTAGCATGGAAGCGATTGGCTCTAGCGCCGCTTGGGCGCTAGGACGTTGATACTTGAGCCAAGTTTTCAGGCGGTCATTCGGGCCTCGTGGATGTAGTTTTCGACGTGGTGGTTGATCACTCGGAGGGCTTGTCGTAGGGCCAGGGG
>JBOHGG010000017.1:0-92453 GCA_050700115.1 Pseudonocardiaceae bacterium
ACGACCACCAACGCCGCCAGGCCATCCGCAACCTGGAAAAGCTCGGCTACAAGGTCACCCTGGAGCAGACACACCCCGCCGCATAGCTACCAGCCCTCGCTCACCGTTATTTTCTGAGCAGAACGCGGTAATCGGGCTACCGGGAGGCGCGTTCTGCATCCAGAACGCGCCTCCCGGCTAGGGCTGGAGCAGTTGGAAGGGGATTCCTTGGTTGTCGGTGCACTCGGCGATGCGGCCGTAGGGTTGTTGCTGCGGCTCGCCGGCCTGGCCGCCGTGGTCGCGGACTGCGGCCAGCGCGGCCGGCAGGTCGTCGACCTGGTAGACCGGCTCGATCCCGGTCCGGTCCGCGCTGCCGTGCATCCCGGCCGGCGGGTAGGTGCCCTCGATGTGCCAGCCGTCCTCCACCCGGCCGGGGCGCAACGTCCAGCCCAGCACGGCACCGTAGAACGCCCGGGCCCGCTCGGTGTCCGCCACATTGTGCGTCAGGTAGGCGAGGTCGCCGTGGCTGGGAGTAGGCGTTGCGGCCGGTGACGACGAGATCATCCAGCGGTGCCCGGAGGGGTCGACGACGACGGCGTTGCGGCCGTAGTCGTAATCGGTGGCAGCCCGCTCCAGCCGGGCGCCCGCCTCGACGGCGTCGCGCACGGTGGCATCCACCGCGCCCGGCTCGGACACCCGCAGGTACAGCGACTGGCTGGCGCCGCCGCGGGTCCGCGGGGACAGCAGACCGATCTCGGCGAACTCGTCGGCGAGCATCAGCACGGAATCGCCGATGGCCAGCTCGGCGTGCCCGATCCGGCCGTCCTCCATCACGATCGGCTCACCTCGGCGTCGCGCGCCGAACGCCTGCTCGTAGAAGCTCAACGCGCTGCGGGCGTCATTCACGGCGATATAGCAACCAAGAGTGTGCTGGGGGATTTCGACGGTGGTGGTCATGGGTGTTCCTTCCGGGGCGAGCAGGGCGCGCTCCAGCCGGGAGCGCAGCTCGGCGGTGAATGCCGGGTCGGGTTCGACCGGCGTGATCGGCTCACCGAGGGCCCGGAATGGATCGGAGCGCGGATCGGTCATCGCACACCCTCCGGGTCGTCGTAGGCCACGCGGAACGCGGTACGGGCGCGGACCAGCAGAGCCTCGGTGGCATGCACGGTGCGTCCGAGGTGCTCGGCGACCTGCGCGACCGGTAGGTCATCGAGATAGCGCAGGGTGAGCGCGGCCCGGTGGTGCGGGCCCAGCGCGTCGAGCACCTGATGGGCCACCACGATGTCGATCTCGACGTCCCACGGATCGTCGATCTCGTAACCGGCCGTCTGCACCAGCCGCAGACCCCGTTGCTCGCGTTCAGCCCGCCGCCAATGGTCGGCGAGTTTGTGCCGGGCCACCCCGATCAGCCAGCCAGGGGTGATCGGTGGCGTCGGCTGGCGACGGGCCGCCGTGACCGCCGCGAGGAACGTCTCCGCGGTGAGGTCCTGGGCCAGCGTGCGATCCCGGCAGCGGGACAGCAGGTAGCCGTGGACCTGGGGCAGCGCGGTGTCGTAGATCTCCAGCAGCCCCAGCGCCGGGTCCGGCCGCACCCGTGGTTGCCCGCTCACACTCTCATCGTCGCTTGGGGAGCCGGTTCTCCGACGGGCACACCCACGGGTTATCCACAGACGGCGCCTTCTGCGGCGGAGCCGACCAGCCGGGCGTACTTGGCGAGCACGCCGCGTAGCGGGCGTTCGGGGGCCTTCCACTCCTGGCGGCGCCGCTGCAACTCCGAGGCGTCGACCTGCAGGTTCAGCTCGCGGCGGTCCATGTCCAGCACGATCGGGTCGCCGTCGCGGACCAGCGCGATCGGCCCGCCGTGGGCCGCCTCGGGCGCCACGTGCCCGACACACAGGCCGGTGGTGCCCCCGGAGAAGCGCCCGTCGGTGAGCAGCAGGACGTCCTTGCCCAAGCCGGCGCCCTTGATCGCGCCGGTGACCGCGAGCATCTCGCGCATCCCCGGCCCGCCCTGCGGACCCTCGTACCGGATCACCACCACGTCGCCGGGCTGCAGGTCCCCGATGGCGTCCATTGCGGCCCGCTCGCGGTCAAACACCCGAGCTCGCCCCTCAAAGCGCGTCGAATCGAAGCCGGCGCTCTTCACCACCGCACCCTCGGGAGCCAGCGAGCCACGCAGGATGGTGATCCCCCCTGTCGGGTGGATCGGGTCAGCGAGGCCGTGCAGGATCTTCCCGTCCGGGTCGGGCGGGTCCAGTTCGGCGAGGTTCTCGGCGACGGTATGTCCGGTGACGGTGAGGCAGTCGCCGTGCAGCAATCCTGCGTCCAGCAGCGTCTTCATCACCACTGGCACGCCGCCGACATGATCGACAGCGGCCATCACGTGCCTACCGAAGGGTTTGACGTCGGCCAGATGCGGCACCCTGTCGCCCACCCGGTTGAAGTCGTCCAGCTCCAGCGCCACCCCGGCCTCGTTCGCGATGGCCATCAGGTGCAGCACTGCGTTGGTCGAGCCACCGAAGGCCATCACCACCGCGATCGCGTTCTCGAACGCCGGGCGGGTGAGGATTTGCCGTGCGGTGATCCCGCGGGCAATGAGATCCACCACGGCGGACCCGCTGGCCCGGGCGAACCCGTCGCGGCGCCGGTCCACCGCCGGCGGGCTGGCCGAGCCGGGCAGCGACATGCCCAGCGCCTCGGCCGCACAGGCCATCGTGTTCGCGGTGTACATGCCGGCGCAGGCACCCTCGCCAGGACAGATCGCCCGCTCGATCGCATCGACGTCGGCCCGGCTGATCAGACCACGGGCGCAGGCCCCCACCGCCTCGAAGGCGTCGATGATGGTGACCTCGCGATCGCCCACCCGGCCGGGCAGGATCGTGCCCCCGTAGAGGAACACCGCCGCCAGGTCCAGCCGGGCAGCGGCCATCAGCATCCCGGGCAGGCTCTTGTCGCAGCCGGCCAGCAGCACCGTGCCGTCCAGCCGCTCGGCCTCCACCACGGTCTCCACCGAGTCGGCGATCAGCTCGCGGGAGACCAGCGAGTAGTGCATCCCGACGTGTCCCATGGAGATGCCGTCAGACACCGAGATGGTGCCGAACTCCATCGGGAAACCCCCGGCGGCGTGCACGCCTTCCTTGCTGGCCTTGGCGAGCCGGTCCAGGGACAGGTTGCACGGGGTGATCTCGTTCCAGGACGAGGCGACGCCGATCTGCGGCTTGGCGAAGTCGTCGTCGCCCATGCCGACGGCGCGCAACATGCCCCGGGCTGCGGCACGTTCCAGACCATCGGTGACGTCCCGGCTGCGGGGTTTGAGGTCAGGCTGGCTCATACCCATATCCTCCCAGAGTCAGGTATGAGACATCGTGTCCTACCAGCTCGGCTCCGGAGTCAGCGACCAGCCCCTGCCACGTCCTGCGATCGGCGGATGGCCTCGGCGAGGCGACCGATTCCCTCGTCGATGGACCGCTCTGGCACCCGCGAGTAGCCCACGGCCAGGTGGGACGCGTGTCGTGCTCTTGTGCACAGTGTGTCGTGCTCTGGTGCACGGCCTATCGCAAGTTCTTGACAGTGTCGACCAGCGGCACGGCGGGGTCGCCGAGCCGGTGGCGGTCGACGGGAACTCCGCTGAGGATCAGGTCCTGCACGGGCGCGATGCCCTCGTCCCACAGGTTGACGTGCATCCCGGCGACGACCCGGTCGTCGGCCAGCCAGAACGCATGAAACGCCTGCGCTCCGAGATCGCCGCGGGTAATGAGCGTGTCGTACCCGCCGGGAGGGAACCACCCGGCGAACTCCATGCCGACGTCGTATTGGTCGGTGAAGAAGTACGGCACACGGTCATAGCTGACCTGGTGGCCGAGCATCGAGCGGGCCGCGGCCGGTCCACCGTGCAGCGCGTTGGCCCAGTGCTCGACGCGGATCCTCGTGCGATACAGCGGGTTGACCGCGTTGGCGACGTCGCCGGCGGCGTAGACGTCGGGGTCGTCGGTACGCAGCGCGGCGTCGACGAGGACACCGTCGTCGACGGCCAGACCGGCCTGCTCGGCCAGTTCGGTGTTGGGCTGGGCTCCCACACCGACGATGACGACGTCGGTGGGGATCTCGCTGCCGTCGTCGGTGACCACCGCGGTGACCCGCCCGGTGCCGCGCAGCTCGGTCACCGCCGTGCCGAGCCGGACGTCGACGCCGTGCTCGCGGTGCACCTGGGCGAAGAACCCACCGATCACGAGGCCGCCAGCCCCGGGGCCGAACGCGGCCTGTAGCGGTGTGGGCCGCGGCTCGATGACGGTGACCTCGCAGCCGTACTCCCGGGCGGCGGCCGCGGTCTCCAGCCCGATCCAGCCGGCACCTACCACGACAACCCGGCCGCTGCTGCGGATGGCCGCACGCAACCGCTCGGAATCCTCGATCCGGCGCAGGTAGTGCACGCCGTCCAATTCGGCACCGGGGAGATCCAGCCGGCGCGGCGACGCGCCGGTCGCCAGCAACAGCTTGCTGTACCCGAGCCGGTCGCCATCATCCAGCTGCACCTGGTGGCTGGCCCGGTCCAGGCTGGTCACCCGGCGACCCAGCTGTAGCTCCACGGAGTTCTCGGCGTACCAGCCCTGCTCGTGGACGTAGAGCTTGGCTTTGTCCTGCTTGCCCAGCAGGTATCCCTTCGACAGCGGGGGCCGCTCGTAGGGCCGTTCGGCCTCGTCGCCGATGAGCACGATCCGGCCGGTGAAGCCCTCCTCGCGCAGTGCCTGGGCCGCCATCGCTGCGGCCAGGCTGGCGCCGACGATCACGAATGTCTGCTCGGTGGTCATGGGAGCCTTCTTCCTATCCGATCGGGATGGTGCCCGCGCGCGGGCAGTCGTGGCTGGCAGTGTCGTGCCTGGGCCGGTGGCTGTGCATCGACAGGAACCGCTCGGGGTGCGGCAGTCGGTCGCCGCCATCGGCGAGCCAGGCGCTGGTGGCCCGGTATGCCCGCCCGATCAGCTCCTCGGCTCGGGTGAAATCCAGCGGCGACACCGTCACCGGGCATAGCGGCGGGAGCACATGCAGGTCGGTCCGCCCGCGGAGGTGGGCTACTTCCAGCAGCAGTTGGCGCTGGATGAGCAGCGACAGGGCATGCACCGCCGCGCCCAGCGCCCCGGGAGGAACACGTGTCAGCGCGCAGGCGTGCCCGGCGGGCAACAGGTAGACCTCATCGGCGCCCAGCGCCACGGCCTGGGAGATTCCGCCGCTGGCGGCCATCCCGCCGTCGCAGAGCACCATGCCGTCGAACTCCACGGCGGGAAAGACGGCGGGGACGGCGGTGCTGGCCAGCACCGCGGACACGGCATCCCCGGTGGACAGGCATACCTGTTGACCGGTGAGCATGTTGGTCGCGATCAGGTGGAGGGGGACGGTAGCGTCCTGGAGCCGCCGGTAGTCCAGGTTGCCGGCGATCAGTTGACGCAGTGGGTCGCTGGAACACAGTGAGGGTCGCCGGCCCGTCACGGCCAGCATCTGCCGGAGCGGGTCGACGGGGAAGACGTCCTGGCGGCGCACCCGACGCCACAGCCGGGCCAGCCCGTCGACGGCATCCGCGGTCATCCCCCGCCCGCCGAGGTAGGCCGCGTTCACAGCACCCACTGACGTGCCGACCAGCAGGTCCGGGACGACTCGCCGCTCCCGCAGGGCGGCCAGCATCCCGACCTGGACCGCCCCCATGTTGCCACCCCCCGTGAGGACGAACGCTGTGGTCATCGTGTCTCCTCCAGATACGGACGCGGGCGTCAGGTGCTGGACGTGCGCCGTCCGGGTGCGTAGCGGGTGGCCAGCCGGGCCAGCGCCACCGCGCCGACGAGCAGCCCGAAGTCACGCAGTGCGATGTCGAAGTAGCCGGGGAAGGTCAGCAGGTTGACGATGATCCCGGCCAGCCAGGCGGCTACCAGCCAGGCCCCGAACCGCGGCGCTATCGCGACCGCGATCCCGGCCACGATCTCGATCACGCCTACGGCATACATCGCCTGCTGTGCGGTGCCGGGCACGATGTCAGTGATCCACGGGGCCAGGTAGGTCGGCCAGTCCACGAGCAGGTTCGCGAACTTGTCGAGCCCGAACAGGATCGGTGCCACGGTGAACACCGTGCGCAGCAGCAGGAATGCCTGGTACGCCGGGTCGGACCGGGCGGCCGGGTGGGCAGTGGTTGATGTCGACACATCAGTGGTGGCCATCAGAAGCTCCTTCTAAAGACAGTAGACTCTATCTTTAGAAGCTAGCCGCCACGGCGCGTTTCGTCAAGAGTGGTTGTTTTTAGATTGAGAGTGGCTGCCAGCTTCACGGCGCGCTCACCTCCTCCAAGACCGCCAGCGTCACCCGCACGCGGCGGCGAGGCGGGCTTCGATGGCGGCGAGCAGCGTGGCCAGATCGGCGTCGAAGGCTGCCAGGCCGTCGGCAAGCAACCGCTCGGCCACCGCCTCGAGGTCGACGCCAGCCGCGGGGAGCAGGGCCAGGGTCGCCTCCGTATCTTCCAGGGTGTCGAGCACGGCGCGGGGCCGCACTCGTCCGTGGTCCCGGAAAGCGTCCAGCGTTGCCTCGGGCATGGTGTTGACGGTGTCGGGGCCGACGAGCTCCTCGACGTAGACCACGTCGGAGTAGGCCGGGTTCTTGGTCCCGGTCGAGGCCCACAGCGGACGCTGCGGGCGTGCGCCGGCGGCGGCCAGGCGCTCCCAGCGCTCGCCGGAGAACAGGCACCGAAAGCGGTGGTAGGCGGCGCGGGCGTTGGCGATCGCCGCCCGACCGCGCAACGGCGAATCCTCCCCCAGGGCGGCGTCGACGGCGGTGTCCACCCGGGACACGAAAAACGACGCCACCGATGCGACCGAGCCGAGCGGCAAGCCCGCGTGGAGTCGACGTTCGAGCCCGGCGAGGTAGGCCTCGGCTACCGCCTCGTAGGCGGCGACCGAGAACAGCAGGGTGATGTTCACGTTGACCCCAGCGGCGGTCAGCTCCTCGACCGCAGCGGGTGCCTCCGGGGTGCCGGGCACCTTGATCATGATGTTGGGCTTGGCGATGCGCTTCACCAGCTTGCGGGCGGCGCTCACTGAGCCGGCCGCGTCGTGGGCCAGGGCTGGCTCCAGCTCGAAGGACACGAACCCGTCGGCCCCGGCGGTGGCGTCGAAGGTGGGGCGGAAGGCATCGGCGGCCATGGCCACGTCGACCAGGGCGAGGTCGTAGAACACATCACGGGGATCGTGGCGGCCCTTGTCCGCCAGCTCGGCGATGGCCTGATCGTAGTCGGTGGAGCCGCCGATAGCCTTGGCGAAGATCGTGGGGTTGGAGGTCACGCCACTGACCCGGTCCTCGCGGATCAGCCGCTCCAGGCCACCACCGGTGATCATCCCCCGGCGCAGGAAGTCGAGCCAGACGCTCTGGCTGGCCTCGTGCAGTCGCTCCAGCGGGTTCATCCTGACCTCCTCGTTGCGTTGAGCGGTCCCCCGCCCGTTACGTCGCCCCACTCCCGGGATGGGCGTGGGAGCGCCGCGACCACTGCGTCCGCTGTCGGATTGAGGCTCAGCAGCTGCGCCAGACCCATGACGTGCAGCGGGCGGCGTACCGCATCGTGCTCGGCCCCGACGATGTACAGCTTCGTCCCGCGCGCCGTGGCCTGCTGGTGCAGCGCCAGCAGGACCGTCAGGCCCTGGGGACCCAGGACACTCACGCTGCCCAGGTCGATGACGACGTGCGGCGCTCGGTTGAGCTGCTTGCCCGCCAGCTCGGCCAACAGCGGCGCGTTCAACCTGTCCACCGTGCCGCTCACCCGTACGATCACCACGTCCGGTCTCGGCGCGTGTAGCCGCAGATCCAGCAGCTCCGGCTCGCCGCCGCCGGCCCGGAGCCGGAACCCCGATCTCTCACCGGGGGCCTGGCGAACGGGCCGCTCCCGCCGACTGTGTGCAGGGGCCGTCCCGTGGCGCCGCGGTGGTGCGGCTGATCCAGGGCGCCCGCCCGCGCTTGTCATGTCGAGCCCAGTGCCAGCTGGGTGAGTTCCCACAGCACGTGGTAGGTGGTGACCTGGACCTCTTTGACCACTCGTGAATCCTCGGAGTGCGCGATCAGCACGTGGTCCAGCCCGGCGATTCGGGCGATCTGGCCGCCGTCGCCGCCGACCAGCGCCACGGTCAGCATGCCCGCGTCGTGAGCAGTGCCCAGCGCGCGAGCGACGTTGGGACACTCGCCGTCCGCGTCTTTGCCCAGCGCCCTGGTTGGCTCCGTGCGTCGCGCGAAAGCCCGATCCACCTGCGCACCCATCACCTCGGCGACCACCACTGTCCGCCTCTCCTGTCGAGTTTGTTTATACGATAATCATAGTTTTTACCATAGTCGTAGTATCTTGTCGGCATGCCGCCCCAGACCGACCCTGCCGGTGAGCGCAGCAAGACCCACGGCGCGTTGGCCAGCGCCAGCCGGGTCCACATCCTTAACCTGCTACGCAGCGGCACCCCGCTGGACGTACAGCAGATCGCTACGCAGAGCGCACTGCACCCCAACACGGTGCGCTTCCACCTCAAGGTCCTCGTCGATGCCGGACTCGCCTGCTGCCGCACCGACCCACGAGGTACCTCCGGGCGGCCCCGGCTCATCTACACCGCGGCCACAGGCGGTTCAGGTAGCCAGCAACCGGAGGGCTTTCAGTTGCTCGCCGACATCCTCGCCAGCTACCTCGCTGTCAGCAGCGCGATCCCACCCGGGCTGGCCGAGGAGGCTGGTCGCGCGTTCGCCCGCCGGCAGCGGCGGCCTACCCAGCCGTTTGCCGAAGTCTCCGCCGACGAGGCCGTCCGCCAAGTGGCTGCCATGTTCGCCGAACTCGGTTTCCAGCCAGAACGGGAAAGGGACGGACCACACCGCCGGATCCTGCTGCACGCCTGTCCGTTCCGCGCCGTCGCCAGTAAGCACCCCGACGTGGTCTGCGCGATGCACCTGGGCCTACTCAAGCAAACCATCGCCGACCTCGACGCCCCCATCGAGGCCATCGGACTCGAGCCATTCGTCACCCCACACCTGTGTATCGCGCACCTCGCCGCTGCCAGCAGCCCCCCGTCGGATCACCACCAGCCCGGCATGAATGAGCCGTAAGATGCCCTGAAGTCCACGGTGACTGGTCAGGTCATGCGGTTTCGGGTAGCCCAGGGGCGTCCCTGGGCGGTCCAGTATCCGGCGGGTCCGCGTCGTGTGCCTGGCGACTTTGGTAGAGCTCCCACGCGTGCCTGCGCGCTTCGTCAACCCGGCGCTGCGCGTCTTCGCGCACCATCTGTTCCTGCTCCGGCGTGGCGTGACCCGCGGCGACCGCCTCCTCGGCGGCCTCCCAGCGGTCCGTCTCAGGGCCGCCGTCCCCGGCTCCTTGCCTCGGATCGCTGGAATGCCGCCGCTGGTAGTAGGGATTGTCAGCTGGCAACCCGCCGCTGAAACGACCGTAGGCACCAAGGAAGAGCAGCAGCATTCCGGCGATGAAGCTGAAGGCCACATTCGGTAGCCGGAACGCCAGGAGGTTGAGCTCGGTGTCCAGCACGGCGAGGTTGAGAAAGCCGGAGAGCAGGAAGAGCAGACCTACTACCACCGTGATCGTCGAGGAGATCCGTTCACCGCGTAACGCAGCGGCGATGAGGACCGCGCCGACGATAAGCGAGATCGTCGACAGCAAGCCGTTCGAGGACAGCCCGAGCACGTCTTGGCCATGGACAGCGAGGAACTCCACCCGGTGGACGAACCCGAGGGCCCCGAACACGCACAACCCGGCCCCGAGCGTCGCTGCTCCGAAGCGGTGCACGAGGTCTAGCCGGCGCCCCGCCGGGGTGCTCGACACCTTCCCCATGATGTGGGCCATCACGTCCCCCGCTGGTTGGTGTCGTGTCGCCACGGCCGTGCCATGAACAGCGCCCCCGCCAGTGCGGCGAACGCCAGCGCGATGCCCGGCGATTGGGCCAGCAGCATCAGCACGCACAGCGTCACCGCAACAACGATGGCGACCGGGTACGCCCACCGGCGCCTACCGCACGGTAGGCGCCGCGCGTCGGCGTCGAAGGACCGCGCAAAGCCCGGGTCCTCGACCAAGAGCCGGCGTTGGATCTGGTGCAACGTCTCGCGTTCGCGGTCACTGAGCACCACACACCTCCTGGAGATGCCTGTCGGCTTGGCACGATCTCGTCGCCGCACCCATCCGATATTTCTATCGTATCACGATATATTATGGGTATGATCGACCGACGCCGCCGAGAGGGCTCGGGTTGGGGTCAAGGGTGGAGCTGTTCGAGGCGATCCGACGCGATACGCGTCGTGAGGAGCTGTCGATCCGGGCGCTCCATGCACCTGACGGCACGACCCTCGTGGATCTTGTTCATTAACTCCTGTGCTTCGGGTGCTGCTGGTGACGCAACGCGGGTCGCCACAGGGGCGAACTCGATTCGTCGCATGGTCCGCAACCAGCGCCTTGAAGCAGAGCCAGAATCACTCGCTGCGGGTCGTGGGCCAGCGGCTCGACGAATCCGCCGTGGTAGGCCTGGCCACATTTCTCGATGAGCCACCGGCCGAGTATGGGCACCGCAAAAACGCCACGTTCGCCGGAGAGACCTTGGCCGAGACCGTCCAGTTGGCGCATGAACAGCTCGCCTGGCTCCAACATGGCGACCAGGGCCTCCCCCACTGTTGCCCCGGTGCTACCCACCATCGGGGACTCCCAGAGGGTCTCGGCATCGTTCGCTTCCCAGTTCTGACCCGGGTTGGCGGGTGACAGCCGCGGAATCCTTGTCTCGGCCAGGAATGCCTCGCCACCAGCACCGGTCGCCTCGCGCACCATCTCGTACAGGGTCTCCCCGCGCAGAGCGCTGCCTGACGCTCCCAGCCCGAAGGCGACCTCGACGTCGTCGATGCCGGCCCGCACTCCAGCCAGGGCGAGATCCTTGGTCACGCCCTCGTCGACGTGGCCGTCGCCGAAGACGACACCGCCTCCGTCAACCGCGAGCCCGTGGGCATTGTCCCAGTCATGAAAGGCACGGGCCACCAGATCCCCCAGGGAAAGCTCGGGATACCGGCTCGTCCTGGTCGTGAGCTGCGACAGGGTGCGGTGATAGAGGAACCGGGCGGACACAAGCCTCATCACCCGGCTGAGCTCCCGCAGCGCCGTGGCGGTGTCGGAGGCTACCCGGCGTTGGAGGTGCTCCCAGAAGCTCGGGTACCGCGCCTTCCAGAATCTGCGGATGGCGGCAACCGGCGTTCGCAGGTGCCCGGCGGCGAACGCATCGGTCAGGTAGTGCGCAGCGGCGGCCTCCCGGGCCATGGCCCGGGAGAGGTCACCGCCATGACGGCCGAGGTGCCATGCCTCGTCCAGGGCGACCTGGTGGAGGTTGCGGTAGGCCAGCAGGGCCGAGCCGAAGCCACTGCCGGTTGCGACGTCTGACCTACCGGGCGTGACGAAGTGGTCGTCATTGCTCGCCGCCAGGGCCAAGTAGCGATCCCGGACCCGTCGCTCCACATCGCTGCGGGCGGCGCTGGGGTTGAACCGAAAGTCGGCGAACTGCCCACTCGGTTCGAATCTGGGATCGACGAAAACTTCGTCCACGGTCGTCACCTTCAACGCGCAGATGATCTCGTCACGGGTGTCGAGCCGGGTCCCCGCCTCTCCCGGTGCGCAAGCGAGGCTGAACAACCTTCCCGACCCATCCGCTTCGGGTCCGGCGGCTTGCCGGTGCTCAAGGCCGGAGGTGGGTGAGCCGTGGGGCCGGAAGTAGTCCCCGCTCAACGCGACGACGTCGCCGAAGCTGAGCAAGAACCGCTCCTCGGCTGATTCGCCGCCAACGTTGACCAGGGCGGCACCGGTGGCGGCATCGCCGATGGCGCGATGCTCATAGGCCCGCACCCCCCCGAGCCTAGCTTGGAGGGTGCGGGCCCTTGACCGTCGCCAGCCTGCGCGGTCGACATCATGCAGGGGACCCGCGCCCTTCCTCGGGCGGGTCGTTCCAGGTCGGGAGGGTGAGCACCGCGCCCATGCGACGCAGCTCGTCACGATGCAGCGCACCCAGGCGCACCAGGATCCGCGCCCCTGCCTTCGTCAGCAGCACCCGCACCGCCCGGCCATCGCTCGGGTCCGCTGCCCGCTCAACGAGCCCCTGGCCCTGGGCCCGGTTGACCAGTTCGACCACGCTGTGATGTCGCAGCTGGAGCCGGTCGGCAAGCTCCCGCACGGTCGCCCACTCCCGACCGGGGAATCCCTTGAGCGCCAGCAGCAGCTGATATTGCTGCGGGGTTAGGCCGTCCCGACGCACCGTCTCCTCACTGAAGCGCAGGTAGCGGCGGATACCGAAGCGAAACTGGGCCAACGCCTCGAAATCCTGCTTCGTCAGGGGTTCTGATCCCACACCCTCGGCCTCCGTCGCCATAGAACACATGACACCACGCCCTCCACTGCTCCCGAGCATGAGACGTACTATATATCGTGTTACGATAGACATGTGTGACGGGTGGCGTCAACATCAAGACCCCCGCGAGGCGCCAGGAGGTGCCCAGTGCTCAGTGACTGCGAACGCGCTCCACGAGATGCTGAACCGGTTTCTGGACCGGGACCCGTGCTGTGCGCGGTCCGCCAGGCCGGGGAGTCTCATCAGGCGGCGAGTCAGAGTGGCATGCCCTACCCGGTCGCGGTGGTCAGCGACGGCAGTGCCCTCACCCCCCGGGATCCGCCCGCAGGGCTGGATCCGTCGAACCTGTCCTACGCCACTCGGCGTCGGCACCGTGCGGGGGAAGCGAGCGACCGGTGGTCACCGATGAGGCGATGACCGCCGCCGCAGCGACCGCGGCGCTGCTGACCACCTTGAACCGCTGCGGCCTTTCGCCGGAGCGCAGCCGGGTGGTGATCGTCGGCGCGGCGACCATGCCCATGCTGTGCCCGCTGCTGCTGGCCGCCGGATTCGGTTGCGTCACCAGTTGGGATCGCCGCGACGCCATCACATTCCCCCTGCGCATCATCACCCAGAACGCCGAAGCGGTCATCGACCTGTTGGGCTGCACCCGGGAACTCGCCGAGGCAGCGGAAGACCATCCCGAGCTGATCATCATCACCCCAGACAAGACGAGCTGGGCGCTGCTCGCGTTACCCGGTCTGCTCCACGCCGTCACAACAGCTCAGCATCCGAGAGTCGGCGTGGAGGACTGCCACGCCTGCGCGCTCGCGTTGGCCGCTGCCACCCCACCCGATCGGCTACTGCCCGACCCGACAGAACGACAGCGAGGAGCCAGCGGATGACAACACAGTCACGCGTACAGGTCGGTCGGGTCTACGACGTACGCACGCCGAAGGACGGCGCTCGGGTGCTGGTCGACCGCATCTGGCCGCGCGGGCTCACCAAGAACCAGGCCGACCTCGACGAATGGTGCAAGCAGATCGCCCCGTCAGCGGCGTTGCGCAGGTGGTATGGCCACGACCCCGACCGGTTCGAGGAGTTCGGTCGCCGCTACCGGACAGAACTCGATGATCCTGGGCGGGCCGAAGCGCTGCAGCACCTGCGCGAGTTAGCGCAGCACCGGACACTGACACTGCTCACCGCCACCAGACACGCCGAGATCAGTGCGGCCGTCGTGCTCGCGGACCTGCTCGGCGCCGAGAACAGGACCGGCTGATGGCCACCCCGCAGGGTGCGGGCCCGCCACCGCCGGTGGGCAGGATCGTGGTCGGCGTGGACGGATCACCCGGATCGCTGGCCGCGTTGCGCTGGGCCGTCCAGGAGGCGTCCGCACGCGGCCTGGCGCTGCATGCGGTGACCGCCTGGGAATTCCCGCAGGAATCGACCTTCGGCGACATGCGGACGGTCGGCGACTTCCATCCGGTGATCGCCGCGGAGGAGATCCTGGTGGCGGCCCTCGCCGATGCCGGCGTATCGGCCCAGGACGAGACGGTGACCACCTCGCCCGTTGAGGGGCACCCGGCCGAGGTGCTGCTGCAGGCGGCCGAGGGCTCGGAGCTGCTGGTGGTCGGCTCCCGCGGGCACGGCAAGATCCTCGGAGCGCTGCTCGGCTCGGTCAGCCAGTACGTGGCCGCCCACGCCGCCTGCCCGGTCGTCGTCATCAATCCCGAGGCGCATGAGGCCCGCGGACGCTTCCACCCCAGACACTGACGGCGGTGCACCGAATGACCCGCCCGGCGCACGATTATATCGTGCTACGATAGAAATGCACGGCCGGGCGCAGCGTCGAGACTGTGCCCGACGACGAGGCACCCCAGGAGGTGTGTCGTGCTCAGTGACCACGAACGCGCGACGTTGCACGAGATCCAGCGCCAGTTCCTGGCCGAAGACCCGGGATTCGTGCAGACCTTCGACGCCCGCACACAGCGCCTACCCCGCGCGTCGCGCCAGCCGATCGATAAACACCGGCGGATGTACACGGTCCTGATGTGGATCACAACGATGCTGAGCGTGCTATTGCTGATCGCCGGGTCGGTGGGCGGCGCGCTGCTGCTCGCTGCGGTCGCCGTGGGCCTGTCGCTGGCGCGTCGCCGAGGCGATGCCATTACACCTACACCGCGAACCTGACGGCCCGTGTGCCGTGGTCGGTCCGGCCAGCTGTCGATGTGCCGTCGGACCGCAGACACATCCGACTCGGCGGGATCGAGGGAAGACACCGGAGGATGAAATGATCGTGATCTACATGCTGATCGGAATCGCGGCCCTCGGCCTGATCGGGGCCAGCGTCCGGGTTGTCCAACAGTTCGAACGGGGCGTCGTCTTCCGCTTCGGCCGGGTCCGCCCCGAGACCCGCGGCCCGGGCCTCGCCGTGATCACGCCGATCGCCGACCGCCTGCAAAAGGTCAACATGCAGATCGTCACCCTGCCGGTGCCCGCCCAGGACGGCATCACCCGTGACAACGTCACGGTCCGCGTCGACGCCGTCGTTTACTACCGGGTCGTCGACGCGGTGCGGGTGATCGTCGATGTCCAGGACTACGACTCCGCCATCCGGCAGGTCGCGCAGGCCTCGCTGCGCTCCATCATCGGCAAAAGCGACCTGGACGACCTGCTGTCCAACCGGGAACGACTCAACCAAGGCCTCGAACTGATGATCGACAACCCGGCGGTGGGCTGGGGTGTGCACATCGACCGCGTGGAGATCAAGGATGTGGTCCTACCCGAGTCGATGAAGCGGTCCATGTCCCGCCAGGCCGAGGCCGAGCGCGAACGGCGCTCCCGCGTGATCACCGCCGAGGGTGAGCTGCAGGCTTCGGAGAAGCTGGCGCAGGCCGCCGAAGTGATGGCCGAACACCCCGCCGCGCTGCAACTGCGCCTGCTCCAGACCGTCGTCGAAGTCGCCGCCGAGAAGAACTCCACCCTCGTCCTGCCCTTCCCCGTCGAACTGCTCCGCTTCCTCGAACGCGCAACACCCCCCGAGACCCACCGGCCGACCGGCGCGACCATCACACGCTCCGCGCCGCCGCCCGACATGCCGGCCGGCGCGGTGGCACCGCCCGAACTGCGCACCCCCAACACCGGCCTGCTCGAGCGGACCGCGACCAACGGCGCACCAGCTGACCGGTAGGGCTCGCCACCCAGACGCAGGCGGAGATGATCATGACTGGAGTAGGCCCCCCGCTGCACGACAACGGCCGGGTTCTTTCTGGGAGTAAGGAGTGCGCCGCGTAGCCTGGAGTCACCTCCTCGCCGAGGTTCACGCCCCGGGGCGACGGCCCCGGGGCATCGGCGAGGAGACCTGCGAGGAGAGGGCTCATGTCCGACATGGACTACGGCCGCGCGCAGCCGACCATCGGCGAGCGCATCAGGCGACTGCGCAAAGACGTGCTGATGACACAGGACGACCTTGCGGCGGCCGCCGGGGTGTCCACCGATCTGGTACGCAAGCTGGAGCAGGGTAGTCGGCATACCGCGTCGATCGGGAGCTTGCACCGCATCGCGGCGGCGCTGGACGTCGACCTGGGCGAGCTGCTGGGCCGGGACAGCTTGCCAGAATCTGCACCGGATGCCGGCGTGGTCGCCCTTCGGCAGGCGGTTGCCGATGTCGCCGATCTGCTCGGGGACGTGCAAGGCGAACCCTTGTCACTGCGAGACGCCCAGAGATCGATCACCTATCTCTGGGGTACGTATTGGAGTGGCAAGTGGGACCAGCTCACCGGGCTGATTCCGCAGGCTTTGATCGGGCTTCGCGCCACGCTGCACGCCGCCGACGCGGCTAACCGGCCTAAGGCGGCCGAGCATCTGGCAGGGGGTTACTGGGTGGCCGCCGCTACCTTGACCCATCTCCGTCAGGCCGACGCGGGCTTCATGGCGGCGCGGCGTGCTCTGGACCTCGTCGCGGGTGGCGACGACGCCCTGCTTGCTGCGGCACTGAAGGGTTCGTTGAGCTGGCAGCTGCTCGTGAGCGGTCGGTTCGCTGAAGCCGAGCAGGTGGCGGTCCGGGCCGCGGAGAGCGTCGAGCCCCACGGCGAGGTGCCCCGGCAGGCCCTGTCGGTGTACGGGTCGCTGCTCGTCCAGGTTGCCAATGCCGCTGCTCGGGATGGCCGCAGCGCCCTCGCTGGAGACTTCCTCAAGTCGGCCAGCGAAGTAGCGCAACGAGTGGGCGCTGACCGCGTGGACTACGAAATCCCGTTTGGTCCCTCCCTGGTCACCATGCAAACGGTGGATGTCGGGGTGGTCACCGAGGACTATCCAGCCGCTCTCATTGCGGCCTCCCGGATGCCGGCGAACCCAGGATTACCGCTGGCATCCCGCTGCCGGCACCTGGCCGACCGGGCCTGCGCACACGCGAACCTGGGCCAAGAAGAGCAGGCGCTTGCATTGCTGCTGACCACCGAGGGGATGTCGCCGGACTGGATCCGCCATCAGACTCTGGTCCGCTCGGTGACCCGCGATCTGCTTAACGCCGAGCGGAGACGGTCCTCACCCCTGCGCCAGCTGGCGAAGCGCATCGGGGTTAACCGGTAGGACAGGGTGTCCTAGCGCTCAACGGGTGATCGCGGTCACTGTCGACAACCGTGATCGACGTACCCGAGGAGCATCGCCACAAGCCCGAGCGCGGCCGCCTGCACGCGATGGGCCGCGCCACCGACGACGGCGGCCGGGCCACGCTGGTGGTCGTCCATGAGGTCGACGGCGCGTGGACGATCCACGGCCTGGGCGCACCGGGGGTGACGCTGTCGGAGGCCGACACGATCGCCCTGGCGCAGTCGATCCTGGCGCGTGCCCGCCCGGGGGGCACCCGGTGACGGCGCGCTGGGCGGCGTCCCCGTTAGACCTGTGCGTGCACCTCCTGTCGCCCGAGGAAGCCCACCCCGGCGATCTGTGCAAGGCGCGGTGCGGACATCTGATGCCGGCGGTCACCCAGCACGACCAGCCACCGCCGGGCACGCCGTGTGAGCGCTGCTCGGCGATGTTCCTCGCGGACGTCACGGCCGCCCGCAATGCGGTCATCCGCCGGACTGTCGACACCATGCCACCGCTGAGCGCCGAGCAGATCGAGCGGCTGCGAGGACTGCTACCTGCGCCCACCGTGGTGACCGACCCCCCAGATCCCGGCCGGCCGCTGGTTGAGACCCCCGGCCGACACCCGCACCGTCAGCGTCGTCATCCCATGCGACCCAGCTTGATCGAACCTGTGTATGGCACGGGCCTGCCGCAGATGGTCCGAGGGCCGCTGCGTTGGCGCTGGGCGCTAAGTCGGCCGGATGGCCCGATGTGGTCATCGTCAGCAGCCACGCGCGAGCGCTGAAGCTGATCAGCAACCCGCAACGCCGCCCGTCGCACTGTTGGAGGCACTGAGCGGCCGTCCGCCGCCAGCGCGAGGCTCACCGCGTTGAGAAGCTGGCCCAAGGCGAGTGTCGTGCGCCTGGCAGTCGAGGTCGTCAGCCGCTGCCCACGGAGCACTATGGCGGCCTCCCTGCACGTGGCGGCATCGGTTCGGTCCTGGGCCAGGTCCGACGAGTCGGGTGACGTCATCAGGCTTCCTCCTTGCTCACTCGGCGAGGGTCTGCTCACCGGGAAGGTGGTGGCATTGCGCCGGATTCGCGGCCTTGGCGGCCGCTTCCGGGTGGCGATCTCGGTCTCTTTCAAGGTGCTCGGACCGGGGACGGTGAGCACTACCGCGAGGACGACCCCGACCGGGAAAGCCCACCGGTGATGATCGCGCGGTAGGTGCGGCCCGACGGCCTTGAGCGAGCGGGCGGGGTCCTGATCCTCGATCTGGAACGGGTTCCGGGCCTCTTGCAGTGTCTTCCGCCCGCGATCACTGAGCACGACACACCTCCTGGGTGCCTCCGGCTTGGCGCTCGACGCCGAGCCATCCACTTAGTATCGTAACACGATATAATGGCCGCGGGGTCAGCATAATGGGATGCGCCTGACCTGCCAGGCGGGACGCCGCCACCTAGCCGAGTCGTGGACCGGGGTTTAGCCGTTGGTCAGCGCGCGGTCACTGACCGCATAGCGTGAAGGAGCCGAGCTGATGGGTCGCAACGTTGCGCAACAGCTCATCGAGGCACACCTCGTCGACGGTGACATGGTCGTAGGACTGGAGGTCGGCCTGCGGGTCGACCAGACCCTGACCCAGGACGCCACGGGCACTTTGGTGATGCTGGAGTTGGAGGCTTTGGGCCTGGACCGGGCGCACACCGAGGTCAGCGTGCAGTACGTCGACCACAACCTGCTCCAGGCCGACGAGCGCAACGCCGAGGACCACCTGTTCCTCCGCTCGGCCGCTCGCCGCTTCGGTCTGTGGTTCTCCAAACCGGGTAACGGAGTCTCCCATCCCACCCACATGCAGCGCTTCGGCAAGCCCGGCAAGACGATGCTGGGCTCGGACTCGCATACCTGCGCTGCCGGCTCGCTGGGCATGCTGGCCATCGGCGTCGGCGGCCTGGAGGTCGCGTTGGCCATCGCCGGCAGACCGTTGCATATCCGGATGCCGCAGATCTGGGGCGTGCGGCTGACCGGTGAGCTGCCCCCGTGGTGCTCGGCGAAGGACGTGATCCTGGAGATGCTGCGCCGCCACGGGGTCACCGGCGGGCGCAACCGGATCATCGAATACCACGGACCCGGACTGGAACACCTGCCCGCGATGGACCGCCACGTCATCGCCAACATGGGCGCCGAGCTGGGCGCGACCACCACGGTCTTCCCCGCCGACGGCGCGGTGCGCGCGTTCCTGCGCAGCGAGGGCCGCGAGGACGACTTCACCGAATTGGTGGCCGACGCCGACGCCGACTACGACGTCACCGACGAGATCGACCTGTGCACCCTGGAACCGCTGATCGCACGGCCCACCTCGCCAGGCAACGTCGTGCGGGTCCGGGAGGTTGCGGGGACCGACGTCAGCCAGGTTGTGATCGGATCCTCGGCCAACCCCGGGCTGCGCGACTATGCGATCGTGGCGGCGATGGTCGCCGGCCGCCAGACCAACGACGCGGTCAGCTTCGACGTCAACCCTTCATCCCGGGAAATCTTCTCCGACCTCACCCGGATGGGCGCCACGTTCGATTTGATCGCCGCCGGGGCCCGTATTCACCAGGCGGGGTGCATGGGGTGCATCGGGATGGGGCAGGCGCCGGCCGCGGGGCGCAACTCGCTGCGCACCTTCCCCCGCAACTTCCCCGGCCGCTCCGGCACGAGGCAAGACGCAGTCTGGCTGTGCTCGCCGGAGACCGCGGCGGCGTCCGCGCTCACCGGTGTGATCACCGATCCGCGCGCGCTCGCGGCGAAACTGGGCCTGGACTACCCGACGCTGGCGTTGCCCGAGCGCGCGTCGGTGAACACCGCGATGCTGGAGGCGCCGCTGCCGGAGGGACAAGCGGTCGCCGAGGAGCTGGTCAAGGGGCCCAACATCGCCTCGCTGCCCGACTTCCCGGAGCTGCCGGACCGGATCGAGGCGCCGGTGCTGCTCAAGGTCGGCGACGACGTGTCCACCGACGAGATCTCCCCGGCCGGTGCCCGGGCGCTGGCGTTGCGCTCGAACATCCCCAAGCTCGCCGAGTTCACCTTCATCCAGATCGACCAGGATTACCCGCGCAGGGCCGCGGAACTCGCCCAAAGCAGCGGCCACGTCGTGATCGGCGGCCACAACTACGGTCAGGGCTCCTCCCGGGAACACGCCGCGATCACCCCCCGCTACCTGGGCTTGCACGCTGTGATCGGCAAGTCTTTCGCCCGCATCCACTGGCAGAACCTGGCGAACTTCGGGATCCTCGCCCTCGAATTCACCACCGAGGACGACTACGACCGGATCGAGACCGGCGACACCCTCCTGATCGATGGCCTGCGGGAAGTGATCGGCGCTGGGAGCGATCTGACCGTGACCAACACCAGTAAGGACGAGCAGTACCCGGTCCAGCACCAGCTCTCGCCGCGGCAGGTCACGATGGTCCTCGCCGGCGGTCAAATCCCCTTGCTGGCCCGCGAGCACCCCGGACGCTCGGGCTCTCACAATGTCTGGACCACTCGACAGCGGTCACGCTGTTCTCTCTGAGCCTCACGTGGACGGCAACTCCGTAGCTGGCTGTCCCCGCAGCCGCCGGCCGATCGAGCCGGCGATCCGCGTGGCCTGGACCTTGGCGAGCTCTGCCTTCTCGCCGGTGTGCCGCTCGTCGACGGTGGTGGTCCACAGATCCAGCCAGCGGGCGAAGTGGGCCGGGGTGAGCTCGACTCTGCTGTTGACATCGAGATGGGGTCGTAGCGCGTTGCGGTGGTACAGACCGGCGCGCAACAAGACAGTTTCCCAGAAGTCGCACATCACCGGCAGGTGCGCGGGCAGGTCCATCTGAGCAATGTCGATGAAGATCGGGCCAAGGATGTAGTCGGCGAATACCCGCTGGTAGAAGGCGGTCACCAGGCCAGCGATGTCCTGCCGGTCGGCGATGTCCCGGCTTGCTGCCCCGGCAGTCATGCCGCGAACCCCGCCACGCGACCATTCACTCCAGCTTTGTCGGTGAGTATCGCCCCGGTGAGGGTTACGGCGAGGGCAAGCTCCACAGCGTTGCGGACCCGGAGCACCAGCCGCCCGATCCCGAGCCTGAGCGGCACTGTGATGCCGGGGGCCCGGAACTTCAACGGTGTTTCCAGGAACGAGATCGCCAGCACATTCCCAGCCAGACGCTCGGGGGCGGCGACCGGCACCGGTGTGGCGACTGCGCCAGTCATGGTCGCTGCCCCGCGCTCGGCGTCAGCGGACGCTCCGCATCCGGCGCCGACTCGATGATGTGTGCCACGCACAGGTGCGGCTCGACGAAGGGCCGCAGGCTACTCACCGTGGCCGGCGCCCCCAGCTCGACCAGGGCCCCCCGGAGCAGGCCCAGGTGCATCGAGCACACAACCTCCGGGTGCTCTTGGGCGACGGCCCGGAAGGGGCAGGCGTGCAGCCGGATCTGCAAGTCCTGACCCTCGCGGGCGAGTTCGGGTTCGAAGCCGAGTTCGGCGAACAGTCCGCTCACCTGGGCCACCGACTCCTCCGCGGTCAGGCTCGGCGAGGGTCGGGGGGCGAAGCCCTGCTCCCTGGCCACAGCCCAGCCAGCTCGCTCGGCCCGCAGTGTCCGCTCGGCAGGCGTCTCGGCCCAGTGCGCGGCGAGGACCGCGGCGAGCAACTGATAGCCGGTCTGCTCCGGGGCCCCGGTCTCACCGGCACTGGCCGGGGCATAGAGCAGTCGCGGGCGCCCTCGTGTGCGGGGCAACTCGGAGCGGCTCCGCACCAACCCCGCCTCGCTGAGGATGTCCAGGTGGAACCGCACCGTGCTGACGTGCAGCCCGCACGCGGCCGCCAGTTCTCGCGCATCCAAGGGGCGCTCGCTGGCGCGTAACACGTCCAGCAGCCGGACCCGACTGTCCACAGCCAACGCCCCGTGCGTCCTGTGCCGCCCGACCAGCTCGTTCGTCCCCATCCCCCTACCCTAATAAAGAGGATGGAGATAGTCTATAACGGTGCAGTCGAGGACGGGTTGGGGGAGAGGCTGCAGTGACTTCCGTGATCGCCGAGCCCTGTATCGACGTTCTTGACCTGTCCTGTGTCGAGGAGTGCCCGGTGAGCACCACGAGGCAGTCGGGAGGCAACTTGTGACGGCCGTTACACCCCCGCCGATCGCCACACGTCCGCACCCGGTGCGCCCCTCAGTCAAGGGGTCGGCCCTGCTCGGGCTGCTCCAGACCACCGATCACAAGGTGATCGGCATGCTGTACCTGGGTACGTCGATGGCCTTCTTCTTCATCGGTGGCAGCATGGCGATGCTGATGCGTGGCGAGCTGGCCCAGCCGGGCCTGCAGTTCCTGTCCAACGAGCAGTACAACCAGCTGTTCACCATGCACGGCACGATCATGCTGCTGTTGTACGCGACGCCGATCTTGTTCGCGTTCGCCAACCTGGTGCTACCGTTGCAGATCGGCTCACCGGACGTCGCCTTTCCCCGGCTCAACGCGTTCTCGTACTGGCTGTTCCTCTTCGGTGGCCTGATGGTGATCAGCGGATTCCTCACGCCAGGCGGTGCTGCTGACTTCGGCTGGTTCGCCTACACCCCGCTGTCGAGTGCGATCAGCTCGCCGGGTGCGGGTGCCGACCTGTGGATCATGGGGCTGGTCATCGCTGGTCTGGGTACGATCCTGGGCGCGGTGAACATGGTCACCACGGTGGTGTGTCTGCGGGCGCCCGGGATGACGATGTTCCGGATGCCGATCTTCACCTGGAACATCCTGGTCACGTCGCTGCTCGTGCTGCTGGCCTTCCCGATCCTGACCGCGGCACTGTTGGGGTTGGAGGCCGATCGGCGGCTCGGGGCGCACGTGTTCGATCCGGCCAACGGGGGAGTCATCCTGTGGCAGCACCTGTTCTGGTTCTTCGGCCACCCCGAGGTGTACATCGTAGCGCTGCCGTTCTTCGGCATCATCACAGAGGTGATTCCGGTGTTCTCCCGCAAGCCGGTGTTCGGCTACAAGGGGATGGTCTTCGCGACGCTGACGATCGGCGGGCTGTCCGTGGTGGTGTGGGCGCACCACATGTACGCCACCGGCGCGGTACTGCTGCCCTTCTTCGCGTTCACCAGTTTCCTCATTGCGGTGCCCACCGGGATCAAGTTCTTCAATTGGATCGGTACCATGTGGCGGGGGCAGCTCACCTTCGAGACTCCGATGCTGTTCTCGATCGGGTTCCTGCTGACGTTTCTGTTCGGCGGGCTGACGGGGGTGCTGCTGGCCGCCCCGGCGATCGACTTCCACGTCACCGACACCTACTTCGTGGTGGCGCATTTCCATTACGTGCTCTACGGCACGATCGTGTTCGCCACCTTCGCCGGGATCTAATTCTGGTTCCCGAAGATGACCGGCCGGATGCTCGACGAGCCGCTGGGCAAGCTCCACTTCTGGGCCACGTTCATCGGGTTCCACCTGACGTTCCTGGTGCAGCACTGGCTGGGTAACGAGGGCATGCCCCGGCGCTACGCCGACTACCTGCCCAGTGACGGGTTCACCACGCTGAACATGGTGTCCTCGATCGGTGCCTTCGTCCTGGGCGCCTCGACACTGCCGTTCCTGTGGAACGTGTTCCGCAGCTACCGCTATGGGGAGGTCGTCACCGTCGACGATCCGTGGGGGTACGGCAACTCGCTGGAATGGACGACCTCATGCCCGCCACCGCGACACAACTTCAACGCACTTCCCCGGATTCGCTCCGAGCGACCCGCATTCGAGCTGCACTACCCGCACATGGCGGCCCGGATGCGGGCCGAGGCGCACATCGGTGGCAGCGGACACCCGCCCGCGCCGAGCGAGATCGCGGCGCAGGTCGTGCAACCAGACGAGACCGGCGGTACCGATCCGCGCGACAAGTGACCTGGGTGCGCCCCTGGGCGGGCAGCGCCGACGTCGACGCGGAACGACCTCGGGGGTCGAGCCGGTGAGGGGTGAGGAATGCCTCGCCGGTGGCCGAGGAGGAGCACGGTGCATAGGGTGGAAGACATCATGCCTCGCCTGCCCGGCAAGCAGCTGACGGCCCTCACCGCGTTGGTCCTGGGCCTGGTCGTCACGCTCGGTGGCCCGGTGCGGCTCGCTGGGGGCAGTGGCATCGGCGGCCATACGCCGCCGGGTGTCGTTGCAGACCAGGCGCAGATCGTCAACGGCCCGGCCGCCCAGCAGCCCGTCGTCCGGATGATCGGCCAGGCGCCGGTCCCGGTCGGAGCCGTCCCGGCGGCCCTGTTGGTTGCCGTCCTGTTCTTCTCGTGTCTCGCTCGCCGCGGGGGCAGGCGGCTACCCGCCGCCAGCCTGGTGCGCCGACAGCGGGGGCGGTCGCCGCCTGGGGTCCCGATCTCCTGACCCTGACCCCCTGCTCGGAAGCGATGGCGCTGGCCGACGGATGGCCGCGTCCACTTTCCCGAACCCACCATGGAGATCACCATGCCGCGAATCCACGCGGCCGAGACACAGTCCCAGCCCACCGGTCGACGCCGGCACCCCCAGCATCGGCTCGCGCCGCATCTTCCCGCCCTGCGACGGATGCTGCTCGAGCAGCGCGCGTTCCGGCTCGAGCAGCTCGTCGAGCTGCGGGCAGCCGACGGCAGTGCGGTGGACACCGATGTCGCGGACACCGACGGCGGCCGAGCCCGACGCCAGGTGGCCGCCCTGATGGCCGACGGGGCCCGGCGGGCGATGGCCGACATCGAGCTGGCGCTGGCAAGCATGGTCGCCGGACACTACGGGTGCTGCCACGCCTGCCACGCGGAGATACCCCTCGCCGTGCTGGAGGTCATTCCCCAGGCGAGGTTGTGCCTGTCCTGTCAGCGCAGCGAGTCCGACCTCTGGTAGCTCAAGACCAGGGTGCGGTCCGACGCGAGCGCGAGCGGCTACGTGACCGAGCGCTGCCACGTAGCGGTCGGCGAAGCCGGCGATGTCAGCCGGGCCGAACAGTGGGTGCCGGTAGCGGAACACCAGATGTAGCCGGCCTCCTGCGGTGATTGCCCCGACGGCCAGGCCCATCGGCATCCTGGTCGGTGGGGAGAACCACACCTCGCGGGCGCGCAGCTCGGGTCCGAAGTCCAGGTCCTCATCGAGGCGGCCGAGGTTGGACAGGATGGCCGTCGGGATCACCCGCTCCGAAGCGGCGAGGCGGGCAATGCTCCGCTTGGCCGCCAGCGGCAGGTGCTGGAGGACGTCGAGGAACCTGACGGCGGCGGCGGGAGTGCGTTCGTGCTTGATGCGCCGGGTCCGACGGCGGATCGTCTTGACGGTGGCGGTGGGGTCGCTGCGGTCTTCGGGGCGGGTGACGACGGGCACCATGAAGGTGACGTTGCCGAACACCTCGTACCAGGATGACGTGGGCCTCAGGTTGACCGGCATGAGCACGCTGAGTCGCCCGCCTGGGCCGCCGTGCACGGAGTTCCAGCTGTCCAGGGCCAGATGCAGGCCAGCCAGCAGGAGGTCGTTGACGGTGGTCCCGGGATCCGCGTTGGTGGCCAGCGCTGCGGTGTGCGCGGTGTCGAGGACGCGGTGATGGAGCCCGTAGCCGGGGCGGTCCTCGTCCCCGCTGGGAACAAGGTGCACTGAACGGGGGGCGGCGTGGCGGAATTCGCCCGCCAGTGCCCGGAGCTGAGCCCACCGGCCGCCCGGCGCCGGGATCTCCACCTCCTCGGGAGGCGTGTGGGGCACCGGGTCGGTGCGTCCGGCGTAGGCCCGGGCAATGGAGCGAAGCAGGCCCAGCGCGGCGATGCCGTCACCGGCGGCGTGGTGGAGGTTGAGCATCACCACGTCGCCGTTGTGGTGACGAGCGAGGCGAATGCGCAGCGGTGGCGACGTCCCAAGCGGCACGGCCAGGCTCTGCAGGTCGGCCCGGACGGCCTGCAGGGCGTCGTCATCAGAACACACGACGACGTCGAGGGGGTCGACATCAGGTGCGGGGGTGATCTCCCACTCATACCCAGCCCGCCGCTGGCGGGCAATGGTGGCCCGCGCGCGAGCTCGGGGGTGTCTGGCGAGTGCCACGCCCACGGCCTGCCGCAGGCGATCTTCGACAACGGTACCGCTGAGGCGAACTTCCAGGTGGACGCTCCACGGCGCGGAGGCCGAGTCGAGGTGATAGCTGGCCTCGTCGAGGGCGCAGAAGGGTCGCCGCAGTGCCTCGGGGTCCGAGCGTGCCGCTGCCTCATCGACTCCCAGGGTGCGGTCTGTCATGACGGTGCTCCTCTATTCGACCTTGTAGGGCGACGCCGGTCAGTGCGCCACTCCGGCTAGCGCGAAGAATTCCTGCCGGGAGCGGGCGTCCTCCCGCAGTACCCCGTGCAGTGCGGACGTCACGGTGCGTGAGCCGGTGGCTCGCACGCCGCGCAGTGACATGCACAGGTGTTCCGCCTCGATCACCACGCCGACGCCCTTGGGGGCCAGGTGCTCGTGCAGCCGGTCGGCGACCTGCTGGGTCAGTCGCTCCTGAACCTGCAGGTCCCGGGCGAACAGGTCGACGACCCGCGCCAGCTTGGACAGCCCGAGGATGCGCTCATCGGGCAGGTAGCCGATGTGGGCGATCCCATGGAAGGGCAGCAGATGGTGCTCGCACAGCGATTGCACGGGGATGCTCTTGGCGAGGACCAGTTCGTCGTAGCCCTCGTCGTTGGGGAAGGTCGTCAGGTCGAACTCCCGCGGGGTGAGCAGCTCGGCGTAGGAATGGGCGACCCGTCGCGGAGTGTCGGACAGGTGTTCAGAGGTCGGGTCCTTGCCCAGGGCCACCAGCAGATCGGCCACCGCGCGCTCCGCCGCGGCCAGGTCCACCTCCTGCCGGGACGGGACCACCCGAAGGCTGTGGTGGCGCACCGGTGCTGGTCGTTCGGAACGCGATTCGGTTGGCTCGATGATGCTCATCAGGCTGATCCTTGGTCGGGGACTGGGACTGGAGGGTTTGGGGCGGCGACGTGGCCCCAAACCCTCCAGGGGTCTGCGCTCGCAATGGGGGCAAGGAACGCAGACCGGTCACGACGCGATCACGCGCCGGAACACCTTGGGCAGCCGGCTGGCCATGTGGTTGAGCTGGTTTCCTCAGTCACCCCTGCCGCGGCTGTCACTGCCTGGCTGGCGGCCTGCACGACGCCCTCGGCCGTGCGGGTGACGCCCTCGACGCGGTCGAGCAGCGCATTGGTCCTGCTCACGGACGTGTGCATAGCGGTAAGGGTCTGCTCGGCCAAAGTCACCAGCCCAACCACGCGGCCTAGCAGAGTCACCAGAGGTGCGGCGGTGTGCACAACAGCGGCGACCGGGCGGTCCAGCCCGGCAAGCAGCCGCAACAGGACACGGCGCTGGGACCGCACCGGGAGGTGCCGGACCACCCCTTCGTGGTCCTCGTCGCGGGGGAATCTGGTCGGGTCGAACTCGTCGGGGGTCAGCAGTTCCGGATATGTATCGGTAACCCGGCGGGCGGTGTCCGCCAGCTGCTGCGCGGTGGTCATGCGGGTACCTCCGCGGCCGCACGAAACAGCGTCCGCCGGGTAGCCATCGCAGGTGGAATGACCAGCACTGGACACGTCGCGTGCCGCACGCAGTACCAGCTCACCGACCGGTGCAGCAGTTCAGCGACCCGCGGGCCGTGGCCGACCACCAGCAGGGCGGCACCGTCGGCCGCTCCCACGAGCGCCGGACCGGCCGGCCCGCGGGCCACCCTCTGCCGCACTGCAACCCGCGCCGACCCGTCAGGGACTCGCGCCAGCGCGGCCGCCACGACCTCGGCGAGTTCCCGCTCGGCCCGCGCTTGTTGTTCGGCGGGTAGTGGCACCGGCTCGGAGGTGACCGCGGCTTCCCACCCTCTCGCCACGACCGGCAGCCAGCAGCGGACGGCGTGGACCCGGGCGCCGGTGCGGCCGGCAAACGCCAGAGCCCACCGCAGCGCCGTGTAGCTGGCCGGGGAGCCGTCAACGCCAACTACCACCAGCTCGCTCATCTCAGCCTCCCTCTAAAGCCATGATCTGCTAACGTTAGAGCGGTGGTAGCTGTTTCGTCAATAGGAGTTGATTCTAGAATGGAGTCCCGGGAGGCGCAGATCTCCGCGATCGCCGCGCTCGACGAGCCGACCCGTCGCAGCCTGTACGACTACGTGGTGCGTCAGTCTGAACCGGTGAGCCGCGACGACGCTGCCGCGGCCTTCGAGCTGCCGCGCACCACCGCGGCGTTTCATCTCGACCGGCTCGTGGACGAGGGCCTGCTCGACGTGGTCTACCAGCGCCGCACCGGCCGCACCGGCCCCGGCGCCGGGCGCCCGGCCAAGCTGTACCAGCGGTCGGGGCATCAGGTGGCCGTGTCGCTGCCCCAGCGCCGCTACGACCTGGCCGGGCGGCTGCTGTCCAGCGCCCTCGAGCTTGCCGAACGCTCCGGGGACTCCCCGCGGGGCGTCCTCGACCAGCGCGCTTACCAGTTGGGCCGAGAACTCGGCGAAACCGCGCGCAGCACAGCCGGTGACCGTGATAACCGGCAGACCGCACTACGGGTCCTGCAGGAATACGGCTTCGAACCGCGCAGCGAGGGCGACCACGTCGCCCTCGCCAACTGCCCCTTCCACACCCTGGCGCAGGAGTACACCCAACTCGTGTGCGGAATGAACCTGCGCCTGCTCGCCGGGCTCCTGGACGGCCTAGCCCCCACCGGCCTCACCGCCCACCTGGACCCCGCCCCACCCCACTGCTGCGTCCGCCTCACCCCCTAACCCCGCGTGTCCGGCTCTCCTGCACGGTGTGTCGCGCTCTGGTGCACGGTGCGGAACGCGTCCAGGACCGTGTCGCTGAACAGCACGAACCGGGCCTCGCGCACGCTGGTCGGTGAGTTCTGGACGGTGGCCAGCGCGATGCGGGCGGCGTCGGCCAGCGGCCATCCGTAGATTCCGGCGGACACCGCGGGGAAGGCGACGGTCTGCGCGCCGAGCTCGTCGGCCACTCGCAGTGATTCGCGGTAGCAGGAGGCAAGGAGTTCGGAGCGGTCCTCGGATTCGGTGTGCACCGGGCCGACGGTGTGGATCACCCATCGGGCCGGCAGATCACCCGCGGTGGTGGCGACCGCCTGGCCGGTGGGCAGACCGTCTCGGTAGCGGCCGGCCCGCAGTTGCCGGCATTCCGTGAGGATCACCGGCCCGCCGCGGCGGTGGATCGCGCCGTCGACGCCGCCCCCGCCGAATAGCGAACTGTTGGCGGCGTTCACCACGGCGTCGACGTGCTGGTCGGTGATATCGCCCTGTACCAGGGTGATCCGCGCTGCCATAACCTCAATGTAGTCACCGGCTCGTGTGGCAGACTCCTTGCCTCGTGTGCACGCCATGTCTCTAGGGGAACACGATGAGTAGCGAGAACCAGTGGTTCAGCGCCGCCAGCGATACTGGCAACGTGCTGGACGGCACGGCGCTGGGCGCTCCGCTCGGTGGCAGCGGCGCGACGCAGGGCTTCTCGGTCGACTACGAGCGCGCCCCACAGGCCATCGCCGACCTCGAGGCCGCCGCGGAGTTCTTCAGGGACCGGGCGAGGAAGGTGCAGCTCCTGGCGGACATCCGTCCTCCCGGTATTGACGGGGTCAGCGTCAACGCGGCTGCCCAGATCGGCCGATGGGCGTCGGATAGCGGTGTCAACAACTTGTACGCGACCCTTCTTGCGGGCGCAAAGCAACTCGACGACCTGTCGCATAAGTTGCGGGAAGACATGAAAACCTACCTGCAGGTCGACGAGCTGAACATCCCGAAGGCCAGCCCCGGGCTGCCCCTATGAGGATTAGATTCGCCGCTAGCATGATCGCCGTCGGATCGGTGATCATGCTAGCGGGTTGTGGCAGCGGCACGGACGCGGCACCGGAGCCCGTCCGAGCGAGCCCTACGGAGGCGGCCAGCCCGATCCCTCCAGTCAAGAATCCGCGCGATGTCGCGGCTCTGGCCCGTCGGCCGTGCGAGTTGCTGACCTCGCAGCAGGCGGCCGGGTTCGGGCTAGACCTTCCACCGAAACAACTGGACGGTGTTCTCGGCAACTTGGACTGCAAGTGGACGAGTACCGCGGGAGACCGGCGAATATTTCGAACGGTCTATATCGGCACGTTCACTAACAATCTAACCTTAGAGGCCGTTTACGACAGGAGGCAAGGGCTTCCGTTCTTCGAGCTTATCGAGATCGCTGGCTATCCCGCGATCGTCACGAGACCCAAAGCAGACCTTCCGCACTGTGATATGGACGTTAAAACGGCGGAGCGTCAGAGCGTCTCGGTGAGCTACGACTCAGACACATTTAAGAACAATCCGCAGCAAGCGTGTGAAGTGGGCAAGCAGGTGGCCGCGGCGGTGCTGATGAATCTGCCGCCGAAGAGTTGAGGGGACGCAGTGGTGGGGACGAACTTCAACTACGACGACACCGACCATCAGATTATCTTCGACCGTATCAATGGCGGGGTCGGCTCGGATTCACTGCAGGAGGTCAGCCGGGCGTGGCAGCGGTTGGGCGACGACGTCGGAGTGACCGGCAAGTCGTACGTGCAGAGCGCGATCCGCGGCATCTTCGCCTCCCGTGAGGGTGCGGCGGCGGAGTCGGCCGCTGCGGTCACCGGCGCCATGCTGCCGTGGCTCGATGACGTAGTGCTGATCGCGATCGCCGCAGCGCAGCGGACGCAGGGCCAGGCCGACTACTGGGTCACGGCCAAGCACAACGTCCCGCCGGTCCCGCCGGCGCCGGTGTCAGCCGGTTTCTTCGGTGATCCCAGCGAATGGTTCGCCCAGAAGATGGACTGGTTTCCGGGGCTGACCACCGAGGAGGAGAAGGCGCAGCTGCGCCAACAGGACGCCGCGGAGCAGGCCCGGCAGGCGATGCGGGTGTATCAGTCCAGCTCCAACGGCAACATCGACCCCGCACCGGCCTTCACCGCGCCGCAGGCGCTGGACGCCAGCATCGGGGCGCTACCGCCGACTGACGCGAGAGTCGACGGCGCCGCTGCGCCGGCGGCGGTAGGTGGCGGCGGCGCCGGCCACTACCCGGCGGCGAACCCACCAGCGGCGAACCCACCAGCAACGCACCAACCGGTGACCCACCAGCCCGCAGCCCATCCGATGGCCGCTTACCAGCCGGTGGCTACGGCGTCACAGGTCGCTCAGGGCGGGCCCGCCGCACTGGACAGCGTCGCGCCGGGATCCGGCCGGTGGGCCGGCAACCCGACACCGGGACAGAGCATGACCCCCAGCCCGCTGCCGGTCGGCACCGGGTTCGGCGACGGCACGGCCGGACGTGGCTCGGCGGGGCCAGCGCCCGGGCGAAGTGGGATGGCGGGAACCCGGAGCGCAGGTGGCGGGGCAAGCCACCCCAGGTTCGGGCCGCGGCCCAGCGTCGGCGCTGCTCAGTTCGGTCCCCAGCCCGGCGTCAGCGCACACTCCCCCACCGAGGGGATGACCCGCAGCGGCGCCGCCCCAGGTGGTGTGACGCGCGGCGCCGGGTATGGGGAGCCACTCGTCGCGGGCGCCGGCCAGCGGGGCGAGCAGGACCGCGAGCACCGCAGCAAGTACCTCGTCCACGACGATTCGAACGCGATCGTCGGTGACCTGCCGCCTACGGCGCCGCCGGTGATCGGCGAGGATCCGGCCTACTGAGGGGCATCACTTGCGCGGCATCACGGTTGAGCTGACCCATGACGAGTACCGCACGGCCTGGCACGCCCTGGGCCTGGGCACCCGGCACTGGAACCTGGATCTGCCTGGACTCCCAGAGCTGACCGAACAGGAGCGGCGGGCGCAGGCCGGACGCACGCTCGACGGTTTGCGGGCTCGTGGGCTGGCTGATCACCGAAGCCTGGTGCCGGCGCTGGAGGATCCGCTGCGCCTGCTGGCCGCCCCGGTGCGTGAGATCAACGGATGGGTGCAGACCGGGGTCGCTCAGGTGCGGTTGCTGGCCGGATCACGGGGTGAGTGGGGAGTGCTGGCGATGCTCGACGAGCATCGACTGGTAGTGCGCACCGGCCCAGCCGGTGAGCTGTGTACCGCGGTCGCCCGGCAGCTGCCGGATCGCCCGGCCGGCCCGGGATCGTCGGTGTCGGTGCCGTCGGCGCTGCTGGCGCAACCGGCAGCAGACGGGCAGCGCGGGCTCATCGGCGAGCAACTGGAGAACCGGCTGATCTGCGGCGGTGTCAACCCCGCCGACGCGCGGGCCTTCGTGGCCATGGTGCATGGACCCAAAGCCGGCGGCGGGAAGTTCGGTGTTGCCTGCCGCGACCGCGACGGACGGCGGACCCCAGCCGGCGCCGCACTGGTCTACCTCGCCACCGACCGTGGCGGGTACACGCTGCAGCCGGTGCGCGGGGCGGGCTGCTCGGAGTGGACCACCCTGGCCCCCTCGACCCTCGCCCAGGTCGCGCAGCGCATCGGCCAGCTGCTGGACAGCGTCCGCACCGGCTAAGATCCGCGCTTGCGTCATCCGGGATTCGACCTCCGCGGCGCACAGCCGAGTATCCCAGCGGCGCTGCCATGGCATGAATCATCGCAACCGGCACCTACAATTGCGGGCGCCAAGAATGATGGGAACAACGGGCGATCGTGGAACGGTGAACGGAAACGGGAAAGCGATGGACGGTCGAGTGACGCGCCGAGGCCGCGTACGCCCTACCCCGATTTCGCCGCAGGGCTGGTAGCGTCGATCGATATGGCGCTCACACTCACCAGCCCAGCCTTCGCCGACAACGCGTTCGTCCCCGTCCAGTACACCTGTGACGGCGACAACGTGTCGCCCCCGCTGGCGTGGTCGGATGTCCCGGAGGGCACCGCCGAGCTGGTCCTGCTCTTCGAGGATCCTGATGCGCCGGGAGGCACCCAGGTGTACTGGGTCCTCTTCGGCCTCGACCCGGCCGGTGGCGGGCTGGAGGAGGGGAAGGTGCCCGCGGGAGCCGTCAGCGGCAAGAACGACTACGGCCGCACGGACTGGGCCGGACCTTGCCCCCCGATCGGCAGGGCCCACCGTTTCATCTTCACGCTGCTCGCCCTGTCGGAGCCCAGCGGCCTGGCCGAGGGTGCCAGCCCTCGCAACGACCTGCCTCATGCCCTCTCAGGCAAGGTGCTGGCCCAGGCCCAGCTCACCGGCAAGTACGCCCGCCAGCGCTGAGCCAGCCCCTCATTGGTTCCTCGGCTGTCGGAGACGGGACCTCTGACCAGCGGTAACGCCAGCCTCACGCAATGCGCTGGATCCGGGAGGCGCAGCGGTCGTGATCGCCAAGCTCCGGCCCCAGCCCGTGTTCGTGGAGGCTGCCTCGCAGCTGACGTAGGGCCCGCGCCCGGGTAGGTCCGACCGCGCCGAGCGGGATCCCGGCGGCACGGGCGACCTCGGCGTAGGGCCGGGGGTTGTCAGTGAACAATGCCCGCAGCAGGATCCTCTGCCGGGGCGGCAACTCGCCGACGAGCTTCCACAACCTCCGCGCGGTGTCGGCGCCGATGACGCACTGCTCGGGACCAGCCGAGGGGTCGGCGACAATTTCTGGCGCCACGTCAATAAGATCCTGGGCGGGTTTGGCTTGACGCAGGATGTGCAGGCATTCACGGCGGGCGGTAGTAACCAGCCATCCGCCGAGCCGCTCGGGGAGTTGCACCTGGTGGGCGTTTTCGCCCAGTCGCAGCCAGGTCATCTGCACCGCGTCGAGCGCGTCGGCATCCTGTAGCCGAAATGACCGCACCGTCGCGGACACGAATTTGCCGTACCGGCGCAGGATTTCGTCCCAGGCCGCCGGGTCCCGCTCGCCGAGTCGCAGCAACAGATCTGCGACGTTCGGCGTGGCGTGCCTGCCCAAGCACTCAGTCGTCGTCATCCGGTCGTTCCTCTACCAGCGTCGGTGCGAAGTACCAGTCCCGTTCGGACAGTGGACTCGCGCAGCGCGGACACGTGCCCCGCAGCCGGCGGGCGGTGCGAACCGCCGACCACTCCTCGTTCAGCCTGCGGCGCTCCTCGGCTTGCCGCCGAAGCTTCCGCTGGACAGCCTGGATGGTCCAGGACCATCCGAGCAGCAGCCCGAGGCAGACCAGCAGGACCGCGCCCAGCACCTGGATGGTCACCGTGCTCGGCGGTGTGTTCCACCACGACGTTTCGCTGCCCGTCTACGGCTCATCGGCTGCGCTTCGGGGGAGCGTGTCGCGCTCCGGTGAGATGTTGCCATGATCGTCGCCGCCCCTTTCCTCATCTGGGTGCGGCACTGCGAACCGGGGCGCCCGGATCGCGAGCCTATGCATAACACGATATACCCTCTACCGTACTCTATCAAGGGAACGCCGAGGATGCCGTCCCGGTCTTCCACCGGTCCGGCCTCAGTTGACTTCGGGCAAGCCCTCACTAGACTTCAGCTATGGCTCCCAGGATGACGACAACCGTCCGGCTGGTTCTGGAGGCCCTCCTGCAGGTCTGGGATGACGACCCCACCGCGGCTCTCTACGGGTTGGAGATCACCGCGCGCACCGGCCTGCTGCCGGGGACTACTTACCCGATCCTGCAACGACTTCTGGAACACGGCTGGTTGATCGACGAGTGGGAAGATCTAGATCCGCGTGAGGCGGCCCGGCCGCGGCGCCGTTATTACCGACTCACCGAGGATGGCGAATCGGCGGCTCGCAAGGCCCTCCAGGATGCGTCGGCGCGTTCAGGCGCGAGAAGCCTTGGCCGGGCCCGTGGGCTCGGCGCGGCTGCCCGGAATGGGACCGCCTAGTTGGCGGACGCCAGCCCTACTGAAGGGAAGGAAGCAATGAACAAGGTCAACTGGCGCCCCTGGCCGATCGTCTCGGATCCCGGCGGGTGAGCAAGGATGCGGCGCGACCGGTGGGCGAAGGTCGCAAAGATCTGTGGCTATGCCTTGGGTGTAGGCAACCCCGCACTGCTGGTTCTCGGTGAGCCCACGGCGCTGACCCTAGGCCTGGCAGTTGTGCTGGCTCCGTTCACGCTCGCCTTGGTTTTGCAGCTGACGGCCTTCCTCGCGTGCAATTTTGTCAGCCTTGCGCTAGGCGATCCTCGAGAGCGGGCCGAACTACTGGTCTGTGCGGTCAGCGGGTTGCAGCCGCCCAGCGCGGGTGAGGAGTACCGGGAGGCCATGCTTGCCGAGATCAGTGCCGCCCCGCCCCACCAGGTAAGGGCGATCAGAATCAACCTGATGCACACCGCCGCCAGAACCATCCTGGCGGCGTGGGCCCACGTCCCGAGGCGGCTGTGGAAGCGGGCCCGGCCGCAGAAGGTATTCCGGGCGCAGCGCCCCACCATCTAGAAGCGAGCCTCCTGAGGTCACTCCCGCATCTCGCGCGGAAGGGTGAGGTTTCGGCCATCCACGGGGTGAAAGACCTGAATGCGGTCCGGGTCGAACCAGACCTCGAGTTTCTCCCGCTCGGCCGCAGCCGACGCGACGGACAGTCGGGTGATCAGCTGGCTGACGCCGGGCACGTTGGCGGTGCCTGCGTCGGCGGCCAGTTCATCAAGCTCGGCCGCGCTGGCCTGCTCGCCTTCCAGCGAGAAGTGGGCATACTTGTCCGAGCCCGTTGATTCCAGCACCTCGACCTGCGCAGCAAACGTCACGCCGTGCTCCCTGGCCCCGGGCTCCACCAGTGCGGCATCCTCGAAGTGCTCCGGCCGCACACCCATGATGACCTCGCGGGGCGCGTCCGCCGCTGCCAGCGTGCGACGCATCCGATCGGGTATCCGAAGCTCGCCCAATGCGCACCATAACGCCCTGTCCGCCAGGCTCGCGGGCAGAAAGTTCATCGCCGGAGAGCCGATAAAGCCGGCCACGAACAAGTTCACCGGGTGCTCATAGAGAAACTGTGGGGCGCCGACCTGCTGCACCACACCACGATGCATCACTCGATCGCCACCGAGACCATTGTGATGATCAAGGTGACGGTGAACGCCTGCCACCAGTAGCCAGAACTCAGCACCGCGCCGTAATTGGCCAGCCCGACGAAGCCGCGTTGGTCGGGGAATCGCAGGTCGAATCGCTCCAGCGAGAGATAGAGGGCGTAGCCGATCGGGTAACCGGTCACCGCCAGGATCACCAGCACCGCTGGCGCGCAGAGCAGCGCCGCCAGCCGACGCTCTGACCGGGTTCCCTCGGAGATAGGCGCTCGCCAGCGCTTTCTCACCAGCGCGACGGTGCTGACACCCGGCTGCGCGGGCAGCGTCATGGGACCAATCCCTGCGACGTGACGGCCTTGGCGATCTGATCGGCGAGCTGACCCACCACGGTGTCCGGATCGATTTTTGCTGGCGGGTTGAGCAGGTCGGAGATCATGATGGAGATACCCGTGTAGGCCGGTGTCTTCGGCCGCACGCTGGCGCTGTTCAACGAATCCCGGATCGCCTGCCATGCCGGGTAACGTTCCTGAAAGGCTGGGTCGTAATACAGCTCGACGAGCGTGGGCGGCCTTTGCACCCCTACCGCGTTGCGAAACTGGTTGTCCCGGTTGCGCAGGCACTGCACCGCCTCGAACGCCTCGGCCGGATGCCGTGAGGTGGTGCTCACCCCCAGGTTGATGCCACCGATTGTCACGGTCGCGGGCTTGCCCGCCACGACCGAGGGATAGGGGGCCCAGCCGAACACGTCCCTGACCCGGCGGCCGGTGTCCTGCCGGGTCGCCCGCCCCAACTCATCGATGAACGTGCCGCCCCCTCCTGGGCCATACATCGTGGCGTAGACGAACGGATAATTGACCTGGAACGCCGCTTTACCTGCTTCCATCGCCAACCGGCCGTGGCTCTCGTTACTCACCGACAGCGACGGGTCCGCGGCCCGGGAGGTGGCGATCCGCGCCATGACACCCAGGGCCTGCCGGGCGGCATCGCCCCGGGCCACCTGCACATCGCCGTTCTCCGAGACGATCGAACCGCCGCTGCTGGTGAGCAGCGTGTTGAACCACACCGTCAAACCCTCATACCGCGCGCCCTGCACCTCGATGTAGTGCGGCAGGCCCTTTGCCGCCAGGTCTTCCGCCATCTGGATCATGTCATCCCAGGTCTTCGGTGGGCTGGGCACCAGGTCCTTGCGGTACCAGAGCAGCTGCGTGCCGGTGGCCAGTGGTGCGGCGTACAACTTCCCCTGGTAGGTCCCGGTCTCCAGCGGGACCCGCAGGGTCCCCTGCTCGACCTGCCGCGCCAGCTCGGCCGGGTACGGCAAGATCCACCCCGCCTGGGCGAACTCCCCGGTCCAGATCACGTCGAGCTCCATGATGTCCATGCTGGGATCGTGCGCGGCCAGCCGGAGCCCCAGATGCAGCCGCTGATCATCGGTATTCCGGTTCGACAGAGTCCGCTGCTCGATCAGGTACCGGCCGCCGGAGGCCCGGCTGCACTCCGCCGCGGCGGCCCGGTACTGGTCCGCACCCTCGCTGCCAGTGACGAATGCCAGCACGACTTGCCCAGCAGCGCCGGAGCCGCAATCCACCAATGTCGCGGCGCCCAACAAAACCCCAGCCACGACCGCCGCCACCTTCCGCCACTTGTAGGCGCCCATAACTAAAGTCTATACAGGGCTCATACGAAGTCAATAGAGGTCGAATGAGACGCGTCAACCGCTGTGTCCCTGCCGCCAATAGCCCATGAAAGCAATGGCGCTGCGGGGGACGCCGTGGTCGTTGACCATCAGCCGCCGAAGCTTCTTGATCAGCCCGGCTTCCCCGGCCAGCCACGCGTAGAGCTCGCCCCCGGGAGTATCGGGCTCGCTGGCCGACTCGTCGGGTACGTCCCACAGGATGGATGAGTCGAGGTCCACGTCCACCAGGTCGGCCCCGGCCCCTGGTGGATCCGGCTCGCACAGCTCGGCCAGGACCTCCGCTACGGCCGCCTCGAGCAACGACCCGTGCGGGGCCGATCCGGCCGCACACCGGCGTACCAGCCACCGCACCTCGACACGGTCAGGTACCTTCCAGCACTGCCGGTCGCCTGCCGTCGGCACTTCGACGCAGACGACACCGCGGGCATCCGGCGGGAGCGACTCGACGATCGACGCCACCGCAGGCACCGCGGTCTCGTCACCCGCGATTATCAGGCGTTTCGCCGTCTGGGGTGGGCGCCACTCACACCCCCACATCCGGCCTGCACCTGACCGGCCGGGACCGGCTAGCGCGACACCGTCACCGGGGCGGGCCGTCGAGGCCCATGCCGAGACCGGGCCGCCATGGCCGCCGTCCGCGCCGTGCAGTACGAAGTCGATGTCCAGCTCGCCCACCTCGAGCCGGTGTGCTCGCACGGTGTAGCTGCGCATGGTGGGCCGTGTCTCTTCCGGCATCGCCTGCCACGCCGCGTGCCAGCCGGGCCCGCTGGGGATGTCGGCCACCGTCCGGCCCGGCTGCGGCAGCAGGAGCTTGATCCGCTGATCGAGGCCACCAGAGTCGAAAGCCCGCAGGCACTCACCGGTGAACGTGACACGCACGAAGCTCGGCCCGAGGCGCTCCGTGCGGGCGACCTCGACGAAGAACATCCGGTATTCGGGCACGCGCTCGCCGTTGGACCGCCCGGCCGTGCGTGTCGTCGCCATCCGCGCCTCCCACCATTAGGTAAGGCTACCTATATTTCACAGAAGGTGTGGCGCGGTAAAGGCAAACTGACCAACATTGGGCTCGCGGGGGACGACATCCTGGTTGACGGGAGTGGGTGAACTCGCTGCCGGGAATAGGTATGACCCAGCAAAACTGCCCAGTCGGGTGACCCCGAACGTGCCCATCCCCTGGATGGAGGTGTTGCTGAGCCGCCGGGACTTGTGCTGCCGGCCCGCTCGGCGCTGTCCCTGGTGGAGCTAATCCCTGACCTCTCCACTGCTCACCGGCTGTAGCCGTCAGACCGAATCGATGGTGCCGCCCTGGCGCGCGTCTTGCCGCACCGAGGTGTCGGCAAGATTGCACCCCTGACGTGGACGTCGGCGTCATGATCCAGGTTCGACGCACCGGCAACCAGCGCACGCAGGCGTGGTTCGCGGCTGCCGACAACGGCACGGCTAAGTAGGGGACCTGGACCTGCCCGAGGACGCCATCCACCCTCGCCACGCGAGGTGATCGGACGACGAGGCGACGTGGAATCCCTCGTGGCGAGGGAATGTGGGCCACAATGCACCCATGCACGGGCGATCCGCAGAGATCATCGCAGAGATCAGCCGCCACGTCGCGCCGGTACTCGAGGCGGACAGGCGGGTGCGCTTCGCGTACCTGTTCGGTTCGGTGGCTCAGGGGCAGGACCGCCCGGGAAGCGACCTCGACCTGGCGGTGTTCACCCTGCCGAGGGGCACCCTGCTCGACGATGCCCGGTTGCAGGATGAACTCGGTGCGGCTCTGGCTCGCAGCGACGTCGACCTCCTCGTCCTCAACGACGCTCCGCTTTGGTTGCGGTTCCGCGTCGTCGCTGGACATGTTGTGTTCAGCCGCGACGAGCCGCAGCGCATCGCGTTCCGCGAGCGGGTGGAAAAGGAGTTCCTCGACTTCCGCCCGTATCACGACAGCTACCTGCGGGCGATTCGCGATCGGGCGCGGCGCGGGGCGCTGAGCGGTGGTTGACCCCGAACGCACCGATGCGCTGCTTGCCATGCTGGCGCGCTACGTTCGGATCCTGCGGGACCTGTCCAAGATCCCGTTGGACGAGTACCGTGCCGACCCGCGCAACTTCGGCAGCGCGGAGCGGTTCCTGCAGCTCGCGATCGAAACCACGCTGAGCATCGGGCACCACATCATCTCAGCGTCGGGATTCGATCAGCCGGCCAGCTACGCCGACGTGTTCCGGGTGCTGGGCAAAGAGGCCGTACTCGACGCTGGGTTCGCCGCATCACTCGAACCGATGGCTCGGATGCGTAACCGGCTGGTGCACCACTACGAAGATGTCGAACCGGCCCGCGTGCACGAGCTGCTGCAAACCCACCTCGACGACTTCGACCGGTTCGCTCAAGCCATCGCCGAGTACCTGGCGACGCTGGACAACGACCGCTAACGTTCCGCCGACACTTGGCCGTCGATCATGGGCACACCATCGCGCCAAGGCGGAACAGGTGAAACCTTCTCAGCGTCGCCTCCGACTGGGAGAACCCGTCGGTGGTTTCTCGATCGCGGCTCCGGGGCGAAGCAACATGGTGTTCGGCGAGTTGCGGACGGGGCTAGTCCAGAATGGCCGCGCCCGAAACCACTACTCCGTCCACGAGGGTCGAGACGATCTCGATGTCGGCGATCCGGTCGGGCGTAACGGCGCACGGGTCGTCGGCCAGCACGACGAGGTCTGCGTGCCGCCCCGGCGCGATCGACCCCACGCTGTCCTCCCGATAGCACGCCCGGGCCGCCTCGACGGTCCAGGCGCGCAGCGCCTCGCTGACCGTGATCGCCTCGTCGGGCCCGATCAGCTGCCCGCTCGACGTTGCCCGTTGCACCATGAACTGAATGCAGCGCAGCGGCGCGGCGGGTGTGACGGGCCGGTCCGACCAGCCGCACGCCCGGTGCGCAGGCCCAGGTCCATCCCGCGGGCGATGCCGTCGTCGGCGTGCGCGCCGAGCGGGCGCAACAGGTCCGCCGCGACCATAACCTGGACCCGGACCGGCAGCCGGTCCCGCTCGACGGCTCGCTGGTAGGCGGCGAGCTCAACCGGGCTGTGACTGATCAGGCCGCCACCGATACCGGCCTCCGCGACGCTGGTCACGCCCTCGGCGAGGCAGGTGGCCGACGCCGCAGAGATCGCCTCCACGAGCTCGTCGACGGCATAAGGCTGGCGCAGCGCCCGCACGGCCGCCATCCCGGCCTCGGCGAGCACACCATTGTCGTGTGCGGTCCCAGCCGGCAGTTCACCGAGAACGCCACTGTCCACGACGCAGGCGTGCCCGGAGTCGTGGATGACGAACAACCTGCGCCCGGCGGCGACGGCGTCCAGTTCGGCTGCGGTGAGGTGACGGCCGAGTGGACGCTGGTCGTAGCCGACGACGTCCACCCAGGACCCCGGCAGGCGCGCGCGGGCAGCCGCGCCGATCGCGGCGAGCACGTCGCCGACGTCGCGGCAGGGTGCCACGCTGGCGCTGCGGGCGCGAAGCCCGGCCCAGGCCAGGTGCACGTGCGCGTCGATGAAGCCGGGCGCCACGGTGGCGCCCTGCAGGTCCACCACCCGGGCCGCCGGCAGCGCCGCGGCGGCGTCGTCGAGCGCGACAACGCGGCCCCGCCAGATGCCGATCTGGTGCGCCACCGGGTGGCGCGGGTCCATGGTGTGAACGGTCGCGCCAACCAGCCGGAGAACCAGCATTCAGCCCTGCGGGTATGAGGTCAGGTACCCGCCCATACGTCTGAAGTACTCCGCCGCATCGAGTTCCGGGCCGTCGTCGGTGCGGACGCGCTCGATCAGCAGCCCGGGGCAGCGCCCGCGCCGGGCATCGCCGCCGGCGACGATGATCACCCCGGTTCCCCGGCGGATGACGATCCGGCCTGGTGTCCCGCCGATCGTGTCCTCGGTCACCGACGCCTTGAGGATCCGCAGCCGCTCGGGGCCGTGGTAGCAGTAGGCGTTGGGGTACGGGTCGGACTGCGCGCGCACGAGGTTGAAGATGTCACGCGCCGGCCACGTCCAGTCGATCCGGTTGTCCTCGTCGCAGCGGCGGTGGAAGTACGACGCGGCACGCCGGTCCTGCGGTGTCCAGTGGGTGCGGCCGGACGCGACGAGTTGCAGTGCGTCGACGGTGATCGGGCCGAACATCCCCAGCGTCCGGTCGAACAGATCGGCGATCGTGTCGTCGTCGGTGACCGGGGTGGCGCGCTGCAGCACGATGTCTCCGGCGTCGAACCCGGCGTTCATCATGTGTGCGGTGACGCCGACCTCGGGCTCGTCGTTGATCAGTGCCCAGTTCAGCGGGGCGAAGCCGGCGTAGCCGGGCAGCAGCGAGTCATGCACGTTGAGCGTGCCAAGCGGCGGGATCGAGAAGATCTCCGGCGGCAACCAGGTCCGCCAGTTCGACACGACCATGACGTCCGCGCCGGTCGCGGTGATCGCCTCGCGGACCTCGGCGTCGTCGGCCCGGTCGCGGACGAGCAGCGGGATGCCGTGGTCGGCGGCGAGCTCGGCCACTGATTCGTTGAAGATCTTCTCGTAGGCGTTGCCGCTGTCCGGGTGGGTAACGATCAGCGGGATCTCGTGGCCCGCCGCCAGAATCGCCTCAATCGTGCGCCGGCCCCATGTCATGTATCCGAATGTGACGACGCGCATGCAGGCTCCACCTCGTCCCTGATTGAGGCGCTGAGTAAGGATAACCTTACCAACATGCGCGTGGGTGAGATTACTGGGAGATCGGTGTTGCGCGGCTCGGTCGGCGCGTACCGGCGCCACGTCGCCGTCGCGGCAGCGTTGCTGTGCGGGCACCAGATCGGCGAGGCGCTCGTCCCGGTTCTCGTCGGGGTGGTCATCGACGAGGCCGTGACCACCGGGGACCCGCGGGCGCTGATCGGCTGGCTGCTGGTGCTGGGGCTGGACTTCGCGGTGCTGTCGTTCAGCTACCGCTGGGGCGCGCGGTGGTCGTGGCTGGCCGACGTGCGCGCCGACCAGCGACTGCGACTGCAGCTCACCGACCGGGTGCTGGACCCACGCGCCGGTGCCGAGGCGGGACGGCTGCCCGGCGGCCTCGCCAGCATCGCGACGTCCGACGCCAAGCGGGTGGGCATCGTCAACTTCGCCCTTCCCCTCGGGCTCGGCGCAGTGGCTGCGCTGGTCGTCGCCACCGTGGCGCTGCTGCGCATCTCGATCCCCTTGGGCCTGCTGATCCTGCTCGGCACACCGCCGCTGCTGTATCTGGTGCACCTGCTCGGCAAACCGCTGGAGCGGCGCAGCGGGCCGGAGCAGGAACGTGCCGCGCAGGCCTCCGGGGTGGCCGCGGACCTGGTGTCGGGGGTCCGGGTGCTCAAGGGCATCGGGGCCGAGCCTGCGGCGGTGCGCCACTACGTGGGAACCAGCCGGGAGGCGCTCGCCGCTACCCTGCGCGCCACCGGCGCCCAGGCCTGGTACCAGGGCGCCGTGCTCGCGGCCAACGGGCTGTTCCTCGCGCTCGTGGCGCTGGTGGGCGGTCGGCTGGCGGCGGCGGGCGAGATCAGCATCGGCGGCCTGGTGGCAGCTGTCGGGCTCGCGCAGTTCCTCATCGGACCACTGCAGACCTTCGGGTGGGTCAACGGGCGGCTGGCCCAGGCCCGCGCGTCGGCCGCGCGGATCGCCGAGGTACTCGCGGCCGCACCGGCCGTGCGGGCGGGGACGCGGACACTCCCGGGTGACGTTCGGGGCGCGGTACGGCTGCGCGACCTTCGCCACGGCCCGCTCGACGGTGTCGATCTCGATGTCCCGGCCGGCCAGCTGCTCGGCGTGGTCGCCCGCGACTCCGCCGCGGCGCTCGCCCTGATGCACTGCCTGGGCCGCGAAGTCGAGCCGGCCGAGGGCACAGTCGAGCTCGACGGGGTGGCGCTGGACGAGTACCCGCCCACCGACGCCCGCACGGCGGTGCTGGTCGCCGCGCACGACGCGGAGCTGTTCTCCGGCACCGTGCGCGACAACGTGCGGGCCGGTACGCCCGCAGACCGGGATCTTGCGCCCGCGATGGCCGCCGCGCAGGCCGACCAGGTGGCCGACGTACTGCCCACGGGCTGGGACACCGCGGTCTCCGAACAGGGCCGATCGCTGTCGGGCGGCCAGCGACAGCGGGTGGCCCTGGCCCGGGCGCTCGCCACCGACGCCCCGGTCCTCGTGTTGCACGACCCGACGACGGCCGTCGACTCCGCCACCGAGGCCCGGATCGCCGCCGGGCTGCGCGCGCTGCGTCGCGGCCGCACCACGATCATGCTTACCACCAGCCCGGCGCTGCTTGCCATCACTGATCGGGTTGTGGTGGTCGACGACGGCCGGATCACCACCGCGGGCACCCACGCCGACCTGCTGCACACCGACCCCGGTTACCGCGCGACGGTGCTGGCGTGACCGCGTCGTCGCGGGCACTACTGCCGGTTGCCCCGCGCCCCCGGCTGCGCGCCGCCCTGGGCGAGCTGCTGCGCCCGCACCGGGCTCGTGCCGTGGCCGCGGTCGTCGCGCTGGTCGCGGGCGCGGCCGTCAGCGTGCTGGCCGCGCCGCTGCTGGGTCGCATCGTCGACCTCGTCGCCCAGGGCGAACCGCCGGACGCCGTCACCGGGCCGGCGCTGCTGCTCGTCGCCGTCGCGCTGGGCCAGGGGCTGCTGGCGGTGCTGGGCATCATGCTGGTCGCTCGAGTGGGCGAGAACATGCTCGCGCAGCTGCGCGAGCGGTTCGTCTCCCGCGCGCTGGGCCTGCCACTGGAACGGATCGAGGCCGCCGGCTCCGGTGACCTCACCTCCCGGGTCACCGCAGACGTCTCGCTGATCGGCGAGGCCGTCCGCGAAGCGATCCCCCTGTTCGCCCAGGCCGCGCTGATCATCGTGCTCACCCTCGTCGGCCTCGCGGTGCTGGACTGGCGGTTCCTGATGGCCGCGCTGCTCGCCGTCCCGATCCAGGCGCTCACCGCCCGCTGGTACCTACGCCGCTCCACCCCGCTTTACACCGAGCAGCGGGTGGTGGGCGGCATCCAGCAGCAGCAGTTGCTCGACACCGTCGGCGGGGCCGCCACCGTCCGGGCGTTCCGGCTCGCCGAGCAACACGCCACCTTGGTCCGCGCGCGGTCGGAGGACGTGGTGAACCTCGCGCTGCGCGTGGTGCGACTGCAGAACCGGTTCTTCGGCCGGCTCAACTTCGCCGAGTTCGTCGGGGTGGCGGCGGTGCTCACCGCCGGGTTCTTCCTGGTGCGCACCGGGGCAGTGTCCATCGGCACCGCGAGCGCCGCGGCGCTGTACTTCATCAACCTCTTCGCTCCGATCAACCAGGTGCTGTTTCTGCTCGACACCGCCCAGTCGGCGGCGGCGAGCCTGGCCCGCATCGTCGGCGTCGCGGACCTGCCTGCCGAACGGCAGCCGGAGCACCCGATGCGCCCGGTCGACGCCGCAGTGCGCATCACCGGCCTCGGCCACGCCTACGTCGACGGGCACGACGTGCTGGACGGCGTCGACCTCGACATCGCCCCCGGCACCCGGGTGGCCTTGGTGGGCGCCAGCGGGGCCGGCAAGACCACGCTGGCCAAGCTCGTCGCCGGTGTGCACCGGCCGACCCGGGGCACGGTCTGCATCGGCGGCGCCGCGCTCGACGAGCAGGGCCCGGCCGTGGTCCGCCAGACCGTCGCACTGATCACCCAGGAGGTGCACGTCTTCGCCGGGCCGCTGGCCGCCGATCTGCGGCTGGCCCGACCACATGCGACCGACGAGGAGCTGCGGGCCGCGCTGGCCGCCGTCGACGCGCTGGGCTGGGCGCAGACCCTGCCCGACGGGCTCGACACCGTGGTCGGGACCGGTGGGCACTCGCTGACCGTGGTGCAGGCCCAGCAGCTCGCGCTGGCGCGGCTCGTGCTCGCCGACCCACCCGTCGCGATCCTCGACGAGGCCACTGCTGAGGCCGGCAGCTCGGGCGCCCGGGTGCTGGAAGCCGCCGCGCGGCGCGCCCTGGTCGGGCGGACCGCGCTGCTGGTGGCCCACCGGCTCACCCAGGCCGCCAGTGCGGACACCGTCGTCGTGCTGGAGGCGGGGCGCATGGTGGAGCAGGGAACACATGACGAACTCGTCACCGCGGGTGACCGGTATGCCCAGCTGTGGGCTGCCTGGCGGAGCACCCGGTGAGCTGTTTGGGCGGAATGCTTGTTTCGGGGGGTTAAGTACTTGAAGCCTGGGTATGGATAGGCAAAGCTAATCAGCCGAATGCTCTGGCGCGTAGTGCGGGGGAACGCCTGGCCCGAAAGGAAACCGATGTCCAGCACACCCCTCACCGGCGACCGGCGCAGCCTCCCGCGTCCCCGCACGAGCTTTCCGTTGTTCCTCCTGGTGCTGGTCGCGGCCTTGGTCATGACGGCGTGCAGCCGCGACGGCAGCACCGCGCCCTCAGCTACGCCCTCCGCCGCTGCACCGCCGGGAGGCTCGGCGCAGGGCTTTCCGGTGACCATCAAGCACGCTCTGGGTTCCACCACGATCACCAGCGAGCCACAGCGAGTCGTCACGATCGGCTGGAGCGATCAGGATCCGGTCCTGGCGCTGGGGGTGAAGCCGGTCGGCACCACCGAGTGGTTCAACGAGCAACCCGGTGCGATCTTCCCCTGGGCGCGTGCGGCGGCCGGTGACGCGAAGCCGGAGATCATATCCACGGCGGGAGAGATCAACTATGAGAAGGTCGCTGCGGTGCAGCCCGACCTGATCCTGGCGCTGTACGAAGGCCTCGACCAGTCCAAGTACGACACCCTGTCGAAGATCGCTCCGACGGTGGCGCACTCACCGGACTTCGACCCGTTCGGCGCGACCTGGCAGGACATGACCTTGACCGCCGGCCGCGCGCTGGGCCGCGAGCAGCAGGCGAGGGACCTGATCGCAGACGTCGAGGCGAGGTTCGCCAAGCTCCGCGCCGAGCACCCGGAATGGGCGCAGCAGACCATGCTCGTGATGGCCACCGTGGACCAGGGCAGCTACCAGGTGTTCTCACCCCAGGACCCCAAGGCGCGGTTCTTCGCCGACCTCGGCTTCAAGACGACACCACCGTGGATCTCCGGCCGGGTGCAGGACAACGTGGCCACGGTCAGCGCTGAGGAGGCCAGCCTGCTCGACGTCGATCGCCTCGCCTGGACGTCCGACCCGGACACGCTGGATCAGCTCAGAGACGATCCGATCTACAGCCGCCTCAACGTGGTCCGGGACGGCCGGGTGTCCTACCTGGACTACACCGAGCCCCCGTTCCCCGGCGCCGCGGTAACGTTCAACACCGTGCTGAGCATCCCCTACGCGCTGGACCTGGTGGTGCCAGAGCTCGAGAAGTCCGGACCGAACTAGGGCCGTCCTCAAACAGCCCCCCGGACGGCGCGGACGAACCCGCGCAACGCCTCGAACCACAACTCGGCGAGCGTGACCTCGTGCTCGCCGAGCAACGCCTCGGGCCACTCCCACGATGCGTGCAGCTCGGGACGCCCGTCGACGGCCGTCATGATCGAGTCAACTGTGCGGTCTGGGTCGGCTCCAGGGCAGTAGTCGGGCGGGTGTCTGTCGGTGCCGCGGCCCCGTGAACTCGACGCCAGCGACGTCCGGGAGGACTGAAATGTCGCTGGTGTCGAGTTCACGGACAAGCCAGCCAGGGAATATACGTGATCGGGATGGGGGCGCCTGTTAGGGCTCGCTTCGTGGGGGAAAAACGATGTGCGGGATGTGGCGGAATCTGTGTGATCTGCTGCGGATGGGTCGCCTGCCCGAGTGTTGCCAGTCTGTGGATCTGCGCGACGGGCCAGAGCTGCTACAGACGTTTTGGGATGAGATCCCGAGCTCAGACCTCGCCGGTATTTGCTCTGCACCTGTCGGCACTGAGGGACGTGGCGCACATGCCCAAGGCGTCCAGGGCCCGGAACCAGGTCCGTGCCAGGTCCTGCACCGTCTCTTCGCGCAGCACGCCTGCCGGCCAGGACCAGTAGGAAGTCAGCTCGGAGCCGTGCGGGTGGTCCTCGATGTGCGCATCGAGGACCATGCAGAAGGCCGTCGGCATATCGGGGTCGGCACTGGCGTCCACCGCCTCCACCTCGGGCGCCTGAGCCCAGTCCGTTGCCTCGGACGAGTCGTACCGCCCCATATAGTTGAACTCGATCTGCGGCACGACCAGCTCCCCCAGGACTGTCCGGGTACGTGGATTGAGGTACCGGAGTAATCCGTAGCCCATGCCGTTTTCCGGCAACGCGCGCAGATGGTCCCGGACGCGGGTGATCGCCTGGCGGGCCGCCGGCCCGCCGGCCAGTGCTTCGTCGAGGTCGATCTCACCGGGGTCGAGGCGCACCGGAAACACATTGGTGAACCAGCCCACCGTGCGGGAGAGGTCCACGCCACCTACCAATTCCTCTTCACGGCCGTGACCCTCCAATGCGACGACCACACCGGTATCCCCATCGGCACCACTGCCGTTGTAGCGCCGGGCAAGGTCGACCACCGCCAGTGCGAGCGCGGTCAGCAGGGCGTCATTGACCGTGCTGTCAAAAGCTGCGGGGACCGAGGCCAGCAACGGCGTTGTGCGCTGCACAGGCAGCACGAGTGTCAGCGTCTGGAGCCTGCCCATCGTGTCCCGTTCAGGATCCAGTGCCCTCTCCACCGGCAGGGATACGCCGCCCGACAACGTCTTCGTCCACAGCGACAGCTCAGCGTCCCGACCTGGTGCGGCCGCCAGTTCGGTCAGCAGTTGCGACCAACGGCGGAACGAGGTGCCCACCGGCGCCAGTTCTACCGACCCGCCCGTCGCGAGCTGTGCGTACGCGGCCGCCAGGTCCGGGATCAGAACTCGCCAGGACACCCCGTCGACGACGAGATGATGCACCATGAGCAGCAGCCGTCCGGGAGTATCCGCCCCGGCGTCGAACCACACGACCTGGAGCATCACCCCCGCGTCCGGATCGAGCCTGCCCAAGGCGCTACGGGCGTGCTCGGTGATCTGCTGCGACACAGCCTCGCCGCCCAATCCGGCCACGTCGACGCGGCCTATCCACGCGTCGGCCTGCACCGAGCCAGGGGAGCACACGTCCAGCACCCAGTCGCCGATGCCCCCATCATCGATGGTGCCGTCTGCTCGGCGCACCAACCGCGCCCGCAGCATGTCATGGTGATCCACCACCGCCCGCATGATTGCCACCAGCCGGTCCCAGGAAAGGCCGGCCGGGACCTGAAGCACTTCCGCCTGGTTGAAGCCCTTGATGGGGTCGCCCACCTCCCGCAGCCAATGCATGATGGGAGTCAACGGGATCAGCCCCACACCGTCGTCGGTCTTCCGGCTTCCTGTCGTTTGCACCTCGGCGACCGTTGCGAGGGCTTCCACGGTCTTATGTTGAAAGACCTGGCGGGGAGTGACGACCAGTCCGGCACCGCGCGCTCGGTTGACAAGTTGCATGGCGACAATGCTGTCGCCACCCAGGGCGAAGAAGTCATCTTCAGCGCCAACCGCAGGCACACCAAGTACCGCGGCGAACGCTTCACACAGGAGTCTCTCTCGGGGCGTTGCCGGAGCCCGTCCACTCACCGCCGCCGTCAGCTCCGGGGATGGCAGCGCCTTGCGGTCCACCTTGCCGTTGGGTAGCACCGGCAGCCGGTCGAGTATCACGAACGCCGATGGCACCATGTAATCAGGCAAAGCGGCGGCGGTATGGTGCCGCAACTCGGCCGCATCCGGCACCGCTGCCTCGGCAGGCACGACGTAAGCCACCAAGCGCTCGACCTGCGGACGGTCCTTCCGTACCAGCACGAGCGATTGAGCGACCGCGTCGTGACGGGTCAGCACGGCCTCGATCTCGCCCGGCTCGACCCGGAAACCGCGGATCTTCACCTGGTCATCGGCGCGGCCGACAAACTCGAGAACGCCGCCGGTCCGCCACCGAACCAGGTCTCCTGTGCGATACATGCGTGAGCCCGGCAGACCGAACGGGTCGGCCACAAATCGCTCGGCACTCAAACCCGGCTTGGCCAAGTAGCCACGGGCCAGCTGCGCCCCTCCGATATAAAACTCTCCAGTCGCAGCCGGGGGAACCGGACGCAGGCGCGAGTCCAAGACGTACACTCTTGTGTTGTCCACGGGTCGGCCGATCATCGGCCGTGCACTGTCACGTACCTGCGCGACGACGGTATCGACGGTGCACTCGGTCGGTCCATAGAAGTTGTAGCTGTCGATCCCTTCGAGTTTCTGGAGATCGGTCCACAACGACTCGGGGACGGCCTCACCCCCGACGCCGAGAACCGTCAACGGACAACCTCCGTCATCGAACAGGCCGGCGGCGACAAGCTCGGTCAGGTAGGAGGGGGTCACCTCGATGAAATCGATTTCCTCCTTGATGATCGCCGCCGCCAGCAGTTGCGGATCCCTGCGGGTCTCGTCCGTGGTCACAACGATTTCGTGACCCTGGAGTATTGCCAGCAGCGGCTGCCATGAGGCATCGAAAGAGAACGACCAGTTGTGCGCCACCCGGAGCGGCCGACCTCCCAAGGCGTCAACGGCGGGAGCAAAGAGCGCTCTTTGGTGACTGTGGAGAAGGTTCACCACGTTGCGATGTGGAATCACGACGCCCTTGGGTTGACCGGTTGACCCCGAGGTGTAGATGACGTAAGCGGGATTGCGCGGTGACAGCGACTGCCGGCGGTCACTGTCGGTGGGATCAGTGTCGGAGCACTGGTCGAGTGTCGTGATGACGTCAGGACGGTCCAGGACGATCCCGGGCGCCACGTCCGGCAGGGATCGGGCGATCTCGCTGTTCGTGACCAGCAGTGCCGGTCCGGCGTCGCTGAGCGTGGTGGTGATGCGCTCGGCCGGGTAGTCGGGGTCGACGGGCAGGTAGGCGGCTCCCGCTTTCATGACGGCGAGGAGCGCGACGACGAACTCGACACCGCGGGGTAGGGCCAGGGCGACGATGTGCTCGGGACCTACCCCTCGGGCGATGAGCGCATGCGCCAGCCGGTTGGCGTGGACGTTCAGCTCCGCGTAGGTGAGCACGTCGCCCTGACAGACCACTGCGGTCGCATCGGGTGTTTGAGCGACCTGAACCTCGAACAACTGTGGCAGCGTTGTCTCGGGATACGCCCGAACCGCGCCGTTCCACTCCACCAGGAGCTGATGGCGCTCCTCTGCGGTGAGGATGTCGATGCACCCGATGGGCTGATCGGGGTCGGCGACCACCGTCTCAAGGATTCGTACAAATCGCCCCACCAGCAGCTCCGCTGCGGCCCGATCGAACAGATCCGGCTGATAGATGAGCTCGAAACCCAGACTCGGCCCTGGAAAAGCCACGAAGTCGAGCGGATAGTGGGTGACGGTGTAAATGTCTTCGCCGGTGACCCGCACTCCGGAGGCGGACTCGACCATTTGCCCGGCGCTGGAGGGGAAGTTCTCGCACACCACCAGAGTGTCGAATAGCTGCTCCACCCCCACCAACCGTTGGATGTCGGCTAATCCGAGATGGTGGTAAGCCAACAGCTCGACATTCGCAGTCTGCAACCTAGCCAGAGCCTGCGCCATCGAGTCTGACGGTCGCGGTCGGACCCGCACGGGCAAGGTATTGATGAACAACCCGACCATGTTCTCCATCCCGGGCACTTCGTCAGGCCGCCCCGAGACCGTGACACCGAAGACCACATCCTCGCGATCGATCAGACGACCCAACAGGATGCCCCAGGCCATCTGGATTAGCGTGTTGAGCGTTACGTCGAGCCGCCGGATCTGCGTCATCAATGCCGCGGTGAACTCCTCGGTCAGCTCGGTCACCACCTTGCCGGGAATCAGTGGCCGCCGGTTCCGATCAGCGCCGGCCACCAAAGAGGGCTCGTCCAGCTCAGCCAGCGCCTTACGCCAGGCGGCCTCTGCGGCGGTCCGGTCCTGCGCCGCCAGCCATGCCAGATAGTCACGGTAGGGCGTGACACGAGGCAACAGCGTCGAGTCTCCACCCTGGGCGTACAGGGCGAACAACTCCTGCTTGATCAGCGGGAGCGACCAACCGTCCATCAAAATGTGGTGAAAGGTGATGGCGAGGTGGTAGCGCTGCAAACCCAAATGAACCAAGACCCATCGCATGAGCGGTGGGCGGGTCACGTCGAACCGTCGTTCTCGCTCCTCGGCCAGGCTGCGGGCCAGCTCGTCGGACCGCACCGCAGAGCTCGACCCGGACAGATCGATCTCCCTCCACGGCAACTCGACCCGATGCGGAATCATTGCCACGGAACGACCGGATTTGAGGTGCCGGAACCCGGCCCGCAGATTCGAGTGGCGATCCAGGAGCGCCTGTCCCGCCACGCGCATCTTCGCCGGATCCAGCGACCCCTCCAGGCCGATACCCACCTGCACCGTGTAGATGTCAGGGCCTTCGTCGTCCAACAGGGCGTGGAACAACAATCCCTGCTGTAACGGTGACAGCGGCAGCAACTCCTCGATACCGGAAGGCTTGTTCATTCCGTCGTCCACTCCGCCTCGAGCTCATCGAGTTCTTCCTGGCTGATCGAGACCAGCGGCATGTCCGAGGGCGTATGGCCGCCGGCGTGTGGTGTGGTGGCATGGCTGACCAACGCGTCCAAGGCCTGGAACCAGCCGTGCGCCAACTCCCGAACCGCCTCCTCGGTCAGGATTCCTCCCGGCCAAGTCCAGCTGGCGTGCAACTGTGGCCCGCTCGGCCGGTCCTCAGTCCAGGCGTTGATGTGCAGAGGGTGGCTCATGGGCAGGCCCGGGACTGCGCCGCCGCCCAGCCCGATATCGGGCACCACGGCCCAGTCCACAGCGTCGGGAACGTTGAACCGGCCCAAGTAGTTGAACATGATCTGCGGAGCCGGTAGCCCAACGAAGGCTGCTGCGGTCCCAGGATTCGAATAACGCAGCAGCCCAAAACCCAGGCCGTGGTCGGGCGCGATGCGCAACTGCTCCTTGACCTGCTTGAGAGCTCGGCCCGCCGCCGGGCCACCGGTCAAGGCCTCGTCGAGGTCGATCCCGCTCACGTCCAGGCGCACCGGGAAGATGCTCGTGAACCACCCTACTGTGCGAGACAGATCCACCCCGCCGACGACCTGCTCCTGACGGCCGTGTCCCTCCAGGTCGACCAGCACAGAGCGCTGATCATCCTGGTCTCTTCGCCGACGCCACTGCGCAACCGCCAACCCCAGGCCGGTCAACAGCACATCGTCCACCCCGGCGTGGAACAGCGCGGGCACGCTGGTCAACAGCGGCTCCGTCGCTGCCGGCAAGACCAATGTCACCTCGCGATACGTGCCCCAGGTGTCGCGCTCCCAGTCCAGCGGCCGGTCGCCCAGCAGCGGGTCCCCGCCGTTCAACACCCCCGTCCAGATCGGCAACTCGCCCACCCGCGCGGGCTCGACGGCCTTGGCGGTCCACAACTGCGCCCACCGCCGGAACGACGTCCGGCACGGCTCCAACGCCGGCGCCTGGCCCGCCGCTAGCTGCGCCCAGCCCACCGCGAGATCCTCGATGAGAAGCCTCCACGAGACTCCGTCGACCACCAGGTGATGGATCACCACCAGCAACCGCCCGGGACGCTGCGACCCACGGTCCAACCACACCACCTGGGTGGTCACACCGGTTCGCAGCGCCAACCTTCCTACCGCTGCTGCCTCCTCGGTCTCGACCAGCCTTTGCAGCTCCACGTCGTCCGAGCCGGCGGCATCCACCCGCCTTATGCACGCGGAGGCCGCCACCGATCCAACAGGCTCCACCACCAGCACGCCGTCACCGCCATGGGCGTCTGAGAGCTCCAATCGAGCGCGCAGCAGGTCGTGATGGTCCAATACGGCCTGGACCAGTCGGGTGAGACGCGGTGAGTCCAGCTGGGCCGGTGCCTGGACCACGACTGACATGGCGTAGCCGTCGACAGGTCCACCACGCTCCAGCAGCCACCGCATGACGGGGGTCAGAGGCACCACGCCCACTCCCGCATCCGGCGCTTCGGGCGCCGCGCCGGCCATGCCGCTCACATTCCTGGCGACAGCCGCCAACCCTGCCGCCGTCTTGCGTTCGAACACGTCTCGGGGGGTGATCACCACGCCGGCCTTGCGAGCCCGGCTGGTCAGCTGGATCGAAATGATGCTGTCGCCGCCGAGGGTGAAGAAGCTGTCGTCGACGCCTACCCGGTCTAGTCCGAGGACTTCGGCGAACAGCTCGCAGAGGGTCTGTTCCTGTGGTGTTTGCGGGGGGCGGCTGGGTGTGGTCTGGGTGAGATCAGGCTCCGGCAGGGCCTTGACATCAAGTTTGCCGTTGACGGTCAAGGGCAGGTGGTCCACCACCATCAGCGCGGTGGGGACCATGTAATCGGGTAGCCGCTGCTGCAGGTGCTCGCGCACGTGCGGAACAAGCGCGCCGGTCTGCCGCGCCGTGACCGGATCGTTCGCGTAGTCCACTTTTTCGAGGCCGGCGGCTGCGGGTTGGTACCCGCCGTCGAGCGCATCGGCCTGCCCAGTGAGGAACACTGCGTCATAACTGCCATCGGCGACCGGGGACCAGGTCGTGACGACCCGGTACCCGAGCCGCTCACCCACCTCGTGGAGGGCTTCCGGCTCGACACCACCGCCGGCATCGAGGACGCGAAGGACGTCGGTGATCGGCTTACCCTGCTCCAGCACGCACGCCGCCGCCGCTTCGGAAGCCACCCGCGCGTTGGGAATCGGGCCGACCCGCAGCGCAGCTGGCCGCTGCTGGTCCAGGACATCGGCCAGCGCCTCCACGTCGGTAATCTGCTCCCCCCAGCTCAGCTGGACGACCTCGGCCAGCGACACCACCTCAGCCGGGCTCTTGCGCAAGACGACGTCATAGCGGTAGCGAGTGAGCTCGTTATGCGCCCACCCCCGCTTGATGCGAATGTCCACCCCCGCAATCTCCGGCACCTGCTCGTGCAGCCGCGCGAAGTAGTCGGGTGCGACCAGCAGCTCACGCTCCAACCTGATACTGCGCTCCACGGCCTGGCGCACCTGCTCCGCGCTGGCCCCGTCAGCGCGGGCCAGCTGGAGCGCAGTGTGAAAACAGCGCAGCAGACGCCGATCCCGGACGTCCCCGACGAACACCGCACCACCAGGAGCCGTCAACGCCATGGCCTTCGCCAGCACATCGGTCAGATAATCGATACTGGGGAAATACTGGATGACAGAATTGATGATGACGGTATCGAAGAAACCCACCGCCAGCCCCTCGACCACATCAGCAGGCTGACAAGCCAGCCGCACCCGCTCAGCCAACTCAGGATCACGACCCAGATCAGCCCCCAGCCTCTCGATCACAGGAGAAGAGAAATCAGTGCCCCAGTACACCTCACTGACCGGTGCCACTTCCGCCAGCAACAACCCGGTCCCGACCCCGATCTCCAGCACACGACGCGGCCCCAGCTCACAAATCCCCGCCACAGTCCGCTCCCGCCACTCACGCATCTGCCCCAACGGGATCGGCTCACCATCATAACTCGAATCCCACCCGGAAAAGTCCTCAGCCACCAACGCCGTGTCAGCCTGGGCGTATCCGGTGTCGTAGATCTGCCGCCACTCTCCGATCTGCTCCCGCTCCACCTGGTCGCGGTCCGCTGCCTCCAATGATGTGGGGACCACGTAGCCGATCAGCCGCTTGACACCAGACACCGGCGTATCGGCGGCAATCACTGCCGCTTGTGCCACATCGCAGTAATCGGCCAGAACCGCCTCGATTTCACCCAACTCCACCCGGAACCCGCGGATCTTGATCTGATCATCAGCCCGGCCGAGGAAATCCATCAGGCCATCAGAACGCTGACGAACCACATCACCCGTCCGATACATACGTCCACCCGGCACACCAAACGGATCAGCCACAAACCGCTCCGCGGTCAAAGCAAAGCGATCGTGATAGCCACGAGCCAACCCTATGCCGGCGAGGTACAGCTCCCCGGTCTCCCCCACCGTCACCGGGCGCAAGCACATGTCAAGCACATAGGCACGGGTGTTCCAGATGGGGCGCCCCACGGTTGGTGTAGGGCTGTCGAGAGTGCTCCCGCCGAGGGTGTTGATGGTGTACTCGGTCGGCCCATACAGGTTGTAGCCGAGCACCCCGTCGGTGTCACGCAACTGCTCCCACACCGCATCGGACACGGCTTCGCCCCCCAGCAGGACTAGCGCAGGCCGGTGGCCTCCGCCGTGCTCGTCGAGCAGTCCGTGTTCGAACAACACCTGCGCATAAGTAGGGGTGACATTGACGACGTCGATGCGGTGACGGTCGCAATAGGACACGAGCGCATGAGCGTCGCGGCGCAGGTCCTCATCGAGCACGTGGACCTCGTGGCCCTCAACCAGCCACAGCAACTCCTCCCAGGACATATCAAACGAAAACGACACCGTGTGCGCGATTCGCAGCCGCCGGCCTTCCGCCGCGGTGATCACCGGCGCGAAGATCTTCTCGCGATGATTGGCCAGCATATTCGTCAGACCTCGATACGGCGTCACAACCCCCTTCGGCACACCCGTCGAGCCCGACGTGTAAATCAGGTACGCTGGATGCTCCAAACGTCCCGCCACTCCGGAGACGAAGTCCGGGCGCTCCCCGTCAACCAGCTCATCGCCCGACAGCACCTCCAGTTCGGTCACGACATCCGTTTCGTCGAGCAATACCACCGGCGCATCGACCGACCCCAGGGCCCCAGCCGCCGTACGCGAGGACAGCACGCACACCGGCCTGGCATCACCAACCATCAGGGCCAGCCGCTCCGCGGGGTAATCCAGATCCAACGGCAGATATGCGGCACCCGTCCGCAGTACCGCAAACAGTGCCGCAACCATGTCCACCGACCGGGGTAGCGCCAACCCCACAACCCGCTCAGGCCCCGCACCCCGAGCCAGCAACAACCGCGCGAACCGATTGATACGCTCATTTAATTGACCGAACGACACCTGTTCCGCGCCGCACACCAACGCGACTACATCCGGCAACCCAACGGCGCGCTCCTCCAACGCCTCCGCCACCGACTCGTCCCCCACCGCCCGAGCCGATGACTCCCACTCCGACTCCAACGCCCTGCGCTCGTCATCACCAAGAATGTCGAGACGTCCGACCAGCAGGTCGGGGTTGCTGATCAGGCGCTCAGTTACCCTGGCAAGCCGGTTCAGCAGGATCAGTGCCGAATCGCTGTCGGCGATCGCCACGTCGTGCTCGAGCGTGAGCAGGATCTGCGGGCCGGGCGTCGCGATAACCACGAGCGGATAGTGCGTCGCGTCGACGTGTCTCCACGACACAACGCCGACCTCACGCAATGTGGTCTCGTCGATGTGCTTGAAGTTCTGCAGCACGAAAAGCGTGTCGAACAGCGTGGCCTGCCCAGCCAGATGCTGAATCTCGCCCAATCCGAGATGCTCGTGCTCCAGCATCGCGACACGTTCCTGCTGCAGACGGCGCAGAAATGCGCCGACTTTCTCCGCGGGATCGATCCGCACGCGGGTCGGAACCGTGTTGAGGAACACCCCGATCACGTGCTCGACGTCGGCCACCTCCGGCGGGCGCCCCGACACCGTCGTACCGAAGATCGCATCCTGCTTACCCACGAGACCACCGAGTACCACGGCCCAGGCCGCGTTCAGCACCGTGTTCAGGGTCACACCGCAGGTGCGAGCGCCCGTCCGCAGCGCATCGCTGACCGCCGGGGACAGCGCCAGCTCGGTCCGCTGCGGGATCGTCGTGCTCGCTCCTGACATCCCCGTACGTACCAGCGTCGGCTCGGCCACGTCGGCGAGCACGGCGGCCCATGCCTTGCCGGCGGCGTCGCCGTCCCGCTGCGCGAGCCAGCGCAGATGCTCGGGGTAGGAGCCGGGGGTGGGCAACTCACGCTGGTCTCCGTCGCGCAGGTAGAGCGTGAACAACTGCTCGAAGAATGTGCTGTGGGACCAGCCGTCCCAGGCGAGCAGATGGAACGTGGCGACCAGCCGGTCGGTCCCGCCCGGAAGTCGCAGCAGCGAGATGCGGAACAGTGGCGGGTGCGCGAGGTCGAACCGCCGCACGCGGTCTTGGTATGCGATCTCGGCGGCGGCCGTCTCCAGTGCTTCGGCTGCGTACAGGGCGAGGTCGTGCTCTTGCACGACGTCAGCGAAGGCGCGGCGGACAACCTGTCGTGGACCGGTGCTCTCGCCCTCGATGAACGCGCAACGCAGCGTCGGATGACGCTGCTGCATGATCTGCGCGGCCCGGCGCAGCCGTGTGACGTCGACGCGCTCACGCAACTCGAACGTGGTCTGGCCGACATAGACATCCACCGCACCGCTCTCGGGTGCGTCGTAGACAGCCTGGAAGAATAGGCCCTGCTGGAGGGGCGCGAGCGGCCACACATCCTCGACGTCGCCGAACCGGGCGTAGATCGCGTCGAGTTCCGACTGCTCCATCTGCACCAGCTCGAATGGGGCCACCGGAGTGACGACAGGCGGCGGGGTGCCGGCGCCGAGCCGCTCTGCAGAGATGAGGGCGAGTGCTTCGGGCGTGCGGTGCTCGAAGACGTTGCGTGGTGTCAGCGCGAGGCCCCGCTTACGGGCGTGGGTGACCAGGGTGATGGAAATGATGCTGTCGCCGCCTAGGGCGAAGAAGTTGTCGTCGACGCCTACCCGGTCCAGGCCCAGCACCTGGGCGAAAAGCTCGCACAGGATCTGCTCTTGCGGTGTTTGGGGCGCGCGACTGGGTGTGGTCTGGGTGAGATCAGGCACCGGCAAGGCTTTGACATCAAGTTTGCCGTTGACGGTCAAGGGCAAGTGGTCAACAACTACCAGCGCGGCGGGGACCATGTAATCGGGTAGCCGCTGCTGGAGGTGCTCTCGCAATTGCGGAACAAGCGCGTCGGTCTGACGAGCCGTGACCGGATCGTTTGCATAGTCCACCCTTTCGAGGCCAGCGGCTGCGGGTTGGTACCCGCCGTCGAGCGCGTCTGCCTGCCCGGTGATGAACACTGCGTCATAACTGCCATCGGCGACGTGAGACCACGTCGTGATGACTCTGTACCCGAGCCGCTCACCCAGCTCGTGGAGGGCCTCGGGCTCGACACCACCATCGGCGCCGAGGACGCGAAGGACGTCGGTGATCGGCTTGCCCTCCTCCACTGCGCGCGCCGCCGCCGCTTCGGAAGCCACTCGCGCGTTGGGGATCCGACCGACCCGCAGCGGAGATGGCCGCCGCTGGTCGAGGAAATTGGCCAGCACATCGACGTCGACAATCTGGTCACCCCAGATCAGCTGGGCGACGTCGGCCAGTGACACCACCTCAACTGGGCTCTTGCGGAGGACTACGTCGTAGCGGTAGCGGGTGAGCTCGTTGTGAGCCCAACCCCGTTTGATGCGAATGTCTACTCCTGCAATATCAGGCACATGCTCGCGCAGTCGCGCGAAGTAGTCGGGTGTGACCAGCAGCTCACGCTCCAATCTGATGCTGCGCTCAATGGCCTGTCGCACCTGCTCAGCGCTGGCGCCGTGGGTGCGGGCCAGTCCGACCGCGGTGTGAAAGCAGCGCAGCAGACGCCGGTCGCGGACGTCCCCGACAAACACCGCACCACCAGCAGCCGTCAGCGCGATGGCCTTGGCCAGCACGTCGGTCAGGTAAGCGATGCTGGGGAAATACTGGATGACGGAGTTGATGATGACGGTGTCGAAGAAGCCAGCAGGCAGCCCATCGATCACGTCGGCGGGCTGGCAGGCCAGCGTCACCCGCTCGGCCAGCTCGGGATCACGGCCCAGGTCGGCCCGCAGGCTCTGGATCACGGGAGGAGAGAAATCGGTGGCCCAGTACACCTCGCTGGCTGGTGCTACTTCTGCGAGCAGCAGCCCGGTTCCGACTCCGATCTCAAGCACACGGCGCGGCGCCAGCTCACGGATACCTGCCACGGTCATCTCCCGCCACTCGTGCATCTGGGGCAACGGGATCGGTTGGCCGTCATAGCTTGAGTCCCAGCCGGAAAAGTCCTCAGTCACCAATGCGGTGTCGGCTTGGGTGTATCCAGTGTCGTAGACCTGTCGCCACTCTCCGATCTGCTCTTGCTCCACCCGGCCGCGGTCTAGAACCTCCCATGGCGTGGGGACCACATAGCCGACCAGACGCTTGACGCCAGACGCAGCCGCGTCGGCGGCGATCACTGCCGCTTGTGCCACCTGGGAGTGCACGGCCAAGACAGCCTCGACTTCACCCAACTCGACGCGGAACCCGCGGATCTTGACCTGGTCGTCGGCTCGACCGAGGAAATCCATGACGCCGTCAGGGCGCTGGCGGACCAGATCACCCGTCCGGTACATCCGCCCGCCCGGCACCACCGCGTAAGGATCGGCAACAAAACGCTCGGCGGTCAGCGCGCAGCGGTTGTGATAACCACGAGCCAACCCAATGCCGGCAAGGTACAACTCACCGGTCACTCCCACCGCCACCGGCCGCATGCACATATCAAGCACATAGGCACGGGTGTTGAACACGGCCTTGCCCACGGTCGGGGTGTGGCTGCCGGCGACGCTGCTGCCGAGCGCGTTGATCGAGCACTCCGTCGGGCCGTAGAGGTTGTAGGCGCGGACGCCCGCCGTATCTCGGCTATCGCGCAGCTGCGCCCACACCGACTCAGACACCGCCTCACCGCCCAGCACCACCAGCGCGGGAGGGTGCGCGCCCTGCAACAGCCCCTCGTCGATCAGCGCCCGTGCATAGGTCGGAGTGACGTTGATCACGTCGATGCGCTGCTCCTGGCAGTAGGCCACCAGCCGGTGCGGGTCGCGGCGCAGGTCCTCATCGCACAGATGCAGCTCGTGGCCGGCGACCAGGCCCAGCAGCTCGTCCCACGACATATCGAAGGAGAACGACGAGGTGTGCGCGACCCGCAGGCGCCGGCTACCCGCCTCGACCGCGACCGGAGCGAAGATCACCTCGCTATGGTGGGCCAGCATGTTCGTCAACCCACGATGCGGCGTGACCACGCCCTTCGGGTGCCCCGTCGACCCCGACGTGTAGATCACATACGCGGGATACTCCAGGCGGCCCGGCACGGCCGGGTGAAACTCCGGACGTTCCTCGTCGGCCAGCGGGCCGTCCGGCAACGCCGCGAGCTGCTCCTCGACGTCCTCGTCGTCGAGCACCACCAGCGGGGCATCAACCGGCCCGGCATCGACTAACCCCAGGGCCCCGACCGCAGCACGCGAGGACAGCACGCACACCGGCCCCGCGTCTGCCAGCATCATCGCCAGGCGCTCCGCCGGATGGTCCAGGTCCAGCGGGACGTATGCCGCGCCGGTCTTGAGCACCGCGAACACCGCGGCGACCAGGTCCAGCGAGCGGGTCAACGCCAGCGCCACCACCCGCTCGGGTCCCGCACCGCGCGCGAGCAGCAGCCGTGCGAGGCGATTGGCCCGTGCCTCTAACGCGCCGAACGACCAGCGCTGCTGCCCGCACACCAGCGCCACCGCATCCGGGGAGCGCTGCGCGTGCTGCAGCACCACATCAGCCACCGACTCCTCGGCCACCGCCCGCACCGACCACGCCCAGGACGTCTCCAGCGCGACCCGTTCACCCGGGGCGAGGACATCGATTGCCCCGACCGGTCCGGTGCTGTCCACCAGGCGCTGCGCCACCGCGGCTAACCGGGCCAGCACTGCGTCAGCAGTCTCGTCATCCAGCGCGCTAGGACGATGCTGCAGCGTCAAGCGCAGCGTCGCGGCCGCGGTCGCGATCATCACCACCGGGAAGTGCGTCGAATCCACGTAGTCGACGTAGCGGATACCGTGGGTGGCCAGGCGATCAGCGTCGAGAGCAGGAAAGTTCTGCAGGACGAAGAGCGTGTCGAACAATGTGCGCTGCCCCACAGCGTGCTGGATCTCGCCGAGGCCGAGGTACTCGTGGTCGAGCAGCGCTACCCGCTCGTCCTGGACGCGCCGTAGGAACGCCGGCACGCTCTCCGCCGGGTCGATCCGCACCCGCGCCGGAACCGTGTTGAGGAACATCCCCACCACGTATTCGACGTCGGCAAGCTCAGGCGGGCGCCCCGACACGGTGGTGCCGAACACCACATCCTGCTGGCCGACCACCTCACCGAGCACCACCGCCCACGCCACGTTCAGCACGGTGTTCAGCGTCACCCCGCGCTCGCGGGCACCGGCCAGGATCGCGTCGCTGGTCTCGGCGGACAGCTCCAGCTCCGTGCACCGCGGCAGCATCGTGCCTAGGTCTGGCGCCGCTGCGGCGACCAGAGTGGGCTCCTCCAGCCCGCAGAGCGCGAGCCGCCATGCGTTGCGGGCGGCGTTGCGGTCCCGGCTCGCCAGCCACCGCAGATAGGCGGGATACGAGCCGGTCGGGGGCAGCCCACGCTCCTCGCCGCCCTGCGCATACAGCAGGAACAGCTGCTCAAAGAACAAGTGCTGGGACCAGCCATCCCACGCGGTAAGGTGCTGGGTCAGCACGAGACGGGAGCAGCCGCCGTCCAGGTGGGCGACGATGATCCGGAACAGTGGTGGTGCAGCCAGGTCGAACCGGCGCGCCCGATGCTCCCGGCACAGCGCGGCCAGCTGCTCGGCTGCCGCCGGCACCCCCGTCAGGTCGGTCTCCTCGATCTCCACCGGCGGGTCCGCGAGCAGGAACTGCAGTGGCCGCTCGAGTCCCTCGCTGGTCAGGCCGCCACGCAGGATGGGATGGCGCCGCATCAGGACCGCGCACGCCACGCGCAACCGGTCGACATTGATCACGGTGTCGAGCTCGAACACGTGCTGGGCCGTGTAGACGTCCGGGCCGTCGTCATAGGCTGCCTGGAAGAACAGGCCCTCCTGCAGTGGCGAGGCCGGCCACACGTCGGCGGGTTCGCAACCAAGGCGCGCGGCGATCCGGGCGGTGACGTCGGGAGCGACCAGCTCATTGTCCATGCCGGCGGGAATCCCGAGCGACCCCTTGCCCGCCGCCCTGCGGTCGTCGGTCGCCGCGGCCAGCGCCGCGACGGTCCGCAACTGGAAGACCTCCCGGGGGCGCAGCACAATGCCGGCTTTGCGCGCGCGGCTGACCAGCTGCATGGCCACGATGCTGTCCCCGCCGAGGGCGAAGAAGTCATCGTCGATCCCGATCCGGGTCACCTTAAGTACAGCTGCGAACGCCGCGCACAGCAGTTCCTCGGTCCGGTTCCGCGGAGCGCGGTACTCGGTCGAGTGCTGTTGCGGAGCAGGTAACGCGCGGCGGTCGACCTTGCCGTTCGGGGTCAGCGGTAGCTCGTCGAGCAGTACGAACGCTGTCGGCACCATGTACTCGGGCAGTTTCAGTGCGGCCCACTCGCGCAGCCGATCGGGGTCGGTGGCGTCGGTCGCGGCCTCCGGGACCACGTACGCGGCGAGGTAGGCCGCGCCCCCGTCGGTGCGCCGCGCGGTGACGACGACCCGACGGACCGCGGGGTTCGCCGCGAGTGTCGCCTCGACCTCCTCCAGCTCCAGGCGCATCCCGCGGATCTTGACCTGATTGTCGGCCCGGCCGACGAAATCGAGTGATCCGTCGGGCGCCCACCGGACCAGGTCGCCAGTGCGGTAAAGCACACCGCCGGGCGACCCGAAGGGATCGGCGACGAACCGGGACGCGGTGAGCCCGGGGCTGGCGATGTACCCGCGGCCCAGCAGGTAGCCCGCGACGTAGAGCTCACCGGGCACACCGGTGGGCACTGGCTTCAACGTCGGGTCGAGCACGTAGAGCCGGGTGTTCGGGTTCGGCCGCCCGATCGTCGTCGCGATCCTCGCCGCGTCGTCGTGGTAGATGACGTGCGAGACGCCGATCGTCGTCTCCGCGGGGCCGTAACCGTGGTACATCGTGGTCGGCAGCACCGCACGGAACCGCTCGAAAAGTTCCGGGGTCAGCACTTCTCCGCCGCACCACACGTGCTTGAGCCCTGCCAGCGCGTCGGCGTCGCTGTCGAGGGTGAGCAGCGCCTCGAGCATCGACGGCACCAGGTAGACGAACGTGACACCCTCACCCGCGATGAGATCAAGCAGGTACCGGGGGTCGCGATCACCGCCGGACTCGGCCACCACGACCCGGCCGCCGGCGACGAGCGGCAGCAGGATCTCGTTGACGGCGATGTCGAACGACAGGGAAGCCTTGAACAGCGACGCGTCGTCGCGACCGAAGCCCAGCAGCCCGAGCTGCCAGGTCAGCCGGGCACAGATTGCCTCGTGGCGGATCATCGCGCCCTTGGGTACCCCGGTGGAACCGGAGGTGAAGACGACGTAGGCGAGCTGCCCGCCGGCGATCGGCACGTGCGGCAGGGCGTCGGCGTAGGTCCAGCCGTCGAGGTCCACCCGGATCGCCGTGGCATCCGGGTCGGGGACCCCGCCGGGACCGGTTATCACGGCCACCGCGCCGGCGTCGGCGCACACCAGCTCGCGACGCTGCACCGGCCAGGATGGGTCCAGCGGCACGAATGCCCCGCCGGCCCGGAGCACCGCGAGCAGCGCCACCACCATCTCCGCCGAGCGTGGTATCCCGATCGCGACGACGTGCTCGGGCTGCAGACCGCGGGTGAGCAGGTGACCGGCGAGCTCGGCCGAGCGCTCGTCGAGTTCGCGGTAGGTCAGCCGCCGCCCGCTGGCGACCACCGCGACGGCGTCCGGCGTGGTCGCGGCCTGCGCGGCGAACAGCTCGGGCACGGTGTGCGAGACCGCAGGCTCCGCGGTGTCGTTCCACTCGACGAGCACCTGGTGGCGCTCGACGTCGGTGAGCAGATCGATCGATCCGAACGGCCGTTGGGGTGCGTCGATGACCCGATCGAGGAACAGGCGCAGCCGGTGCTGGTGCTCGGCGAACCGCTCGCTGTCGCCCGCCCCCGGGTCGGCCCGCAGGTCGATCACCACAGGTTCTCCGGGCGGGTCCACAAAGGCGGCGAACTCGAGATCGTCCACCGGCCCGAGTGATACGTTGCGCAGCCGCGCCGGATGCTCGCCGAAGCGCAGCTCCCGGTCGGTGACCATGATGTTCACCCCGGGCCCCCACAACGCACGTCCCTCGGCGCGCCGGATCAAGTCTTCGCCCCGGTAGCGGCTGTGCTCCCGGATCTCGGCCAGCGCCCGGTCGACGTTTCCGGTCAGCTCGACCAGGGATTGCGCCGGATTCACTCGGACTCGCAACGGCAGCACTGTCGAGACCATGCCGGGGACGTCGCGCAGCTCCGGTGGCCGCGCGGTGACCGGCAGCGCGAGCACCACGTCATCGACGCCGGTGCAGCGCGCGACGTAGCCGGCCAGCGCGGCGATGACCACCCGTGACACCCGCACGCCGGCCTGTGCCGCGGCAGCGTGCAGCTGCCCGGCCCGCGCGGCCGGCAACTCGACGGTGCGGTGCGCTGCGGCGTCCGCCGGTGAGTTCGACGTGGCGAGTAGCCGCACCGGCTCGGGGTGGTCGGCGATCTGCGCGGCCCAGTGGTCGGAGTCCGCGGCGAAGGCGCCGGAGGCGCGGTAGGTCGCATCGGCGTCCACCAGCCGCGACAGCTCCCACCGTTGCGGGGTCGTCCCGGTCGAGTAGGCCTCGGCGACCGCGCGGGTCATCATCGAGACGCCGTAACCATCCATGACGATGTGGTGATAACGCTGGTACCAGCGGTACCGGTCGTCGGCGAGCCGCAGCATGGCCTGGGTGAACAGCACGTCGTGCTCCAGGTCCACGGCTTGGGCCAGGTCAGCATGCATCCACGCGAGCGCGGCTGCCGCCGGATCCGGCTCGGCGCGCAGGTCCAGCATGGCCGGCCGGGCCTGCGCGACCGGGGTGCGGACCTGGCGCGGGCGCCCGTCGTCGGGTGCCGGGAACCGGACGTGCAGGCACTCCGCGCACTCGACGACGCGGCCGATCGCGGCCGCAAGGCGCCCGGCGTCGACGTGCCCGCGGATCTCGGTGTACCAAGCGATGTTGTAGATCGGGCTTTCTGGGGCAATCTGCTGGGCGAGCCAGATGTCGGCCTGGGCCGCGGTCAGCGAGACCTCGGCACTGAGCGGACCGGTGTCAGGCACGGGTGTGACGCTCCATCTGCGCGACGAGGCTCTTCGGGCGCATATCGGTCCAGTTGGCCTCGATGTGATCCAGGCACTCCCGGCGGCCGGCCGGGCCGTGCGTGACGGTCCAACCCTCGGGGATCGGCGCGAACGTCGGCCACAGCGAGTACTGACCTTCGCTGTTGATCAGTGCAGAGAAGGTGGCGTTCTCGTCATCGAACGGATTTGTGGACACGGCGATGTCTCCTCTCCTATGACCGGTCACCGGCAGGCGGGGCGGTGGCCCGGGCTGGGGCGAGGTCGCGCGCGGGCGCCTCGCGGCGTGCGTCGATGGAGGCGACGATCTCGCCGGCACGGACTGCGACGTTGGACAGCAGCGTCGAGGACAGGCCGTGGCTGTGTTCGGTGGGGCCCTGCACATAAATGCCCGCGGTGATCGCGTCGTCGGTGATGATGCGGTAATCCCGGTCGATTTCCAGTTGCCCGTTCGTGCCGCGACAGCAGGCCCCGCCGAGGTCGCCGAGCAGGCGACACGGGTCGCCGGGGCGGTAGCCTGTCGCATACACGACAAGGTCGGTGGTGAGCACCTCGCGGGAATTGTCGATCATCGACTCCACAGCCAGCTCGATGCGCCCGTTCACCTCGACGGCGTCGGCGATGCGGCTGACGTTGTGGAAGCGCAGCCGCTCTCGGCCGGTGACTTTCTCGCGGTAGTGCCGGCGGTAGAGCTCGTCGATGAGCTCTGGATCGACGACCGAGTAGTTGGTGTTGGCGTGGTAATCCAAGATCATGTCCTTCACCTTGCCCGGTGCCTGGAAGAAGGCGTCCACGGCGTTCGGGTCGAACACCCGGTTGGCGAAGGAGGTGTCGTCGGCGGGGCTGTAGCCGTACCGCGCGAAGACAGCGCACACCTCCGCGTCGGGGAACGTGCGGTGCAGGTAGTCGACGGCCTCGGCGGCGCTCTGCCCGGCGCCAACCACGGCCAGTCTCTCGGGCGCGGTGATCGTCGCGGCCATGGACAGCAGATCGCTGCTGTGCCAGATCCGGTGGCCTGTGCTGACACCCTCGGGAAGGTGCGGCCGCAAGCCGGTGGCCAGGACCACATTCCGTGCCCACAGCCGCGCGGTCCCCCCGTCCAGCCTGCGGATGACCACCTCGAGGTATTGCCCGGTCCCGTCACCGTCTATCGGCTCGATCCCGGTGACGTCGGTGCCGTAGTCGACCTGCGCGACGAAAGCCGACGCGGCCCACTCCAGGTAGTCGTGAAACTCGATCCTGGTGGGAAAGGAGCTGCCGTAGTTGATGAAGTCGACCAGCCGCCCGTGATCGTGTAGATAGGACACGAAACTGAACGGACTGGTGGGGCTGCGCAGTGTGACCAGGTCCTTGAGGTACGACACCTGCATGGTGGCGTCCTCGATCAGCATGCCGCGGTGCCAGCCGAACCGTGGCTGTCGCTCGACGAACCGGACGGTCAGCGGTTCGCCCGCGCCCGTCGCGTTGTGCTCGTCGATGGCGATGGCCAGGGCCAGGTTCGACGGCCCGAATCCCACTCCGACGACATCGAGGATCTCCCCGGTCGACGCGGCAGATGCCGGGGCGCAGTGCCGCATCGCTGTCCTCGGGTCCGCACTGCGCGGATCAGCTTGGCAAGGCGACCACCGCATATCCTCGAAGTCCACGAGTGCCTCCTCTTGGCGTCGTGGCGTCGGCGACGTCTCCGGTTTCGCTGCCCGGAGTGCAGGCTGTGTCGCACAGCGTCGAAGCACTGCTTCGGCTCACCGCGGTGCCGGAGCACTTCCCTGCCTAACGAGTCCTGTGATGTGCGAATAGTCCGGAAAACACCGGACAGCATTGTGCGCGTCCGGAGGCGTGGACATCCGCGATGTAATGGTATGGTAAGGCTTGCCTAGCTATAACTGAAAATAATTTTCATCTATGGTCGTGGCCCGCCCATCGAGTGCCCTAGGCAGGCGAGCCCGTCCACGGGGTTTCCGCGTCAGCCGACTCGACAGGAGCCGTCCGTGAGTGGGTTCCCCGCGGAGTCCCTGGCCGAGAGCGGCACACTCGCTGATGGCCCCCGGCGGACGGCGTACTGGCTGGGGGTAGCCCGACAGGTTCTGCTGGAAAATCCTGATGCGGGGTCGTGGGACGATCTGCTCGTCGCCGTGGGCAACGCCTTGGCCCGGGCAGGGCACTTCGATCTCAGTCGTGCGGTACTCCGCGATGCGGCGGACCTCTCGCATCCCGCAGCATCCTCTGCGCGTGTCGAGGCCGCCCGACGGCAGGCGCAGCTCGACCTGATGATCGGCCGACACCATGAAGCATCCTCGATGCTGATCACTGCGCTGGCTGAGCTACCCGACCCGCAGGGCGCCGACGCCGCCGCCCTCCGAGTCACGCTCGCGTCGGTGGGGTTGCAGAGCGGCGCGCGAGACCCGACGTGGGCGCAGGAGGCGGTCGACGCGGCGACCCTTCACGGGGCAGCGTTGCAGGCCCACGCGCTCGCTGTGTTTGCGGTGGGCGCCCAGGTCCGCGGCGACGTCGACCCCGCGATACGCGCCGCTACCTGCGCCGCCGGGCTGCTCGACACACTCGAGGGCGACGAATCGGTGGTCGACCGGGTGCAGAGTTGCGTCTGGCTCGGGTTCGGTGCTGCCATGCTTGAGCGCTACTCCGACGCCCTGGGTCACTTCACCCGCGCTTTGCCGCTGGTGCGCACGGCCAAGGATGACTTGTGGGCGACCCATGTGCTGGTCGGGCTGTCCGCGGCGCACTGCTGTCTGGGCCGGCTTGGTGAGGCCGCCACCCATGCTGCGGTCGCTGTCGAGTACGCGACGACCCTCGAGTACGGCGCGCTCCAGGAGCTGGCTTACGCCGCGAAGGCTCGTCGTGCCCTGCTGGCCGGCGACCGCGAGACTGCGCTGCGCGCAGCGGGCAAGGCCCGTCGAGTCGCTGCTCCCGGCCGACCACTGACCTGGAACGACCCCCGCCTGCTGTTCGCCGAGGCCGAGCTGCTCGGGGGGCATCCGCGGCGGTGCATTGACCTGCTCCTGGAGATCGGTGAGGGCCCGCGGCTGCGCGCCGCACCCGCTGTCATCCGCCCGGAGATCTACGAGCTGCTCGTGCGGGCCAGCCTGACCCAGGGACGCGCCCGGGACGCGATGTACTGGGCCGAACACGCCGGCGCGGCCGTCGAGAACGGTGGGTTGACCGGCGGCACCGGCTTCGCGCACCTCGCCTACGCGCAGGCACTGCTGCCGGGGAAACCCGCCGCCGCCGCGACAACTGCCCAGGCCGCGGCCGACGCCTTGAGCCAGGCCGGTCGGCGCGTTGAGCACGCCCGCGCTCATGCTGTCGCGGGCCGTGCGCTCGCCGCGGTAGGTCGCGACGAGCGGGCCAACCTCGAGTTCGAGCGGGCCGCCGCGCTGTTCGACATCTGCGGGGCACGTCGAGCCCGCGACGAGGTGCTCGTCCACGGCGCCAGGTTGATCCCGGGCGCCTCGACGGTCCAACCCTCGCCAGGGCTCGGGTTGCTGAGCCGCCGGGAGACCCAGGTCGCCGCGTTGGTGATCCAGGGCCGCACCAACCGGGAGATCGCCCGGGTCCTGTCGTTGAGCCCGCGGACCGTCGAGACCTACCTGGCGAGGGTGTTCTCGAAGCTCGACGCGTCCTGCCGCGCCGAGGTGGCGGGCAAGGTTGCCCCGTTGATGCGGACGCTGCCGCCCTGACCCGGCTGGCGCGCTGACCATCAGCCAGCGGGCGCGTGTCGGTGCCGCACCCCGTGAACTCGACGAGAGCTACGTCTGGCAGGACTGAAATGTCGCTGACGTCGAGTTCACGGGCAGTACCCCCGGGCAAGCTGGCCAGGGAGAGAGTGCAGAGAGCGACGTCGGGGACTGATGCACGCACGTGCTAGCATGCATGCGTGCGGACCACTGTCGAGATCAGCGACAGGCAGCACCGCGCGCTCAGCGCGCTGGCGCAGCAGCGCGGTCTGCGAGGGTTCTCCCAGCTCGTGCAGGAGGCGCTCGATTCCTACCTCGGTGACCTCGGCCAGGATGAGATCGCCATGCTGCTGGATCTCGAGGGCACGCTCGACGAGCAGCAGGAACACGAGCTACGAGCCAGGATCGAGGCAGCGAGAGCGACGTGGCGGGCCTCGTAGTCGTCGACACCGATTTCGTCATCGACTTCCTTCGCGGCCGCGGTCCCGGTGCGCAGCTGACCCGCAGCCTTGTCATCGAGCGCCGGCTGCGCGTGACCGCCGTCACGAGCTTCGAGCTACGGGTCGGCGCAGACTTCCTCGCTCGCCGGGAGCAGATCCTGGGATTGTTCCGGTCCCGGACAGTGCCACTCGATCTGGCATCCGCCCTCCGAGCCGGGGAGGTGGCGTCAACCTTGCAGGCGAGTGGGACGGGCATCGGGTTCGCGGACTGCATGCAGGCGGGCATCTGCCTGCGGTACGGCCTGCCGCTCGCGACGAGGAACCGGAAGCGCTTCGAACGGGTCGAGGGGCTGCAACTCGTCGACGTCGAATGCTGACCGCCGAGTGATCTGGACACCGTCCGGTCCGCGGCGCTGGGCGGTGCTGCTGGCCGGGCTCGCCGGGCTGGTGGCCGTGGTGGGCGCGCTGCTCATGCCGTTCGCTCCGGTGTCGGTGAACGAGCCGACGGTGAGCTGGCCACGCGACCCCGCTCGTCCCGAGTCGACGCTGCTCGCCCTCACCGCGTACCGCCCGCTCGCCCTCGACGTGCGGTTCAGCTGCGACGTCGCCCGGCTCGCGCAGGGCACCGGCTCCGGCGTCGTTGTCTCGACCGCGCTGCCGGAGTCCCCGCAGGCCGGTTCCACGGCAATGATCGTCACCGCGACCGGCGACCGCGTGCAGGTGCGCGCGCTGAACCGCTTCCTGCTCGACGAGCCGCTACCCGCTGGGCCGTGCGAGTACCGGATCACCGGGCGCAGCGCCGGCCTGCCCAGCTACGTGCGCCCGCTGGATCCCGCCGACCCGCCGGCGCTGGACCGTGATGCGTTCGCCGGCCTCGACAACGCCGAGCTCGTGATCAGCCGCGACGGCCGGGCCCTCGTCCGCACGCCCGCCGAGCAGCTCCCCGACGTCGACGTGCTGGCCAGCTCGCTCACCGTCCTGCCCGCGGACCTCGCCGGGGACCTGGCCGTTGAGCTGCGCGTCGACGACGAGTTCACCAGCAGCCCGACCGCGCTCAAGAGCGCACTCACCGCGGTGCTGGTGCTCGCGCTGCTGGCCACCGTCGTGCTGCTGGCGTGGATCGACCGCAGCGCTGCCAGGGTGTCCCGCCCGTGGCGGCCCGGGTGGCCGCGGGTAGTGGATCTCGCGGTGCCTGCGGTGCTGGTCTACTGGATGTTCGTCGCCCCGGCGACCGACGACGATGGCTACTTCACGGCGCAGGCCCGCAACGCGACGCTCTCCGGCGAGGTCGGCAACTACTACCAGTTCTACGACCAGAGCTTCACCCCGTTCACCTGGCCATACCAGGCGCTGGGTTGGTGGCAGCAGCTCGTCGGGTACGCGCCGGTGGCCCAGCGGGTCCCGGCCGTCGTCTGCGGGCTGCTCACCTGGCTCGTGCTGCGCCGGTTCGCGGTGGCCGCGATGGCCGACTTCGCGCCCACCCGCAGCGGCGTGCGGGTGGTCTCGCACGCCGTGCTCGGCGTGGTGTTCCTCGCCTGGTGGCTGCCGCTGAACATGGGGGTGCGCCCGGAGGCCGTGGTGGCGCTGTGCGGGGCTGCGACCATGCTCGCTGTGCTGGTCGCGGGCCGGCGCCAGCGGCTGGCGGTCGCATGGCTGGCGTGCGCACTGGCCGGCATCGGGTTCACCGCGCACCCCACCGGTTTCACCGTGTTCGCCCCGCTGCTGGCGGGCCTGCCGATGCTCCTGCCGCTGGTGCACGTGCCGGGTGAGCGCGTCGCTACCGCGCTGCGGGTGCTTGCCGTGGGGTCGGGCGGGATGGTCGCCTCGCTGCTCGCGTTCACCGACGGCGCGCTGCGCGACTTCCTGCGCGGCCAGGCGCTCTTCCTGTCGATCCTGGACCAGGAGGGCTGGACCGACGAGATCCAGCGCTACGGATTCCTGCTCAGCCAGATTCCGATGGGCAACTTCGCCAAGCGGGCGGCGGTGCTCGCGTGCCTCGTCGCGCTCGGGTGGTTCGCGGTGCTCGCGGTGGCCGCCCGGGTACGCCGCGTCGCGCTGCCGGCGCCGCTGTGGCTGGCCGGGTCGACCACCGCGCTGGCGCTCGCCGCGCTGTGGTTCACCCCGTCGAAGTGGAGCCACCACTTCGGCGCGCTCGCCGGGGTCGGCCCGGCGTTCCTCGGGCTCATGCTGGTGCTGGCGGTTCCGCTGACCCGGCAGGTACTGCGCGGGGCGCGGCTGCCGATCGGGGTGCTGGTCGTGGCGGCCGGATCGTTCGTGGTGGCGATCGCGCTGGCCTGGCACGGCCCGAACGACTGGCCCAACACCTGGCTCGACGGGGTGCGCGCGCTCTACCTGCCCCCCTCGGTGGGGAACGTGACCCTCGACAGCCCCCTGCTCTGGGGGCTCGCGGTGGTGCTCGTGGCGCTCGTGCTGGCCGCGTCGGGCGTGCGCACCGGCACGCGGAACCTGCGGCTCGACGTGCTGCAGGCGGTGCCGATCGTCGTGGTGGCATCGCTGGCGGCCAGCACGGTGTACGCCGTCGGGACGTTCGGGCTCGCGGCCGCGCAGGGCGTCCCCCGCGAATCGATGTGGGCGCAGGCGTTCGCCGACCCGGCCGGGGCGGACTGCGGCGCCGCCGGCGCCGTCCGGGTACTCGACCCGTTCACTGCGCAGCCGCTACCCGCCGCTGGTTTGGCGGCGCCGCCACCACCCGACGGTTTCGTCGAGGGCAGCGGTTACTACGCCGGAAACCAACCACAGGGCAGCGCGACTGGCCGGGTGTGGGGCAGCCTCGTCGCCCGGGACGGCCGGACGGCCGAGCGGACCTTCGGCGAGATGGCCACCGGGTGGTACGCGCTGCCGGCGGATCTCGCCGACGACATGGCCGGCGCGGCCGTCACGGTGCTCGCGGCCGGCACGCTCACCGACGGCAACTCGCTCACCGCCGTCTACGGGCACCGCTACGGCGACTTGGTGATCACGGCGGGCACCGAGCCGCTCACCGACATCCCGCGGGACCCGTCATGGCGCACCTTCGCGCTGACGCCCCCGATCGGCGCCGACGTCGTCCGGCTGGAAGCCGTCGACGCGGCCGGGGCGCTGCACGGCTGGCTGGCGTTCACCGCGCCCGCCGTGGCGCGCCCGGTGGTGCTGCAGGAGTTCCTGCCGGACCAGGCGCCGGTCGCGCTGGCCTGGCAGCGGGCGTTCGCTCACCCGTGCCAGCGGCAACCTGACGTCGTCAACGGCATCACCGAATCCCCCTCATACGGGGTGTTGTGGGGTGCGGGGGCGCTGTCCGGGCTGAACGACATAGCGTGGCAGGCCCAACGGGGAGGCGTGTTCGGGCAGGTGGCGCGCACCCAGTCGGTGCTGCAGCTGGCCACGATCGGCCCGGTCGACCCGAACATCCAGGTGTACGTGTTCGGCACCCGCCTCGTCCGCGACGGCTACACCCTCACCACCGACCGGCGCACCGTTGCCGGGGCCTCCACCACCAACCGACCCTGACCTGACCCGAACGGCGACGTCGCAAGCAGGATCACAGGAGGTCTCTGACGCCATCACACAGCAGTGGCAGGCGGCCCCGTGCAAGAAGTCCTCGGGGTTCTGTGGCGTGCGCATCGCGCAGATCGGATCTGACGAGCATCGAGTTGCCCGGTAGAGGGCGGTGGAAACGACTCGTTCCAGGCGGACGGGTTCGCTCAGTTGCACGAGTCCGCCGAGGGTTCCGTCGCTGTCGGATGCGGTGGTGCAGATGAGCAGTCCGGCCGCCGCGGAGCGCCCGTCGACCTCGGGCCATGCGTAGAGCCGCTCGCTCAGGCTCGCTGCGGAGTAGCCACACGTCATGGCCATCTCGCGGATCAGGACGTGGGCGAAGGTGTGGATGAGCCAGTAGCGCGGGGGCTTGAGCCGGGAGTCGGGATCGACGATCTTGGCCGTGTCGGAGAACCGGCGGGAGAAGTTGCGGCGATGCGCAGCACGGTGTGCACGCCACAGGTCCGTCTCGTGCACTCGTTGCTCCCAGGACGCGACCGCCAACTCGTCGAGTTGGAGGAAGATGCCCTCGCCCCGGTCCTCGGTCGCGACTGTCCAGGCCGGCCGGGGGGTCCTGGTCAGCGGAGCAAGCCGTTGCGGCAGGTCGCCGACCCGATCCATGTCGTCGATGCGCGTGTAGCCGACGAGGGCGTTGACCTTGCGCAGCCGCTCGACCGCCAACACTCTGGTGATCTCCGGCCGCAGGTCGGGATCGCGGTCGCGGGTGGACAGAGTCAGACCACTTGCCTCATCCTCGTGCCGGGCGCCGAGCGGGTCTTTCAGCAGGTATCGCCACTCGGGGACGAGCAGGTCGACCGGATCCCACGTGCGGAGCTGCTCTTCCTGCTCCGCCATGGAGACGGGCGGTGCCGACGCGGCGGCGACAGCTCGATTCAGCTCGTCATCGGACAGCGCAGCGACGTCGACCTTACTGCTTTCGAGAAGGTCTCGAAGCATATCGAAATTGTGGCGGTACTTGGCCAGCTTCTCACCAAGGGCGATCCGGATCTGATCCGCGAGATCGTTGTCCTGTTCCTGCTGCGACTCCGGCATCACAATGATCGATTGTGTCGCCGGAAACCACAGGTTCGACGCGCCGACGAGAATCAGCCGGGTCTCGTTGCGGCAACCCCCGGGTTCGAATGCGTCCAGGTGTGGGTGGCGGCCCCGGCACCGGGGCAGCTTGACCTTCCCCGCCTCGCCCTGCGCCTCGTTCATCGGCCTGCGCTGTTCGCACGACTCGCAGTGGATGACCGCCGACGCGCCCTTCCCGGCTGTCCGATCGATCATCCTCAACGCCGGGAACTTCGCCTTCGCGCATTGTTTCCCGTGGTGGACCCAGAGTTCGTAGGGAAACTCGTCGAGATGTCCGTCGACGCAGGCGAGCAGATAGCGGGCGGGAACCGCGGTGCGGCGGGCCGCCTTGCGGGTCTTGTCTCCCGACCGGCCGGTGCATTTGGCGTGTTCGAAGCAGGCCAGGTCGGTGCGGAAGGGATGGGTATTGCGGTAGTCGAACTGCGAGATCAAGCCGAGCATGTCGCACCCGGTGCAGCGCAGCCATTGCGGGAACACACGCGCCGGCACCCCGAGGTCGTTGCCCTCACTGGAAAAATTACTCTTTTTCGGCTGCCACGGATGCGGGCGCAGCTGCACGTCGGGGGAGCGCAGCATCATGCGCACGACTTCACGCAATCGTGGTGCACGGATCTGGGGAATGCCGTCGCGCCGGCGCCAGATCCGGTCCCACTGTCGAGTCCGGCCGGCATGATCGTGAACTGGGGCAGGTCCATGATCGCGCCGGGACCGTAGGTGTAGAGCAGGGACGAGGGGCGACCCGATCCGACCTTGGCGCGGTTGTGCTTGGTTCCCTTGTCGGCTTCCTTCTCCGCATCACCCAAAGGATCCACCGTGGTGGCGGCGTCGTAGACGAACCTCGCGTCGGCGACCGGTTCGGCGGTCATGACGGCTCCTCGGGCAGTTTCCATTCCGGTGCGCCGGGCGGCGCTATGTACACGAGGTTCTCCTTGATGGGGCTGACCAGCAGGTTGATCTCCGGTTGCACCTCGCGCATCGAGTTGGCCACGACGAAGGGCGCGCTGTCCCTGCTATCGGCCAGCGACCGGGCGTTCTCCGCGCTGATCATGAGCGGACCGTGCCGCGCGTCGTCGGTGACCCGTTCGTACACCAGCGACTTGCGCAGGTCCTCCAGGTGCTTTCGCCGCTTGCCCCACTGGTCCAGCCGGTTGTGCAGGCGTTGCCGCGCCCGATCCGCGCAGTCCTCGTCGGACGCGCGCTTCACCCGGTTCGTCAGTACTGGAGCTTCAGCCGCCGCAGCTCGTCGTCGCGCTCCGGCCGGGTGTCCTCCAGCGCGTCGGTGACCGGCAGGAACACCGCCGCGCCGTCGGCGCTGACGGAGAGTTTGGTCTGGTAGAGCCACGCGTTCACCGGGATCTTGCGGGGTGTCTCCCGGTCGTTGCACAGCGCCACCTCGATCAGCCGGCACCCGCGCCTGCTGTCGTCGTGCCGGTCGATCCGGAGGACCACCGTGTCCTTGAGGTGGACCGTCGTGGTGGCGCCCGGGTCGAGGTCGACCACAGTGACCGTCGTGGTGATCTCGATGGGGGTGCGCTGGTACCGGCGTCCGGGCGGAACGTCCGCACCCTTCTCCCTGACCGGCTCGTACTGCCCCCAGGACGCGGTCACGGTGAACGAGTCGAGGTCGTCGGGGATCTGGCAACGCAGCCCCATCGACGCGGGGATCATCAGGCCACGCTTGGGCGGCTCGTCCTCGGCGGTGTCCTCGTCCGAGCCCGCGCCGCTGTCGTCCACGGCGGTGACCGGCACGCCCCGGCACTCCTGCGCGTCAACCGCGTCACCGACATCGGTCGCGGCCTCCCCGGAGTCCGCGTCCCTCGGGTCATCGTGACCGGCGGTCAGCCGCACCGGCGCGATCCGGCCGATCAGGTAGGCCGAGTCGGGTATCCCGTCCAGGATCTCCTCGGGGCCGTTTGCCGGGCCGAGCAGCTCGCGTTCGAGGATGTCGACCAGGTTCTCCCGCGCCGTCCACGACCGCCCGTCCGGCTCGTGCACCAGCCGGTACTCCGGCCGCTTGTCCTGGGGGTGGCTCACGTGCTTTCCCGTACTCTCCCGTTTAGACACCACAATGCGGGTTCGGCGACGAGCACCTGGCCGAGGGTGGGGACCGAAGGGTCTGGACCATCGTAGGGGCCACCAAATCGTCGGACCCGTCTGGCATCGTCGCTGCACGCCGAGCCGGACGGAGTCAAGTGGTGGATGAGCTGCCCCGCATCCTGAACTACACCAGTGCCCGGCGCCTGCTCGAGCAGCACGGTTGGACCTGCGAGCGAGGTGGCAAGCACCAGATCAAGATGACCAAGTCTGGTCACCGTCCGATCACGCTGCCGATCAACAAGCGGCAGGACTACCCTGTGGGTTTGAGTCAAGCGATCCTTCGGCAGGCCGGGCTCAAGGACGGGAGACGAGGATGACCGAGCGCACAGTCACCTACACCGCGACCATTCATGACGACAGCGACGGCCTCTGGGCCGAAGTCGCCGAGTTGCCTGGTGTCTTCGCTACTGGATCCAACCTTGCTGAGCTCTCTGCGGCGCTGCGGGAGGGAGTCGAGCTCTACCTGTCGACTCCTGAGCACCCGGTACGGGTCGGGGAGGTCAGCAGCACCACCGAACAGCGGACCACACTGCATCTGATGGCGGGGTGAGCTCCCTGCTGCCGACTCGATCCGACGATCCACCGACTCTCCCGGTTGCTTGAGCAGAGCCAATGACTTCAGGACACCTCTGCCCATGGAACGCCAGGGCGCTCATCGAGCAATCTACGTAGCCGCTCGGCGGTGGCACGCACGTCACGCTCCCAACGCTGCGCGTAGTCCTCGGGACCGCGCGCGGCATCAAGCTGTGCGAGCACCCACGTACGGATCAGCGCGGTGGGCTGGACGTCACGGCGAGCGGCCAGCTGCCGCAGTTCCTCGATCCGATCCACCGGGATGCGAACGCTATACACCGCCGTCGGGTTCTTCGCCGGTTCCCGGTGCCGCGTCCACTCCAGCTCCTCATCCGCTGTTGCCTCGGCGTCCTCCACGGCCGCGGCGATCCTGTCCAGGATCTCCTTGTCAGCCATCCTCGCTTCACTTCCCTCCGTAAATACGGCGCATGTATCGGTGATCGATCGCGAGGAACTTCGCGTGGTTGCGGACACTGCGACCACGGTTGGGGCCACATGACCTCCCCGCGTTCCCACCGGCCGACGGTCTTGCGGGTCACCTGCGGGTGCTTGCCGTGTCGCCTGGCCGCGTGATCGTTCAGCTCGTCGGCGAGGTCCTGCTGAGATAGTCCGGCGTTCTCACGCAGGGCGATCAATGCGGTGTTCGGCACGCGCGTTTCGGTTGCGGGCACCCCACGACGGTAGATCGTCTGGGGGCGGTGGTTCACGGATGTCCCGTCAATGTCCCCGATCTGGGCCAACGGTGGGTGTTCGCGGTGGTCGTTTCGGCCCGCCCGGGTTGGTGTGCTCATAGCTGCCCGTCACGTCCCGTCACGATCGAGAGGCCGCCATGTTGAGCAACCTGACAGAGAACACCGAGACGCTTGATAAGCGGGTCGCCGTGGATGCCGGTGACTTCGACCTTGACGTCAGCATCGTGGAGTCCGGCGATGCAGCTGAGGCGCTGCTGGGTAGCACGGACAACGGGTGTGACACCCAGCAGCAAGGCGACTGCTGAGGGTTACCTGTGGCCATCTCTCTGGAGGGGGTGCCCGCCGGAGATGGCCACAGGGGGCTATCTGGACGGTGCGGAGGCATCAGGGGTGAAGGCGCAGGAGCGTTCGCGGTGGTATCGATACGTTGATGCGGCACTGGTTCGTGCGAGCGTGCATACCGGCGACGTAGTTGCCCGGCCATGGCCTGAGCTGGACGATGACGCCGAGATCGAGCAGTTGTGCGCCTGGCTTGCTCAGGTCTGGGCGCAGGCGCGCGTCGCGGAGGCTGTCGCGGTGGCCAGCCCGGTGTTGGCGGGTCGTGTTGAGGCGGTATGCGGGGGGCTGCGGCCGCGTGCTGGTCAGGTGCGGCGCATGGTGATGTCGTTGGCCCGGTATGTGGTGCGGATGCGCGGCAGGGCCACGCCTTTCGGGGCGTTCGCGGGGGTGGCTCCGCTGCGTTTCGGCCCGCAGGTGTCGGTGCTGTGGATCGGCGGCCAGCAGGCGCAGACCAGAGCCGACGCGGTGTGGCTGGCTGGGGTGGTCGCCCGGCTGGAGGCATGTTCTGCGCTTCGGCGCCGCCTCCCGGTCATGGTGCACGATCTTGTGTTCGTGCGGGGTGAGCGGCTGGTGGTGCCCTGGCAACCGCATGCCGGCGACCCAGCCCGCAGCACCTCGGTAGAGGTGTCGGTGCGCTACAGCCCGGCGGTCCGAACGATCATGCACACAGCCCGATCGCCCATCCAGGCTGGTGACCTGATCGACAAACTGGCCACCGAGTTCCCCGATGCTCCCGTCTCGGCGATCGAGGGCATGGTGGCGGAGCTGGTGGCACGGGGCGTCCTGATCACCAGCCTGCGTCCTCCCTCGACCAGCACCGATGGACTGGCCCACGTACTGCACCAGCTCCATGAAGTGGAAGCGGACACGCTGGAGGAGGTGGAGTCGCTGGTAGAGCAACTGCAGGTGATCCACGCGGAGTTGCAGGCCACGGACTGCGCGACGGACTGGGTCGATGGGCGGGCCCGGCGGGCGACAGCAGCGCGGATGCGGGCGCTGTCGGCTGCTGTCGAGCAGCCGCTGATGGTGGATCTACGGCTGGGCTGCACTGTGGTGCTCCCCCCGCAGGTGGTGGGCGAGGCCGAATCCGCTGCGGGGGCGTTGCTGAGGCTGTCCCCGGTCCCGGCCGGACACCCGGCGTGGCGCGAGTATCACTCCAGGTTCCTGGACCGGTACGGCCCCGGCGCTGTGGTCCCGGTCGACCAGCTCATTGATCCCACGGCCGGGCTCGGATTCCCCAAACACTATCGGGAGTCGGGGCGCCCGGCCCGGCATGCGGAGATGTCGCAGCGGGATGAACGCCTGCTTGCGCTGGCCCAGCAGGCGGCTCTGGACGGCGCGCAGGAGATCGTGCTCGACAACGATGGTCTCGACGGTCTGGCAGCCGGCGGGATGGACGAGGTGCGGTCCGCTCCGCATGTGGACTTGTGCGTCGAGGTACGCGCGCCCACGATGGCCGCGTTGACCGAAGGCGCGTTCACGTTGGCGGTGAGTGGGATCGGCCCTACGGCGGTCGCCACGACCGGCCGGTTCCTCGACATCGTGCCCGACGACGATCGCCAGCGGATGATCAGCCTGTACGGCCAGTTGCCGGTCGGCGTGCGCGGCGCACTGCCCGCTCAGTTGTCGTTCCCGCCCCAGCATCCGCGCATGGAGAACGTCGCCCGCGCACCGCTGCTGTTACCCGGTGTGATCTCTCTTGCCGAGTACCGCGATGGCTTGCGGGGACGCATCCCGGTGCAGGATTTGGCGGTTACCGCCGACAGCGACGGGCTGTATGTGGTGTCGCTGTCCCGGCGGCGAGTGGTGGAGCCGATCGTGGCGCACGCGGCTGCCGGCACACCATGCCCGCGATGGCGCGTTTGCTGTTCGAGATTCCGCGGGCCCGCAGCGCGGCAGTCTCGCTGTTCACCTGGGGAGCTGCGGCCTGCTTGCCGTTCCTGCCGCGTGTCCGCTACGGCCGGAGCATTCTTGCCCCCGCGCGGTGGCGTGTCCCCGCCGGTGAGCTGCCCGGCCCACTCGCGCCGTGGCGCGAGTGGGCGGCGGCCATGGCGGCAGCACGCGACCACCTGCGGCTGCCCGCCAGCGTGTATGTGGGTGCGGCGGATCGTCGTCTGCGGTTGAACTTGGACGATCCCATGGACCTGACGCTGCTGCGCGCTTACCTGGATGGGGCCGGCGATGCCGTCACGGTGTCGGAGGCGCCCACCGCCGCTGATCACGGATGGTTCGCCGGCCGCGCCCACGAGATCGTCATCCCGCTGGCCGCGACCGCGCCGCCCGCCTGCGCCCCGGCCATCGTGGCCAGCTCGGGTCCGCTGCCGCTGATCGGGCGTGAGGACGGCATGCTGCCGGGGTCGCAGGTTCTGTTTGCCAAGGTGTACGGGCACCCGGACGTGTTCGACACGATCCTCACCGACCATCTGCCCGCTCTGCTGTCGGTGTGGGACCAACCGCCGGCGTGCTGGTTCGTGCGCTACCGCAATCCAGCACCGCACCTGCGGCTGCGTCTACACCTGCGCGACTACGGGCAGGCCGCTGTCCGTGTCGGGGTGTGGGCAGCCGACTTGCGGCGACGTGGCCTGATCGGTGACCTGGTCCTGGACACTTATCACCCGGAGACGGCACGGTACGGATCCGGTGCGGCCATGGCCGCCGCCGAAGCGGTGTTCGCCGCCGACTCCGCAGCGGTCCTGGCCCAACTCACGGCCCTGGCTGCCTCGCGGGAGGTGCACCCGTACGCGCTCACCGCGGCGAGCCTGGTCGACCTGGCGGCTGCCACGACCGGAAGCCAGCCCGCGGGGATGCGGTGGTTCATCGACCACGCCGAGCTCGCGGGTCACGCTCCCGTTCGTGACCGCGACATTCTCCGCCAGGCTGTCAGCCTGGCGGACCTCGACGGGGACAGGGCGGCACTGCAGGCCATCCCGGGCGGCCCGCAGATCGCGACCGCCTGGCACCTACGGCGCCAGGCGGTGACCAGCTACGCAGACTGTCTCGCCGGCGACGCCACCCACGTGAGACCGACCCAGGTGTTGCTGTCGCTGCTGCACATGCACCACGTGCGCGCCCATGGGATCGACCCCGACTCCGAAGGGCTGTCCCACCGGCTGGCGCGCGCCGTCGCCCTGGCCTGGAACGCCCGCCAGAACACGATCGAGGCAAGCCCGAGATGACCATGCTCGCAGACAGCCTGCATAGCCGGCAGCTGCGCACCGCCCAAGCGGTGGCTACCGCCCTGAGCGACGCTCTGGTGGTGCCCCCACCGCCTGAGCTCGGCGGCGACCGCAGCCCGAGCAGCCCTCGCTGGAGGTGCCAGTCGCTGTCCAAAGGTGCCGCCGGCGTCGCGATCCTGCACGGGGTCCGCCCGCAGGGCGCGCCGGGCAGGGGGAATCCGGTGCACCTGTGGCTGGCCTGCGCCACCCGCGAGGATCTCAGCGCAGGGCTGGGGGCCGGTCTGTGGTTCGGCGCCCCAGCGGTCGCCTTCTCCGTGTCCACCGCCGCGCCGCAGCAGTACCCGCGGGCGATGAAGAGCCTGGACGCCGCCGTCAGCAAGCTCGTGCGCGCACGCCTGGAGGTTGCCTTTGCCCGGCTGGCCGCCGCCGTCCGGCCGGCACTGTCCGAGTTCGACCTGGTCCGCGGCCTGACCGGACTGGGCGCATACCTGCTGCGCCGTGATCCGGACGGCGAACTGGTCCGCCGCGTGCTGGCCTACCTGGTACAGCTCACCCAACCGCTTCCCACCGACGATGACGCAGGGCCCAGTGCGCCGGGCTGGTGGACCAGCGACGTCCCCTCCGGGCAACCAGCCCACGCCTTCCGCGGCGGTCACGCAGACCTCGGAATGGCCCACGGCATCAGTGGCCCGCTCGCGCTGCTGGCCCTGGCGATGAAAAAGGGGATCACCGTCGACGGCCACACCGGCGCCATCGAGGGGATCTGCCAATGGTTGAACGCCTGGCGCCACGAGGCAGCTACGGGACCGTGGTGGCCCGAACGGGTCAGTCTCGCCGAGCTGCGCACCGGCCGGTCAGTCCACAACGGCCCGGCACGGCCCTCCTGGTGCTACGGAACTCCCGGGCTGGCACGCGCGCAGCAACTGGCCGGTCAGGCCCTGGGCGACCCCGTCCGCCAGCAGATGGCGGAACACGCTTTGGTCAGTTGTGTGTCCGATCCGGCCCAGCTCGCCCGCATCACCGACCCCGCACTCTGCCACGGCTGGGCGGGCCTGATCGCGACAGTGTGGTGCACCGCCGCCGACGCCCGTTCCCCCGAGATCGGTGTCCACCTGCCGCGTCTGATCGACACGTTACTCAAGCACGTCCAAGCCGATCATTCGCCGCCCTGGCGACTGCCCGGCCTGATCGAGGGCGACGCGGGAGTCGCCCTGACCCTACAAAGCGTGACAACCCCGACGGATCCCGGCTGGCAGACCTGCCTGCTGCTCAACTGACCGATGACGACCGCCAAGGGACCGGGTGATGAACAGCCAGAACCTCGCCACCAGGTGGCGCCAGGTGAACCTGTGGTGCGACGACTGGCAGGCCGCTGAGCAGATGGCCGTCACCCGCCTCGAGCCGTTGCTGACCGAGGCCGATCACACCGAATCCATCACCTGCTGGTGGTTCGTCCGCAAAGGCGCATCCTGGCGGCTGCGCTTCCTGCCCGTCGACGGCCGTGACGAGACTGGCACCACCTTCGTGGAAGCGCTGACGGGAACACTGATGGACCAGGGCGCGATCCGCCGATGGACCACGGCCATCTACGAGCCTGAGATCCGCGCGTTCGGCGGCGCTGACGCCATGGACGTCGCTCACGCGCTGTTCCACGCCCACAGCCGCCATCTCCTACGCCACCTCGCGCAGGCCCGCAAGGACCACCGTCGCGAGCTGGGACTGCTCCTGGGCACCCAGCTGATGCGCGCCGCCGGGCAGGACTGGTATGAACAAGGCGACATCTGGGCGACCGTCGCCGCGCACCGGGTCGCCGAGCACCACCCGACTGAGCCCTCGCCGACAGCGGTGGCAGCCGTGCGCCAGCTCATCACCGCGGCCGCCGACACCGACCACAGCCCCCTGCGATCCGCGCCCGCCTGGCCGGCCGCATTCCGACACGCTGGCCGAGCTCTCGCCGACCTGGCCGCGCGGGGGAGCCTCACGCGGGGCCTGCGGGCCGTCCTGACCCATCACGTCCTGTTCGCCTGGAACCGTCTGGGTATGTCGGCCCAGCAGCAGCACCTCCTGGCGGCTGCCGCCAGCAAGGTCGTCTTCCAGCAGGAACCGGCGCCCGCCCCCGGCCTGGCCCGCGGCCGCGGGGTCGCCGCCCGGCTACAGTGCGCGCGGTGACCATCGACACCGCGACCACGGACCCCGCGCAGTTGCGGACGGCCCTGGCAGACTACATCCGCCGCCGCGGGACATTCCGAACCCCACAGGTAGAGGCTGCCTTCCGGGCCGTGCCACGGCACCTGTTCCTTCCGGGCGTGGACCTGGAGACGGCCTACGCGCCCCGGGTCGTGGTGACCAAACGCGCCGAGGACGGCACCGCCATCTCATCGGCCTCCAGCCCTAACCTCGTGGCCACGATGCTGGAACAGCTCGACGTCCAGCCCGGCCACCGGGTGCTCGAGATCGGCGCGGCCACCGGCATCAACGCCGCTCTACTGGCCGAACTGGTCGGCCCCACCGGCGAGGTCGTCACCATCGAGATCGATGACGACCTCGCCGGTGGAGCCCGCGCGGGACTGACCGGGGCCGGATACCACCAGGTCGCGGTGATCTGCGCTGACGGCGCGCACGGCCACCCTGCCCTGGCACCCTATGACAGGATCATCGTGACCGCGGGGGCGTGGGGCCTTGCCTGCGCCTGGTGGCAGCAACTCGCCGTCGGGGGCCGCTTAGTAGTACCGCTGCGCCTGCACGGCAGCGGCCTCACCCGTGCGATCGCGTTCGACCTCCCACAGCCCGGCCTTATGGTCAGCACGTCGGCACAGGTGTGCGGCTTCGTGCCCATGCGCGGCGCCGCCGCCCACGCCGAACGCTCTGTGCGGCTCGCCGTCGACGTCGTCCTGCACCTCGACGCCGACGACCTGGGAGACGAGGCCGCGCTCGGCCAGGCTTTCACCTATCCCGCGCACCAGCAGTGGACGGGCGTGCAGATCCGCGACGGCGAGCCCGTCGAACACCTTGACCTCTGGCTGGCCACGACCACCAGCAACTTCGCCCGACTCTCCGTAGGGTCCCAGGCACGCGAGACCGGACTGGTCGACCCCCCACTGCGGTGGGCCGGCGCAGCCCTGCACGACAACGGGACCCTCGCCTACCTCGCGCTACGACCGCACAGCGATGAATCGACCGAGCTGGGCGTGATCGCGCACGGCCCTAACAGCAGAAACTTCGCCGCGCACACCGCCGACCTGCTGCACCGATGGAACAGTGAACGGCCCACCCAGCCCATCATCACCGCTCATCACGGAGACACGTCCGATCACCAGCTCTTGCCCGCAACCCATATCGTCCGACCAGACACCCGGCTGATCATCGGCTGGTGACCCAAGACGTCTGTTCCCGCTCGGGAGAACGGCAGTCGGTGCGTCCGCTGCTGGCCGGGATCGCTGCTCGTTGCCGGCGGCAGCGTCACAGCGCTCGATCACCTCACCGACCGGGAACGTGACGTCCTGCGGCAGATCGGCCTCGGCCGCAGCAACAGCGAGATCGCCGCCGAGTTCGTCGTCAGCGAGAACACCGTCAAGACGCACATGTCGCGGGTGTTCACCAAGCTCGCCGTCCGCGACCGCGCCCAAGCCGTCGTGCTCGCCTACGAAACCGGCCTGGTCACTGTAGGCAGCCTGAGCGGGCCAGATCGCCCGCGCCCCTGCTGACCCGCCCACAGTTGCCTCTACGGGCGCGCATCCACCCCGGGAGTGCCTCGGGGCGTACGGATACGTCGTTGCTCCGCCCATCCCGGCCTGCCCGGAGTTAGGGTGTTCCTCATGCCCGCCGCTGCGCACCTCCCCGAGCCGCACCGTTCGTCGGCGGCGGATCCGGACGTCGACGGGCTGGGGCCGTCCCCGGAGTGGGCGGGGGACGCAATCGCCACGGAAAGGTTCGGCTCTCCGGAGGCGATCCGGGCGGCGCTGCTGCCTGAGCAGGTAGGCGAGTTCGACGCCGCCTTCGACGCCGCGCTCACAGCGGCCCGGCAGACGTTGCACCTAGACCAGCTACGCCATGTGCTGCGCATGTGGCGGCGGATGGCGTTGATGACCGAGCAGGACCCCGACGGCCACCGGCAGATGCTGGTCACCGCCGCCGAGGTCCAACGCACCGGCCGGCCCCGGCCAGGCAGTGTGTCCTGGAGCGAACTCACAACCGAGCTCGGTCTCTGACCGTCCCCCAGGCCAGGACTGGCTTTCCTGATGTCGTACCCGCTCGACATCGACCCTGCGGCGCGCGCCCAGATCCAGGCGCTGCCGCCGGCGGGAGTCGACGCGCTCGCCGAGGCCATGACGGGTGCTCTCGCTGGTGCCCGAACGAGGCGAGCCGATCAATGCGGCCAATCCCGATGGAGGGGTCTACCAGTTGACCTTCGGCGGCGGCCGCGAGCTGATCACCTATCTGTTGCTCACCGACCACAACCGGGTCGATGTACTCATCGTGACGTGGGCGGACTTCGGCTAGCAGAGCCCACTGGAATCGCGCCGCGCTGGTTTGCTGGAACGGCTCGGCGTCCCGGAACGTGGCCACGATCGAGGTGGATCCGGACCTGACGGGCGCGGGCCGTAGCGGTTTTCGGTGGACAAGCTGCACGACGCCTTGGGATGCTGCACGCATGACAGTACAGATCGCCGTTCGACTCGACGACGTACTCGCCGAGAACGCGCGGGCCGCGGCTGCGGCCGCAGGGACGAACCTGTCCGAGTGGGTTCGGTCTGCGATCCGGCAGCAGGCGGCACTGGCGACCGCGCTGCGGGCCCGGGCCGAGGAGGACACCGGCCCACCGCTGTACACCGACGAGCAGGAGGACGTTCTCGTCGCCGCCCGCCGACGCCGCGCCGCCGCGGCGTTCACCGACGCTGCGTTTGGCCAGGAGTGAGCGCACCCGCACCGCGGTCACCGCTGTCCCCGGGGCCGCCCGGGATCCGGTTCGGGCAGGTGTGGGAATCCCCCGACGAGACCATCGGCTCAATGCGCTACCTCGTCGTCTCCTCCGACGCCTACAACGCCGCCTTCGGCGACCGCCGCGTTATCGCCGTCGAGGTTGACTCCCGCGCGGTCTACCAAGGCGCCTACCGCGAACCCATCGTCGACGCCGGCACCGCTCATCTCGACCGGCTCACCTGGGTCACCCGCCGCCAGCTCGTCGAGCTCGTCGCCGAGCTCCACCCCGACCGCCACGCCCCCGTCAGTGGCGTCATCCGAGGATTGATCGGCAACATCTCACAAGCTGGCTAAGCGCTCGGCACCGGAAGTCCGTCGGAGGTTGACGGTCGGGGTATCAGGTACAGGTCGCAGGCGCAGGCGAGTGCCCTGGGCTGGTGTGTCGTGAACTCGGCGTCACCGACATCTCCGCTCGCTGCAACGTCGCTGGTGTCGAGTTCACGACGCGCGCAATCGCTGCATCGGACGACACCGATCTCGCACCGTTTCCCCTGGCTGCACCTGCCCGAGGCGGGTGCATTGGTGACGAGCTCGTTCAACCAGCGTCGTTGTCGAGGAGGACATCCTGGAGAGGTCGTCCACTCCGGCCGCGCCGACTATGGCACACCCTCGAACACGTCGAGTAGGTCGCTCCCACCGCAGCCAGGGAGGCCTATGCCTTTCGGGGTTTTTGCTCGGATCGAGGTAGCCTCTCGGGCATGCCGTTAGGACTGCCTTACCTCTTCGGGCCCTGCGAGTGAGCGCGTCGTCGGCATGGTGACGGCGAGTGCGGACGCGGGGCGGCTGCGCGGGCCGGTCGTGGCCGGCCTCGCCGGCAAGGCGGCCGAGGCGGTCACGCTGCTGCTGCTCGCCACGGTGGTGCCTCGGGTGCTCGGCCCGGCCGACTACGGCCGGTTCGCGGTGGCGCTGACCGTGGTCGCCATCGGGTCGGTGGCGATGACGCTGGGCGGCGCCACCCTGCTGGCCCGCTACGTGCCGGCGGCGGCCCCCGACGAGCGCGGTGCACTCGCCTGGGCGCTGAGCGGGCGGCTGGCGCGCAACCGGGCCGTGCTCTTCGCGGGGCTCACCGTGATCGCCACGGCGCTCGTGACCTGGGACCCGGCACGGTTCCCGCCGCTTCTGACGGCGTTCGTGCTGATCGCGCTGGCCCTCAACGTCGCCGCCACGCTCGCGCTCCAGGCCGATCTCGGGCTGGGGCGTGCGGGTGCCTGGTGCGCGCGCTACCCCATGCAGAACGCGGTGCTCATCGCGGCGGCAATCGTGCTGTACGGCGCGGCAGGCGTGACCGGCGCGGTGGCCGCGATCGTCGTGGCCGCGGCGGTGGCCTTCGGCCTCGGGGCCGGCGCGGTGGCACCGCTGCTGCGCCGGCGACTCCCGCCGGTGGCCCTACCCGAGGGTGCGCTGCACTTCGGTCTGCTCCAGGCGACCAGCGGTGCTCTGGTGCAGGTCGCGCAGCGCGGCGGGGTCATCGCGGTGGCGCTACTCGCAGCGTCGATCGTGCAGGCCGGTTTCGCGGCGCTGGCGATCGGGGTTGCGCTGGCGGTCACCTACGCGATCGTGCAGGTCTTCACGGTCTCGCTGTCCAGGCTGGCCGAGCACCGCGGTGGCCTCGCCGGTGCCGAGTCCGCGTTGCGGCGCCTGGCCGGTGGGCTGCTGGTCGTGGTGGTGCCGGTGGCCGCCGGCACCATCCTCGCGATCGATGCCGCGGTGCCGATCGTGTTCGGCGCGGGCTACGCCGGTGCGGCCGGGGCGTTCGGCCCGGCACTGGCGATGGTCGTGCTCGCCCCGGTGAACGCGCTGGCCGTCCAGTCGGCGGCGCTGCGGTTACGGCCGGAAGCGACCCTGTATGCCGCACTGGCGGGTGCGCTCACTTTCACCGGGGCAGCGGTGCTGGCCGTTCCGGCGTGGGGCGCGGCGGGCGCGACCGGGGCCGCGCTGGCCGGAGCGGCCGCGTATGCGCTGGTCGCGATCATGTTGTTGCCCGGTGCCGTCGGCGTCCGGCTCACCGTCGCCTCGCTGGGCGGCGCGACCGCCGTCGCCCTGCTGGGCGTGATGGCGTGACCGTCGTGGACCCGCAGCTGTCGGTGGTTGTGCCCACCCGGGACCGGCCCGCCCGGCTCGCCGCCTGCCTGGCCGCACTCGAGCTCCAGACGGAGCCGCACCTCGAGATCGTGGTTGTTGACGACGCGTCGCGCGACGCCCGGGCCGTCGCTGAAGCCGTTGCCGCCGCGCCGCGCGCCCGGCTGGTGCGCGGCGCGGGTCGCGGGCCGGCGGCGGCCCGCAACGCCGGGGTGCGGGCTGCCCAGGCGCCGGTGATCTGTTTCACCGACGACGACTGCGAGCCCGTGCCCGGATGGGCCCAAGCCCTCGGCAACCGGATCACCGCAGGCGCGGACGCGGCCGCCGGGCCGACCCGCAACGGCCGGCCGGGCAGCGTCCTGGCCGCTGCCTCCCAGGCGATCGCCACCCACCTGGCGGAGGCGACGATCGACCCGGCGACCAACCGGATGCGTTTCGCCCCGACCAGCAACCTCGCCTGCCGGGCCGAGGTGTGCCGGGCCATTCCGTTCGATGAGCGCTACCCGCTGGCGGCCGGCGAGGACCGCGACTGGTGCGCGCGGCTGGCCGACGCGGGCCACGCGCTGGTGTTCGAGCCCTCGGCGCTGGTCCGCCACCACCAGGAGCTCTCGCCGGCCGGGTTCTGGCGCCAGCAGTTGCGCTACGGCCGGGGCGCCTACCGGTTCCGCTCCGACCACGGGACGTTGCTGCGCCTAGAGGCGCCGCGCTTCTACGCCGGCCTGCTGCGCCGCGGCCTCGCCGACGGCCCGCGGGCCGGTGCCCTGGTCTGCGTCGCCCAAGCGGCGACGGCGCTGGGGATGGGCTTCGAGGCGGTCGCGGCTACGGCTCGAGCAAGGGCTCACCGGGCAGGTCGGTGAGGTCCGCGCCTGCCAGGGCGGCGACGTCTTCTGCTGACCGAGCTCACACGACCGGTTGCACCACCAGCAGATGGCGTTCACGACGCACCCCGAACGCTGGCCGCCTTGCCGGTGATAGCGGCGAGCACGAACCGGTCCGGCTGGCGCAGGTAGAAGCTCAACGCGGTATGAACCGTGCACGCCGAGCGTCGCGGCCAGGGACGCCACCACGTCCGAGGAACCGGCCAGCAGATCGAGCACCGCCCCTGTTCGTCGACCTGGTGACTCTGATGCAGACGAACCAGTACCCCCACCACTCGGACTACCTGACGTTCAACGGCGGCCCGGTCTGATACGAGGTCACTGGCCAACACCTGGTCGAGCAGCCTCGCAATCTCTTTCCCGTACATGTCATGCGCGGCCGTGGGCTCAGGCACACGCCTGTCGCCGCGTGACCCTGTACATGGTGCCATGCTCACTCCTTCGGGGGTGCGAAGAAGGTGGTGAGGCGGTCAAGGATGTGTGCGGCGACATTGTGGGCGGCTTGCTGGTTGCAGTCCACCCGCAGCACGTCAAAACCGGCTTGTATGAGCCGTTCGGTGGCTTGCTTGTAGAAGTGAATTTCTGCGTGGCTGCTGCCTGGCGTGAGCTGGAAACGGTTGTGGGGGCCGCGTTCTTCCAGCCGTTGCGCAATTACGCCGGGGTCGGCTTCCAGGATCACGGCTAGGTCGGGTCGGTGGGCTTCGGCGTTGAGCTGCCACAAAAAAGCGGGGTCGATGCCGTCGAAGCGTTGTATAACTAGGCCGGAGGGGATGTAGCGGTCGGAGATAACTGTGGTGCCGTCTTCGACCTGTGGCCGTATTTCGGTTTCGATGTGGTGGTATCGGTCTGCCGCGTACAAGCACGCCAAGGCGTGACCGGTGACGGTTTCGGTCAGCTCACGCGCCAATGTCCCAATGGGCCCGGTGGAGGGCTCAGCGGTGACGTGAACGTTTTCGCCGCCTGCTACGAGCATTTGCGCGAGGTGCTGAATAACGGTTGATTTCCCGGCTCCGCTGGGTCCATCCACGGAGACGAATAGGCCGCGTTGGTGGTCAGAAAAGGGCCGGAGCTTCATCGCCGCCCCTTCCTGGTGAGGGGTTGCGGAGTACTTCCAGCGACAGCGGCGTGTCCGGGAGGGTGGCGAGCCGGACGAACAGCCGGGCCGTTACTAGCGCGTCGTAGGTGGCGCGGTGCGGCGTGAGACCGTCGGGAAGCCCCTCGGCAAGCTTGAACGCCTCAACCAGTACGCCGAGCTTGTAACTGCCCGCGTCGGGCAGCAGGCGGCGGGAGAGTTTGAGGGTGTCGAAGACCTCGGGGCATTCCCAGGCACCTAGCTTGCGCTGGAGAACGTCCACGTCCACGTGCGCGTTGTGGGCAATGAGGCCGCCACCGGTGAGAGCTTTAACCACCTCGGGTTTGATGTCGTCGAATGCGGGGGCGTCGACGACGGTGTCGTTGGTGATGCCGTGAATCTTGCGCGCGAAGTGGGTGATCAACGTGTCGGGGCGGACGAGCCAGCTTGCCGCCTCGCCGATGACGCCGCCGATGATCGGCACCACTGCCAGCTCCACTAGGTCGGGCGGCTGCTGGCCGTTGCCCTCCACATCCACGACCACGTAGCTAAGGCTCGTCCAGTCAGCCATTGCCGATGCTGTCCTTCCATCCGATTTCAGCGCGGCCATGTCGCCGCTCCCGGTGCGGGTGACGCACATCGTGGACCTGAAACCCAAGCGCATGTTGCAGGTAGTAACGCGGCTGCTCCGTGTCCAAACCAGATACCACAGCGGCGCGGTCGGTGATGTCCGCGACCTCCAGGCCGCGCGCCTCCGGTAACCCTTCGGAGGCCCGGTGAAGCCGATCAGCTGAGGGCACACGGTGCGCACTGGCGCACAGCTCAACCTGACTGAGCGGGCAAATATCGCACAGCTCACGGATGCCGTAATGCCCGTTGTAATCGGGCAAACAATGCGCATACGACACCGCGCACGACGTTTTACGGAACAACGAAGCCGAAGCCGAAAAGGCCGCGAGCACGCGCTGTTCTACCGCCTCGGGAACGATCTTGCGGCGCGCGGTCTCCTCGTATGGCTCGGGCAGGCGGTTGACCTTGTAATAGTCGGCTATCTCATCACGGTAAAACAGCCCAGTGAACACGGTGGCGTCGGCATGCTGGCCCAACTCAAACGCTCGGCGCAGGTGCTCGGCTGTGTCGTTCAACCCCGGCACAAGCGGACGCCAATACAACACCGTCCGATACCTGCGCAACTGCAGGGAACTCATCAACTTCAATGACTCGGCGGCCACATGCGACGGGTAAGGCTCAACCTTCTTATTATCAATACCCGAATAAGTAAACAGCAGCGTAACCTTGACGTGCCGAAGCTGGTTAAGCCGGTCGGCGTCCTCCGGCTTCATCTGATTCCGCGTGATCACCAAGATATGATTGGTTAGCCCACGCTCGTCCAAGTCCTCCAGCACCGCGAACGTGTGGGGCCGGACATTCGGCAGGAACGGGTCAGTAGCCCGGTTAAACACCTGAACCGGTGTCACGTGCGGCTGAAAATACCGGTGGCTCACCAGCTCGTTAACCGCGTCTGCATCCGACATCAACGCGCGTGGTTGGTCCTGATCCCATAGCCCGTACGTGTGCCGAATGCAATACGCACACCCCAGCGGACAACCCTGCACATGGTTGAGGCTCAAGCCGCTCTTGCGGTACTCCACAACCTCACGCGCACGGTCCGGCAGCCGCTCAATTTGCTCTCTCGTCAACAGCGGAACGAAGGTAGCCACCGGAACTCCCGAAACTAGGCCGCCGCAGCGGGGGTGTATCGGGAGCGTAAGCCGACAACAATCAGATCGGTAGAACATTCCTTGAGATTTCTCGAAATAGTTGCTTTTCCTGCGGCGTGGGGAAATTATGAGCTATCAGCGTCGGCCTCCTCGGCAAGCTCGCTCATGATCTTGGTGATGATCGCGCGCGCGGTGCCTCCATAGCTGGCGACTGCGGCGAGCTGCTCAAAGATGCCGCTGTACAGTTCGATCTCGTGTGGTTGCCGTAGGTTAAGCTCAGCCGAGAAGGTCTCGACCCTCACCCGATCATGGTCCAGTAGCCAGAACCCGTGTCGGGGATCGGACACATACGGTGTCTTGAAGCTGATTATGCCGAGCCGCAAATTTCGCAGGTTGGAAAGTGAAACAAGGCGATCAAGTTGTGCAAGCATGGTTTCAATCGGGCATAGTCGATAACGCAAAGCGGCTTCCGTGAGCACGAAATGGAGGGTTATTCAGGCGGCCGTGTAGAAGTGCAGGCCGATTACAGCTGAGATGGTTGTCGCGAATGTTGCAAGGGGGCGACGGTAGTCGGTGTGCATGATTCTCCAGGTCTTGAAGTTTGCGATGG
>JBOHGG010000018.1:0-92420 GCA_050700115.1 Pseudonocardiaceae bacterium
CCAGCGATATTGGGTTGTGCCGGCGAGCCGACTGTTCTCCCTCAGCTACGGAGGGGGTCCCTCCGAGCGTGGCACACGGGCGCGACATCGACAACTTTTTGTCGATCGGACAGTCCCAAGCGCCTAGGAAGGTGCATCTCGGCGAGAGGGCTCACATCGACATGCTGCGCGTGGCTGCTGTGCACCAGCCCCCGAGTCGCCCGTCGTCGCTCACTGCGCCGTGAGCTGCCGGAGGAACCACTGCGTCAGGATCTCGTCGACCACCGTGGCCGAGGGCAGTTGCGGGGCCGGTTCCAGGCCGGGCTCGTCGGCCAGCGGGTGCGGCAGGTCCGGCACAGTCGTCAGCTCGACCTCGTCGGGGTGCGCGTACCTCTCGCGTAGTGCGTCGACCAGGGCAGCCGCGTCCGTCCGCAGCGCCGGGTGGTCCAGTTCGCCGCTGACAAGCAGCAGCGGCGGTTGCGCCGTGAGGTCTGCGGCGCGGGCGACGAAGTCCAGTTCGTCGGCGGTCTTGCGGGACTCGGCGGTCCATGGGTATGCCTGCCCGGAGCCGGCCTTGACGAGCTCGACGGCGGACCGTATCCGCACAGCCGGGTTGACCAGTGCGACTGCCTTGATCGGAGTCCGCCGCGTGGTCAGCACCTCCAGCGCCACGGCTCCGCCGAGCGAACCGCCGAGGACGCCGATCGGCTCGTCGTCGACTGGCAGCTGATCGCGCAGCGCGGCCAGCGCGGCCGGGAATTCGTCGGCGGCCTGGTGGATGAACGGGGCCAGGCAAGCCATCAACGCGTCCTTGCGGAGGAGTTCGATGATGGCGTCGACGCGGCCGTCGACCATCCGTGCGCCACACATCGGCATGCCCAGGTGCACCCGCCAGGCAGGCACCCCGGTCATGGGCAGTGCGGCCGCGAAGGCCGCGTCCGTGCGCGGCGCGTCCAGCATGTGCCAGGTCACGATCAACGGCGCGGGGCCGTCGGTGGCGCCGGTCGGTGGGAGCGCCGTGAACGGTACGCCCGCCGCGGTACCGGTGATCGTTTCCATGCGTCCTCCTACGGTTTCGTGGCCTGCCAGGCCACTGTAGGCAGCTCGACGGGCCGCGGATCTCCTTCCCGCCAAGGCCGAAACCGTCCCGGACGGCGCACTTGGCGGTGCTGGGGTCATGGCCGAACGAAATCCAGCGAGAGCGTCAGTGAGCCGCTGACATGCGCGCTTGCCCGCAACGTCGCCGACGCCCAGGTCACCGATCTTGGCCACGACCATGGAGTAGGCGCCGCGAACAGGCACAGCAACAGCCGCCGACGCAGGGTGTCGCGGTCGATCACCTCCCTCGAGGCGACCGAGGTGAACTCGGAGCTGAACTCGGTGAGGAAGTCGGCGTCCTTGACCACATCGAGCAGATCCAGGGTGCCCCAGCGGCGGATCACCTCGTCCTTGACCGCCGCCAGGTTCCTGGGCTCGGGCAACGCCGTGAGCTTCGGGACACTGATCCACGGCTCGCCGCGGCGGATGGTGATCGCCACCCCGCCGGCGGTGCCGTCACCAGAGCCGTGTCCAGGCCGGCCAGTGCAGTGGTCACCCGCTCGCGCAGGCCGGTGATGAACGCGCTCGACTCGCCGGTCCGCCCGGGCGTTGATCCGGTGAATCAGCCCGATCAGCAGCTTGACCAGCGCGTCGGTGATCTCCGAGGCCCGCAGCGTGCACAACGCGGCCAGCAACGTCAGCCGCACCGGACGTGGTGCCGCCCGCAGATCCGACGGATAGGACCGGGCGGCCCGGGCACGCCACGCCTCGACCAGCTTCTCGCTCGCGTCGGAGAACAACCCCGGCGGCAGACCCAACGCGCGCACTGCGGCCAGCTTGTCGATCTCCCGTAGCAAGGTCTCCAACCCGACCTGGCCCGGATCGGCCTTCAGCTCGGCCAGTAGCGCCCGGCCCGGGCACCACGCCGGTGCCCTCATCGGCGACCAGGCGCTCCAGCGCTTCTACGCAGACCCGATCCAGGCGCGAGAGCGTCCGGTCGCAGAACCGCTGCTCGAACACCGCCTGCGCCGATCCGATGATCCGGTCAACCCGCCCGGGCAGCTCGATCCGCTCAGCTCGGCAGTGCACCAATACGCCTCGCGTAGGAAACCCGACCTCGATCTCGAAGAACTTCAACAACAATGCGAAGCCCAGCCGGGTCGCGCCGAACTTGTTGCCCACCAGCGTCCAGTCCTGGCCCAGCAGAGTCCACGACTCGATCAACTCCTCCGGCGACGACTCGCGGCGCATGGCGCCGCACCGTAAAGGTCACCGTCCCAGGTCCGCCTCCCGGCCCCATCACTTTGCACTTCGGGTCAGCTTCGGGAGTCCTGGGCCGGCACAGCGCGTCGCCCCTCGACGCGACCCGCGACTAGATCAAATCTACACCAGCCTGGCGACCATGCCCTCGCAGCTGCGCACCACCACCCGGCACGCGTCGGCCGCCGCCCGGCCGGACAGCGGGTTCTCCGCCCGCCGGTGCCAGCGGGTGAGTGCTTCCAGGGCAGCCTGTCGCAGCTCGTCGGGCTCGGAGCCGAGTGGCTGCCCCAGCCGCATCTCCGGGGCGCCACCGGACCCACCGAGCAGCCGCTCCGCTTCCTCCAACTCCGTCTTCGGCAGGCTGACCGCGCCCGACCGCAGCGCGGACAGCAGCCGCAGCTCGGCGAACTCGTGTGCGCCGGCGAGGATGCGTTCCACCTCCCCGAGCAATGGCCCGATGTCTGCGCGCGTGTCCCCGCCGTGCAGCACACTGTCCAGCGCCACCAGGGCTGAGCGGGCCTTGAGCAGGTCGCGACGTTCGGTGAACTGTGTGTTCAACACCGACCGCAGGTCGTCGAGCCCGCTGCGGCGCACCAGTTCCTCGGCGAGCGCGCCCGGACTGTCCGTCGTGCCTTGCCGGATGAGCGTCACCGACAGCCGGAGTCCGAACAGGCCAAAGCGGTCCAGCAACCCGCGCCTGGCCTCCGAGCCCGCGGCTCCCGCCACGGAGTCGGCCAGCAGGAACCGGTCGGTGGACAGCAGCAACCCGTCCACCTCCTCCCGCGGCGCTCGGGACAGCGCAGCCAGCGCATCGAACTCAGCCTGCCGTAGCGTCCGGCCGGTTTGCGCGAGCAGCCCCGCCACCGGCACGACGCCCTGGCACAGCCCGCGCAGCGTGGGGTCTTTCCGGTAGCGCTGCGCGATGGTCTTCGCCGAGAACATCGCGTCGACCCGGCCGCCGCCGATCTCGTCGGCCCGGGAGAGCACCGCGACGGTGTTCACCGAAGTCGCTCGGCCCACTCCCTGGTCACGGAAGGATTCCAGGAACGCGGCGTCGGTGGCGTGCAGGTGACGCATCAGGTAGATCACCGCGTCGGCCTCGGCGGGAGCGTTGTCCTCCGGGGTGAGGAAAGTGAGAGTGCGCTGCGACGTCTCGGTGGACATCGACGCGATACCCGGAGTGTCGATCAAGGTGGCGGTGCGCAGGCTCTGCGAGGGCCAGTGCACCACCAAGCGGTTCAGCTCCTCCGCGGGGGTGCCCTGCAGATCGATGGTGAGTGCCCCGTCCTGCCGGTTCACCGGTAGTGGGGTGGGCGGGCCCTCCCGGGGATGCATCACGATCTTGGGACTGTGCCCGTCGCAGTACCAGGTGACGACCCGGGTGCACTCCCCCGCATCGGTCGGCGCGATCTGCTCCCCGACCAGTGCGTTGAGCAGTGTCGACTTGCCGGCCTTGACCTTGCCGGCGATCGCGACGCGCAGCGGCTCATCGAGCCTGTCCAGCTGTTGGCGCAGCCACTGCGCGGTCTGAGGTTGGTCGCGGTACACCTCTATCGCCCGGCGGAGCACACCGCGGACCGTCACAGACAGGCTGCGCTCACCTCCCACCTGCAGCAGACCGCTCATGCGGCCTGCACAGGATTCGCCTGCGTCGAATCCTGCTGGGGTAGCAGCGTGCGGACCTTCTGCTGCAGCGCCTCCAGGCGCTCGAGCTCGGATTTGATCTCGGTCAGGCGGCGTTCCCGATCTCCCTTGGACGTCTTCACCGACCTCTCGGCGGCCCGCAGCGAGTCGGTCAGCGACCGGTTCGTCTCCTCGGCCAGGGTAGTGAAATGGTCCCGCAGGTCGCGCTGTACCCGCCGGAGCATGTCCCGGGTCTCCTTGCTCGCCTGGAAGATCACATCGTCGATGTACCGGCGCACCGCCACCTTCGCGTCATTCTGCCGCCGGCTGACGATACGGCGGCGCTCATCGGTGATGGTCTTGCCGCCCAGCAGCAGGCCGGCACCCACCGAGAACGGGTTGATGAGCGACAGCCCGACAAGGGTCCCCAGCATCCCGAACATCAGGACCCCGACGTAACCGCCCCGCAGCCCGGTCAGCGCCCTGCGCCCGACGCCGAACGACTCGCCCTCGCGCAGCTGCATGGCTCGCACCTCGCCCAGCGCATCGGCGACCTCGGTGCGCAGCTTGGGCAACAACCGGTCCTCCTCCTCAGAGAAGTGGTCGGCAACCTGGGTGGCCAGCCATCGCGCCCGCTGGGTCGCCCACACCAGGTTCGCCGAGGCCGCCGAGGACACCTCCTGCTCGACCCAGGTCGAGAGCTGATCCCAGGTCTTCTTCGGGTCGCCGCCGCGGTCCACTTCTTCCTCGGCCAACCGGACGATCTCGCGCATCCGGTCCCGCAGGTCGAAGTCGATGTCGGCGTTGAGGTCGGTGACGCCGTCATTGAGAGTGTGCTGCCATTTCGCGGATCGTTCCTTCAGCGCCGCAGAGCGCTGCTGGGCCTCGGTCAGTTGCTTGATCACTGACTGGGCGGCTTCGGGGTCCAGCTGGGCCACCTGTTCGGCGCGCAACCCGCCGGCGAGCTGGTCAGTGACCACGAGCACATCGTGCACTGTCGATCGGCGCGCCAGTAGGTCCGCCTGACCCACCACGCACTCTCGCAGATAGCTGATCAGCGCCGGGAAACCGGATTCAGCGTCGAGATCAGCGTCCTGGACGTTGATCGAATGCACGCGCAGCGTGGAGGAGACCGACATCAGCGGCGCATCGATGTTCACCGCAGCCAGATGTGCCCGGTTGAGATCCGCGATTCGCCGCCACTCCGGATACAAGTCGATCTTCGTGAGCACGCACGCCACATTGGGGCACACCTTGGTGGCTTGGCGCAGGAACTCGAGCTCGGGAGCGGTGTACTCCTGGGATGCGTCCGACACCAGGAGGACGGCGTCGGCGGAAGGGAGCATGGCCATGGTCGCCGCGCCGTGCACGGAGTTAAGTCCGCCGACTCCCGGAGTGTCCACCAGCTCCAGGCCATCGGTCAGGACGCGACGCGGGAGGCCGACCTCGGCGTAGCTCCACCCCTCCCGGTTGCCGGGATTGCCGCTCTCCGAGACGTGCGCGGCAAGCTTGTCGACGGGTACCTCGACGCGCTCGGTCCGCCGCTCGCGCTGGTCGTCACTCTCCGGGTTGAGCACCCGGACCAGGGCAGCCACGGCAACGTCGGCGTGACGGACCACGGTGGGCACCGAGGTGGCCATGTCGTCGTGAACCGGGCACACCGGCGCCCGCACCATCCCGTTGACCAGCAAACTCTTACCCTGCTTGAACTCCCCGACCACGAGCACCCGGACCCGCTCGTCCAGTAGCCGGGCACGGGTCTGCTGCAGCCGGGCGTCGAGGTCCGATCGGTCGTACCGGGCGATTGTCGCGAGCGCCAGATCCACGGCCTTTACCGGCGCCGATAGCGTCACTGCTCCTCCTCGTCATCGTCCCCGGGTAGCCGGACACCCGGCTCAGCCACCCTCCGGTGTCCGGAAGGTGGCTGAGCCGGGTACTGCCTTCAGTTCACCGGGAGGGTAGCCCGTAGGAGGTCGTACGCGCCGATCCGCTCTGGCCCGGCTCACGCAGCGTCTTCGTCGATGTCGACGTCGACTTCGTCGTCGTCCTCGTTGTATGAGTCCTCGACATCCACCACGGTGGTGTCGTCGTCAGATGCGTCGACGTTGGTCTCGCTGTTGTCGGTATTGAACGAGCCATCGACAGTGGTGTCATCGTCGGAATTGAGCGAGTCCTCGATGTCCTCGCCTGCCACAACGCTGTCCTCGATGGTGCCGCCCTTGTTGTCGACTCCGTCGTTGTCCTCGTTGAACGAGTCCTCGATCACGTTGACGTCGTTGTCCTGGTTGAACGAGTCCTCAATCGTGACATCGCCGTCCGCGACGATCGTCGTGGTGTCGCGGTCATCGACGTTGACGATCGTGTCCCGGTCGTCAACGTAGGTGAAGTTGTACTCGTCGGAGTCGTCCACCACGACGTTGCGGACCTCGTAGTGCTTCGTGATGTGCGAGATCTCCCGAACCGGGTCGTCGTCGTGGTATCGCGGTTGGTCATAACCATCGTCCTTGACGTGTACGGCTGCGTGGTCAGCCAGGATCGGTTCCACATCCCGCACATCCTGCCCACACAGACCGTCCAGGCCATGCCGGGCCAGCGTGCCCTCGGGGTCTGACACGAACTCCGTCCGAGCGTCCTCGTCGCGCAGCAGGTTCATGAGAAATTCGATAAGCGAGGAAACAGTAACCACGTCATTCACCTCCATTCTTTCTTCGTGTTGGACATATCCGAATGCCACAATCGGACGAGTCGGTCGTTGTCAAGCGGAAGAACCCGGGACACGGGCCCGCCACCCCGGGAGGAAGGCGGCGGGCCCGGCCTCGTCACACTGCTGGGCAAAGCTCGCTCATCCGTTCGTGTCACAGAATGTCGAGCCCGTTCAGGACGTCGAGGTCCAGCACATCGTCGTCAGAGTTGAACGAGTCCTTGATCTCAGTGTAGTTGACGTGGTCATCGGAGGCGTCGATGTTGTATTCACGGTAGTCGGTGTTGAACGAGTCATCAATCTCGACGTCGTCGTCGGAGTTGAACGAGTCATCGATGTCGCGGCCGGCGACCACGCTGTCCTCGATGTGGCCACCCTTGTTGTCGACACCGTCGTCGTCGGACTTGAAGGAGTCCCTGATGTAGGTGGTGTCGTTGTCCTCGTTGAACGAGTCACGGATGTTGGTGGTCGTGTCATTGTCCTCGTTGAACGAGTCCTCGAACCTGTAGTCCTGGTTCACCGTGGTGCTCTGGTCGGTGTAGACGTCGCCACCGTTGCCCCCGTCGCCACCGTCTGCGCGGGCGTTGCCACCGTCGGCACTGCCACCGTTGCCCCCGGCCCCCACGCCCACGCCGTCGCCAGCGTCGCCACCCTCGACGTCGCTGAGGAGGTTCAGGTTGAGTAGGCCGCTCTGGCTGGCGTCGCCGCCGTTGCCACCGACCCCGACGCCGGTGCCGTCGCCGCCGCTGGCATTGCCGCCGTGGCCGCCGAGGGCGAGGCCGCCGTCGCCAGCGTGGCCACCCGAGGTGTCAGCGTCGACCTCGTTCAGCGGCGCGACGTAGGTCGTGTTGTGGAAGCCCTTAGCCATGATTGCTCTCCTTGATCGTGATTGGGATCTGCGTCCGGTGGTGCTCACCGGATGTTCTGTCCGGCTGACGACAAAGTTAGAGCCGCGACGATCCCCCGCCATCGGGGTTACGGCCGGTTGTCTGCCGAGCAGGTACCGGGGCTGGGGGGTCCCCTGTAACGGCGAATTAGGGGGATTCCCCCGTCCGATGGCGCGGCGGGCGCCAGGGTAGATTGCTGCCCGATGCAGCTAGATCGCGGCGAACAGCACCCGTCGGCACCGCCGGCCCGTCCGAGCCTCGCAACCCGAGCGATGCCCTCGGAGCTCGCCGCGCGGCCCCGGCCGCGGGCCATCGACGTCTCCTACTGGTTGTGGCTCGTGGCTTGCCTGGTTGGCGTGATCACCGCGGCCGCGACCCTGCGCTACTTCGGCGAGCTGCAGGCCGCCATCTTGTCGATCGTCGAGCAGCAGTTCCCGCGCGAGACGCCGGGGACGCGCGAGAACGTGGCCACCGCCACCCTGGCGATCTTGATCGGTGCCGGCGTTGTGGTCGTCCTCGTCCAGATGGCATTGGCGATGGCGATGCACTCGGGCCGCGGCTGGGCCCGCTTCGCGCTCATCCTGCCCGCCCTGCTGGTTGCGCTCTACAGCGTTGCCGTCTTCGGCATTGCGCCGATGATGACCAGGGCCGGGTTGCTCACCACCGCCGCGCTGATGGTCATCGCGGCGGTGCCGATGTTCCTCCCCAGCGTGCGTGCATGGTTCGCACAGCAACGTCTTGCCCGGTCAGGTGACTACGGCTACAGCGAGTGAGTGATCCGGCGGATGCCGTCAGGCGCCGAAGGAGCGCTCCACGACGGCCCGCGCACGCCGGGTGGTGCGGCGGTAATCATCGACGACCTTGCCGGGGTCGGCACCGCAGGAGCGCCCGAGCGCTCGCGCCACCGCAAGCAACTCCCGTCCGGAACTGGGTAGCTGGTCGGTCTGCTTGCCGCGCACCAGGGTGAGCGCATTGCGGGTGCGGGTGGCAAGCTGCCACGCCGCCAGGAGTGCGTCCGCATCGACCTTGGTGAGCAGGCCCGCATCAGCGGCGGCCCGCAGTGCCGCTGTGGTCGACTGGGTGCGCAGCGCCACGACCTCGTGTGCATGCTGTAACTGCAGCAGCTGGATGGTCCACTCCACATCGGCCAACCCGCCGCGGCCGAGCTTGGTGTGCGTGGTCCGGTCGGCGCCGCGGGGCAGTCGCTCGGAGTCGACCCTGGCCTTCATCCGACGGATCTCGGTGGCCTGCCGCGCGGTCAGCCCGCCCGCGGGGTAGCGCACCGGGTCGATCTCCGCGATGAACCGCTTCCCGAGATCTTCGTCGCCGGCCACCGGGGTGGCCCGCAGCAACGCCTGCGCCTCCCAGGTCTGCGCCCACTGCGCGTAGTAGGCCCGGTAGGAGGCCAGGGTGCGCACCAGCGGGCCCGAGCGCCCCTCCGGACGCAGGCCGGTGTCGACCACCAGGGCGGGATCCTGGCTGGGCGAGCCGAGCAGCTTGCGTACCGACTCAGCGACCGAGGAGGCGAAACGCACCGCCTCGGTGTCAGCGGACTGCCCAGCCCCGGCCCCAGCCACTGGTTCGCAGACGAACAGCACGTCCGCATCGGAGCTGTAACCCAGCTCCGCGCCACCGAGCCGGCCCATCCCGATCACCGCGATCCGGGCCGGCTGCGCCTGCCTGCGCTCGACCTCGGCGCGCAGCGCGACGTCCAACGCCGCGGCAAGCACCGCGGTCCAGACCGAGGACAGTGCCGCGCACACCGCGCCGACGTCGAGCAGTCCGAGCAGATCGGCGCTGGCGATCCGGAACAGCTCGTGGCGGCGCAGTGCCCGGGCGGCCGTCACCGCAGCACCGGGGTCGCGGTGACGGCAGGCGGTGGAGCGCAGCGACGTCGCCACCTCCGCCGGGTCGCGGCCGGCCAGCTCGTCGGGGTTGGCCAGTAGCTGCAGCGCCTCGGGCGCCCGGACCAGCAGGTCGGCCACCATCCGGGAGGTACCGAGCAGGGTCATCAGCCGCTGCGCCACGGCGCCCTCGTCGCGCAGCAGCCTCAGGTACCACGGGGTTTCGTCGAGCGCCTCCGATACCCGGCGGTAGGCGGCCAGCCCACCGTCGGGGTCAGGGGTGTCGGCGAGGAATTCCAGCAGCACCGGCAGCAGTGCGGACTGGATCGCCGCGCGCCGGGACACCCCATCGGTCAGCGCTCGCAGGTGCCCCAGCGCTCCCTGCGGTGAGGCGTAGCCCAGCGCAGCCAGCCGCGCCCTCGCCGAGGACTCCGACAGCCGGTAGGCCTCAGTCGGCACCCTGGCCACGGCCTCCAGCAGCGGCCGGTAGAACAGCTTCTGGTGCAGGCGCCGGGCGCGGTGCGACTGCCGGGTGTGCTCCCGCCGCAGCACCCCAAGGGCGTCGTGGCGGCCATCCGGTTGCATCCCCACGCCGCGGGCCAGCCAGCGCCACGCTGCGGTGTCGTCGTCGGCCGGGAGCAGGTGGGTGCGGCGCAGCTTCTGCAGCTGCAACCGGTGTTCCAGCAGGCGCAGGAACCGGTAGGAGGCCGCCAGGTTCGCGGCGTCGTCGCGGCCGACATACCCGCCCGCGCCCAGCGCAGCCAAAGCCGTCACCGTGGACCCGACCCGCAACGACTCGTCGGTACGCCCGTGCACCAACTGCAGCAGTTGCACCGCGAACTCCACATCTCGCAGGCCGCCGGGGCCCAGCTTGAGCTCCCGGTCCACCAGCTCGGTGGGGACATGCGCGGCGACCCGGCGGCGCATCGCCTGGACCTCGGCCACGAAGTTCTCCCGGTCGGCGGCAGTCCAGACCAACGGCGCCACGGCCGCCACATAGCGGTCGCCGAGTTCGGTGTCACCGGCCACCACGCGGGCCTTGAGCAGCGCCTGAAACTCCCAGGTCTTGGCCCATCGGCGGTAGTAGGACAGGTGGCCTTCCAGGGTGCGCACCAGTGCGCCGGACTTGCCCTCCGGGCGCAGTGCCGCGTCCACCTCAAAACACGTCGACGCCACCCGCATCGTTGCCGACGCCAGCTTGGTGGCGGCGCTCAGCCCGTCCTCGGCGTCACCCACGAAGATCACGTCGACATCGGAGACGTAATTGAGCTCGGCGCCACCGCACTTGCCCATCCCGATCACGGCGATCCGGGGTGGCTGACCGTCCGGCCTCACTGTCTCGGTCACCGCGACGGCCAGCGCGGCGCGCAGTACTCCGGCCGCAAGCTCGGCCAGCGCTTCACCGACCTGCTCGAATGGCACCATCTTCACGTCGGGCTCCACCACGGGGGCCAGATCAGCGGCGGCCAGCTCGGTGATCAGATCGCGGTACGCGGCCCGCAGCGCCCGATGCGCGTTGATGCCGGTCAGCGACGCTCGGGTGCCCCCCGTGGTGCCTGGCAGCGCATCGGCGGGGTCCGCGCCGACCGCGGCAAGCAGCCGCTCGACCGCCCGACCCGCCCAGCCCGGCTGGGCCGCGTCTGATGCGACCAGCCCGCGCCAACGCGCCGGCTTGGCGACCAGATGGTCCCCGAGTGCCGTCGACGAGCCGAGCACCGCGAGCAGCCGTCCGCGCACCCCGGGATCCCGGCACAGCGCGGCGTCCAGTTCGGCCCAACCGTCACCGGTGGCGGTGGCCAGCCGGAGCAGGGTGCGCAGCGCCAGGTTCGGGTCGGGGGCGCGGGACAGCGCCCACAGCGCGTCCTCGGCGTCACGGCGGGCCTGCCCGTCGCGCCACCAGCCCAGCCGGATCAAGGCGTCCGCGGCGCCGTCCTCGGTGAAACCCAGCCGCGCCAGGGCCAGTGCGGTGCGCCTGCCGTCTGCCATGAGACGCCACGCTAGTGACCGACCAGCGGGAGAGCCGGGCGGTCTCCCGGCCCGACCGATCCGGCGGCGCCTGAACCGGCCAGCTCACCGCTGGCCAGCGCAACGAACCGGGCTGCCAGGGGCTCCCAGACCTCCGCCATGTCGGCGTGCACCCGCTCCAGATGGTCGGGATCGAGCTGCCCGGGTCGAAACGCGGCGGCACCCGCGGAGTCGCGCCGGGCCCAGGACAACACGGTGGCGGGTGAGGTCTCGATGTGGAACTGCAGGCCGTAACCGGCAGTGCCGACCCGGAAAGCCTGGTTCGCGTGCCGCGGCGATGACGCGAGCAGGGTTGCTCCCGGCGGCAGCCGGTGGATCTCGTCGTGGTGGAACTGGATGACGTCGGGGGTCAACGGCAGCGGTGCGAACAGCGGGTCGAACGCGGCCGCATCCCGCTTGGCGACGAGCAGGGTTCCGGCCTCGGGGCCGTCGACTCCACGCCGGACAGCGCCACCGGTCGCCACCGCCAGCAGCTGGCCACCGAGACAGACCCCGAGGACCGGCAGCCGGCGGCCCACCGCGTCGGCGAGCAACCACCGCAGCGCGGCCAGCCACGGGTGGTCGGCGTCGTCGTGAGCCCCCATCTCACCGCCCATGCAGACCACCCCGCCGACACCGTCGAGGCGGTCGGGGACCCCGTCGGTCGCAGGTCGGCGCAGGACGAGGTCTGCCCCGGCGCCAGCGAGCCAGCCGCCCAGCCGCTCCGGCGGATCGACATCAGAGGGCTGCAACACAAGCAATCGGATACCCACCCCACGAGGCTAGCCGCGCCCTCCGGGACGCTACTTGCGCCCGTCGGTGGACAGGGCGGCGACGAAGGCTTCTTGGGGGACTTCGACCCGCCCGATCGTCTTCATCCGCTTCTTGCCCTCTTTCTGCTTCTCCAGCAGCTTGCGCTTACGGGTGATGTCCCCGCCGTAGCACTTGGCCAGCACGTCCTTGCGGATCGCGCGGATCGTCTCCCGGGCGATGATCCGGGAGCCGATCGCGGCCTGGATCGGCACCTCGAACTGCTGGCGCGGGATGAGCTCACGCAGCCTGGTCGCCATCGAGGTGCCGTAGCCGTAGGCGGCGTCGCGGTGCACAATCGCGGAGAATGCGTCCACCGGCTCGCCCTGCAGCAGGATGTCCACCTTCACCAGGTCGGCGATCTGCTCGCCGGCCGTCTCGTAGTCCATCGAGGCATAGCCGCGGGTGCGGGACTTCAGCGCGTCGAAGAAGTCGAACACGATCTCGGCCATCGGCAGGGTGTAACGCAACTCCACCCGCGACTCCGACAGGTAGTCCATCCCCAGCAGGGTGCCGCGGCGGCCCTGGCAGAGTTCCATGATCGTACCGACGAACTCCGACGGGGCGATGACGGTGCACTTGACCACCGGCTCGTGCACCTCAGCGACCTTGCCGTCGGGCCAGTCCGCGGGATTGGTGACGATCTGCTCGGTGGCGTCGTCGCGCACCACCCGGTAGACCACGTTGGGTGCGGTGGAGATGAGGTCGAGGCCAAACTCGCGCTCCAGCCGGTCCCGGGTGATCTCCAGGTGCAGCAGGCCGAGAAACCCGCAGCGGAAACCGAACCCCAACGCGGCCGACATCTCCGGCTCGTAGCTCAGCGCGGCATCGTTGAGCCGCAGCTTGTCCAGAGCGTCGCGCAGCTCCGGGTAGTCCGAGCCGTCCATCGGGTACAACCCGGCGAACACCATCGGCTTGGGGGTGCGGTAGCCGGGCAGTGCCTCGGTGGCGCCCTTGCGCTCGCTGGTGACGGTGTCCCCGACCCGGGACTGCCGGACGTCCTTGACCCCGGTCATGAGGTATCCGACCTCGCCGACGCCCAGGCCGTCACACGGCTTCTGATCGGGCGAGATGATGCCGACCTCGAGCAGCTCGTGGGTGGTGTTGGTGGCCATCATCCGGATCCGGTCCCGCGGGCTGATCCGCCCGTCCATCACCCGGATGTAGGTGACCACGCCCCGGTAGGAGTCGTAGACCGAGTCGAAGATCATCGCCCGGGTGGGCGCCTTGTCGTCCCCGACCGGCGCCGGGACCTGCGCGACCACCTCGTCGAGCAACTCCCGCACGCCTTGCCCGGTCTTCGCGCTGACCCGCAGTACGTCGTCAGGCTGGCAGCCGAGGATGTGTGCCAACTCGGCGGCGTAGCGGTCCGGCTCGGCCGCCGGAAGGTCGATCTTGTTGAGCACCGGGATGATCCGGAGATCTTTCTCCAGCGCCAGGTACAGATTCGCCAGGGTCTGTGCCTCGATCCCCTGCGCGGCGTCCACCAGCAGGACCGCGCCCTCGCACGCCTCCAGCGCCCGGGACACCTCGTAGGTGAAGTCGACATGGCCGGGGGTGTCGATCAGGTGCAACACATGATCAACACCGTCGACGCGCCACGGCAGCCGGACGTTCTGCGCCTTGATGGTGATGCCGCGCTCACGCTCGATGTCCATCCGGTCCAGGTACTGCGCGCGGTAGCTGCGCGCGTCGAGGACGCCGGTGAGCTGGAGCATGCGGTCGGCCAGGGTGGACTTTCCGTGGTCGATGTGCGCGATGACACAGAAGTTGCGGATCAGCTCGGGAGGGGTGAACGTCTTGTCGGCGAACGTGGTCACTCGGCCGTCCTCGAATGGCATCAGGGGATCACGTCATGGTCGCACGCGACGGTGAGCGCACTCCGGGCCGCTCTTCGGGAGTCTCGCTGTTCGCTCTCGGCTGCGTGACGCCGACCGGTCCCGGCAGGGATGATCGGGAGTCAGCACCCCACCGGGAGGAGACCACCGTGACGATCGTTCCGCTGCCCACGCTTGGACGCCGGGAAGCTGCGGCCGCCGCACTGGCAGCCAAGCACCGTCTCCAGGTGTCCTGGACGACCATTGCGGAGACCCTTGACCGGTCGCTGGTGTGGAGCACGTCGGCCGTTCTGGGCCAGCAGCCGCTGGACGCCGGGCAAGCCCGCGCAGTGGGGAGCCTGCTGCACCTGGACGACGATGTCGTCACGGCGCTGCAGTTGCCGCCGGTGCGTGGTGCGGACGTGGTCGATGCCACCGAACCGATGGTCTACCGGCTCCAGGAGATGGTTCAGGTCTACGGCAACACTCTGGCCGAGCTGATCCGTGAGGAGTTCGGTGACGGCATCATGAGCGCCATCGACTTCGAGCTGTCCTTCGAACGTCGCGAGGACCCCAAAGGCGACCGGGTACGGCTGGTGCTGGATGGGAAATTCCTGCCCTACCGAGTCTTCTGAGATCGCTGGTCAACGCGCAGCGGGTGGTCGGCGGGCACCTCGACGATCACCAGCCGCAGGCCGTCGGGGTCGGCGATCCACATCTCGTCGAGCCCCCACGGTTCGCGACGCGGCTCCCGGAGCACCTCGACTCCCCGCCGGATGAGCTCAGCCGCTGTTTCGGCCAGGTCCCGGACCTGCAACCACACCGCGGTCGCCACGCTCGGGTCCGCAGTTGACTGCCCGGACACCTCGAGGAAGCCGCCCCCGAGGACGAACACCGTGCCACCGGGGAACTCGCGGTGGACGGCGAGCCCGAGCACGTCGCGGTAGAACACCGTGGAACGCTCGCGGTCTCGTGGATGGAGCAGGATGCGGCTGCCCAGTACTTCCATCACCCTGTCCTACCGGCTTTCGGCTGTGATTTCATCTGATGTCATAGCGGCTGTTACGATCGTCCACCGTGCCGCGCCACGGCACCCCCTCCCGAGGCGAGATCGAAGGTAGACGCGTGGCCAACATCAAGTCGCAGCTGAAGCGGATCCGGACCAACGAGAAGGCGCGGCTGCGCAACAAGTCCCTCAAGTCGTCGCTCAAGACCGCGGTCCGCCGGTTTCGCGAGTCCGCCGCCGCCGGCGAGAAGGAGCAGGCGCTGGGCGAGCTGCAGACCGCCAGCCGGGCGCTGGACAAGGCCGTCAGCAAGGGCGTCATCCACCGCAACCAGGCGGCGAACCGCAAATCGGCGATGGCCAAGCGAGCCGGCCAGCTGTAGACAGCGGCCCCTGAACCACGGCTAGCGGCGCCGGGCAGCGCACAGCGCGAGCACCGCGCGTTCCAGCGCGTACTCGGCGTCCGCGGCGACTCCCTTGACGTCGGCGTTGACCGCGGCGACCAGCTGGATCGCCTGGGCCAGCCCGTCGCGTTCCCAGCCGCGGGACTGCGCCATCGCTTTCTTGACCTTCCACGGTGGCATGCCCAGCGTGCTGGCCAGCCGGTACGGGTCGCCACGGCCAGCGGCGCTCACCCGGGCAACAGTGCGCACGGCGTCGGCGAGGGCGTCGGCGACCAGAACGTGCGGCACACCCAGCTGCATCGCCCAACGCAACATCTCCAGGGCACCGGCGCGATCCCCGGTCATCACCTTCTCCGCGACGGAGAAGCCGGTGACCTCGGCGCGGCCCCGGTGGTAGCGGTGCACCGCGGCCTCGTCCACCGAGCCGCCGCTGTCGGTGGTCAACTGGGCCGCGGCACCGGCGAGTTCGCGCAGATCGGTGCCGACGGCGTCAAGCAGGGCGGTGACGGCACCGGCGGTGATCCGCCCACCGGACCGGTGGACCTCGTCACGCACGAACACCGCCCGGTCCTCGAAGCGAGTGATCCGGGGGCACTCGCAGACCGCGGCACCGGTCGCGCGCAGCCCGTCGGCCAGCGCCTTGCCTCGACCGCCCCCCGCGTGCACGACGACGAGGACGATGCCGTCAGATGGATTGCGTGCGTAGTCCAAGACCGCGTTGGCGATGTCCTTGCCCGCCTCATGGGCGGCGAGCAGGACCACCACCCGGCCTTGCGCGAACAGCGACGGACTGACCAGCTCACCGAGTTCACCCGCAGCCAGGTCGCTGGTGCGAACCCGGCGCACCTCGACCTCCGGGTCGGCCTGCCGCGCGGCGTCCACCGCGGCCTGCGCGGCCCGCTCGACCAGCAGTTCCTCCTCGCCGAGGACCAGGTGCAGCGGTGCGGACTTCACCGTCGGGGGGCTCACAGCGCCCATCCTTGCATCGGACCCGGACGCCCTCCACGCTCCCGCATGGTGGACCCGGCTGGGCGGTCGGTACCAACTAACGTACGGTGTAGAGCACAACCGAATACCGCTCATCCAGAGGGGCAGAGGGATCGGCCCGACGAAGCCCCGGCAACCGACGCTAGCTGACGCGCATCTCTTCATACCGCGGGGTCGCTTGCGATCACGGTGCCAATTCCGACCCGCCGTGCGGGACAAGATGAGGAGAGACCTCGCGATGACTGGCATGTTGCAGACCCGGACCACCGCTGCCCTCGACCTGGGCCCGGCACGCTGGCTGGTGTGCCGGGAATGTGGATCCACCACACCGCTGGCTGCAGAGTTCGCTTGTGCCGAGTGTTTCGGCCCACTTGAGGTCGGTTACGACTTCGGCTCAGCCACCCGCAAGAACATCGAATCCGGGCCCCGGTCGATCTGGCGCTACCGCGGGCTGCTGCCAGTGCCGCACGACGTCGACAGGTATCCGAACACCCAGCCCGGCCTGACCCGGCTGATCCGCGCCGACCGGCTCGCCAGCGCACTGGGGATCCGCCGGCTGTGGGTCAAGGACGACACCGGTAACCCGACGCACTCCTTCAAGGACCGGGTGGTAGCGGTGGCGCTGGCCGCTGCCCGGCAGCTCGGCTTTCGGGTCCTGGCCTGCCCGTCGACCGGCAATCTCGCCAACGCGGTGGCCGCCGCGGCCGCCCGCGCCGGGTGGAAGTCGGTGGTGCTCATCCCCTCCTCGCTGGAGCGAGCCAAGGTGCTCACCACTGCGGTCTACGACGGCGCGCTGATCGCGGTGGACGGCACCTACGACGACGTCAACCGGCTGGCGACCGAACTCGCTGCGGAGCACGAGGACTGGGCCTTCGTCAACGTCAACGTCCGCCCCTACTACGCCGAGGGTTCCAAGACACTGGGTTACGAGGTCGCCGAGCAGCTTGGCTGGCGGCTGCCCGACCAGGTCGTGGTGCCGATCGCGTCCGGCTCGCAGCTGACCAAGGTGGACAAGGGTTTCCGCGAATTCAGTGAACTGGGCTTGGTGGAGCCCAAGCCCTACCGGGTGTTCGGGGCCCAGGCCACCGGCTGCTCGCCGGTTTCTGCGGCCTTCAAGGCCGGCCACGATACGGTCGCGCCGGTTCGACCGGACACCATCGCCCGTTCGCTGGCGATCGGCGCGCCCGCCGACGGCCCCTACGTCCTGGATGTCGTCCGCCGCACCGGTGGCGCGATCGAGGACGTCACCGACGCCGAGGTGGTCGAGGGGATCCGGTTGTTGGCCCGTACCGAGGGGATCTTCGCTGAGACCGCCGGCGGGGTGACGGTGGCCTGCGCGAAGAAGCTGGTCGAGTGCGGGCGCCTGGACCCCGATGCCGAAACCGTCTTGCTCATTACCGGCGATGGACTCAAGACCTTAGAGGCGGTGGAGGACCATCTGGGACCGCGGGCCACTGTCCCGCCGAGCACCAAGGCCGTCCGTGAGGCCCTCGAAGATTGATCGCGCGGAATTCCCCGCAAATCCCCAATGGACGGTAACGCACGGTATAGTCTCGCGGTCGTATGAGTGATGGGCCTTCGAGGCCCGTGTCGTGAGCCGCGAAAGGGAGCGTACTTCGTCGATGGTCGTCAGCTATTCTTCCGCCCCACCCAGCGCGTGGAGGCCGACGGCGCGCACGCTCGGAGCGCTGTTCGCCGGATCCGCCGTGATGTTCGCCTCTACCGTGGCGAATGGGGACTCGCTGCTGCTGGCCGGGAACGAAGCGGGGCCGATCACCCAGCCGCAGACCAGCCCGACCAGCATCGGTCCGAGCCCTAGCGGGTCAGTTTCAGCCCCTGGCCAGCACACTGTGGGAACGCCGGGCGCGGCCCCACAGCGGCATTCTGCACAGTGGAGTTCGTCCCCGGGGGATCTCCCAGTGTGGCGGGCGCCGGTGCTGGTGTCGCCGCAGCAAGGTTCCCCGGCTGCGGCGACACCTGCCGAGATCGCCTACGAGGGATCGGCCGCCTCCGGAAATTCCGTGCCGCGCACCGCAGCACCCGCACAACCCGCCGGCGCCGCCGGATTGTGCAGGCCATGTCGGCGAACTGCCGACCCGCGACATGGCGGGCTGTTCGACGGCCTGCTGAACAGCGTCTTCCATGTCGCGAAGACGCTCTCACACTGACCAGCAACCCGGCACTCTGACCAGCAACACCCGGTAGGTTCGCGGCGCCAAATCCACCTTAGGGATAACGACTGATCATGTCTGGTACATCGCCCGGCGTTGCGCAAGCATCACCGCGCCGCCGCAGCGCGGGTCTGCGCCCACTGGATATTCACGCAGGGCTGGGACACCTCGACGAACCGCCCGTTGACGCGGGTGCTCAGGTCTCACCCGTCGATCGGCGCCGCCGACGGCGGGTGAGGATCCGCTTGACGGCGTAGCCGCCACCGGTGAGCAGCGCGCTGACCGCTCGCACTGTGAAGCGTCCGGACCGCTGATGAACGTCGCTTTACTGCATTCCGCTGCGCCCTACTCATCAGTCCTGCTCGTAACACTTTCTTAAGTCCCGCGAGCCGCTAACCAGCGGCTATGGGTGACAATGAGCAGTGAAGCGCGGTATGCAGATTTTTTTGAGAGGTACGCGGAATTGATTTCTGTGGTTATCTGGTACGCAGCTACGAAGATGCAGGCCCCCATCAGGGCCACGAGCTGTCGTGCGTCGGGTGGATCGGAGAAGCCAGCAACGCCCGCGCACGCCGCGCCCAGCGCTGCGAACAGCACTGTCAGCACGAGGCGCACCATACGCGGGAGCGTACTTGGTAGGGTCAGGACCGTTCCGACGAGGTCAAGCGCTCCGGTCCTCCTGCCGTCACGACCACCGGGGGTCTGGTCAAGGCACTCCCCCACTGGCGACATCAGGGGCAAAGACCGGGAACAGTGAACGCGGCCCGCAGATCCGCTTAAGGCGCGCCCTGGTACGCTCGCGTGGCGGCCACGACCCCGGGTTTGTTGCGGGGCTGCCGTATGCTGCTCCGAGCGATGACGGCCAGGCGTGGCAGGGCGCCGCCGACCAACCCTCCGTACCAGAGGTGCTGCGACCAAGCTCGGAAGGTGGCGGCGATGACCTGTTGTTCTGAGCGGGACAGCCACGCGGTGGTGGCGAACGCGACGGTGAGCAACATCAGGTAGGCGCCGTGGTAGTTGCGCCCTTCCGTCACGCCGATCCTCCCGCTGGGTCGCGCCGTTCTCATCGGGCGTTGGAATGCTACACCCGGTGACTGTGGCGACTACCCGGACGGGACGGTGTCGGCGCCTAGTGTGCGCCTAGGAGCTCGCCTCGTGCGCCGGGCGGCGCCACCGCCGGGGATGCGTACCCATTGGTCAGACGGACGCCCGGGAGTCGGCCATCCCCGCGCAGGGTAGGGCACCAGGCACCGAGCAGGTGCCTCGCCTGACCGCTAGACCGGTACGGAATGTGAGATCCTGTCACCCGTTCCAGTTGAGTTCGTCACGAAAGGCGCCGCCACGAGCAGCGTGGCGATGTCCACCCGGACCCCGACGAGCAGGATCGGGTGTGAACACGGCGGCACTGGTCAAGGGGGGTGCGAGCTGCTCTCGGCTAACGGTCTCACAGCTTAAGTACACGCTCCCAGCGACTCGGGACCCTGAGCCAGCCCACGAGCCCGCCCACGAGCAAGCCCAAGAGCAAGCCCATGAGCCCGCCCACGAGCCCGCCCACGAGCCCGCCCACGAGCCCGGACACAAGCCAGGTCACGAGACTAGCCACGAGCCAGCCCACGAGCGCAAACCTCATCACGCGCCCGGTCTTTGCTCGGGCTCGGCGCTGACGAGCCCGGCGAACCGCTGACACGCGGTGTGCGAGACCCTCGAACAGCGCAACCTCTAGCTGCTCGGCGACCCACAGGGGGCGCTGGATGCGGGGCACGATGTACAGCTCCGCGATCAGCTCGGTCCGGCGGGGGTCGCTGCGCGGGTAGGCGAGAACGATCAGACGCAAGCAGAACCCTGGGGCGAATCCGAACACGAAGAGCACCAGCAACAGGCTCGGCCAGGAGGCGGCAGATTCCAGGAGCTCGGCCATCAGGCGAACCGCCAGGCCAGACCGGCGAACCGTGCGTCGCTGCGAGCCGCCCGGAGAACTGCGCCTAGTTCGAGGCGGCCCTTGTCGGTCAGCTCGTAGTAACGCCTGGGCGGGCGACCTTGGATGGTGACTGGGGCCTCCCACCCGTCGGTGAGCCAGCCCTCATTGAGCATGCGCGTCAACATCGGGTACAGCACGCCGGACCGGACACCGGAGCGCTTGGACAGCCCGTAACCCCAATGGCGACCGGTGCGGTCGTCCAGGAGGGCCATCGCCACCTGGACCAGGGCGTGGGTCTTACGCATGGGGCTTATCCTATATAGGTATTGGAAGAGTGTCCATGAGACTCATGCGAGCAGCCTCGATCCGCTGGTCTGTGAGCTGCCGACGGAACTACCTGCGCTGACTGAGGCTGGTGAGCACCACGCCGACGAGTGGGCCGACCACCTGGCTCCTCCGAAGTTTGACCGGAACGGACGCCACCGTGTCACACTCTGCTGCATGGTCGCGACGAGCGAAGGCTGGCCGGGCGATACCGGTTATGTTTGATTAAGGGCCACGTACCCGGGGAGCGGCTGGCAGGAGGCTCAACTACTATGACCGAGCAGCGCAAGCACCGAAACCAGCAACCCGAGCGGCTACAGGAGCTGCTGGAGCAAGGGATGGTCATGCCCCAGGTCGCCGCAGCCCTCGCCGTGTTCCAGGCGGCATCACTTCGCGCGCCTTACATCCCGCCAAGCCCACCCGAGGTCCGGTTCACGACCGGCGGAAACGCCTGACCCCGCATGCCGGGCTGGGGAGACATTCTCACTGAGGTCCAGGCCACTCTCAATCCAGCGGGCGGCCTAGATTTTGATTCTGTTCGACGCAAGTACCTCACCCACCTCGCGCACCTAACCGGCCGCAGCACGGTCGTCTACGCCAGTGATTGGCTGACCGGTGCGAACCCGGCCGCCATCGTCACCCTGCAGGACATGCAGGGCCTAATGGAGGTCTTTCGTGACCTTCCCGGCCCGTCGCTCGACCTAATCCTCCACAGCCCCGGCGGTAGCGCCGAAGCGGCCGACCGCCTGGTGCGGTACATGCGTTCGAAGTACAGCGATGTCCGCGTCATCGTCCCGCTCGCGGCGATGTCCGCAGCCACGATGTGGGCGCTGGGCGGGGACAGGATCGTTATGGGCAAGCACTCTCAGCTAGGCCCAATCGACCCGCAAGTCCCCATCGCCAACAACTACGTGCCCGCAAGCGCACTCGTCCGGCAGTTCAAACGCATCTCCGATGAGTGCGCTGCTGATCCCGCACGCCTCAGCGCGTGGTTGCCAACGCTTCAGCAGTACTGGCCCGGCTTGCTCGAAATCTGCAACGACGCCGACGAACTCGGTCGATCCATGGTGGAGCAGTGGGTGGCGAGCTACATGCTCCGCGGCAAGCCGAACGCCGACGTCACAGCCAAGCAGGTCGCCAACTTCTTCGCCGATGCGGGGCGTCACAAATCGCACAGCAAAGCCATTGACCGCGACGAGGCACGCGCCCAAGGTGTGGAGATCGACAACCTTGAGGACGACGAAGATCTACAAGACGCAGTCTTAAGCGTCCACCACGCATTCATGATCACGTTGCAGGGTCCAGCGCTGAAGCTCATCGAGAACAATCTCGGGCGTACCTTCGTGGTCAGCCAGGTCGCCCAGATGGTGCAGCTTCCCGCCCAGTCGTTCATGCCACCGCAGTTGCCAGCCCTGCCACCGGGCGTCTAGCTCCGGTTGGTGGGGCCGGTGGACGAGGACGGCAACCACAGAATGCCCGCCGGGGACCGTCCCTTCGAGCGTAGCGATCACCCGGCTGTCCGCCTGAGATTGTGCTCGCCGGGCACGTCTCGATCGAGTGCTCGGTACACGGTGGACCGGGCGACGCCCAGCACATCAGCGATCGCGGTGACGGTCTCGCCGTCGGCGTGCATCTTCCGCGCCTGCGCCGTCTGGCGCTCGGTGAGCTTCGGGCGACGCCCACCAACCCGGCCAGCGGCGCGTGCCGCAGCGAGCCCGGCGTTGGTGCGGTCGCGGATCAGCGCCCGCTCGGTGACGACTAGCCGGTGGGCACTCCAGCTCCCCCGCATTGATCGCGGCCAGCACACGCCGCCCCGCTGCTGCTGCCTCGCCCACCGTCTCACCGTCCATGGCGCCGATCATCCCTCGCCGCGGAGGGGCTGCCCAGCGCCGGTCACACACCTATGGTCAGACGGTGACCAGCGACCCCATGAGGGACCTCCGTAAAGCGACCGCCGAGCTGAACGACGCCACGGGCCAGTTCGTCGAGCGCATCATTGATGAAAACCAAGCGCTGACCGAGTGGGTCACGGCAGTCGCCCACCACGCCCTGATGGTGGAAGCCGCGGTGCGAGACCTAGAGACCCGCGTGAGCGACCGCCGAGCCTGACACGGCGCTGGGGCACTGATGCTCGCCGCTAGCCGAGCCACTCCGTGAGCACCTCGCGCAACGTGTGGGCGCCAACCTCATCCAGTGTCACCACGCACGCGCCCACAGCGTGAGGGTCGAGCGTGATTTCACCGCCGAGCTTGCTCACCACAAGATTCACATACCCCACTGGCCCCGGGTGCAGCGCGCAGGTCGCCTGAATCACACAGCGGCTGCCGCCGTTGATCACCGGGCACCGCCCGCACAGTCGACGATGATCATACGAAAACCGTCGACCACGGCAGCCTTCCCCCGGTAGGACGCGCGGCCCTACCGACACCAGCCGCGCTGATGCTACGAGCGGCCCACGACGTTCAGGCGGTGCGACAGCTCACGCAGCCGGGCCGAAGGGCGCCCCCGGGTCATCAGCTCGCCCACGAGCAGCCGCGGCAGCCGGTGGTGCGCAGACCACTCCGGCGCGCTCCGCTCCATCGTGAGCAACGCCGCCTCCGCGGCCTGGGCATGACCCAGCCGCAGCTGTGCGTGCGCGACATCGACCAAATGCCGGGAACGGGCTGCCAACGGCAGCGCCGAATCTCGCGGCATCCGCCGGGCCACCTGGGCCGCTGCCACATAGTTCTCAGCGACGACGGAACAGTCCGTGGACTGCATAACCACGTTGCTCGGTCCGAACGGCACCTCATAGTCGGCGCGGTCCACCCCGGCGCGATCTGCCGTCTCCGCGGCCTCGCCCAGCAACTCGGTAGCCGCACCTACCCGACCCTGCCGGGCCGCGGAGGTCGCCCCCAGCAGCAGCAGACCGCCGAATACCGACAGCTCCGCCGGGCTGGTCTCCCCCCTGGGCGACACGTCCTGCGCTGTGGCTACAGCGACCCGCTCGGCGTCAATGAACCGACTCTGGGCCATCAGCACGCTGCCTAGCGTGCAGCGCGCCGTCGCCTGACGCAGCGGGTCAGGTGCGGCAGTGGCTAAGCGCAGCGCCTCCCGGGCCGCGGTGTGACCGAGGTCGGCCGCACCGAGGCGAACCAGCGCATTCGCGGTGAGCTGATGAACCTGACCCGCGAGATCAACCGCTAGGTCGTCCCCGGCCGCGGCGGCGTGCGTTGCGGCCTTCCCTTCGGCCAACAGCCGGGGCAGCATCGCCGACAACGGCCCGTAGCGACCCGCCCAATAGAGACCCCAGGCGTAGGTCACGGCACGGCCCAGCTCGGTCAGATCGGGCGCATCAGCGTCGTCCAGCTCACCGAGGAGATCGTCCACGTCGGTGAGTGCGTCCCGAATAGCGCACACCCCTGCCTGGTCCTCACCCGCAACCGGAGCGGGCCGGGAGCGCCCCAGCAAGTCGGCGATGTCGACGTCCAGCGCGCGGGCGATGCGGGCCAGGGTGGCGATCGAAGCGGTGTGCCGACGATTCTGTTCCAGCTTGCGGATGACGTCCACGGACACGTCGGCGGCCACGGCCAGGTCGTGCTGGGTGTAGGTCGGTCGGCGCAGCTCACGAATGCGCTCACCAATGGTCAGCTCGGCCATCCCGCGGCACCTCCAGAATATGGGACCTTAGGCGAGGTTCCACTTCAACGGTAGCGCCAGCGGCGGGCGACTGCGGAGGCAGCAGCAGACGGCGCCCCGTCAGTACGAGGGCACCGTCTCCGGGGTGGCTCACCTGCCGTGGGTCTGAGTGCCGGACTTCAGCTTCCGGCCACACACTCCGCAGACTGCGAGCCCCGACAACAGGTGCTGCTGGGTGCTACCCGTGCGGTGCGCTGCCCGCGCCGGCGGCGCACGCAGGCTCGCCACAATCCTCGGAGACGGCAGCGGGCCAAACCGCGGGACCGGTGTGACCTCACCACCGCTCTCGGCGGTGGTTGCCGCTGGCTGTCGTCACGGTTCGTCCGCGCTCATCGAGGTGGACCCGGCGCACACCGCGCAGCCCGGCATAGCGCGGATTCATGAGCACCTGCTTCACCGAATTCGTGATCCACTCATGACGACGGGAAGTGCGGATCCCTCGGCGGTTGAGGTCGCGCATGATCTCGCCCAGGCAGTAGCCACCGCCGAAGCGCTCGAACATCTCCCCACGATCGGCACCTCGGCCGGGTCCAAGTGCAGCCCGTCTGCGCTGTAGGCGAAGACCGCCGCCCGCCGGTCGGCTTGTCAGCCGCAGCCGCCTATTCGGATGCAGCGTGTTGGCGTTCGCGTTTGCGTTCGATCTCACCTTGCCCAACCGAGGCCCGGATTGGCAGGCTCAGTTCGCAGACTGCCGAGCCACGACATGGCGGGCTGTTCGACGGCCTGCTGAACAGCGTCTTCCATGTCGCGAAGACGCTCTCACACTGACCCGTAGGTGCGCGGCGCCAATCCACCTTAGGCATTTCTCCTCGCCACTCCGCGCACCACTATCTGGAGACCAGTACCACCCGCCGCTACTGCGACATCGCCATTCAGATCGGTTCGCGTCACCCGAGAGCCGACCTCCGCCAACGCGTTGAGTACGTGCTGGCTGGGATGACCGTAGCGGTTGCGGGCTCCGACGCTCACAATCGCCACTCGTGGTCGCACCGCGGCGAAAAACTCCTCGGCGCTGTAGCGCGAGCCGTGGTGCGGAACCTTGAGCACGTCGGCCCGCAGATCGGTCCTGGCGGCCAGCAGGTCCGCTTGGGCATCGAGCTCCACGTCCCCGGTGAGCAGCACGCGCCCGGCGGGGGTGGTCGCCCTCAGCACGACCGAAGTGTTGTTCACAGCGGTGCCGTCGGTCTCGGCCTCGTGATCCTCGACGGCCGGCGAGGCCCGCAGCGGGGCCAGCACGTCGAGCACCAGGCCGGGCCAGGACAACCGCTGTCCAGCGGTCATCGCGACCACCGGCACGTGAGCCACAGCGGTATCCCGCATCACCTCGGCGAACGCCCACGGGGGGCTACGTCCGGGACCGAGCGCGACCGCGCCGACAGCCCTCCCCCGCAGCGCGCCGACCAGCCCGCCGACGTGGTCGGCGTGCAGGTGGCTGATCACGACCAAGGCGAGCCGCCGGATTCCGAGGCGGTCCAGGCAGGCCGACACGAGTCCCGGGTCGGGCCCGGCATCGACGAGCACCGCCCGATCCGGCTCTGCGGTGGCCAGCACCACCGCGTCGCCCTGGCCGACGTCACAGGCCGCCACCACCCAGCCGGTCGCCGGCCAGCCGGGTACCACGTAACGAGTCGGCACCAGCACAACAAGGGCGCCGACCAACCCGGCCGCCGCGAGCACCCGCAGCCGATGAGCCCGCATCGCGAGCAGCGCCGCAACAGCGATCAACGCCAGCAGCAATGCGCCGGAGGCCCCTCCAGGCCACTGCACCACCCCGTCGGGTACTGCAGCTCCGTGGTGACCGACCGCCACCAGCCAGCCCACCGCCGGTCCGGCCAGATGCACCACGACGGCAGCGGCGCCGGAATGCAACGGCCCGAGTACCGCAGCCAGCACGCCGAGCACCGTCGCCGGCGCGACCGCCGGGGTGGCCAGCAGGTTGGTCAGCACCGCTACCAGGCTCACCTCACCGGACAGGCCCGCCACCACCGGCGCGGTGACCACGCAGGCCGCAGCGGGAATCGCGAGTGCCTCGGCGATCCCCGGCGGTACCCCGTGCCGGCGCAACCCGGCCGACCAGCCGGGTGCGAGCAGCACCAGCGCACCGGTGGCCAGCACGGATAGCGCGAACCCCGGGTCACCTCCTAGCGCCGGATCGACCAGCAGCAGGACTAGGACCGCAGCGCACAACGCGGGTACCGCCGAGCGGCGGCGGCCCAGCATCAGGGCCAGCAGGGTGACGGCGCCCATCGCGGCGGCGCGCAGCACACTCGGCGAGGGGCGGCACAGCACCACGAACCCGACCAGCACCAGCCCGGCCAGGATCGCCGCGGTGCGCGGGCTGGCCCGAGCCAGGCGGGCCAACCCCAGAACGGCCCCACACAAAATAGCCACATTGGCACCGGAGACCGCCGTCAAATGGGCGAGACCGGCGGCCCGGAACTCGTCCTCGACGGTGGGCACCATCGTCGAGGTGTCCCCCACCACCAGCGCGGGCAGAAGTCCGGCCGGCTCCGGATCGAGGACCCCCGCCGCCAGCCGCAGCCCTGACCGTAACCGCTCCGCCGCCCGTTGGACGGCGGTCGGCGCCGCCAGCACCTCCGGCCGGCCGTGCACCCGCAACACGGCCACGGTCAGGTCGGACCGGTCGGGTACGGCGAGCAGCCCGGTGGCCCGCACTCGCTGACCGGGCAGCAGGCCGGTCCAGCCCTGCGCCGGAGCCAGCAGGACTACCCGGCCGCCGGTCCGCCACTGGTGTCCCGCGAGTTCCGCGGTCTCGAGTTCTGCGCGGATGACCACCCGCTGGGGCTGCGGTCGCCGACCGCCGTACGCCGACGAGGCAACCGCCTGCGGGTCGTCGCGCAAGTGGACCAGCACTGTCGCTGCCGAGCCGCGCTCGGCCGCCGCACGCACCGGATGGTGCTCGGCATGCCAGGCCTGCGCGCCGACCGCGAGTGCCAGTGCCGCAACCACACCACCCACCGCGAGAACCGTTGCCGACCGGCCGCGCAGTGCGGCGGCACCGGCAGCCAGCAGGCCCCCCGCACCCAGTGCAGCCGCTGCCACGGACCCGAGGTGCAACCCGGCGAGCACCACGGCCCAGCCGGCGAGGGCGGCGGGCACCAGCCGCAGGTCGTGTGGCGTTGCGGCAGGAGGTGCATCAGTGGTCACACCCGCACCAGATCCTTGAGCCGGGCCAGCCGCGCCGGCCCGATTCCGTCCACCTCGCGAAGCTGATCTACCGACGTGAACCGGCCGTGCGCGGCGCGCCAGTCGAGAATGTGCTGCGCGGTGACCGGGCCGACCCCGGGCAGCACGTCGAGCTGTTCCAGGGTGGCCGCGTTGAGATCGACCTTGCGCGACGTACCGGCCGCAGTGCCCAGCGCCGCGCCGTCCGCTGGCTGCCCAGGCGGCGGCGCCACGCCGACCAGTACCTGCTCGCCGTCGGACAGCCGGCGGGCGATGTTCAGACCCAACAGATCGGTGCCGGGCAGAGCCCCACCCGCCGCGGCCAGTGCGTCAGCTACCCGGGTGCCGTCGGGTAGCCGGACCAGCCCTGGGCGGGCCACCCGACCCGCCACACTGACCACTACCTCAGGGAGTGCGGCGGGTGGTGGTGTCGCCGATGGTGCCGCCGCGGTGACCAGTGGCAAGACCGGGGCTGGTTCAGGCATCGGACGCTCCCGCCATACCCCGACCGCGGCGATCACCGCAGCCAGTGCCGCGACCAGCGACAGGGCGAGCGCTCCGGGCCGTCCTGGTTCCCACCGGGCGTCGCGCAGCGGACCCGGCACCCAGCGCCGGACCAGCCGGCCTCCTCCCGACGCGGCGGGCGAGCCGGTCTCGCCGGCCCCACGGATCTGGTGCGGATCGTCGGGAGGAACCCCCTCGGGCAGTTCCTCGTCGCCGAGCTGTCGGGGGACATCCAGCGCCACAAGCCGGGCTCGGGCGTGCTGCGGGCTACCCGCGTCGGGGGAAGGGAAGCTGGGGAACAGAGCCACGGGGCGACGCTAGGACGGCTCCCCCGCTCACCTCACCATCTGCGGCCCTCAGCTGTGGACAACCGGTGGGTTGGGGACAAGTCGGAGTTGCTGGAGCTTGCGCCGCAGCCGGTGTCGGGAGGTCGTGCGACTCTGGTTGGTTGAGACGGGGCCCTTTCCCGGCGCGGCGCGGTCGACAATGCTCTGAGAAGCATGGGCCAGAGGAGGTCATCATGAAGGCGACCACGACTGGTGACCATGCCGTCGTGCTGGGTGCGAGCATGGCCGGTTTGCTGGCCGCCCGCGTCCTGGTCGACGGCTACGACCGGGTGACGGTGGTCGATCGAGATGTCCTGCCGGCTGGCTTCGCCGACCGCCGGGGCGTCCCGCAGGGCGGTCACCTGCACGTGCTACATGCCCGCGGCCGGGAACTGCTCGACGAGCTGTTCCCCGGCTTCACCGGGCAATTGGTGCAGGCCGGCGCGATAACCGCAGACACTTTGGGTGACGGCCGAATCCACGTGTCGGGTCAGCGGCTGCGCCAGGTCGACATCGGCCTGCCCGCGCTGGGCGCCAGCCGCCCGTTCCTGGAGGGCCACGTCCGCCAACGGGTCAGGGCGCTGCCGTCAGTGCGTTTCGTCGAGGGCTGCGACGCAGTCGCCCTGGTCACCGACAGCGACCAGCGCCGGGTCACCGGGGTACGGGTCGCGCACCGCAACGAGGGCGGCACCGAGCAGACGGTGTCCGCCGATCTGGTCGTCGACGCCACCGGCCGGGGTTCGCGGACACCGGTGTGGCTCAAGCAGCTCGGCTACCCGCAACCCGAGGTGGACCGGGTCGAGATCGGGCTCGGCTACTCCAGCCGCCGCTACCGGCTGCGCCCCGGTGCCCTTGGTGACGATGTGGTCATCCTCACCGGGCCGACCCCCGACAACCCCCGATCCGGGGCCGTGGCTCCCCTGGAGGGCGGCCAGCACATGGTCACGCTGGCCGGCATCCTGGGCGACCACCCGCCGCTGGACCCAGCCGGGTTCGAGGCGTTCGCGGCCACCGTGTGCTACCCCGACATCGCCGAGGCGCTGGTGGGTGCCACCCCGCTGGACGACCCGGTGCCCTTCCGGTTCCCGGTCAGCGTCCGCCACCGCTATGAGCGGTTGCGCCGTTTCCCGGCCGGCCTACTGCTGATCGGTGACGCGGTGTGCTCGTTCAACCCCATCTACGGGCAGGGCATGACCGTGGCCGCGATGGAGGCGGCGACGCTGCGAGACATGCTGCGCAACGGGTCCCCGCCCACGCCCCGGCAGTACTTCCGGCGGATCGCGAAGATGATCGACACGCCGTGGGAGATCGCCGTCGGGGCCGATCTGGCCTTCCCCGGCGTGCCTGGCCGGCGCACCGCCAAGGTGCGGATGGTCAACGCCTACCTGCCCCGGCTGCATGCCGCGGCGAGTAGCGACAGCTCACTCGGCCGGGCCTTCCTGCGGGTGGTGGGCATGGTCGACCGGCCGGAGGGGCTGTTGCGGCCGGACCGGGCAGCGCGGGTGCTGTGGGCACACCTGCTGGGTGCACCGGCACCGGCCGTCGGACCCGGCGGTGCGCGCGGACCCACCGTGGAGTCCCCGGTCGAGTCGACCGGCTGAGCGACCAGCACCGAACCGTTGCAGTTCATACTGAAGACGTGGAGCTGCTGATCGCCCGTAATCCGGATCCGGAGTCACGGCTGGCTTACCTGCTGCGCCTGCCGCTGGGCGACGGGATGGTATTCCGCACGTCGGGGACATGGCCGCGAACGAAAGCGCTGTACTGCTACCCGGTGCCGTCCAGCGAGTGGCCGCAGACCCCCGACATCGTCGAGCACGTGCCGGTGCGGTCCTGCGTCCGGCGTGGCGCGGCGATCGATCTGGTTCTCGACCGGTCCAGGGAGAACCGCTCGCAGATCGTGTTCACCACGGCCCGCGGTCGCGACGCCGTGTTCTGGCAGTCCCCGCGCACCCGCAAGCAGGCCCGCCCAGACGTCCGCGCGCCCACCGCCCGAGCAGCCGGGATCACCGAGTTGGAGATCGTGGTCGACTCCCACGAGCAGTACGGCTACCGCTTCGCCAACCAGCAGGCGCGCACCGTGCGCCGAGCGCTGTCCTGCGGGGACTACGGCATCACCGTCGAGGGTCGGCTGGTCGCTGCCGTGGAACGAAAGTCCCTGCCCGACCTGGTCTCCAGCCTCACCGGCGGCACACTGCGCTATGCCCTGGCCGAACTTGCCGGCCTGCCCCGCGCGGCCGTCGTGGTCGAGGACCGCTACTCGGCGATCTTCAAACTCGATTGGGTGCGTCCCGCGGTAGTCGTTGACGGACTGGCCGAACTCCAAGTCCGGTGGCCCACCGTTGCACTGGTGTTCTGCGAAACCCGGCCGCTCGCCGAGGAATGGACCTACCGTTATCTGGGCGCCGCACACACCTGGGCGGCCACCGAACCCGCGGCGTTGGAGCGAATCGGCATCGTGTCCGGCGAACTCGACAAGGCACCTACCGCACCCGGACCCTCCACCGCCGAAGTGCGTGCCTGGGCCCGGGCCCACGACATCTCCGTCCCCGACCGCGGCACACTACGGCCAGAGGTATGGGACGCATGGCGAGCGGCCCATGCGTGAAGACCTGGTCAGCCAGCGGCGAACTGCTCCCGCAGGCCGCCAGGTAGCACGACCACACCGAGCATCCCCGGCCCGGCATGCGCGCCGATCGCTGCCCCGACCTCGGACATCAGGCATTGCTTCAGCATCGGGAGCCGGGCATGCAGTTGCTCGACCAGCTCTACCGCTCGGTCGGCGGCACCGAGGTGATGTACCGCGAGATCCAACGGGTCCGTACCAGCAGCCTGCACCGCCAGCTCGACCAGCCGAGCCCGTGCGCGGGTGGCAGTGCGAACCTTCTCCAGCGGTACGATCCGTCCCGAGTCGACGTGCAGCAGCGGCTTGACCGAAAGCGCAGTACCCAGCAGCGCGGCCGCCGGCCTGATCCGGCCCCCACGGCGCAGGTGCTCCAAAGTGTCCACCGAGAAGAAGGCCCGGGTGCGCGCGCCGATCCGCTCAGCAGTGTCATACACGGTGCCCTGATCGGCGCCGGCCGCAGCGACGGTGGCCGCAGCGACGGCGGCGAAGCCCAGGCCCATGCCGGCGGAGCGCGAATCGGCCACCCGGACCCGGTCAGCGCCGACCTGCGCGGCGGCCAGTTGGGCGGACTCCCACGTGCCCGACAGTGCGCGGGACAGGTGCACTGACACGATGGTGTCGGCGCCGGCCCGCAGAGCCTCCGTGTACACCGCCTCGAACTCGCCCGGCGTCGGCCGGGAGGTGCTCACCGTGGCCCGTCGGGCCAGGGCTGCCACCAGCTCTGCCGGCCCGAGCTGCACCCCATCCAGCCGGTGGCGGCCGTCCACCAGGACGTGCAACGGAACTTGCCGGATACCATGGCGCTCCGCGAGGCCGTCCGGGAGATAAGCGGTTGAGTCGGTGACGACGGCAACGGACACGATCATCAGCGTAGGGTCCGTCAGCAGCCGGCTTTGGCCCTACCTGCTCAGCCACCCCGCGCCGCGGAGTTCGCTCAGACTCCAGCGGCGGTGTTGTACGCCAGCAGCCGCCAGCCGCAGCCACGGCGGACAAGCACCGTCCAGTGGCAGTTGCTGATCCCCCCGAACACCGACCAGCCCGATACCGGCAAGCCGAGCAGTAGTGGCGTCAGACCAGCGATCAGCCCGCCGTGAGTGCAGAGCACCGCGCGCTGGTGGCCGCCCGCGTCGAGCTCGGTGACCACGTGCGCGGCCCGCCCGGCCACCTCCACCCGGGTCTCGCCACCCGGCGGGGCCCATTCCGGGTCACCCCGCCAGGTCTGGATGCCGCCCGGGCACAGCTCCTCCACCTCGGCGTGGGTCAGGCCCTGCCACATCCCAAGGTGAGTTTCCCGCAGCCGCTTGTCGACCCGGAGCGCCATGCCGGTCTCGGCGGCGAGTACTGCTGCGGTATCCCCAGCGCGGGACAGGTCGGACGTCACCAGCACCTCCGGCTTCTGCTCCGCAAGGGGACGAGCTGCCCGGCGGGCCTGGCCGAGACCGGTGGCGGTGAGCTGAGAGTCAAGCTGACCCTGCATCCGCAGCGCCGCGTTGTAGTCAGTCTCGCCGTGCCGCCAGAGCACCAGCCGTTGCAGGGTCACACCAACTCGTCCGCCTCATTGGGGTCGGCTGGCGGATCCGCTTCGAACGGGATCGTCGGGCAGTCCTTCCACAGCCGCTCAAGGCCGTAGAAGGAACGTTCCTCCGAATGCTGCACATGCACGACGACGTCGACGAAATCCAGCAGCACCCAGCGGCCCTCACGCGCCCCCTCGCGGCGCACCGGCTTGGCCCCGGCGACGGCCATCCCCTCCTCGACGGCGTCCACGATGGCCTGGACCTGGCGCTCGTTGGGCGCCGAAGCGATCACGAAACAGTCCGTGATCACCAGCTGGTCGGACACGTCGAGCAACGTGATGTCGTGCGCCTTCTTGCCCGCCGCAGCGTTCGCCGCGGTCAATGCCAACTCTCGTGCGTGATCAGTGGCTGACACGTCGCTCCTTGTCTCCGGCTCGGAAGCCGGCAATCGACTGCCTGCAGCGCCGGGCGCACCCCTGTCGTCCGCGCCCGATCACAGGTGAGCGTACGTGTTCGGAGTGGTCGATGCGGTGCACGTTGAGACCATCGGGGTCGCCGACGGGGAGGTCAGCGCCCCCGCCCCTGGTCGCCCGGGCACGGATATGGCTACTGTCGAGGCCGGTGGGAAGGGGCAGGAGGTCGGGGTCGATGCCGCGGTCGGGCGACGAGCGTTGGCGCGACCTCGTTCGCCACGTTCAGTCGGCACCTGGCCACTTGGCGCCCAAGACCCGCCGCGCCGTGTTCACGGCCACGGCGGCCCTATCGCGCCCGGGGTACCAGCATGCCCTCCCGGCGACGCTCGCGGAGTTCGCCGACACAGTCGCGGAGCACCCCTACCGGATCGCCGACACCGATGTCGATCGGCTGCGGGACGGCGGCTACTCCGAGGACGAGATCTTCGAGGCCATCGTGGTGGCGTCGATGGGCGCGGCCGCGCGGCGACTCGACGCAGCCCGCCGGGCGATTGAGGAGGCTTGACATGCGGCTGGCTGTACTCGACACCGGCCACGATCGGCCCGCCGCGCTCACTCTGCGGCTGATGGCACGGCTGACCCGGTCCGACCCGCCCGAGATCGTCAGCGTTGGCTGCTATCGGCACCGGTTCTTCGGCACACCGTTCTTCGACCTCGTCCAGGAGCTGATGCGTGGACCATCCTCGTGGACGGTCGGCGAGCGCGAGCTCTTCGCCGCCCACACCTCGAAGACCAACGAGTGTCCCTCCTGCGCCACCGGCCATCGCGCCCTCGCCGTCTCCTACGTCGGGCAGGCGCCAGCCGACGCTGCCCTCGACTGCGTCGACTCGGCTCCGATCCGGGCCGAGGCCAGGGCAGCGCTGACGTTCCTGGCAAAGATGTCGCAGGAACCGGAGGCTTTGACCGGAGCCGACGTCCAGGTCGTACGCGACGCCGGCGTCGACGACGAGGCGCTGGGCGAGGCGGTCCGGATCGGCACGCTGTTCCACGTCATCAACCGGGTGATGAACGCCGTCGGCGCCGGACCGCTCGACGGGAAGAGTCGGGACGTGGCCGTCCGATTGGTTCGGCGCTTCGGCTACCGGAACCCGCCCGTGGTGCGCCTGCTGTCACGCGCAAGCTGAGGGCCGGCGGATCCTCGGAAAAGGTACTTCTTTCCCTACCAAGGAACCGCTGCGCATCCCAGCCGGGCCGAGTATGCCTTGAGTTGAGGACCCGGCCCGAAGGCGGACAACCACTGCGGGCCTTTACCTACTACGACCCGTCGCTGACAAGGGAAGGCAAGGACGACACCGCTGCGACAGTCGGCGACGCCCTCGTCGCCTCCCGATGGGTCCGCCCAGCGCGCTCGTCGCCGAACCCGGCTTCGCCGCGACCTCTCACGGCTACCTCGGCACCAGCGACGGCTGGACCGACCTCGCTGCGGACGGCACGCTCAACTGGCGCTACCCCCACGCCGGCCCCAGCAACGTCGTGCAGACCGGCCAGCTCAAGATCGACGGGCTCGCCCTACACCGCGCCACCCTCGCGCTCGGCTTCGGCGCCCACCGGCCCCGGGACCTGTACCAGGTGGCCAGCGCGATGCTCGCCGCAGGAGACCGCGCGGGGGCCGATCGCGCGGTCGACTGCATGCTGCGAGTCCAGCAACGCCCCGACGGGCACCTGCCGCAGAACACCCGCGTGGACGGCACCCTGTTCTGGACCGGCGTGCAGCTCGACGAGACCGCCGCTCCCATACTGCTCGCCGGGCTGCTCGCCGGGCTGCTCGGCCGAACCGACAAGTCCACCCTGGACGCCCTGCGCCGGGCGGCGGAGTTCCTGGTGTACTACCGCAAAGGACGGCAACACCGCGCCGTGGAGCGAACAGGAACGCTGGGAGAACCACAGCGGCTACTCCCCGCCACCGTCGCCTCCGCGGTCGCTGGCCTGGTCTGCCTCGCGGACCTCCTCAAGCGTGCGGGGGACACCGCGGTCGCCGAGCGCTACCTCACGATCGCCGATCGCTGGCAGTCCGCAGTGGGCAAATGGACGGCCACCAGCACCGGACCGCTCTCCCCCCGCCGGACGGTTCTGGCACCGGTTCACCAGCGACGGCTACGGCGAACGCGCCGACGGCGGGCCGTGGAACAGCCCACCCCGCACCGCACCTACGGCCGCCTGTGGCCGATCTTGGCGGGCGAACGCGGCGAGTACGACCTGCTGGCCGGCGACCGGCCACCCGGGCGTTGACGGCCATCGCCGCGACGGCGGGCAGCGCGCACATGCTCCCCGAGCAGGTGTCGGACGACCGCTCCCCCGCCCCGGACCGCGCGTGTCCCGGCACAAGCACCAGTTCGGCGACGCCGCTGGCGTGGATGCACGCCCAGTGCATCCGCCTGGCCTGGTCGATCGACGCCGGTCGCCCGGTCGAACCACCCACGGTGGTCGCCTGCCGCTGCACCACCACCTGCTGAGCGACGCCACCATGGAAGGGCGGTCAGGCCGGGCGCGGGAAACCTAGCCCTGAGAATTCATCGTGCTGGCCACGGAGCCTGCGGAGGCAGGCCACCGGTGGAGTACGAGACCCTGTACGAGCGGGGCGACCTGATCAGCCTGGTCGCCTGACCCAACAACGAGTCTGCCGAGCCCGGGGTGGTTCACCGTGGAGGCCTCATTGGTCCAGGGTGCGGTACTCGTCGGAGAGCCGGTCGAAGACCTGGCGGGCGTCGGCGCCGTACACCGCAAGTTCCTGATAGGTGGCGAAGCAGCTCTCGTAGTCGGCGATGTCGCGTGCGTCGGTGATGATGGCCGTAGCGGTCTCGGTGCCGACGATCGCGACCCGCCGGTCGTAGAGGTGAAAGCCGTGCAAGGCACCGACCCGTACTGGCCTGGTCCAGGGAATGACGCCCAGCCGGACGTTGCTGCGTCTGGTGACCTCGGCGAGATGCTGCAGCTGCGCAATCATCAGGGCGGGTGAGCCGACGTGCCAGCGCAGCGCGCCCTCGGTCATGATCAGCACGAAGTCCCGGTCGGTGTCCAGCAGACGCTGCCGTTCACCCCGAGCGGCCACAATCCGTTCGGTCTCGTCGTCGGGCACGCTCTCGCCGAGCATGGCGCGGATATAGCCAGGGGTCTGCAACAGCCCAATCACCAGCGCGGGGTGGAAGGTGCGGACCAGCGCGGACGCTGCTTCGATGCGGCCGATGCGCTCCTGCATCCGGTAGGCACCGCGCTGCAGCATGACTCGCGCTGAGACCTCTTCCGTTCTCAGATCTTGGGCAACGGTGAGCAACTGCTGCCGGGTGCGTGCTGGGGCGCCGTAGACCTGGCACAAGGTCTCCACCTCGGCCTTGGTGGGGACCTGCTTGCCGGTTTCTAAGCGGCTGATCTTGGGCTGGGACAGGCCCGCGGCGCGCGCCGCCTCGATCCCGGACAGTTGGGCGTCCCGCCGGAGGCGGCGCAGCGTGGCGGACAACTCGTCAGGACGGACGGTGCTGCTCAACCGGCTCCTCTCGGGCTCACCCCACCGATCCAGCGCAACGATGGTACTGCGGCCGAGCCGCCCACCACGGCTCGAACGGGGTAGCTGCTGCCCAAGCGGCATCACGGACCGCCAAGTAGCGTGGTGTCTCCGTCTCAGGTAACGCCTCACCGCCGAGGAACTGCCCGGCGTGGTCATAGTGCATCAGCACGACCAGATCCTCATCGACCAGCCAGAAGTCGTGATCCACCAGACCGGGCGGCTCGGGTGTGTCGGCGAGGTCGAGTATGCGAACGTCCTCGCCCGCCTGCACGTTGTAGGCGTAGCCCCATTCGCATTCGTAGCGCAGGTAGGGGCCCAGCGGAGTGCGCAACACGTGCACCCGGTGCCGATAAAAACTGGAGTCCCGCTCGGCACGAAGCTCGTCTAGCCACGGCCGCTTGCGTTCCCACGTGGGTTCGGGCTCGCCGTCGAGGTAGCGCCGGTAGTCCGAGCCGTCGGAGGCCACCTCGTAGACGTCGAGGGTCTCCAACCGGAACAGTGTGCGGCGGCGAGCGTCCAGCAGCGCACCCAACTCATCAAGATCGGTGATCACGCGGACGCGCTCCCTACTGATAGTCTGGGCAGCACGACTTCTGCCGCGGCGGGCGAAATTCGCACGACGGCCTCGCCAGGCGGCAAGTTCAACTCGGCCAGCACAACTGGGTCTGTCACCGCATAGCCCTGCACGAGGAGATCCTTGTTGGGGCCAACACGGCTTATCACAGAGTTGATCTCTTCCGGCCCCTTCATCAGTTCGGGCAGTAGGACGACAGCCGCAGCGGCGGGTATGCGCACGGCGGTCTTCGCCTGTGGCAGGTCCAGTTCCGCAAGCAGCGTCAGGTCACTTACGACATAGCCCTGCACGAAAAGGTCTCCGTCAGGACCGAGGTGGATAGCCGGGCAGTTGATCTTGTCTGGACATGATTCGCGCAGTGTGCGAAGAAAGGGCATGGCAGCGGTTTCCCTCTCTTCGAGGCGGTGACCTGTACGGCAGTGTCCACCCTTAGCCAGTCTGAGTCAACTACTCTCTAACTTTCTCTTGAATTATTCATAGTTATTGTGATTAGCTGTGACACGCCGGGCCGAGCTACCGAGGAGTGCACGATGACCGTCCCGATGATCCACAGGAAGGTCCTGGCGCGGCTTCGAAAGCCACTAGTCGCGGCGCCTACCACCGTGCGCGCGGCGGCGCATGCCCCGGGCGTCCGAACGTGAGCCGGGGTGGAGCGGCCAGGCCCCGTGCGGAGTTGCACGGGGGATTTTGCTCAACCCGTTGGCGGCCCAGCCTGAGGTCATCGCAGGCCTTGTACCGGCACAGCCACGATGCATCCCGGGCAGATCTACTCGCGGGATAGGTCGGACAGCGTCTTTCTTCCGACGCCGTGAACTGGAGGCCACAGGCAGTGTGCACTCTGCCCCGGCTCACCGTCGTGGCTCGGTGGGCGTCGTGTGTTTGAGCGTGACCTCGGTACCCAGGACGGCCAGGAAGGCGGCCGTGCGCAGCGCCGGTGTGGGCAGCAGGCCCACGATGGACAGGGCAATGGACAAGGCGGGGTTGACGACCGTGGTCGCCCAGCCGAGGCCGCACGCCGCGCACGTCCACGCCTGGACCGTGGACGGGGCGGACTTGGCCTGCACACCGTCGGTGGTCCCGCAGTGTGGGCATGCCTCGTCGTCGGCGGCTAGTTTGCTCATCGCTTCCTCTGGGAGCGACACGATTGGCAGTAGCCACGTCCGGGTTCGGTGAGGCTCGCGGGGATCACGTCCGCCCCGCAGAGGGCGACTTTAAGGTCCGCAGCGGCGGCATCGGGTGTCAAGAGGTGGACCTTGCTGGTGCGCAGGTCCACCATATCGACAGTGCGCCCCAAGCCGGGGGGCTGCGCCGCCCTCAGCCGGTGCGGTTTCGCCTTGCGTCTCGGCCATGCCATTGGATTCCTGGCTTTCGCTTATGGGGTTTGGAACCGGCCGGGCGTTCGGAGCGGAAGCGGTGGGGCAAGAACTCAAACCGACTACCCGGCCGGGACTCAGAGGGCGGCATCCGCACATCCACGGGAGGATCGTCAGGACCAGCCCGCGGGCAGGTCTTGCCGAACTGGGTGTCGATCGCGCGTAGCGCGAAAGCGATACGCTGCAGCACAGCTAGCCCTGTCGCCCAGCTCATCCGAGCCACCGCGTGAGGGCGTCGCGCAGGGCAATGGCCTCATCCTCGTCGAGCGTCACCACACACGCGCCGGTGACGTGCGGATCGAACACGATCGTTTCGCCGCGTTTGCTCACGACAACGTTGGTGAATCCGGCGGACCGCGGTGCAGCACGCAGGCAGGGTGAATCACCTTGCGGTCGCTGCGGGTCGGCTTCGTCGTTGGTGCGTCAGTAGCGCCGTTGGTCACGGTTGACGAGGGTGAAGGCGATCAAGCTCGTGGTGTTCCTGAGTAGGAACAGGCCACCAGATTGGCTACATCGGCAAGCCAGCGCGTGCGGCCATCCTCCTCAACTCCCGCCCGACCGGCGAATCACGGCGCGCGCGGGCAAGCAGTTCACCGACGATGTCCCGCGCGAGCGGGTCACGCTGCACCTGATGCGGCGAGATCAGCTCGGCCCTGCGCAACGCCATCACCGCATCGTCTCGGTGACCCCGCAATCTGGATAGCGCCCGCCCGTAATGCACCCAGTACAAGGCCTGGCTTCCCCGGTGCGGGTGCAGCTCCGGGTGCAGTCCCTCCGCGATAGCCACAGCACGCTCGTGATCTCCGATTTCCAACGCTGCGGCCATGCGCCAGCAACCCACATTCGTGGGACCAAACCCCATCCAGTAGGCGTTGCCTTCCCCGGTGCGCTCCGCGAACTCGCTGGCTAGCTCCAACGGCGCCGCCACGTCGGCGGCTCGGTTGTCCGCGGCTGCCACCAACGACCGCGCCAGCGCCAGCATGCCTGCCAGCTGCATCGACTCCGGGCTGTTCGTCGGCACGGTTGTCGCGTCCAGCTCCGCCAGGGCGAGGTCAGTCGCGCCGTCGATAAGCATCACGTGCAGACCACCCCAGGTGGCGAGGCCTAGCGCGGTCGGTGTATCGCGATCCTGTGCCGCCTGCCTGCCCAAAAGCACGGCTTGCTCCCGCAGGTCGACCTCAGCACCAGCAACCCGCAGCCACCCGGTGGTGGCTCCGACGTGCAAGAACACCGCAAGATCGAGCAGCTCGGCCACATCACGGCCAGCCTCGATCGAGGTGTGCAGATCGGCGATCAGGGCCGGGAGAGCGGCGCCGACCTGGTGTTCCCGATCACAGCGGGTGTGAGCGGCCACCACCGCCATGACCCGCGCCCCCAGCGCTTCCACAGACACGACTTGGCCGGCGGGTCGGCCGTGGCTGACAGCCCTCAGCACGCGCCGCACCGCCTTGATTGCGGAATCTGTGTCCCCGTTGGCTGGTGCGGGGATCGGCAGCTTGATTAACTCCGAGGGGGCTATCTGGAGCGCGTCGGCCAAGGCCGCGATCTCCGAGAGGTCTAGGGCCCGCTCTCCGTGCTCAATTCTCCACAGGTGCGTGGTGCTCATTCCAGCGAGCCCGGCGATCACCCGTAGCGACTTACCGCGGGCACGGCGGATCTGGCGCACCCGCGCGCCAATAGTCCGCGCATCGTCGACACTCGTCACACACCACCACTCCCTCGCCGAACCTTCACCAGTGCCCCGGGGAGCGATCCCGGGGCGGAAACCTCGGTGAAGAGGTGGCTTCAGGCTACGTCAGGGCGTACCGACCTGGCGGGCGCGGGTGATCACGGCGGCGATGTTTACCGCGAGGCGGTCCGTCTGCCAAGACGTCCGCCGACGGTCAACGGCTGTCCACGCTGCCAAATGGTGTACGGGCAGCTCAGAGCGGCTGCGAGGGCCTTCCGCGCTGGTCCATGCGGTACAGGCCGCGCTTGGAGATGTACTGCACCACCCCGTCGGGCACCAGGTACCAGACCGGCAGGCCGTGGGCGACGCGCTGCCGGCAGTCCGTCGAGGAGATCGCCATGGCCGGCACCTCGACCAGGCTCACCGCGCGGTCCGGCAGGTGCTCGCCGTCCAGATGGAACCCCGGGCGGGTCACCCCGACCAGGTGCGCCAGCTCGAACAGCTCGTCTACCCGCTTCCAGGACAAGATCTGCGCCAGCGCGTCAGCGCCGGTGATGAAGTACATCTCATCGTCGGGGAACTGCGCGCGCAGGTCGGTGAGGGTGTCCACGGTGACGGTGGGTGCCCCGCGGTCGACGTCCACCCGGCTGGTGGAGAACCGCGGGTTGGACGCCGTGGCGATGACCGTCATGAGGTAGCGGTCTTCGGCCGGGCTGACGTCACGCTGGCCCTTCTGCCACGGGATCCCGGTGGGCACGAACACGACCTCGTGCAAGCCGAACCGGGCCTGCACCTCGCTCGCGGCGACGAGGTGGCCATGGTGGATCGGGTCGAAGGTCCCGCCCATGACCCCGAGTCGCCGCCCAGACATGCGCGCAGCCTAGGCGACATCCGGTAAACTTTTCCGGGTCAGCTCCGACGGCGATGAGCTGAAGACCTGGGTGGCCGACCAGCCGTTGGAAAGTCGTGGCGGGCAAAAGTCTCAGCGAAGTCTCATCGAGAGAACGGGCGCTGGTCGACGCCTTGGCCTCTGGCTGCGTGGTGGCGTGCAGCCAACTCACCGTTGGACAGCTGGCAGCAACGGAGAATCCCAGATACACCATCCGTGCCGAACTCATCCGGGAGCTGGTGCTGGGACGCAGCGGCGACCGTCTTGATCCACTAGGTGTGCGGGTCCATGGTGCGCGGATCACGGGAACGCTCGATCTCACCCACGTTCCGGCCGTCGTGGGGCTTGAGCTGCGAGGCTGCTACTTCGAGCGCGCCGTATTCCTGACCAGTGCCCGCTTGCCCTGGTTGACCTTGAGTGCTTCGCACCTCCCCGCTTTGGACGGCGACGGCCTCCGGGTCGAGGGCGATGTTCTCCTCAGCGAGGGTTTCACTGCCACCGGACGCGGCACAGAGGGCGCTGTGCGGCTACTGGGCGCCCACATCAGCGGCCAACTCAACCTCAACGGCGCGCGCCTGACCAACGACACCGGTCCGGCCCTCATCGGCGACGCACTCCACGTCTACGGCGACCTGTTCGGCGGGGGCTTCGTCGCCACCGGGCACGGAGAACTCGGCGCGGTGCGGCTGCCAGGGGCCCGCATCAGCGGCCAACTCAACCTCAACGGCGCCGAGTTGGCCAACCAGGCCGGCCCAGCCCTCATCGGCGACGGACTCCAGGTCGACGGCGGGCTGGTCCTGGCCGAGGGATTCACCGCCACCGGACACTGCGAACGCGGCACGGTGCGGCTGCCGGGCGCCCACATCGGAGGCCAGCTCAACCTGGACGGCGCACAGCTGATCAACAACGTCGGGCCGGCCCTCATCGGCGACCACCTCCAGGTCAACGGTGGTGTGTTCCTCGACAGGTTCACCGCCACCGGACACGGCGAAGACGGCACGGTGCGGCTGCCGGACGCCCGCATCAGCGGCCAACTCAACCTGGACGGCGCGGAGCTGACCAACTACGCCGGGCCGGCCCTCATCGGCGACCACCTCCAGGTGGACAGCGACATGTTCGCCGAAGGTCTCACTGTCACCGGGCACAGCACCGACAGTGCCGTGCGGCTTTCGGACGCGCAGATCAGCGGCCAACTCAACCTCAACGACGCCAAGCTGACCAACCAGGCAGGCCGGGCCCTCATCGGCGACCACCTCCAGGTCGGCAGCGACATGTTCGCGGAGGGCTTCACCGCCACCGGACACAGCACCGACGGCGCCGTGCGGCTACCCGACGCCCAGATCAGCGGCCAACTCAACCTCAACGGCGCAATGCTGACCAATCCGGCTGGGCCTGTCCTCGATCTGGAGGACGCCCAGGCCAAGCACCTGTTCCTGCCTGCGCAAGTCATCTGCCCGCACGGCACAGCACGCAGGTCGACCTGCGCCACACCGCAGCGTCGGCTCACGCTATCCGGCCTCGTCTACACGTCACTTCACACTGTTGGCTGGCACGAGTGGCTGCACCTGATCACCCACCACACCCATGAATATCGGCCCCAGCCCTACCAGCAGCTTGCCGCTGTGCTGAAAGCCACTGGCCGCGAGTCCACCGCCCGGGATGTCCTCATCGCCCAGCAACAGGACCTTCATGATCGTGGTGAGCTCGGTGGACGGCTGATCAAAGGGGCGCACCGGCTGTGGGGAGTGCTCGCCGGTTACGGCTACCGCAGCGGCCGCATCGTCGTCGCCCTCCTGGTGGCACTCCTGATTGCGGCGGGACTGGGTGTCGCCGCCGGGCACACGTCCCTCGGACCAGGCAGCTACGTCACCGCGCGCACCAGCCAGGCCGACAATCCCAACTCGCCATGCTCACTGCTCGAACAGATAGGAGTAGGTATCGACCACGGCCTGCCGCTTGCCCCCACGGGCGCCGGCAACCGGTGTGATTTCGACACTTCCAGCCCGCTCGGCGCAGCATTCACCGCGTCCGCCTGGATACTCCAAAGCCTCGTCTGGGCATTGGCTGTCCTCGTCGTCGTCGGTTACCTCAGGCTCATCCGCAGGACCACCTAGCCGGACTGCCGGAGGAGACGCCGAACCGTCAGCCCCCGATATGACTCATCTCCACCTTGGCGAGCCCGGCCGTCTCGGTCGTTCGCTGGGCCGAGTAACGGTCGGTCCGACCCTGCCAGAGCCCCCTGATCTCGGTGTGCAGTTCGTCGTCACTGCGGCCGCTGCGCAGCAACGCGCGAAGGTCGTGGCCGGCGCCGGAGAACAGGCAGGTGTACAACTCGCCCTTGGCGGACAGCCGAGCCCGGGAGCAGGTGCGGCAGAACGGCTTGGTGATCGAGGCGATCACGCCGACCTCGCCGCCCCCGTCGAGGTAGCGGTACCGGGTGGCCACCTCACCGACGTAGGTGGGATCCATCGGTTCGATCGGCCAGACGGCGTTGATGCGCTCGATGATCTCGTCCGCCGCGACGACGTCGGCCATCTGCCAGCCGTTGGTGGCGCCGACGTCCATGTATTCGATGAAGCGGACAACGTAGCCGTGCTCGCGCCCGAAGCCGGCGAGGTCGACAAGGCCCTGGCCGTCGTTCATGCCGCGCTTGACCACCGCGTTGACCTTCACCGGGGTCAGTCCGACGTCGGCAGCGGCCGCAATGCCCTTGATGACCCGGGCCAGCGGGATCTTCACGTCGCTGATCGCCCGAAATGTCGGCTCGTCAAGTGAGTCCAGGCTGACCGTGACCCGCCTCAGCCCGGCGTCGTGCAGCGCCTGCGCCTTTGCGGCCAGCAGCGACCCGTTGGTCGTCAGGGCCACGTCGTCCACACCCTCGATGCCCACCAGCTGCTCGACAAGTCGCTCGATGCCGTGCCGGAGCAAGGGCTCCCCACCGGTGAGCCGCAGCTTCCGCACGCCCAGACGGGCGAAGACCGCCCCGAGCCGACCGATTTCCTCGAACGAGAGCAGCTCAGAGTGGTCCATGAACGGAAAATCGGTCCCGAACACGTCGCGCGGCATGCAGTAGCAGCAGCGGAAGTTGCACCGATCGGTCACCGAAATCCGCAGGTCTCGCAGCGGACGTCCGAACTTGTCGCTAACAGAGGTCATGGGCTCCACACTCGATCTTCGGTTCGCACCGTGAAACGGTTCGGGTAAGCCTTCCAGGATACCAAGTAACCCGTCAGCGCGCCGGGATGACCACGAACTGTCGCAGGTACAGGTCCGCGAAGGTGACCGGACCGCGCGGGCCGGGCACCCGGTCGACATTGATTCCGGTCTCGGGAACTCTCCGTAGCTTGAACCCGTCAAGCAGGCGGGTGCTGGCGTTCCAGAACACCCCGGTGCCGGTGTAGCTGTCCATGAACTCGCACGCTGCGGTCTCGTCGCGGGTGACGATCGTGGCGGCCAGTCCGGAGGTCTCCTGGTTGGCGACCTGGGCGGCATGCGCCGGATTGGTGACCCGGCTCACGGTCAGCGTTGCCTCCCGGCCGGTGTCCAGCGCCCACTCGTGCCCGAGCGGGTGGTCATGTGGCGGCAGCGACAGCGCGATCCCGCGCTGTCGGGCGGCCTCGAGTAGCGCGTCATGCAGCTGGTCCGGGGCGCTGTCGGCCACCAGCAGGAGGTTGACCCGGTTGCAGACACCCAGCCGGTCCAGCCCGGCCACCAGCAGTTCGACGGCCAGCGCGGGGTCGGCCGCGGCGTCGACGTAGAGCACTCCACCGCCGGCAGCGTGGGCCAACACCCGCACCCCGTGGCGGGCTCCCTCGGCGGCCAGCATGCTGGTGGTCTCGCCGCTGCCTCGCACGATGACCAGCGGAATCAGCTCGGGCTGCTGCACCAGGGCCACCGCGCAGTCGCGGCGTGGGTCGGGTACCAGCTGCACGGCGGCCGGGTCCAACCCGGCGTCGGCCAGCGCCGGTGCGATGACCTGCTCGCGCAACGCCAGCGCGCATCGCAGCGCCGCCGACCCGGTCCGCAGCACCCCGGCGTTGCGGGACTTCACCAGTTGCGAGGCGACATCGACGGTGACATTGGGCCGGGCCTCGAAGGTGGCGCCCACCACTCCTACCGGGCGGCGGCGCTCGATCAGCCGCAGCCCGTCCGGACGATCTTCCAGCACCCGGTCCCGCGCCGGGAACGGAACCTCGGCAAGCAGGGCAAGCTGGTCAGCCATCTCGGTCAGCCGGGCCGTGCCCAGACGCAGCCGGTCGATCAGCGCCTGGGTCATCCCGGACTGCTCGGCTACGGCGATATCGGCGGAGTTCGCGGCAAGCACGTCGGCGGCGCAGGCACCCAGCCGGTGCGCCATGGCGTGCAGCGCGGCGCCGATCGCCTCGTCGGACGCGGTAGCCAGGGTGGGAGCGGCGCGCTGGGCCTGCCGCGCACACCCGGCGACGACGTCGGCTGCGGACTCGGTGGGCGTCGTTCGGAGCTGCACGCTCCCGAGCCTACGGGGCGGGTGTGGCCGGTGATGGGAGAGCATGGCGACATGACCTCCACTAATCTGCCCACTGAGCTGCGCGGCACCGCCGAGGCGGTGCTCCAGGCGCTGGCCGGACCCGGCGCGCGGTTACGTGATGACCAGTGGACCGCGATCGAGGCGTTGGTGGTACACCGTCGCCGCGCGCTGGTCGTGCAGCGCACCGGCTGGGGCAAGTCGGCGGTGTACTTCGTGGCCACCGCGCTGCTGCGGGCCGCGGGCGCCGGGCCGACAGTGATCGTCTCACCGCTACTGGCGTTGATGCGCAACCAGATCGCCGCCGCCGGCCGAGCCGGCGTGCACGCGGCGACGATCAACTCGTCCAACATGGACTCCTGGACCCAGGTGCAGGATCGGGTGGCGACCGGCGAGGTTGACGTGCTGTTGGTGAGTCCGGAACGGCTGAACAATCCCGACTTCCGGGACGCCGTGCTGCCCGCGCTGACCGCCACGGCAGGGATGCTCGTCGTCGACGAGGCGCACTGCATCTCCGACTGGGGTCACGATTTCCGGCCCGACTACCGCCGGCTGCGTACCCTGCTCGCCGATCTGCCGGCCGGGGTACCCGTGCTCGCCACCACGGCGACCGCGAACGACCGGGTGGTACGCGACGTCGCCGAGCAGCTCGGCATCTCCGCCGGCGGCGACGCGCTGGTACTTCGCGGACCGCTGGATCGCGACTCACTACACCTGGGGGTGCTACGGCTGGCAACCTCGGAGCAGCGGCTGGCCTGGCTGGCCGCCCACCTCGATGAGCTACCCGGTTCCGGGATCGTCTATGTGCTCACCGTGGCTGCGGCGCAGGACGTCGCGGCGTTGCTGCGCACGGCTGGGCATGCGGTGGTCGCGTACACCGGGCGCACCGAGGCGGCGCAGCGCGAGTCGATAGAGGCCGACCTGCTGGGCAACCGGGTCAAGGCAGTGGTCGCCACCTCGGCGCTGGGTATGGGATTCGACAAGCCAGATCTGGGGTTCGTGGTCCATCTGGGCGCGCCAAACTCGCCGATCGCCTACTACCAGCAGGTCGGCCGGGCCGGACGAGGGGTGGCCCGGGCCGAGGTGCTGCTGCTTCCCGGGACCGAGGACCGCGACATCTGGGCCTACTTCGCCTCGCTCGCCTTCCCTGCCGAGCGGGTGGTGCGGCAGATCCTGCAGGTTCTCGCCGCCGCGGAAGATCCACTGTCGACCCCGGTGCTGGAGTCCAGAGTGGAGCTCGGGCGAACTCGGCTGGAGGTGGTGCTCAAGGTGCTCGACGTGGACGGCGCGGTGCGCCGGGTACGCGGCGGCTGGATCGCGACCGGGCGACCATGGCACTACGACACGGAGCGCTACACCCGCATCGCGCAGGCCCGCCAAGCCGAGCAGCGGGCAATGTTGTCCTATCTGAGCACCGAAGGGTGCCGCATGGAGTTCCTCCGCCAGGCGCTCGACGATCCGGCCGCAGCCCGGTGTGGGCGCTGCGACAACTGCACCGGCCGGCGCTGGTCGCCTGACGTCTCCACCGCCGCCCAGGCCGCCGCCCGCGACCGGCTACGGCGTCCCGGTGTGGAGATCGTGCCACGGCGGCAGTGGCCACCCGGCCTCGCGGCATGGGGTCTGGACCTCGCCGGGCGCATCCCGGCTGCCGAGCTGCCCGAGGCAGGGCGCAGCGTGGGCCGGCTGACCGACCTGGGGTGGGGTGCGCGGCTGCGGGAGGTCTTCTCGGCCAGCGCCGGGGACGGGCAGGTGCCGGGTGAGCTGCTCGACGCCTGCGTCACCGTGCTGGCCGACTGGGACTGGCCGGCACGCCCCGTGGGCGTCGTCGCGATGGGCTCCCGGTCCCGGCCCGAGCTGGTGTGCCAGCTCGCCGAGCGGATCGCCGCGGTGGGCCGGTTGCCGCTGCTGGGCACGATGACCAGCACCGGACACGCCCCCTCCGCGGCGAACTCCGCGCACCGCGCCGCGGCACTTCTGGGTTCCTTGCGAGCGCCCGACCTCCCCACACTGGATGGTCCAGTGCTACTGGTGGATGACCGGGTGGACACGGGCTGGACACTCACCGTAGCCGCTCGTGCCCTCCGCCACGCCGGGGCTCCCGCCGTGCTCCCCTTCGCCCTAGCAACCACCTAACCCCGCGTGTCGTCCTGTGGTGCCCGGTGTGTCGCGCTCTGCTGTCCGGTGTGTCGCGGCACCACACGACGACACACCGGGCACCACAGGACGACACGCCGGGAGAGGGGGCTACACGGGCACCAGGTCATCGGCGTGCACGACCTCGCGGCGCAGCTCGGGGGGCAGATCACGGGTGGAACGGCCGATCAGCTCGGGCAGCTCCGTGGCGTCGAACCCGACCATCCCCCGGGCGACCACCACACCCTGTCCGTCGATCAACTCCACCACGTCGCCCGCCCCGAAGTCACCCTCGACGCCGATAATGCCGGCGGCGAGCAACGAACGCCGACGGTGCACCACCGCGCTCACCGCCCCGTCGTCGAGCCGCAACCGGCCGGCTGCACCCGCGGCGTGGCGCAACCAGAACCGGCGGGCGGACAGCCGCGCCCCGGTCGGCGCGAACGCCGTACCGACGTCGGCCGGACCCAACGCTCGCCCGACCTGCGTGGCAGCGGCCAGCAGCACCGGCACGCCGGCTTGTGAGGCCACTGTCGCGGCGTCGAGTTTGGAGGCCATTCCCCCGGTGCCCAGCGCACCACCGTCGCCGACCCGCACGCCGAGCACATCGGCGGGACCGAACACCTCGGGAACCAGGCGGGCCGCACCGTGTCGAGGGTCACCGTCGTAGAGCCCGCCGACATCGGAGAGCAAGACCAAGGCGTCCGCCCCGACCAGATGCGCCACCAGGGCCGCCAGCCGGTCGTTGTCGCCGAACCGGATCTCGTCGGTGGCCACCGTGTCGTTCTCGTTGACCACCGGCAGCACACCCAGGCCGCGCAACCGGGCGAAGGTGCGCTGGGCGTTGCGGTAATGCGCGCGGCGGACCATATCGTCGGAGGTCAGCAGCACCTGCCCGACGGTGCGGCCATGCCGCCCCCAGGATTCGGCGTAGGCATGCGCCAGCGCCAGCTGCCCGACGCTGGCGGCGGCCTGCTGGGTGGCCAGATCGCGGGGCCGGCGGCGCAGCCCGAGCGGCGCCAGCCCGGCAGCGATGGCACCGGAGGACACCAGCACCAGGTGAGTGCCAGCCGCGACGCGGGCGGCGAGCGCGTCGACCAGAGTGTCCAGCCTGGCCCGGTCCAGCCCGCCGGCCGCCGTGGTGAGCGAGGACGACCCGACCTTGACCACCAGGTGCCGCGCCTGCGCCACAGCGTGGCGGGTAGGGCTCACTCCTGTTCCACCGCACCATCGGCGACCGGCTCGCGCCTGGTGCGCCGGGCGGCCTTGCGCTGGGCGGCGTTGACGCGCTCGTCGTCGTCCAACCGCCAGTCCGTCCCCCGCCCGCCCAGGCGTACCGCCGCCGCGCCGGCAGGTGTGGAGGGCTCCCAGTCGAAGGTGACGTCGCCGATGGTGACCGGGCACCCGGCACGGGCACCCGCGCGGACCAGGGCGTCCTCGACGCCCAGCCGGGCCAGCCGATCGGCCAGGTAACCGACGGCCTCGGCGTTGTCGAAGTTCGTCTGGCGCACCCACCGCTGCGGTCGCGCGCCACGGACGATGAACCCCTCGGGCTGATCGGGGTCGGTCGTGATCTCGAAACCGGACTCGTTGACCGCCGAGGGGCGCAGCACCACACGGGTGGGCTCTGGCGGCGGTTGGTCTGCTCGGTGCTGACGCACCGCGGTGCCGAGAGCGAAGGTGAGCTCCCGCAGACCTTCGGTGGTCACCGTGGACACGCAATACACCGGCAGCCCGCGGGCCGCGAGCTCGGGAGCCACCATCTCGGCCAGCTCCCGAGCGTCCGGCACGTCGATCTTGTTGAGCACCACCAGCCGCGGACGCGACGCCAGTTCACCGCCCAGTGACGGGGTGTAGGCGGCCAGCTCGCGCTCCAGCGCGTCCACATCGGACAGTGGGTCGCGCCCGGGCTCGACGGTCGCGCAGTCCACGACGTGCACCAGCACTGCGCAGCGTTCGATGTGCCGCAGGAACTCCAGCCCCAGGCCTTTACCCTGACTGGCGCCGGGGATCAGGCCGGGGACGTCGGCGACGGTGAAGATCGTCTCGCCTGCGGTGACCACGCCGAGGTTGGGCACCAGGGTGGTGAACGGGTAGTCGGCGATCTTGGGGCGGGCCGCTGAGAGCACCGAGACCAGAGAGGACTTGCCCGCTGAGGGAAAGCCGACGAGCCCGACATCGGCCACCGACTTGAGTTCCAGCACCAGATCACGGGTCTCGCCTGGCTCGCCGAGCAGGGCGAAGCCTGGCGCCTTACGGGCCCTGGAGGCCAACGCGGCGTTGCCCAGTCCGCCTGGCCCGCCGCTCGCGGCGACGAACCGGGTTTCGGCGCCCATCAGGTCGGCCAGCACCTCGCCGTCAGGAGTGAGTACCACGGTGCCGTCCGGCACCCGCAGCACGAGGTCCTCCCCCACCGCGCCGTTGCGGTTACCGCCCTGTCCCTGCTTGCCGCCCGTGGCGCTGGCCTGGGAGCGGTAGTGGAAGTCGAGCAGGGTGTGCACCCCTGGATCCACCACCAGCACCACGTCGCCGCCGCGCCCACCGTTGCCCCCGTCGGGCCCGCCCAGTGGTTTGAACTTCTCCCGGTGCACCGAGGCACAGCCGTGACCGCCGTCGCCCGCAGCGACGTGAATCGCCACACGGTCCACGAAGCGGGACACCTCCGCACCTCCTCAACGTGATGTCAATCGGTACCGCAACGCCGACGAGGGGCGGGCCGGTCATCTCGCCGGTCCCGCCCCTCGTGGGGAGTTCGCTGTGTGGGCCGGGCTCAGGCCTCGGCCGGGACGATGTTGACCATCTTGCGCCCACGCTTGGTGCTGAACTGCACCGAACCTGCCTCGAGTGCGAACAGGGTGTCGTCGCCACCGCGGCCGACGTGCACGCCCGGGTGGAACTTGGTGCCGCGCTGACGGATGAGGATCTCGCCGGCGTTGACCGCCTGCCCGCCGAACCGCTTCACCCCAAGCCGCTGGGCGTTGGAATCACGGCCGTTCCGGGAGCTGGACGCGCCTTTCTTATGTGCCATCGGTGCTCACAACCTCCCAAGGTCACGGTGTTGCAGAAGCCATGGTGATCCAGAGGTCACCGAGAGATGCCGGTGACCTCGACGCGGGTCAGCTGCTGGCGGTGACCCTGGCGCTTGTGGTAACCAGTCTTGTTCTTGAACTTGTGGATCCGGATCTTGGGACCCTTGGCCTGCGCGATGACCTTTCCGCTGACCGAGGCCGCGCCAAGGGCAGTAGCGTCGGTGGTTACCTCGGAGCCGTCCACGAGCAGCACGGCGGGGAAGCTGACCTCGGTCCCGGGCTCGCCCTCGAGCTTCTCCACCTCGACGACGTCCCCGACGGCCACTTTGTACTGCTTGCCGCCGCTCTTCACGATCGCGTACATCGGGTGGGGCTCCTGCTGTTCGGCTGAATCGGACGGAATCGGACTGACGCTGTGTCGGACAACACTGGGTCTGATAACGCTGTGTCGGACGACGCTGTGTGCCCAAACCTGCGTGCACAAACTTAGGCCCGCCGATCAGGCGGGCCGCCAATGAGGGTACGGCCCGCCATCCGGCCCGGTCAAACCGGGGTGCTCATCTCGCGTGCGTTCTCGCGGAGGGCAGGGACGGACGAGTCGACCCCCTCCGGCAGATCTGGGGCGGGCGGCCCGGCAGGTCGCGAGGCAGCCCGGCGGCGACGCGTCACAGTGCGCGCTGCAGGCTGCTGCGCAGGCGGCCCCGGAGCATCGGTCGTCGAGGCAGCCGTCATTGGCACGTCATTAACGGCCGCCTCCGACGTGGCGCCCGAGGCGGCCACGGAATTGGTCTCCGATGAATCCCCCGTAGGAGGCAGTGGTGCGACCTCTCCAGCGGGCAGGGCCTCGGTGCTTCCCGGCTCCGAAGTTCCCGGCTCAGAGGTCCCAGGCTCCGGTGTTACAGGATCGCCTCCCGACCCGCGTCCACGGGGCCGAGCACGACGGCCGTTCACACCACCGGACTCCTTGGCCTTGGGCGGCGGCCCGGCCGGCGCTGGAATCCCCTGGCTTCGAACGTTCACCGGCTCCGCGGACACCACCACGCCGCGGCCCTTGCAGTGTTCGCAGGTGGTGGAATACGCCTCCAGGAGCCCGGTGCCGACCTTCTTCCTGGTCATCTGGACCAGGCCCAGCGAGGTCACCTCGGCAACCTGGTGGCGGGTGCGATCCCGGCCCAGGCATTCGGTCAGCCGGCGTAGCACGAGGTCGCGGTTCGACTCGAGCACCATGTCGATGAAGTCGATCACGATGATCCCGCCGATGTCCCTCAGCCGGAGCTGCCTGATGATCTCCTCGGCGGCTTCGAGGTTGTTGCGGGTGACAGTCTCTTCGAGGTTGCCGCCCGACCCGGTGAACTTGCCGGTGTTGACGTCGATCACGGTCATCGCCTCAGTGCGGTCGATGATCAGGTAACCACCCGAGGGCAGCCACACCTTGCGGTCCAGCGCCTTGGTGATCTGCTCGTCGATCCGGAACTCGGCGAACACGTCGCCGGCACCGGTATGCCTGCGCACGCGTGTCATCAGGTCCGGGGCCACATGTTTGACGTAGCCCTCCACGGTGTCCCAGGCGTCGTCGCCCTGGACGACGAGTTCGCGGAAGTCCTCGGTGAACAGGTCCCGCACCACCTTCACCAGCAGGTCAGGCTCCTCGTAGAGCAGCTCCGGTGCTTTGACCTTGCTCCCGGAACTGGCCCGAGAACCATCCGGGGAGGTGCCGGAGCGGTTCTGGATGACCTCCCATTGAGCCTGCAACCGGCGGACGTCGCGAGCCAGTTCCTCCTCGCTGACACCTTCCGAGGCGGTCCGGATGATGACGCCGGCATCCTCGGGGACGATCCGCTTGAGCACCTCCTTGAGGCGCTTGCGCTCGGTATCGGGCAGCTTGCGGCTGATCCCGGTAGCCCGGCCGCCCGGCACGTACACCAGGAACCGACCGGGCAAGCTGATCTGGGTGGTCAGCCGGGCGCCCTTATGACCGACCGGGTCCTTCGTGACCTGCACGAGAACACTGTCACCGCTGGAAAGGGCCTGCTCGATGCGGCGCGCCTTGCCCTCGAGTCCGGCGGCGTCCCAGTCCACCTCGCCGGCGTAGAGCACCGCGTTGCGGCCCCGTCCGATGTCCACAAAAGCGGCTTCCATCGAGGGCAGCACGTTCTGCACCCTGCCGAGATAGACGTTGCCGACCAATGATCCAGAGCCCGACGCAGTGACGAAGTGCTCCACCAGGATGTCGTCCTCGAGCACCCCGATCTGGGTGCGCTCAGGGTGCTCACGCACGACCATGGTGCGCTCGACGGCCTCACGCCGGGTGAGGAACTCCGACTCGGACAGGATCGGAGCCCGCCGCCTGCCGGCCTCCCGACCATCCCGTCGCCGCTGCCTCTTGGCCTCCAGACGGGTGGAGCCGCGGATTGCCTGCACCTCGTCCTCGGCCGCCGGGCGGTCCGTGGTCTCCCGGACATGCACGACGGTGTCGGGCGGGTCGTCCTCGCGGGCGGCAGCTTCATCGTCGCCACCGTCTCGACGGCGTCTGCGGCGACGGCGGCGCCTACCCCCGCCTTCACCGGACTCCTCGGTCGGGCGATCCTCGCCCTCCTGATCCGCTGAGTCGCCAATGTCCGACTCGCCGTTGTCGTCGTCTTGCTCGATCGAGCCGTCCTCGGTGTCCTCGCTGGTCTTGCCCCGCCCCCGGCCACGCCGACCGCGTCGCCGTCGGCGACGGCTGGCCCCGTCGGCCTCCGCGTCGCCCTCGCCCTGCTCGTCGGAGTCGTCGGGCTCCTCGGCGACTATCGGCGTCGAGACCGGCGGCAGGAACACCGGTGCCGCCGCGTTGAACACCGGGGCCAGTGGCACCCCAGGTGCGCCCCGGTCTTCCACCTCGCCGGCTCGCAGGTCGATCTGGTCGATTTCCGCAGTGTCGGATTCGGGATCCGGTAGCAGCACCTGCACCGCCCGCAACGCGGTCTCCCGGTCGATGCTGGACTGCGGGCTGCGGATCGCGATGCCGACCTCGGTCAGCGCGGCCATGACTTCCTTGCTGCTCACCGAGAGCAGCTTGGCCAAGGCGTGCACGCGCAGCCGGTCCGGCAGGGAAGCAGCAAGCTCAGCCCCGGCGGGTCCGCTGGTCGTGGATGTGTCTGTTCGCCCGCCAATGCCTCCGGCGGGCGTTGTCGTGTTCGCCATTCAGCTCCTCCAGCCCCCGGGCGCGTCCCACATGTCGGGACGCGGCCGCGCAGGGGCCCTATGCGTCATCCGCCGCCGAGTCCGGCGACGGCAATCCTGTGTTCCACCGGCAGCTCCGCGGTCCGGAGCGGTCAACCGGCGTGTCCCGCGACATCGTGCTGATCCGGCCCGCCATCGCACCCCACCACCACCGTCCGGGCGAAAGCCCGGTCCGCAGCGAGCGGGTCGACGAGATCCCCGTCGTCGTCGAGCCGACCTTGCGCCATCCGGATCGCTTTCGCGGGCACCGGCGGCGGGAGTCCGGCGACGACGCCGAGCGCGCTCAGCACATCGTCGGGTCGGACCGCAGGGTTAACCTGCCGTACAACCGCTATCAGTATCCCACATGTGGTGAGCGGATCGGGCATAGGCGCCAGCGTGGGAAAATCCTCGACCTCCAGCGAGACGATCGCCGCCCGTGCGTCCAGCGACCGCCGTCCGTCCTTGGTGACGCGTTCGACCAGCAGTTCCGGGACGGCGAGCAGCGCCTGCGCGGCCTGCTTGAGCTGCTCACCAGGCAGCCCGGGGACCTCGATGCGCCACCTGCTGGCTTCGATCCGCTCGGCGAGTCCGCCGGGACCGGCCAGGACCCCCTCGAGCACCGCGAGCCCCTCCGGCAAAGCCGCGTCCAACTGGGCACGGACCAGTTCGGGATCGACGTGGTCAACGAGCTGGATCTCGAGGTACTCCGCCTCACTGGCCACCCCGGTGGGCGCCGCACCCATCCAGGAGACCTTCGGATGCGGGCTGTACCCCTGCGAGTACGCCATCGGGAGGCCGGCCCGCCGTAGCGCCCGCTCGAAGGCTCTGGCGACGTCGCGGTGCGAGGTGAACCGCAGCTTTCCACGCTTGGCGTAGCGCAGCCGCACCTTGCAGACCGGGGCGGCGGAGGGGTTGGGGCGCATCGAAACCTCTCGTGAGCGGGTAACGGTGTTCTAGCACGCAATGCCACTCACGGCTGGCCACTCACGGCTGGCTTGTCATCGCCCGGCGCACCTCACTACGGTCAGGCGTCCAGTCCGCCTGTCCCTCTGGAGGCTGCGGGTGTTGCTCCGTCTGCTGCGGATGGCCGCGGTCGTTGGAGCTGTGCTCGCGCTGCCCGGGTCGCCGGCCCCCGTGGTCGCCCACAGCGCACCCGCGCTACCGGACTGCTCCGCGGCCGGCCCGCTGCTGCGCTACATCGCGCTGTTCGACGTCGGGACTCCCGAGCCGCGAGCGACGCAGGCAATCCGGGCGGCCTGCGGCACCAGCATCGGTTACTACCCGGAGATCGGGGTCGCGGTCTCCACCTCCGCCGAACCGGGGTTCGCAGCTCGATTCGGTGCCGCCCGCGCCTACAGCGCGCAGGCCGAGGCGCTCACCGCGCCGCAGCGGACCCAGCCGGCCAACCCAAAAAAGAACGACCCACAAAAGAACGACACAGCCGTGCTGCGCACCGCGGATCGGCTTCCCGCGGCGGCGCAGACGCTGGGCATCGACCGTTCAGCCGAGCAGTGGGGCATGGAGCTGATCCGTGCTCCGCAGGCCAGGACGATCACCCGGGGCAGCCCAGAGGTGCTCGTCGGGGTGCTGGACTCCGGAGTCGACGCGACGCACCCCGACCTGGCCACCGCTGTGGACCCCGCCCGCTCGGCGGGCTGCTTGTCCGGCAAGCCCGACCAGGCGCCCGATGCGTGGAGTCCGACTGTCTCCGTGCACGGCACCCACGTGGCCGGCACGATCGCGGCGGCCGACGATGGGCGCGGCGTCACCGGGGTGGCACCCGGGGTTCGGCTGGCCTCGGTGAAGGTCGTGGACGACGACGGGTTCATCTACCCCGAATACGCCGTCTGCGGCTTCATGTGGGCCGCCCAGCAGCACATGCGAATCACCACGAGCAGCTTCTTCGTCGACCCGTGGTTGCTGACCTGCTCCACTGTGCCAGGTCAGGCGGTGGCCCACGAGGCCGTCCGGCGTGCGGTTCAGTACGCGACGGCCCATGGGGTGCTCAGCGTCGCCGCCGCCGGCAATGAGCGGATGGACCTGGCTGATCCCCGGCAAGACGTGCGCAGCCCGAACAACGCGCCTGACCCGCAGCCGCGCCCGGTTGACAAACACTGCGATGTGCTGCCCGCGGAGCTGCCCGGCGTGGTCGCGGTGTCCGCTGTCGGCGCGCAGCGGGTCAAGGCGGAATACAGCTCCTACGGGCTGGGTGTGGTCGCGGTGACCGCCCCGGGCGGGGACTTGGCGCAGCAGCCGGGGGTGTCGCCCAGCGGATGCGTGTTGTCCACCATCCCCGGCGGGTACGACTATGCGTGCGGAACCTCCATGGCAGCACCTCATGCCTCCGGGGTGGCCGCACTGCTCGCCTCCTCCCGGCCCGAGGCCCGTCCCGCGGAGTTGGCCACCCTGCTGCGCCAGCAGGCCGACCCGCTACCGTGCCCAGTGGACGGGTATGTCACACCAGGGCACGGCGACCCGGACGCCACCTGCGTGGGCGGCACCGACAACGGGTTCTACGGTCATGGCTTGGTAGACGCGCTGAGGGCAGTGCCCGCACCGCCGGGCTCAGTGGCCGACCGAGGCGCCGGGGCCGACGGGGCTGATCGGTAGCAGCTGCCGGCCGCTGGATCCTACCTGGATGTCGGTACCCATCGACGGGCAGACCCCGCAATCGAAGCATGGGGTCCACCGGCAGTCGTCCTGCTCGCGGCCGGCCAGCGCGTCCTGCCAGTCGTCCCAGAGCCACTCCTTGTCCAGACCGGAGTCCAGGTGGTCCCAGGGCAGCACCTCGTCACGTCCGCGTTCGCGGGTGGTGAACCACTCCAGTGATACACCCAGCGGGGTGAGCTCTTCGGCGCAGGCGGCGACCCACCGGCCGTAGCTGAAGTGCTCGCTCCAGCCGTCGAACCGGCCGCCGTCGCGCCAGACCCGTTCGATCACCCGGCCGACCCGCCGATCCCCACGGGAGAGCAGGCCCTCGATCAGCGCGGGCTTGCCGTCGTGATAGCGCATGCCGACATTGCGGCCAATCTTGCGATCACTATTGATCTCCGCGCGGAGCTTCCTGAGCCGGTGGTCGACAACGTCGGGATGCTCCTGGGCGACCCACTGGAACGGGGTGTGCGGCTTGGGCACGAAGGCGCCGATCGAGATCGTGCACCGGATGTCCTTACTGCCGCTGACCTGCCGGCCGGTCCTGATCACGTTGTGTGCCATCTGGGCGATCTGCACCACGTCGTCGTCGGTTTCAGTGGGCAGGCCGCACATGAAATACAGCTTCACCTGCCGCCAACCCGCGCCGAACGCGGTGGACACGGTACGGATGAGGTCTTCTTCGGACACCATCTTGTTGATCACCCGGCGGATTCGCTCGGAGCCGCCCTCGGGGGCGAACGTCAAGCCGGAGCGACGGCCATTGCGGGAGATCTCGTTGGCGAGGTCGATGTTGAACGCGTCCACCCGAGTTGACGGCAGACTCAGGCTCGTTCCGGTGCCCTCGTACCGGTCGGCCAAGCCCTTGGTGATCTCACCGATCTCGGAGTGGTCCGCGCTGGACAGCGACAGCAGCCCGACCTCGCTGAACCCGCTGGCCGCCACGCCGCGCTGGACCATTTCTGTGACGCCTTCGATGGACCGTTCCCGCACCGGGCGGGTGATCATCCCGGCCTGGCAGAACCGGCAGCCGCGAGTGCAGCCACGAAAGATCTCCACACTCATCCGCTCGTGCACGCTCTCCGCGATCGGCACCAGCGGCTGCTTGGGGTAGGGCCACTCATCGAGGTCCATCGTGGTGCGTTTGGCCACTCGCTGTGGAGCCCGCCCGCTGTTGGCGACGTGCCTGATCCCGCCGTCGGGAAGGTAGCTGACGTGGTAGCAGCCCGGCAGGTAGACGCCATCGACCTCGGCCAGCCGACCCAGCAATTCCTGGCGACCTCCCGGGCGCCCTTGCGCCTTCCAGGCCCGCACGATCGCGGTGATCTCACCGACGGCCTCCTCGCCGTCTCCCAGCACCGCGGCATCGATGAAGTCGGCGATCGGCTCTGGGTTGAACGCGGCATGACCCCCGGCGATGACGACGGGATGATCCTCGGTGCGCTGTCTTGCGTGCAACGGGATCCCTGCGAGGTCCAGCGCGGTGAGCATGTTGGTGTAGCCGAGTTCGGTGGCGAAGGAGACCCCGAGCAGGTCGAAAGCCCCGACCGGCCGGTGCGACTCCACGGTGAACTGCGGCACACCGTGCTCGCGCATCAGTTTTTCGAGATCCGGCCACACCGCGTAGGTCCGCTCGGCGAGGACGTCGGGCTGCTCGTTGAGCACCTCGTAGAGGATCATGATTCCCTGGTTGGGCAACCCGACCTCGTAGGCGTCCGGGTACATCAACACCCAGCGCACCGTGGTGGTGTCCCAGTCCTTCACCGTGGCGTTGAGCTCGCCTCCGACATACTGCACCGGCTTCGAGACCCGGGGCAGCAGCAGCTCCAACTGCTCGAACACCGACGCAACAACCATGCGGGTCAGCGTAGTTGGCCGCTCTTCAAGGACTACCAACCCGGCTCACCGGTGCCGTTAACTGCTACCAACTCTCGCGGTTAGGCGTTCAGGCCGCTCGTTGACGTAGGGTGCGCTGCACTATTGCGGCTACCCCATCAGGGTCGCGCATCACATCCCACCAGGTGAAGCGAAGCACAGTCCAGCCAAGTTCGGGCAAGCCGTTCTGCCGCCAGCGGTCGCGGAATACGGCTTCGGGCAGGCCGTGCGGATCCGCCCCGTCGTACTCCAGGGCAACCTTCTCGCGCAGGTAGGCGCCGTCGAGCCGAGCCACCAGCGTGCCGTCCGGCGTCCATAGCTGGTACTGCGGGATCGGCAGGGGCACCCTGCGATCGCGCAACACCAGGCGTCCCGCCGTCTCGAGGATCGACTCCGCTACCCCGTCCGCCTCGTCCAGCCGCTCCCACGCCGTGACGCAGCCGGCACCACCGCGCCACCGCTCGATGACGGCGATGATGTCCGCCTTGGCACATAGCCGGCGCCGCAGAGCGTCGTCCATCGCCCACACCGCGGGCAGTCGCTCCAGACTCGTTGCCAGGTCGGCCAGCGTGCGGGCAACGGACGTCACCGGTACGCCGTCGCGCCTTTCGACCTCCCCGCAGCCGATCGACCGGGTGTGGAAGTGCAGGTCGCGGCGATTGCGGCGACGCTGCTGCCGGGTGACTGTCACGTGCTGCACGCGGTGTTCGTCCGGCACCGCGATCTGGTGCACCCGAGCTGCGGTCGCGTGGCTGGGCACCGCACCGACAGCGCCCGAGCTGAGCAGCGCGGCCCTCGCACCCACGAGCGGGCTCGCCTCGACCCGTCTGGGCAGGTAGATCCCGCGCTGGATGCGTCGCAGCCGGCCAGACCTCAACGCCGTCAGCAGATCGTCGGGGTCGACGGCGGTGAGCGCTCGGTCGCGCAGCAGCAACCCGTCCGGTTCTAACAGGGAAACCCACCATTCGTGCATGGGCCGAGCGTGTCGTTCAGTTGGCCTGCCATCAAGCGGCAGCGTTCGGCGCTGTGGATAACCCCCCGCCTGTGGGCAACCATCGCCGGTGCACGCCGGGGTTGGTAGCGGTTATGGGCGCCACGGGGGCGGGTTGGTAGTCCTTGAAGAGCCCACTACCGGAGGAGGAGCGTTTGCAGGCGGCGGGAGGCTACGACCGTGCCGACGGTGGCCATCACCACGAAGTACGCCAGGTTTGCGAGCATTGACCAGCCGACCACTCCGGTAGTGAGGCCGCGCATCAGGGCCACCGCGTGGTAGAGCGGGAACGCCTGTACCAACCACTGCAGCGCGGTCGGATACACCGACAGCGGGAAGAAGGTCGCCGAGAACAGGAACATCGGCAGCACCGCTAGCTGCACCAGATCGAAGTCCTGCCAGGAGCGCATGAACGAGGTGGCAGCAATCCCGATCGACGCGAACGCGAACGCCACAAACAGCGCGGCGGGCAGGGCCAGCAACGCCCAGGGCGAGGAGATCAGACCGAGTGCGAGCATCACGGCGAGGAAGCTGGTCGCATACATCCCACCCCGGATCAGCGCCCAGCCGATCTCCCCCAGGGCGACATCGACCGGACCCAGCGGGGTGGCGAGCATCCCGTCGTAGAGCTTCGCGTACTTGAGCTTGAAAAAGAAGCTGAACGTCGAGTCGTACACCGCCCCGTTCATCGCCGACGCGGCCAGCAGCCCGGGCGCGATGAACGCCGCGTAACTCAATTGCTGCCCGGCCGGCCCCGGTACGGCACCGACCAGGCTGCCCAGCCCCTGTCCCATCGCCACCAGGAAGAACAGTGGTTCGAAGAACCCGGAGAAGATCGCCAGCCAGGCGCTGCGCGACGCGATCGAGGACCGCAGGATGAGCGTCCGAGCCCGCCCGGCGTACAGCCCTGGTGGCAGCACCCGCAGCAGCAGCCCGAACCGGGGCGGGGCGACCTCCGGCGACCTCTCCCGCACCGCGGTCATCGGGTCAACCTGACCCGGAACCGCCACCGCGACAGCAGCATTCCCGCCAGTAGCAATGCCGTCAAATAAGCGACATGCCCAACCGTGGGCCACAGCGCCAGGGTGCCCAGCGCGGCGCCGCGGGTCAGTTCGGTGCCGTGCCACAGCGGGCTGATCCAGGCCAGCGGCTGGATCACGCCGGGCAGCTGCGAGATCGGGAAGAAGGTGCCCGAGAACAGCGTCATCGGCACCACCACGAACCGGAACACGGCGGTGAACGCGGTGCCCTCGCCCTGCTGAGCAGCGGAGAACGCTACCAGTGGTGCGCTGAACGCCATACCGCACAGCACTGCGAAGACCAGTGCAACCAGCACTCCGGGCCCATGCATCACGCCAAACAGCGCCACCACCAGGAGGTATGCGGCGCCGGACACCATCAGCCGCAGTGCGATCCAGGCGAGCTGCCCGCCAGCCAGCTGCCCGGGCGTGACCGGGGTGGCCGTGACACCCCAGTAGGTGCGCTGCCATTTGAACGCTGACAGGATCGGGTAGGTCGACTCGAAGGCCGCAGTCTGCACCGCGCCGATCACCAGCAGGGCGGGCGCGAGGTAGACCAGGTAGGACACCCCGCCAGTGACCTGCGCCGCCCGGCCACTCGTGTCGATCAATCGGCCGAAACCGACGCCGAAAGCCACCAGGAAAAGCAGCGGCTGCAGCAAACTGGATATCGCCGTGGCCCGCCAGTTGCGCCGGTACCAGAGCCATCGCTCTTCGACAACGAGCAGCGCGGCCCGCCACCCGGGCAGCACCCGACCGGTGCCACGAACAGCCTCGACCGCGGTCATCAGTCGACCAGCGATCGCCCGGTGAGGCGGAGGAACACGTCCTCCAGGGTGGATCGCCGCACCAGGCTGGACATCGGTCGCACGCCACGCTGGTGGGCGGCGGACAGCGCGGCCTCGCCATCGACGGTGTAGAGCAGCAGCCGATCGGGCAGCTTCTCGATCCGGTCGGCCAGGCCGTCCACCACATCGAGCCAGCTGAGCTGATCGCCGGGCTGGAACCGCAGCTCCAGCACCTCACGGGTGGAGTACCGGGCAATCAGCTCACCCGGCGAGCCCTCCGCGACGATCAGCCCGCCGTTCATCACCACCAGCCGGTCGCACAGCTGCTCCGCCTCGTCCATGTAGTGCGTCGTGATGATCAGCGTGACGCCTTGCTGCTTGAGCCGGAACAGCCGGTCCCAGAGCAGGTGCCGGGCCTGTGGGTCCAGCCCGGTGGTCGGCTCGTCGAGCAGCATCAGCTCCGGGTCATTGACCAGCGACCGGGCGATGGTCAGCCGCCGCTTCATACCCCCGGACAGCAGGTCGACGGAGTCAGCGGCCCGGTCGGTGAGCTGGGTGAAGTCCAGCAGCTCGGCGGCTTTGGCCCGTACCGCGGCACGGGACATGCCGAAGTAGCGCCCATAGACCTGGAGGTTCTGCCGCACCGTCAGCTCGGTGTCCAAGTTGTCCTGTTGCGGCACCACCCCGAGACGCGCGCGGATCCTCGGCCCGTCAGTGTCTGGGTCCATCCCGAGCACTCGCAGCTCACCGGCGCTGCGCGGGGACACGCAAGCGATCATGCGCATGGTGGAAGACTTCCCAGCACCGTTGGGACCCAGGAAGCCGAAGGTCTCAGCCGGCCGGACCTCGACATCGATCCCGCGCACCGCCTCGACCGTGCCGAACCGCTTGCGCAACCCGCGGGCCTGCACCGGAGCGGCGCCATTGTCGGACACGGGATCGACGCTACCTGCCACCTCTGACAGATTCGGCAGGTTTTCGGCCGCGGCCGACAGCCCTCAACCTTCGGAAACCCCTACAACTGCGGGAACCCCTACAACTGCGGGAACCACAGCGCGATCTCGCGCTTGGCGGAGTCCACCGAGTCCGACCCGTGCACCAGGTTCGACTGGGTCTCCAACGCCAGGTCACCACGGATCGAGCCAGGGGCGGCCTTGTCCACCGGATCCGTGCCCCCAGCCAGCTGCCGGAAGGCCGCGACCGCCCGGTCGCCCTCGACCACGGCAGCCACCACGGCGCCGGAGGTGATGAAGTCCAGCAGTGAGCCGAAGAACGGCTTGTCCCCGTGCTCGGCGTAGTGCTGCTCGGCCAGCTCGCGCGGAACTGTGCGCAGTTCCAGCGCGGCCAGCGTCAGCCCCTTGCGCTCGATCCTGGCGATCACCTCACCGATCAGGCCGCGGCTGACACCGTCGGGCTTGACCAGGACCAACGTGCGCTCGCTCACTGCTGCTCATTCTCCTTATGGCGATAACGTGCCGGGGCGACCGGAGCCTAGCCGCCGGTCATCGGCGCGATGAGCTCGATGGTGGGGAAGTACGTGCGGTACCGGGTGGGGTCTCTGGTGAGCAGCCGCATCCCCAGTACCGCCGCATGGGCTCCGATGAAGAAGTCGGGCAGCGTCCTGGCCCGCACGCCACCTCGTCGCCGGTACTCGACGTGGCAGCGACCGGCCAGGTAGGCGGCCGGCCAGGGCACCTCCGATCGCACCAACGCTGGATCGGCCAGCACCGCATCGACCTCTTCCACCGTGGCGTAGGTCGCCGACACCTCCGCGTAGATGATCGAGTTGATCACCAGCGGCCCCTCATCGGCCACTCGGGCAAGGGTGTCCGCGGACCAGGGCGACCAGACCGGGTCCTCCCGGACGACGTCGAGCAGAACGTTCGAGTCGACGAGAGTTGCGACCTCAGTCATCGTCACGAAGCAACGCCATCAGCTCATCGGTACTCATGTCGAGGTGAGCGGTCGCGGTGCCACGTAACCGGGTGACGAGACGCCGTCCGCGGGTCGGCGCGCCCGGGACCCGAACAATTCGGGCGCTGTCACCGTCGACCAGAACGTCGACTTCATCACCGGGCTCAAGACCCAGATCGCGCCGGACCTGCTGGGGGATGGTGATCTGGCCCTTGCTCGTGATCCGCACCCGGTAAGAGTACTACCGTGTCTTACCGAGGAAACACGGCCGTGGTCAGGCCCTCAGTCGCCGCGCCACCGCCCAACGCAGGTACAGCAGGTAACCCCAGACCACGACGAACAGGATGCCGAGCCCGCCAAGAGCGGGGTGGGCGAACCAGCCGGCAACCATCGCGACCTGCAGCATCAGGGCTAATCCCAGGCCCCATGGGCGGCGCTGCACGAAGGCCGCTACGACCATCGTCAGCGCCAGACCAGCGGTGTACCAGCCGGCCGGGCCACCCAGCCCACCGCCGATGCGGTCGACGACCAGCAGGGCCAGCCCGACGACGATCGCCTCCATCACCAGCGTGCCCGCGAAGACGCCGCGCAGCCCCTGCAGCGGATCGCTCACTACGGTTGCCGACCGAACAGGGTGCGGGCCTCGCCGATCATCGCCACCGAGCCAGTGATCACCACGCCGGCGCCCGAGATGCGGTCCTGGCCCGCAGCGACCTCCTCGGCCGAGGCGACGGCCGCCTCGATCGCCTCGGGCAGCCGTGGCTCGACCTGCAGCCGGTGCTCGCCGAACACCTCCCGGGCCACGGCGGCAAGCTTGTCGACGTCCATCGCGCGCCTCGAGCTACTGGCGGTGACCACGACCTCGTCGACCACCGGCTCCAACGCCGCGAGGATGCCGGCGACATCCTTGTCGCGCATCACTCCCACCACAGCGACCAGCCTGCGAAAGCCGAACTCCTCGCCTAGAGCGGCCGCCAACGCCCGTGCGCCGTGCGGGTTGTGTGCACCGTCGAGCAAGACCGAGGGCACCGAGCGGACCCGCTCCAGCCGTCCCGGCGCGGTCACCGACGCGAAAGCGGCACGCACCACGTCGACGTTCAGCGACCGGCGCCCGCCTGCCCCGAAGAACGCCTCGGCAGCAGCCAGCGCGAGCACCGCGTTACGGGACTGATGCTCACCGTGCAGCGGCAGGAAGATCTCGTCGTATACCCCGCCGAGACCCTGCAACCTCAACTGCTGCCCACCGACGGCGATGTCGCGGTGCAGCACACCGAACTCCATGCCCTCTCTCGCCACCGTTGCGCCCACCTCGATGCTGCGGGCCGCGATCACCCTGGCCACCTCAGGGGATTGCTCAGCGAGCACTGCCACCGAACCGGGCTTGATGATCCCGGCCTTCTCCGCGGCGATGCCCGCGATGTCACTGCCCAGATAGTTGACGTGATCCACCGCGACCGGAGTGATCGCCGCTACTGCGGCGTCGGCGACGTTGGTCGCATCCCAGCTGCCGCCGAGGCCGACCTCCACAACCGCGGCGTCCACCGGCGCGTCGGCGAAGGTTGCGAAAGCCATCCCGGTCAGCACCTCGAACTTGCTCACCGGGACCGGTGATCCGGCGTCGACCAAGGTCACGTACTGCTCGATGTCCTGGTAAGCCTCGACGTAACGCTCCGGGCTGATCGGCTCGCCGTGCAGGCCGATCCGCTCGGTGACGCGCTGCAGGTGCGGGCTGGTGTAACGACCCACCCGAAGTCCGATCTCGCGCAGCAGCGCATCCAGCATCCGTGCCACTGAGGTCTTGCCGTTGGTGCCGGCGATGTGCAGCACCGGGTAGGACCGTTGCGGCATGCCGAGCAGGTCGACCAGCGCCGCGATCCGGGTCAGCGACGGCTCAATCCGGCTCTCCGGCCAGCGACGGTCAAGCTCGGTCTCAACTGCCCGCAGGGCTGCCAGCGCATCGGTATCGATCTGCACCACGCAGGGAGTCTACGGACCGGTTAGCCAGCCGCTTGCTCGCGGAACTCCCGTACCGCGTCGGCGATGGCATCCACCTCCAGCACGTCGACCATCAACCCGACCTGGTCCTCCCACATTTCAGCAGGAACGGCGGTACGCAGGTCGTCCTCGAGGATGTGGTACACGGGGAGGCCCAACTGGACCCCGGCCAACGGTCCTGCCCAGCTCGGATCACCGAGCACCACCGTCTCGGCGGCGATCCCGGCGCTCTCTGCGTCCGGCGCGCCGAGCACGACCAGCAGCGCGTCAGCGCCGTGCTGATCGGCCAGGCGCTTGATCGTCTCCTGGGTGGACAGGTCCATGGCCCCGGCAGCCGTTCAAACGAAGCACTCGGTGGCCACGTAGGCCACTGAGGCACCTGCCGCCTCGACACAGGCCGCGATCGCCGGTCCCGCGATCCCGTCACGTTCACCGATCACGATGACCTGCTTGCCGTCGAACATTCACGCCTCCTTTGCTGGTAACTCGGCTAACGCTGTGGCCAGCCAGATATCGACCTGACCTGCTACGAGGTTGGGGTCGGCGATCCGAGCCACCTCCTGGCCGTCCTGGAACAGCAGGATGGTGGGCAGCCCACGCACGTGCAGCGACATGCACAGCCGCCGCGCCTTGCTGGCATCCAGCTTGACGACGGTCAGGTCTGGATTCGTGCTGGCGATGCTCGCCATGTGCGGCGCCAACGCTACGCACGGGCGGCAGCTTTCGGCCCACACGTCAACCAGCACCAGACCCGAGCCGACAAGGTCATCGAAGGTCTCTTTCGTCGCGTCCACCACACCCATCAGCTCATCCTCCGTTGCGTTCCAGCAGGATGCTCATACCGTCGGACCGCTGGCTCATCCGCCCGAGAAACAGGCTGCCCTTGGCCAGCAGCAATACCCGGTCGGCCGGTCCTGTCTGGAGCCGCCGAAGGGCATGGGGCAGGTAACACACCGCGGAAGCCAGGTGGCCCTGGGTGGGGGCGTAACCCTGCATGCCACGCTCCGCGACGAATGAGTCGATCTCATCGCGGGCGATCTCCTTGCGGCGGGCAGCCAGCGCCGCGATCGTGCGGTAGTTGCGCGCCGCGACGTCTCCCGAGCCCTGCGGCTCGGTGATCTCCGGGTTGTGCAACTCGGTGGCGTAGTCGTCGACGTCGCACATCCGGGCGCCGATCGCCTCCAGCGGCCGCACGGTCAGGTCGTGCAGGATCTGCGCACCAGAGCCGCCCGAGGACACCCGGTGGCGCCCGACGGCGTCGAGCCTGATCCGGGGTGAGACGCCGTCGTCGGCGGTCACCAGTACCGCTACGCCGCCGAGCACGTCTTCGAGCACGGGCAGATCGTGGCGCAGGTGCCCCTCGAACTTCATCCCGAGCTTAGGTTGCGAGCCTCCGGCGACGACCACGACCTGCTCGAACACCCCCGCCACCACGAGGCTGGCGGCGATCACCAGCGCGGGGATCGGCGCCGCACAGAAATTTTTGACGTCCGCCCCGGAGGACTCGGCCAGACCCGCGACCGCCGCGATCGTCTTGCCCATGTTGCCCCCGCCGCGCTGGTAACGGTCGCCGACCGCTTCCTCCGAGCAGGAGATCGTGTAGCCGATGGCCGCCGGGTCGACGCCGTTGTCGTGCACCAGATGCAGCAGCGCCAGGGTCCCACTGGCCTTGCAGGCCAGGTTCTCCAGCAGCACGTGGGCGACCAGTGACTCATCCTCGGCATGCGCACCGCGCAGCGCACCCGCCAGACAGTCCGGCGCTAGGTGGACGGGCAGGGCGCCGGTGGCAAGTGCGGCGCTGACATCCCCGGCCGCCGCGGAGATCCGGTCCAGGTCCAGGTGCGCCGCCAGCGGGTGCTCAGCCAGCCGCTTGGCAGCCCGTTCGGCGACCTGTGGGGTGAGCACGAGCAGGTCGAACTCGTCGACCGCGGCCATCAGCCCGAGGAACTCCTCCTCCGGCATCAGCTCCCCGAACGGCGCGAATCTTTCCCCGCCGGAAAGCCCCGCACCGACCCACGGCCGGGGCGGCAGCTCCCGGGGATGGCATGCGCCCAGGAACGCCTGGTGCGGCGGGTAGCCCACGGCATCGTCAAAGCTGCGCAAGCCGGCCAGGAAACGGGCCGTCAGCTCGGCGTCGCCGGCCAGCGTTCGCATCGGCTTGGATCCGTGCCGGGCCAGGCCCGGGGTGTGTGCCAGCACCAGGCTGGCTGCTCGGACGACCGCTGCGTCAGGCATCGGCCCGCTCCACAGCGTCGACCTCGAAGATCGTCGGACGCTCGACGGCGGTAGCGACCGCGTCCAGCGCGCGCTGCACCAGCCGCCGCCGCCACGCCTGCTCGGCCGGCGGCGCCAGGTTCGGGTCGCCCGACGGGTAGGGGATGCCTCGCCCCGGCACGATGCGCGGAGCGCCGACCTGCTCAGCGATCGTCACCAAGTTGGTGATCAGGGCTGTGGGGATACCGGCCCGCTCCAGCTCCTTGGCAAGCGTTGACCCGCAACGCGTCCCGGTGCCTCAAGTGGCGGTCAGGATCGCCGCCTGCACACCCGCCTTGCGCAGCTCCGCGGCCCACTCGACGCCGAAGCGCCGCGCGGTCGCCACCGGCATGCCGTTGCCCACCGTGACCAGGAACTCATCGTGCAGCCGGCCGATCACGCCCTCGCGCTCCAGCGTGCGGGCGGCGTCCAGCGGCAGCAGCCGGTTCGGGTCGGCATTTGCGGCGGTCGTCGCGAAGCCGCCGGCCACCGACTCCCACACCCCGGAAGCGAGCGCGTCGACCCCGTCGATCTGGTAGCGCAGCCAGCGGGTGGCGCGGGCTGACTCGAGCCGGTCCGGGTTCCCGATTGGCACCACGGCGCCCTCGGTTACCAGGGCAACGGTCACGCTGGCCGCCTTGTCGACCGGTGCTGCCGGGTCGACCGCGTCGAACCCACCAATGGGGATCTCGGTGGAGTCCCGGTCACCGCCGAGCCTGCGCAGCACCAGATCGACGGCCCGGGCGGCGGCGCGCTGCTCGACCAGCCGGCCGATCCGGGCGGCCCGGGTGACCAGGCCGTCCGCCGCGGTCAGCGGTACGCCGGTGGCCCTCTTCATGACGGCGGCGGCGACCCGCTGCAATGTTGGGCGCATCTCGCGGGCGGTAGCGCCCGCGGCCACCACCGGTGCGACGCCCGCGTCGGTGATGCCGGGGTTGTCCGGGTGCATCGTCGCCAACGCTGTCAGCCCATCCGCATGGGCGGCGGCGACCAGCCGGGCGCACGCCAGCCCGTAACGTCCGCTGCCGAAGGCTGGCCCTGCGACCAGCAGCTCAGCGCCGGCCGCGCGGGCCATCCCGAGCAGCTCCTGCGTGGCGGCGGCGTTGGAGGCCGCGTAGTTGTCACCGCACACGATCGTGGCCACGATCTGGTATTCGTCGCCGAGCAACTGGGCCAGCAGCCGCCCGGGGCCGACCGTCCCGTCGAGCACCCGGGGGCCGATGCCCGCTGCCTCCTCGCCACCGAGCCCGGCGTAAAACTGGTTGACATAGTGCACGACGCGCATCACGCTGTATCTCCCAACTGCCGACCGACCGACTGCTGGCCGACCAGCTGCTGCTCTTCCCGGCAGGTCAGCCGCCCTGCGCCCAGGGGGCTCAGGGCGGACAGGATCGCGGCGGTGGGGACCTCCACCGCAGCGGTCGCCTCCGCATCGGCGATGCGCAGCCTTGTGCCCCCCAAGGCCCGCTCGACCGCAGGCAACTGCACCCGCTGATCGTAGTTACCGGTACTGACCACCGCACCTCGTCGCGGACCGGCGACCAGCGGCGGACCGGTGCCGTCGGCCCCGGACATCTCGGCATAGAGGGCCACCGCGGTGAGGCCGTCGGCCTCCAGGGCATCAATCTTCAACATCAGGTCGTTGTCGGCGTTGCCCGCGCCCTCTTTGGTCACGATGGCGGCGTCGAAGCCGGCCGCGCGGCACAGCCAGGCGGCATGCGCGGAGACCAGTTCCTTGTCGCCCTGCTCCACCGGCTCCGGGCACAGCACGACCCCGGCGAAGTGCAGGTCATGCCCGTCGCGGGCGCGCAGCTCGGCGATCACCGGGTGGTTTTGGTGCAGGTAGGTCGGGTTGCGCAGCGCCGGGTGCCCGTACTGGCCGCTGACCACGGCCCCGTCCTCGATCTCGGCGGGATCGAACAGCGTCGGCAGGCTGCCCGCCATGCTGCGCCCGTAGACGAAAACGTCCTTGAACGCTCCCTGGGTCTGCAGGTTGGTGATCACACCGACGCGGGGCAGACCACCGGTGGGCGTGCCCGGGCGGTGTGGTGGTGCCAGCTCCTCTACCGCGTCGGGCGCGGCGTCGACGGCGGCATCCGCGAGGTGCACAGCGACTCGCAGCAACCCGCGGCGCAACGCGACCTCAGCCTCCTGCCAGGAGGCACCGTCAGCACGGTCGAACTCGATCACGACGTTGTTCGTCCGGCCGAACGGGGACAGCTCGGCGGCCGGACCGGACATGTCGATCAGGCCCTCCTGGTTGCGCGGCAGGTGCCCAGCCGCGAGCACCGCGGCCCCGCGCAGCACGTGTGTGTCGCCGCCACGCCTGCGGTTGACCGGCGCCAGCCAGCCGGGAAAGACCCCGCCGCCTGGCGTCCCTCCTGATCCCTTCGTACGCGGCTCCACCACGTCGAGCGGCGCGATGATCCGAACCCGGTCCCCCGGTACCGCTATCTGCGCGCGCACCGCCGCCAGGGCAGGATCGGCGAACAGCGCCTCGACCTGCGTCCTGCCCACCACGAGGTGGTGGGTGTCGTAGCGGGTGGCGGCACCGAACGTGACGGAGCGGACCTCGTGCACGACACGCGCCATTGCCGACATGCCCAGTGCCGACATGAGCGGTCTCCCCTCAACGGCGTCCACCTAGCATCGTAACGGCGCACCCACCAGCCGTTCGAGTGTCGTGTGTCGGCGAATACGATGAGTGTCATGACGTCCGAACCACACCGCGTCCACGTGCCAGACCGAGTCTCAGTCGACGGGCTGGCGGACAAGTGGGTACCCGCCTGGGAGAACGAGGGCGTCTACCGCTTCGACCGGACGAAGTCGCGAGAGCAGGTCTACTCGATCGACACCCCACCGCCGACGGTCAGCGGTTCCCTGCACGTCGGACACGTGTTCTCCTACACCCACACCGACACAGTCGCTCGCTACCAACGGATGCGCGGCCGCGAAGTCTTCTACCCGATAGGTTGGGACGATAATGGCCTGCCGACGGAACGGCGGGTGCAGAACTACTTCGGGGTTCGGTGCGACCCGTCGCTGCTCTACGACCCGAACTTCACCCCGCCCGACAAGCCCGGCAAGGACGTCGTGGCCTGCTCCCGTCAGAACTTCATCGAACTGTGCGAGCGCCTCACCGCCATCGACGAGCAGGCATTCGAGGACGTCTGCCGCCGGCTCGGGCTCTCGATCGACTGGACCATGACGTATCGGACCATAGACGACACCGCGCGGGCCATCTCACAGCGAGCGTTCCTCCGTAGCCTCGCCCGGGGAGAGGCATATCAGGCCGAAGCGCCGACTCTGTGGGACGTCACCTTCCGGACCGCCGTCGCTCAAGCGGAGCTCGAAGACCGCGACCGTCCTGCTGCTTACCACAACATTTTTTTTCACGGCGCTGACGGTAAGAAGATATCCATTTCCACGACGCGGCCCGAACTGCTTGCGGCGTGTGTGGCGCTCGTCGCGCATCCCGATGACGAGCGCTACCGTGAGTTGTTCGGCCAGACCGCGCTGAGCCCGCTGTTCAACGTCGGAGTTCCGGTGCTCGCGCATAAACTCGCCGATCCGGACAAAGGCTCCGGCATAGCCATGGTGTGCACGTTCGGCGATCTCAATGACGTTATCTGGTGGCGGGAACTTGACCTGGATACCCGGACGATCGTCGGTCGCGACGGTCGACTGATCTCGGAGCCACCGCCGGGGCTCGACGATGACGCCGGTCGGGCCGCGTACGCCGAACTCGCCGGCGCGACAGTGCACGCTGCCCGCGAGCGGATCGTTCGGCTCCTCCGGAACTCCGAAAACCTGGAAGGCGAGCCGGAGCCAATCGTCCACGCGGTGAAGTTCTACGAGCGGGGCGACCGGCCGCTCGAGATCGTCTCGAGCAGGCAATGGTATATCCGCAACGGGGGACGGGACGGTGACCTGCGGCGCGCCCTGCTCGATCGCGGAACCCAGCTGACGTGGCACCCGGACCACATGCGGGTGCGGTACGCAAACTGGGTCAACGGCCTCACCGGTGACTGGTTGATCAGCCGGCAGCGCTTCTTCGGCGTGCCGATCCCGGTGTGGTATCCCCTTGACGGCCACGGGCAGGCGCACTACGACAAGCCCCTCGTCCCTGACGACTGCGATCTTCCGGTCGACCCCACTTCGGAGCCTCCACCTGGTTATCGCGAGAATCAGCGCGGCCAGCTGGACGGGTTTGTTGCCGACGCCGACGTCATGGACACCTGGGCCACATCGTCTCTCACTCCTCAGATTGCGGGCCGGTGGAGCGTCGATGACGACTTGTTCACGCGCGTCTTCCCGATGGACCTGCGCCCTCAGGGTCATGACATCATCCGGACCTGGCTGTTTTCGACCGTCCTTCGCTCCCACCTCGAACACGACTCGCTGCCGTGGCGGCACACGGCCATTTCCGGATGGATTCTCGACCCCGATCGCAAGAAGATGTCCAAGTCCAAGGGCAACGTCGTGACCCCGGTGGGCCTGCTCGAGCACCATGGATCAGACGCGGTCCGATACTGGGCGGCTAGTGGTCGGCCTGGTACCGACACCGTTTTCGACGAAGCCCAGATGAAGGTGGGCCGCCGGCTCGCCGTCAAGATACTCAATGCCAGTCGTTTCGTTCTCGGCCTTGGTGTCGCTGATGGTGTTGCGGCCGTCGCCAATGCGTTGGATCGGGCGATGCTTGCCGAACTCGCTGCGGTCGTCGACGATGCAACGAGCTCATTCGAGGGCTATGACTACGCTCGCGCGCTCGAACGGACCGAAAAATTCTTCTGGACCTTTTGCGACGACTATGTGGAGCTTGTCAAGATCCGTGCGTACGGCGAGTACGGCGAAGAGGAGGCGAACTCGGCGCGAGCCGCGCTAGCCGTGGCACTTTCTACCCTGCTTCGCTTGTTCGCTCCGTTCATGCCGTTCACCACTGAGGAGGTGTGGTCCTGGTGGCGCCCCGGGACGGTGCACCGCGCGGCCTGGCCCGCTGCCAGTGATCTTTACGCCGTCTGCGGCGACATCGATCCGCGAGTTCTTTCGACAGCAGCCGACGTCATGCGCACCGTGCGCAAGAGTAAGTCAGACGCCAAGCTTTCGATGCGCGCAGAGGTCGAGCGGCTGACGGTCCGCGGGTCCCGCTCCGTAGTCACCCTGTTCGAAGAGGCTCGGCGCGACGTGCAGGCGGCCGGTCACATCGGCCACATCGAGGTCGTCACCACCAGTGATGACGAGCTCGTCGCAGAAGTCCGCCTCTGACCATCCATGATGGGGCACCGCAGCTCACCGGTCGTCTAGTTCGGTGACCAGACGTTTCGGTGCGATCAACCGGTAGCTGTCCGTGATGAGGTCGGCGAGTTCGTCCCAGTCGACATCTGGGCCGTCCAGGTACACCCCGATCCAGCCCTTCTGCCCGACATACGGAGGTACGAAGAAGCGGTCTCGATCGGGCGAGACGAGGACCTCGGCCGCGCCAGCGGGCGCCTTCAACCACAGCGAGGGGCGTCCGCCGTCGTAGTTTCCCTTTTGCATGGCGAAGATGCGATCCCGAACCCGCCACGTCGGATCGCCCCAGGCCTGCTTTTCGGTCGCCTCAGGAAACTCCAGGCAGACCGTTCGCAGGCGATGCAGGCGGTCCGGGTCGAGACTCAGGCTGACTTCTCCCGACGCTCGCGGCGGGTGGGCTGCCGGGTCACGATTGTCGGATTCACGTTCTCCCGCACAGTCTGCTCAGTGATGACCACCTTCGCCACATCGTCGCGGCTGGGGATGTCGTACATGGTTGGCAGCAGCACCTCTTCCATGATGGCGCGCAGCCCCCGAGCACCGGTGCCGCGAAGGATCGCCTGGTCGGCGATCGCCTCCATCGCGGTGCCGGTGAACTCCAACTCCACGCCGTCCATCTCGAAGAGCTTGCTGTACTGCTTCGACAGAGCGTTGCGGGGCTCGGTGAGGATCTGCACCAGCGAGCACTTGTCGAGGTTCGTCACGCTGGCCACCACCGGCAGCCGACCGATGAATTCCGGGATCAGTCCAAACTTGATCAAGTCCTCCGGCATGACCTCAGCAAACACGTCCGCGGAGCCGATAAGGGCTTTCGGTCGCAGTTCGGCGCCGAAGCCCAGCCCCCGTTTGCCGATCCGGTCCTCGATGATCTTGTCCAGGCCGGCGAACGCTCCGGCGACGATGAACAGGACGTTCGTCGTATCGATCTGGATGAACTCCTGGTGCGGGTGCTTGCGCCCGCCCTGCGGTGGCACGCTCGCGGTGGTGCCCTCCAGGATCTTCAGCAGCGCCTGCTGGACGCCCTCGCCGGAGACGTCCCTGGTGATCGACGGGTTCTCCGACTTGCGGGCGATCTTGTCGACCTCATCGATGTAGATGATGCCGGTCTCGGCCCGCTTGACGTCATAGTCTGCCGCCTGGATCAGCTTGAGCAGGATGTTCTCTACATCCTCGCCGACGTAGCCGGCTTCGGTCAGCGCGGTGGCATCAGCGATGGCGAATGGCACGTTGAGTAGTTTCGCCAGGGTCTGGGCCAGGTAGGTCTTCCCGCACCCGGTGGGGCCGAGCATCAGGATGTTCGATTTGGTCAGTTCGATCTCGTCGTCGCGCCCCTTGTCTCCGGCCTGAATGCGCTTGTAATGGTTGTACACGGCAACTGACAGGGTGCGCTTCGCGTCGTCCTGGCCGATGACGTAGGTCTCGAGGAAGTCGTGGATCTCACTGGGTTTCGGCAGCTCGTCGAGCTTGACGTCACCTGCGTCGGCGAGCTCCTCCTCGATGATCTCGTTGCACAGATCGATGCACTCATCACAGATATACACACCGGGGCCGGCAATGAGCTTCTTGACCTGCTTCTGACTCTTCCCGCAGAAGGAGCACTTCAACAGGTCGCCGCCGTCACCGATCCGTGCCATGGGGGCTGGCCTCTGATCCCTCCTGGCGCGTGGTGCGCAGCGCGCCTGTCTGCGTATCTGTGCTTGACCGTACCCGCCCAACCCTGCTGTGCGGGAGGGCTAGCCTTCCCGATATCGCCGGAAGGATGCGGCTACATCCACCGCTCGGCGTGTCGCGGGCAACGCCGGTCAGGGTCGGACCGCGGAGAGCTTCCGGATCTGGGTGATCTCGTCAATGATCCCGTAGTCCTTGGCCTCGGCGGAGGTCAAGATCTTGTCCCGGTCGATGTCGCTACGGATGCGCTCCTCGGTCTGACCGGTGTGGTGGGCCAGGGTGCTCTCCAGCAGGCGCCGCATCCGCTGGATCTCGGCAGCTTGGATCTCCAGGTCTGAGACCTGCCCGTACACGCCCTCGGTCGCCGGCTGGTGGATGAGGATCTGGGCGTTGGGGACCGCCATCCGCTTGCCCGGAGTGCCAGCGGCGAGCAGCACCGCGGCCGCCGAGGCGGCCTGGCCGAGACATACCGTCTGGATCTGCGGCCGGACGAACTGCATCGTGTCGTAGATCGCCGTCATCGCCGTGAACGACCCGCCCGGTGAGTTGATGTACATGATGATGTCGCGGTCCGGGTCGGTCGACTCCAGCACCAGCAGTTGCGCCATGGTGTCGTTGGCCGAGGTGTTGTTGATCTGCTCCCCGAGGAAGATGATCCGCTCCTCGAACAGCTTGTTATAGGGGTTGGACTCCTTGACCCCGTAGCTGGTGCGCTCGATGAACGAGGGCAGGACGTATCGGGACTGTGGCGCTTGATTCTGGGGCAGCCGACCCTGGGGCAGGCCATGCGGCATGTAGTTCATCGGGGCTCCTCGAAGCTCAGCGGCTCGCGTCGGGCAGCGAATTGGCGCGGGTGAGGACATGGTCGACGAAGCCGTACTCGCGGGCCTCTTCTGCGGTGAACCAGCGGTCGCGGTCGGAGTCGGCGATGATCCGCTCGACAGGTTGGCCGGTCTGCTCGGCGATGAGCTCGGCCATCTCCCGCTTGTGCTTGATCAGCATGTCGGCCTGGATCGCAATGTCCGCCGCGGTACCGGCGACGCCCGCGGAGGGCTGGTGCATGAGGATCCGAGCGTGCGGCAGGGCGTAGCGCTTGCCGAGGGTGCCAGCAGACAGCAGGAACTGCCCCATCGAGGCGGCCAGGCCCATCGCGTAAGTCGCCACGTCGGGCTCGATCAGTTGCATGGTGTCGTAGATGGCCATGCCCGCGGTCACCGATCCGCCCGGTGAGTTGATGTAGATCCGGATGTCCTGCTCGGCGTCCTCTGCGGACAGCAGCAAGAGCTGAGCGCAGATCTGGTTGGCGATGTTCTCCTCGACCTGGGAGCCGAGCACGATGATGCGCTCGCGCAGCAGCCGCTCATATACCGAGTCCGTCAGGTTGAGGCCCGCCGAGGCGGTCCGCATCGCGGGGGCGTCCCGCAGCGGCACGGCCGAGGCGATGTGGTCCGAGGTCACGTGTGCCTGCCTTCTGTCACGAGGTCGGTCGGGTGGGTGGGGGTCCGGCTCGAAGGTCACCGAGCGGGACACTGCCGACCCTAACGAAGGCGAGCGGTGGCTAGGTCCTGGCGCGCCCTCCGTTCGCTCAGAGCGTCACGCCAGTTGCCGCCTGGTCACCCGGCCGACTCGGCGATCTGCGGGGTCACCGAACCGAGCAGTGCCTCGATGTCAACGGGGTTGCCGGTGGCGTCGGTGACGGCGGCCTGGCGCACCACCGTGACCAGCGCCTTGCCGCGGCGGACGTCGGCATACATGGCGCCCAGCTCGCCCGCGTCCTTGGCTCGCTGGGCGTACTCGTTCGGGCTGATGCCCTGGCGCTGCGCCTGATAGACGATCCGCTCGGTGAGCTCGTCGTCGGTGACCGAGAGTTCCTCGGCGTCAGCGATCGCGTCGAGCAGCAGGCGAGCCTTCACCGTCTCCTGTGCGGCGTTGCGCAAGTCGGTTTCGAACTCCTCCGCAGTGTGGCCCTGCTGCTCCAGCCACTGGGCAAGGCGTTGCTCGTCGTGTTCGAAGGCCTGCAGAGCGTCGTGCTTGCGCGATTCGAGCTCGGCGTTGAGGATCGACTCCGGCAGCGGAACCTCGGTGGTGGCGAGCAGTGCCGTGAGCACCTTGTCCCGGGCCTGCGCGCCCTGCTGCATCGCCTTGACCCGGCCGAGCCGTTCGTGCAGGTCGGCGCGGAGCTCGTCGAGGGTGTCGAACTCACTGGCGAGCTGGGCGAACTCGTCGTCGGCCGCAGGCAGCTCGCGCTCTTTGACCGCCTGGACCTTGGCCGTCACTTCGGCCTGCTGCCCGGTGACCAGAGTGGTGGTGAAGACTCGCTCCTCACCCGACGACGCCCCGAGCAGAGCGTCGTCGATGCCTTCGATGAGCTGACCGGAGCCGATCTGATAGGACAGACCGGTGGTCGCCAACTCCTCGACCTCCTCGCCGTCGATGGTGGCCGACAGGTCGAGAGCCACGAAGTCGTCCTGCTGCACCGGGCGTTCGACGCCCGTGAGGGTGCCGAAGCGGGAACGCAGCCCGTCGAGCTGCTCGCCGACCTCGGCGTCGGTCACCTCAACGTCGTCGACGGACACGGCAAGCTCGCCGAACGCGGGCATCACGATCTCCGGCCGGACGTCGACCTCGGCGGTGAACGTGAGGTGGTCGCCATCCTCGATCTTCGTGACCTCGATCTCCGGACGGCCCACCGGCCGAACCTCGCCGGAGGTGACGAGCTCGACGTACTTCGCCGGTACCGCCTCGCTGACCACCTCGTCGAGCACCACTTCGCGTCCCAGCCGCTGCTCCACGATCCGGGCCGGCGCCTTGCCCGGCCGGAATCCCGGGATCCGAACCTGCTGGGCGATCTTCTTGTAAGCGCGGTCGAAGTCGGGCTTCAACTCGTCGAACGACACCTCAACATTGATCTTGACGCGCGTCGGACTGAGGTGTTCGACGGTGCTCTTCACGGGTACTCCTCGGGGAAAGATGAGCGCGCCCGGCGCAGCCACTGCCGCCGGACAGGAAGTGTGCTCAGAGTCTATGCGAGCACGCCGGTCTGCCCGTTTGGGGCGTTGCACGGGCAGGTAGCTAAGGGACTCCTCCTTTCGGCGTCCCTTTCGGCGTCACACGATCGAGCGAATCAGTCATCTCTTGTCGGCCGACCGTCCGCCGGTCGTTCACCCGAGCGACTGCGCGTACCGGTACAAATCGCCCATCCGGACCTCAAGGAGGCGATTGTGCTCATGATCCCCACGCGCCGTCGGGCCGTGATCGCCGCCCTGTGCGCCGTGGCGGTCACGGTCGGCCTTACCGGTACCGCACAAGCTGGACCAGCGGCCGGTTCCGGAGTACCGGAGCGCGGCAAGCGGTTCGACCGCGTCGCGACGCTACCGGTGTTCCGCAACTCCTCCCCCGACCAGCAGACGGCGGCCGAGATCGCCGCGGCCACGAAGGACGGCAGGCTCATCGTCTACACCGACTCCCCCGCAGAGCGGATCGGGTTCGTCGACCTCGCCGACGTCGCCGCACCGCGTCCCGACGGAGTGTTGCCGATGCCGGGCGAGCCGACCTCGGTGAAGATCGTCGGCGACCTGGCACTGGTCGCGGTCAACACATCCACGTCGTTCACCGCACCGTCGGGGCGGCTGGTGGTCGTGGACGTGCGGACTCGCGCGATCGTCGCCGAGCACGACCTGGGCGGGCAGCCCGACTCCGTCGACATCTCCGTCGACGGCCGGTATGCCGCGGTGGCGATCGAGAACGAACGCGACGAGGACGTCAACGACGGGGCGATCCCGCAGCCGCCCGCCGGCTTCCTGTCCATCGTCGACCTCACCGGCGCGCCCACGGACTGGTTGCTGCGCCGCGTGGAGCTCACCGGACTCGCCGACGTCGTGCCCGAGGACCCCGAGCCCGAATTCGTGTCGATCAACAGCCGCAACCAGGTGGTCGTCACCCTGCAGGAGAACAACCACGTCGTGGTCGTGGACCTGGCGAATGGGAGCGTCGTCACCGACTTCTCCGCTGGCACCGGCACCGCGTCCGGTGTGGACACCGTGGAGGACGGCACGATCCGCCTCGATGGCACCGTGACCGTGCCGCGCGAGCCCGACGGAGTGTCCTGGCTGGACGACCGCTTCATCGCCACCGCCGACGAAGGCGACCTGGTGGGCGGCAGCCGCACCTGGACGGTGTTCGACACCCGTGACGGCTCGGTCGTGTTCTCCTCCGGCGCCGAGCTGGATCAGCTCGCAGCCCGTTACGGCCAATATCCCGAGGGCCGGGCCGCGGACAAGGGGGTGGAGCCTGAGGGCATCGCCGTCGCCACCTATGGACGGCAGCGTTACGCATTCGTCGCCCTGGAACGGGCCAATCTGGTCGCGGTCTACCGGGTGAACGACCCGCGTCGCCCCGAGCTGGTGCAGGCCGTGCCCACCGGCGTGGGGCCGGAGGGGGTGCTGGCGCTGCCACAGCGCGGCGCCCTGGTCGTGGCAGCGGAGGAGGACTCGGCCGGCGACAACGTGCGCTCCTCGATCTCCACTTACCGGATGACCAGCACGCCACTGGTGCTGGCGCTGGAGCGCAACGCCGCGGCACCATCGATCGTCTCGGCGGGAAGCCCGCCAATCGGGTTCGGGGCGCTGTCCGGGCTCGACGCCGCGCCGGGTGTGTCGGGTCTCGTGGGCGGCCTGGTCGCCGTCGAAGACAACGCCTACACCCCCACCCGCGTGCTGAGCATCGATTCCCTCCGGCGACCCGCGCTGCTCACCGGCGCGCTGACGGTCAGGAAGGACAGCGCGCCGGTCGGCTATGACGCTGAGGGCATCGCGACGCGCCCGGGCGGCGGCTACTGGATCGCCGCGGAAGGCGACGGGGAGGCGATTCCGAACCTGCTCGTGGAGGTGGACGCCAGTGGCTCCGTCGTGCGCGGAGTGCCGCTGCCCGCGGACATCGCGCACGTAGCGACGTCGAACGGCTTCGAGGGCGTCACGACCATCGGGCGCGGCGCCAACGAACAGGTGTGGGTCGCCGTGCAGCGCACGTGGGCCGACGACCAGCCCGGACAGGTGAAGTTGGCCCGGTTCACACCCGCGACCGGCCGGTGGGACTTCGTCGCCTACCCGCTGGACCCGGCGCCCGCGGGCGCTACCGTCGGGTTGTCCGAGGTCACCGCGGTAGATGACGACACGCTGCTGCTGATCGAGCGGGACAACCGGCGCGGCGACGACGCCCAGATCAAGAAGGTCACGCGAGTGGAGCTGGCCGGGGTGACGCCGGTGCCCGCCGGGTTATCGCGGCCCGTGCTGGTCAAGCAGACGGCACTCGACCTGATTCCGGCGCTGAGCGCGGGCGGCGGCGTCGTCGCCGACAAACCCGAGGGGCTGGCGATCACCGGGCTCGGTGCGCTGGTCGGAGCGGTGGACAACGACGGGCTCGACGACGCGCCGGGCGAGTCGGTGCTGCTGCGGCTGGGGCGGGCTCCGCGCCGCTGACACCGGACGGCACCGGCCCGGTCGTCGCCGTTCATCCGATAGGGCGGCCGAGCGCCGCTGACGTATGTCAGAGGCTGTTTTGGGTATGCCTTGATCACAGGGGCACCTGGCACCAACCGGTCCCCGATCATAGGGAGGAACCCATGAGCAGTTTCGAAAAAGCCAAGGACAAGGCTGAGCAGCTTATCGGTGAGGCGGAAAAGAAGGTCGGTCAGATGTTGGGTCTCGAGGACCCTGAGAACGCCGGAAAGCGTGATCTATTGACCGGCGAGGTCAAGGAAGCCGGGCACGACCAACGCGACAACCAGGCTACCGGTGCTGTTGACACTGTTGACGACGACAAGTAGCCGAGCGGGCTGGTACACCCCCCATGTCGGTACTACTGGCTGCCATCACAGAACACCACCGCACGCAGCCAGTCCGTACTGCGCCCAGCGATCGCGATCCGGATCGGGTAGCCGCGGGTAACAGGCCCTCCCGAATGAACGGAACAGTGGCCCGCGAGGAACTCCTCCTCCTCCTCAGACCCGTTCGGATCGCCCGGCGCGCCGACCTCGACGTCATCTGGGGCGTCTACACACACACCGCAGTGTGATGCTCTGCGCGAGGCGCTTGACAGCATCGAGTGGGACGACCTGTGAGCAGGTCGTTGCTACACCGTTACTACATTCGGCCAACTCGTCGATCTTGAGCCGACCTGCCTTGCCTGGTCGGGGTGGCGGGATTTGAACCCACGGCCCCTCGCTCCCAAAGCGAGTGCGCTACCAAACTGCGCCACACCCCGTGCACCGACGGTGCAGGCGAAGCCTACGCGACCGCCAAGATGCCCGCGTCGGCCCTACGACACACGTCCCCACCGAGAGGCTGGTAGCAGGTAGGCTTGGGCCGCTCCGCCGCCACGGGGCATGCGGGCGTAGCTCAATGGTAGAGCCCCAGCCTTCCAAGCTGGCCATGCCGGTTCGATCCCGGTCGCCCGCTCCACAACCTCCACCAGTACAAACGACGACCCCTCCCGATCATGAGAAGGGCCGCCGTCGTCGTCTGTGCCATTGACGTGCCATTAGGCCACCGGAGCCATCACCCCTGCCGCGCCGTCGTCGCCGTCCTCGTCGGTCTGGTCCGCATCGTTGTCGCTGCTCTCCAGGGCCTCTGTCCGACCTGATTCGACCAGCGCGCTCATCGCATCCGCGATGCTGCGGTCACGGGCATTAGTCGCGTGCTGGTAGATCAACGCTGCACGCATCGAACCGTGACCCATCCGGTGCATCAGCTCCCGGGTAGTCGCGCCGGAACCCGCGGCCAGGTGGTTGCCCGTGTGTCTGAGGTCGTGGAAGTGGAACCCGGCGGGGAGTCCCGCCGCCACGACCATCGCTGGCCACTTTGTGCGACGGCCGAAGTTCCCGCGGCGGAGCACCGCGCCCTTCTCCCCCCGGAACACCAGACCCTCAGGCCCCGCACCTGCGTACTGCTCAATATGCCGGCGCAGCTCATCGACGAGGACAGCCGGCAAGGAGACGCTACGAACGCCTGCCGCCGACTTGGGCGGACCGGACTGTATGGCGCCTCTGTTCAGCTGTGCCAGGCGCCGTCGCACGTGCAGCACGCGGCCGATTAGGTCGACGTCATAGCGCCGCAGCGCGATCAGCTCGCCCCACCGCAGGCCCGTGAACGCCGCAGCCAGCACCAGGACTCGGAACCGATCAGGCATACGCTCGGCTAGCGCGTAGACCTGCCGGACGCTCGCAGTCGGTCGCTCGTCGGCCCGATACTCCCCAGCGCCCTTGATCCGGCACGGGTTGCGTTTGATCCGTCCATCGTCCGCGGCCGTGTTAAGGACCGCCCTCACCAGCCGGTACGCCTTGACCGTCCGGTCCTCCGACCGCCCGTCGCGCAACAGCGCAGCGCGCCAGCTCCGGATTGTGTCCGTCGACAACTCAGCTAGCTCGACCTGACCGAGGTAGGGCTCGACATGGTGTCGCCACAAGCTCAGGTACTCCTCCCGGGTCCGCTCCCCCACCCGGTGCTCTGTGATCCAGCGCGCTCCAAACTCACGGAACAGCTCCCGACCCTTGAGCGGGTCTGACCAATCCCCGCGCAAGATTTCTGATTCGGTAAGCGTCAACCATTGCTCGGCGTCACGCTTGGAACCGAATGTCTCTGGTGCAGTACGCATCAGACCGTCCGGCCCGAGGTACCGGGCCTGGAATCGACCCGAAGTCAGCTTGCGGACATTGCCGAACCGGCGGTGTCCCTTCTTGTTCGCCATCACGCCACCTGCCCAAGGTGCCGCCGGACCGTCGCGGTGGTGATCGGCTCGACACGGCCAGCCAGCAGCCAGTCATCAAGGTCGGACAGCGCGAAGCGCACGTGTCGACCAACGTGGTGAAAAGCAATCCGCCGCTCTGCGATCAGCCGCCGCACGAACCGCTCGGAGGTGTTCAGGTAGGAGGCCGTCTCCGCCACGCTGAAATACTTCTGCATGGTTTCCTCTCTCTCAGGCGGCTTGATCGCAGGTTGCCGAACAGTTGCCGGGTGGTTCACCGACAGCTAGTTGCGCGGCGGCGTATTCGGCGTGCCATCGCTGTCGTTCGGCGACAGCGTGGAGGAGAAGCACGGGTCGGGGTGGTACGTCGGGGTCGGAAGGTGCAGGTCGTTCCCACACGTAGGTGCCGTCGCCGGGGCCGTTTGCGGGTTGGATACCGGCAGTTTCGAGGAGTTGCCGAACGAACACGCCGCGCTCGGCACGGTGGTCATCCAACGTCTTGTTCGACCACTTCCGCGACACCAAGACGCGGCGTCCGGCAATGCCCAGGTGTTCGGGTTTGTGGGCCTTGCCCTTGCATCGCCCGGGGGTCATGGAGTGCCGCGAGCCGTGGGGTTGGACGCCATAAAGCAGCCACACCGGACACCGCGCCGAGCACGGCGTGATGCTCAGTTCGGCGTGCAGCCGCCGGGCATGATCGCGTTGAGCGTCGCTGGCGTGCTCGTCGAGTCCAGCGGCCTTCCCGATGCTCTTGGCCAAATATTTCGTGAGGTATCCGACGTGGCGACCAGCTTCCTCGGTGCCACCCAGGATGCCCTTGACGTGCACCTGCGCCCCGAACCGGACCACGTGCGCAGGTTCAGCCAGCTCCTCACACGCCTGGTCCCAGGTCGGCAACGGTGCCCTGGTGTCGGGGTCAGTGAAGGCTTTCGCGCGGGTATCCCACACCGGCAGGCGCTCTCCGCCGTAGAGCAGCCGGTCATGGGCCGGCCACCACACCTGGTGATACGTCGCGGCAGTGATGGCCCGCAGCTCGGTGCGGGGGATGGCGCCGCGGATGGCGGCGTGGAAGTGCGGTGCGCCGCGTTTTTGGGGTTCGACGGTGCCGAAGTACTGCACCTCCCAGCCGACACAGCGCCGGGTGTTTTGCCAGAACCGATCCAGCAACGCCGGGAAGTGGATCGCGTCTCGCGCGGCCCGCCGGTAGTCATAGCGATCCGGATCGACCGCCGCACCCTGGGCATCGACCCGGCCGTAGGAGTCCAGGGTGAGGGTGAGGAAGGTGGAGGGCCGGTAGCGTCCGGCGAACACCCGTCCCACCGTGCGCCGCTCGATCGGTCGGCGGGGTAGGTCCGGGGCGTCTTGGCGGCGTCGGGTGGATCGCTTGACTGGCTTGGGTGGTGGGTCGAGCGGGGTGAGCCGGCCGCGCACTCCGGCGGCGCGGAGTTCGGTGTCGAGTTCGGTGACCGAGTCGGCGATTTGCTCACAGGTGAGGTCGTCGCCGGTGGTTTTGCATTCGGTGTAGGCGGCGAGGAGATCGGCCCGGGCGGCCATCAGCGCGGTGTGTTCCTCGCTGGGCGTGGCCCGATCTGTGAGTGGTTCGGCGTCGAGGTGCCAGCCCTGGCGGCATTGGACCATCCGTAACCGGCGGGCCTTGTCCGCACAGGGGCGGCATTGGTCCTCTCGGGTGGACCCGCAGGGGACGGGCACGATGTCGATTCGGCCGGTGGTGGTGTTGATGCGGCGCATGGCCAGGGGCCGGATGCAGACGCCGTGCTGTTCGGCCAGGGCCAGGGCCACATCGGCGCCCAGCGGCAGGGCGGCCCGCTGCACTCGGGTCATCCGCCCGACGTCGGGGGGTGCGGGGTCGGTGGTGGTCATCAGGCGCTCACCTCCTCGACGGTGGCCGTGTGCCTCAGCGCGGCCAGCGGGATGGTCGTGGTGGCATCGGGGGCAAGATCAGCGCCCAGACTGCAGTGGGTGGCCCACAGGCCGCCGTAGACCAGGACGGAGGCACCACCGGCCAGCAGTCCGGTCACCGATAGGTGCACCGAGTTACCCTGGGGGACTCGCCAGGCGTGGGCGGTGACCTGGGTGAGGGTGTCGGCCCAGGCCAGCAGCCCTTGGGCGATCGTGGAAGGGTCGTGGCGGGTGAGTTGCACGGTCACCTGCGGTGCAGACAGGGAGACGTGGACCGAGGCCATCGCGGGTAGCTCGAACTCGTTAAGGTGCGCGCACAGCGCGGCGAGTAGGTCACCGGTGGTGCTCATGCGGCACCTCCGCGAGTTGACCCGCTGGGGTCGGTGGGTTTGGTGGGGAAGGGCAGCACCGCCGTGTCGTGCTCTACGGGGCGGGTGACGAACGTTTCGAGTTGCTTGATCGTCTGGTCGGGCACCCACCCGGCCCGGACACGGAGGGGCTCACGGAGTCCTTCGCCGAACACGTACCCGACGCCGGCCTCGGCTTCGGTGATCCGGTTGGCCCACGCGCCCCGTTCGTAGGCTTGGTCCCCGAGGACCATGCTCACGTGGGATTTGGCCGAGACCCGCAGACAGATCCGGCGGGGGAACAGCTCCCGGACCGGCACGGTGTCTTTGGTGGGTTCCTGGACGTAGCCGCGGACGGTGAATCCCAAGGCCCGACCCTGGGTGGTCAACAGGGCGACTCGTTCGGTGATGGCGTCGCGGGTTTTGCGGTCGATGTATTTGGTCAGGGCTCCGATTTCGTCGAATTCCAGTAGCTCCAAGGGGTGGTGGGTGCTGATTGGCACTGACCGCACGTGGCCGGCGAATTGGGTTTTGCGGGCGTGCATGGTGTCCACGAGGTCATCGAGGACCGCGAGGGCGTCGGTGCCGGTGCCGGCGTAGCGGTGAAAGATCCGGCGCCCGTAGGCCAGTTCCATGCCCTTGGGGTCGATTCCCGAGACCCGTACCAGGCCGTCGCGGATGGCGGGGGCGATGGACACCAGGGGGCACCACATCGCCGAGTTCTTGCCCGCCCCGGTCGAGCCGGCGACCAGGGTGTGGCCCCCGGCCAAGGGGACGTGCCAGTCCTGGCCGTATTCGGTGCGCCCGGACAACACCCGCCGTAAATCAATGGCGGTGCCCGCGACATCGGCCAGGGTGGCGAGGTCGGGGCAGGCTACGGGGTCGGCGAGCAGGTTGCGGCGTTGGAAGTCGATCGAGACCACGTTGGGGGACAGTTCGCGGACCTGGCAGCGGGTCACGCCTCGAACCGAGGCCAACGCTCGGGTGGCCTCGTCGAAGTCTTCGGGTTTCTGGCCGGCCACCAGCCGCACCCGTACCTCGTCCCACGACGCACCGGAGCGCACCCCCAGCACCTGCGGTAGCCGCGCCTGCGCTTGCGGTCGGCCGCGACGGATGCTGCGCCCCAGGGGAGCGACCGTCACCACCACGGGCACGGACTCGGGCTTGATGCTCAGGCCGCAGGCGCGCAACCACTGGGGCAGCTTCGGGGCGTAGACCGTCCACCGCAGCCACCAGGCCCGCAGGTGTCGGCCAGCCCCCGCATCGGAGGACCTCAGGTTGACTAGCCGCCAGGTGGTGAGCGCGCCGGCCATCACACCGGCGGTGAGGGCCAGCGACGCCCACCCCCACCACTGCCACCACGCCACCGTGGCTAGCACGGTCAGGCTGGTCCGCCAGCGCGTCACCGTCTGGCGCAGCGCCCACACCACGGCCTTGACCACCAACCAGACGGCGAAGATCACTACCGCCGCCGCGGCCAGCGCCTCGGCGACCTTGATCAGCACCTTGCCGACCTTGGCCAACGCCCACACCACGACGCCCAGCACGCCACCACCGGCAATCACCAGGGCGATCATCTGCGCGTCCATCACCGACCACCCCCGACCCGCGTCAAAGGGATCGCGATGTGCTGTTGTTGGGTGCGGCTCTCATTCATCACCGGGAGGGGGCTTGCGCTCGTCCCGGTGGGTCTGCGTATCCTCACTACTGTTCACTCCTGACTCGGGTGGACAGCGCAGAAGCGGATCAGGTTGGTAGCCAGAGATTCCGCTTCTGCGCGTACGTCGGTCTTACAATTGATGAGGGCGTGCGGCATTGCCGCACCACCCAAGGCGCGTTAAATTTCCTTCTGCACTTCCCTCTTGTGTCTAGTGCAGGCTTTGGCAGCCGCCGCACAACCGCTCACCGCCGGTCTGCAGATACGACCTACTGCCACACCGGCGGCACGTCTGCCATGTCAGGCGACCTCGCCGTGCGCGGTTGAATCGTCCCGATCCTGGCCATAGCCGCTGTGCTTGCTCGACCAGAGCGCCCCAACGCCCACCTTCCCACATCGCCATCCACCTCCCTTCCTCCTGGCGCGGGCCCGTACCGGTTCGCTACTCGCCTGACACCTCTGCCCTTATCCCCGTAGCGATCCTCTCGGCGCGGGCTCGCTCGCGCTGCGCCCAATACAGGGCTTCCAGCTCGTGCCACGGATCAACCTCGGCGATATGCTCGTACAACAACACCGACCGTTGGTAATACGCAAGCCAGGCCGCCAACGACCCATCCCGACTCGGCCGGATGCGCACCAACTCGTTATGAGCCTGCATCAACGTCCGCGGCCGCCCCGGTGTTGCGGTCTTTCCCACAGCCCTCACCTCCCATGCTCATACCAGCTCGGATCTGCGTCTCGATTTCCTTCGCACGTTCTCGTTCCTGCTCCGCCATATACAACGCCTCGTGATGGTGACCCCGATCAATCTCGGCGATCTCCGCATACCACCCCGTCGACCGCTGGTAATACGCAAGCCACTCCCCCAGCGGTGCCTGTCGACGCGGCCGTATAAGCGCCAAGGCCACCTGAGCCTCCATCAACGTCCGCGGCGGGTCCTGCTCGGTGGCCTCGTCTCCGGTCATCACGCCCGACTTCCTCCGTCCGTCTCGGCTTCATTGGAAGCGTGCAGTGCGGCTCGGCCAGCTACGAGTTCCTCAATGAGAGAATCCAGGGCATCCCTGTCGACGATCAACGCACCCGGGAACGCCATGCCGAAGCGCACCTCGATCCGATCAGCAAAGGGCAGCGCCTGAACCCGAATCGGGACGGCGGACGTGATGTGCACCTGTACGATATCGCGCATAGCCCCAATCCCGCCGTCACGCGGCGGACTTGTCTGCTACCGGTAGAGCCGGCAGCGACTTGCCGTGACCTTTGGCGGCTCCATTCGGTGCGCGCATCCCGGTCGCCCGGAATACCCAGCCCAAGTACTTAAACTTCTCGCCCATCACCCGGGGCTCGATGGTCAGACCTTCGAAGTACGCCGGTCTAAAGTCGAAGCCCGCGATCGCGGTCTCCGGGGGAACGGGTTGCACCCTGGCCAGCATCGTTAAGCTAATTGACTTCTCTCGATCCTTCTCGGCCGACGGATCAGACACAGTGACTTTCCACTGCAACAGTCCGGATTGCTCATCAATCCGCTGTTTGGGCTGCTTACCCCGTGCCTTGTCCTCGTTGGAGACATACTCCATGTCCGCACACACGGGTCCGACGATCGCCGCACCCTCGGCGAAGACCTGGTCGTGCTCGACCTCGAACCGTGTACCACGTTGAACCGCCATCTGTGCTGTCCTCCTGTCCCTGGCCGCCCGATGTGGCGGACCGCTTGACGTCATCCATATTCGGCGAGAAGGAAGGACATGAGCACCGCACAGTGGGACATCTATAGACGTCCCGTGTATACTTGGACGTCCCTACTCGTCCCCGACAAACATGGGGTGTCATGCCGAACGAGCGCCTCCGCGACGCACTGCTACGCCATGGACTGGACCTTGACCAGGTAGCGAAGGTCACCCGCGTCGATCCCAAGACCGTGGAGCGTTGGATCTCGAAAGGACGCCTGCCCTACCCGAAGCATCGCCGCGCCATCGCCGCCATGGTGCGTGAGACCGAGTACTACCTCTGGCCGGACGCGATCACTCCCGAGCGGAAAGCCGAGATCGGCGGCTCGGAGATCGTGCAGGTCTACCCGCATCGCCACTCAGTACCCGCCGAGTTGTGGACCCGTTTGCTCGGCCAGGCCGAAGAGCACGTCGAGATCTTGCTGTATGCGGGTATGTTCCTGACCGATGACCCAACTCTCACCAAGCGACTACGGAAGAAGGCCGAGGACGGAACGAAGATCCGCATGCTGTTGGGTGATCCGGCCAGCTCCGAGGTCAACCGACGAAGCGTAGAAGAGGGCATCGGTAAGGGGACAATAGCCGCCAAGGTGCGCAACGCACTCGCCTTTTACCGCCCGTTGGACGGTATTCCGGGCATCGAGATTCGGTGCCACGGAACCACCCTGTACAACAGCATCTACCGCTTCGATGAGGAGATGCTCGTCAACACGCACGTTTACGGCTTCATGGCAGCTCACGCCCCGCTGCTACACTTGCGCCGGCTCTCCGGTGGCGACCTGTTCGAGACCTACTCGGAAAGCTTCGAGAACGTCTGGAACACCGCCATCTCAGCCAGGTGGTAGGCCACGCCATGGCGCGTCGCGACTTCTATCACGATCCGGACGCACCTTCGGCAAACAGCATCGTTGTCGCCGTCACCGCCTTCGTTCAGGATGCCGCCGGTCGACTGCTGATGATCCGACGCACCGACAATGACCTCTACGCTGTTCCAGGAGGTGCGCAAGAAATCGGTGAAACCATTACCCAGACAGTGGTGCGAGAGGTCAGGGAAGAAACAGGGATCACTGTCGACGTCACGGGTCTGATCGGCGTTTACTCCGATCCCGCGCACGTCATTGCTTTCTCCGACGGTGAGGTACGGCAAGAGTTCTCCCTCTGCTTCCGCGCCCGGCCCATCGAGGGCGAGCCGCGCACGAGCAGCGAGAGCAAAGAAGTCCTATGGCTGGACCCATCCACCCTGGCTAACTTTAACGTCCACCCATCCATACGACTACGGATTCAACACGGATTCGAGCAGCGCCCTGAGCCGTTCTATGCCTGAGCTATGCCAGCCGCTTCGAGCCGATGTTGCGTACGTTCCACCGCTGCGTTGAGATCGTCCCATGCCCGTCGAATGAAGCACGACACGAGATCATCCGGGCCATAGCGTGTCTGGATCTCCGCCACCCGTTCGATCGCGGTCGTCTCGCCACCGTCAGGGGTGGTGGTCATGTCAGCCCACCACAGCGCGTCGCGAAGAGCGGTCTTCTCGTCCTCGAACTCGTCTAGTTCGTCCGACAATTCCCGCAGCTCCGCCTCCAATGTCGCGCAGGAGTGATGTGCTACTAGATTCACCAATCGATCAGAACCACCGACGCCACGCAGGTACCGCGCACCATCGAGCGGATGAAACCCAGTGTCGACCAGCTCGGGCGCGTATCCGACGTCATGCAGCAACGCTGCAGCAACCAGTAACTCTCCGTCGTTCACCGAAAACAGAGGCGCTACCACACGCGCACGCCTACTCACTCCCTGCACATGCCCCCACCGACGCGGCAAAACCCCCGCGAGCTTCTCGCCCGCCAACTCAAACGCCCATGCCACGAGGTCGCCCATACATCCACGGTAGTTCTGCGCACTCCCGGCCGCACACTCCCCTATCGGCTGGCGCGGGCGCAATGCCTCTCAGCTGTGAACATGCCGAAGAGCCCATCAGTTCGTTCAGGGAACAGCGTCGCTGCCCCGTTGCCACCAATGATTAAGTTGGAGCTATCCGTCAACCGTCACTGCCTACTGACGCGGGTCTCCGCCACGTCTCCGGACACGTGTCTGGGCCGCGTAGCACCACGGCGAGGCTACACAGCGTGGCAGCGCTGTGTGTTGCCGAATTTGCCTCTATGGGAATCTGTGAGTGTCGTTGCGGTGCTCCTGGGTGGAGGACCACCAGGCTTGGTGTTGGTGACCCGGTGTGACCCGTATTGGGATCTGGCCGCCTTGGCGTGCCTTGGCCTTGACTTGTCCGTCGTGGTTGCCGGCACCGGCCTGGCCCACCAGTTGGCCTGATCAGAAGCCTGTCCGCCGTGGGGCGTGACCCGTCACAGATGTGCCGCTCGGTGATCCCATCCAGGCCGGTGCCGACGTTGACCCGACGCCCAGGAAGGACACCAGGCCAGTGCCCATGTTGGCAGAATTCGTCGATGCCGTCGTGGGGGTGGACACCCATCGCGACACTCATGAGGTGGAGATCGCCTCCCCGACCGGGACATCGATCGCCACCATCACCATCAGCAACGACAGCGCGGGCTATGCCGACTTGCTCGCCTGGATTTTCCAGCACACGCCCGGTCTGCGGGTGGCCGTGTCGATCGAGGGAACCCGCAGCTACGGTGCCGGGCTGGCCCGCGCGGTCACCGCCGCCGGCCTGCTCGTCATCGAGTGCGAGCAGCCCAGCGGCAAGGCCCGCCGTGGTAAGGGAAAGTCCGACCCGATCGATGCCCACCTCGCGGTCTTGACCGCGCTGCGCCTTGACGCCGATCGGCTGCCCACTCCCCGCGCCGACGGTGACCGCGAAGCACTGCGGATCCTGCTGGGCGCCCGTAACGAGCTCACCACTACGACCACTGGGCAGACCAACCGGCTGCGGGCGTTGCTGCTGAGTGGCGATGACACCGACCGCCAGACCGCCCGCGGCGCGCTGGGCGAGGCCACCCTGGCCAGTCTGGCCCGGCGCCGAGCACCCCGCGAGGCCAGCCGCGAACAGGCCGTGCGGCAGGCCGAGATCCGGCGACTGGCCCTCGCGCTGCGCGACGCCGGCCGCGCGCTTAAGGCCAACCGCAAGCAGCTCCAAGCCATCGTGGACGAGCTGGCTCCCGGCCTGACCGACCGGCCCGGTATCGGACCGGTCAGTGCAGCCCAGACCATCGTCAGCTTCTCCCACCCCGGACGGTGCCGAAACGACGCCGCCTTCGCCTCCCTCGCCGGCACCAGCCCCCTGGAAGCCAGCAGCGGTCGGACCGTCCGGCACCGCCTCAACCGGGGCGGTGACCGGGCCCTGAACCGCGCGATCCACACCATCGCCCTCACGCGGATGCGCAGCTGCCCCAAGACCCGCGCCTACGTCGCACGGCGCACGGCCGAAGGCAAGACCCCCCGCGAGATCCGCCGCTGCCTCAAGCGCTACATCACCCGCCAGCTCTACCGAACCCTCACCACCGTGATGACCCCCACCGCCCAAGCCTGACAGCTCCACCGTGAGGTAATCGGTCACAGCCTCGCCGTACCCGGCCGGGGGCTGGCCACCGGTCTGGTGCTCGACACCGCGGGCAAGCCAGGCCTGATCGCACAACCCCCGGACCTGCTTCGACACCCGGCCAGGCTTGTCGAGGTCGCCGGTCGGTCAAGGCTGGCCGCAGGCCATCGCGCAGCGACGGTTCCGCGTGGGGCTCGGGGTCCCCGCGCGGGTTCGCCCTTGACCGACCGGCGACCGAGCAAGACCATCAGCCGGCTGGCGAAGCTGGCCACCCCCGCACCGCCATGACGGGCAACGCGCCCACGTGCACTACGCCGATGAGGTGTCTTGACCTGGCAGGGACGGCCCCGCAAGCTGCGCGGCACCCCCGCAGGCACCCACGGAACCAACACAAGAGCCCGAAATACTTCCAGACGCCCACTTGACAACACATAGAAGCGTCAAGGCACCGCCCGCGGCGGCGCGGACATAGCCTGGCTGGCGTTCATCAGCTTGGTTGCCCGCTCGGGCCGATCCCGCTCGCTGCGCGCGGCCTGGCGGCCGTGCTCGCGCGGGACCGGCCCGGGCAGGCAGCACGCACAACGGTAACCTGCCCGTTGGCTCCATCGTCTTTGCCGATGTCGGTTGGCCTTGTGCCGGATATCAGCCGCACGGCAGAGATCGCTGGTTCTGACTGTGAGCGACGCCGGAAGGCTGATCAGTTCATGGCACCCAGTGTTAGACGCCCGGAGGAGAGGTGGACGGAGCGGCCCGCGAGGCACAGCGACGTTAAGCGGCTCCCCTATGCTACAAGGACCTGCGGCCCACCCAGCCGCGAGTGGCCTTAGCGATGATGGTGTTAGCACCGGCCAACACCGATCCCATTTCCGCTGCCGTCGAAACGCGCCTCCACCGCCGTCACCGGTCGGTGGAGCAGTACGCCCGATCTGATGGATCAACCGTGTCGGCATGTGTCCTGATAGCTGACGCCAGGGGCATAGAAGTTCCATATGTTAGCCGCCGTTCCTCTTGACCACGGCGGGGCGGGTTGGCGTCAGTCGGCGTGAGCTGCGGGGCTAGCGGTTTCGTGGTGGTGGTGTCGTTGGTGTGCGACGACAACGTGATCATGTGCGCGTCC
>JBOHGG010000019.1:0-90130 GCA_050700115.1 Pseudonocardiaceae bacterium
GCACCTGGCGCCGTTGCTGGCACCACAGGGTGCGCTGGTGCAGGCGACCGGGCTTGGTGTGGACGTGTTGTGGCAGACCGGGGACACCCCGGTGGACGACCTGGCGATCCAGGCCACCCCGGTGCTGCCGGCGGCGGAGCTGGGCGCGGCGCTACGCCGGGCGGACGTGGTGATCAGCCACGCCGGCACGGGGTCTGCGCTGGCCTCTCTGGGTGCCGGGCGGTACCCGATCCTGGCCACCCGCGACAGCGCCCGCGGTGAGCAGGTCGATGACCACCAGCTCGAGCTGGCCACCGAGCTCGCCCGCCGGGGTCTGGCGATGCACCGTGACGCGGGCTCGATCACCGTCAACGACATGATCAACACCCTGCAAACCTCGATCCGGCGCACCGCGTCGCCCCCACCATTCGAATTGCGCCACTAGCGCACGGCAAGCTCAGGTGCCGGCCGGTGCGATCCTGAGCACCTTGTCGTCGTCGCCGTTACTGGTCGTGACGTACAGCGCCCCGTCGGGGCCCGGGCGCACCGCGCGTAGCCGGCCGTAGGTGCCGTCCAGTTGCGGGAGCTGCCCGACCTCGGTCACCGTGCCATCCGGGTCCACTCGCATGAGCAGCAGCTTGGAGCCGGCCAGCGCGGCGACGGCCAGCAGGCCCTGCATGTTGCCCCACTGGTCGCCCTCGATGAACGCTGCCCCGCAGATCGCCTCGACGCCGCCGCCTGAACTCCACACCGCCGGGACCGCGTCCGGGAAGCGCTGCAGGTCGGTCATCGGCACGCTCTCGTTGTAGCCGTCCCGGATACCACCACGGGACGGGTCCCAGCCGTAGTTGGCCCCGGCTCGCAGGAGGTTGATCTCATCGTCGACGGATGGGCCGTGCTCCGCGCTGAAGAGCCGACCGGTTCCCGGCTGCACCGTCACGCCTTGGACGTTGCGATGGCCGTAGGTGAACACCAGCCGTTCCGCCGGGTTCGGGGAACCGGCGAACGGGTTGTCGGGCGCGGGACCGCCGGTGTTGAGGTCGATGCGGAGCACCTTGCCGCCGAGCTGGGTGCGGTCCTGGGACACATCGGCCCTCGCGGAGTCACCGGTGCCTACGTAAAGGTAGCCATCCGGGCCCAGGGTGGGGCGGCATCCGGAGTGCCTACCGGAGGGATTCAGGGTCAGGCCGGCGACCAGCGGGTCGGCCACCCGGCTGGCCCGCGCACCATCGGGCGACAGTTCCCAGGTGACCAGCCGAACGTCCACCGGTCGGTCGCCCTCCTGGTGGGTCTGGCAGGTGGTGAACCGGCGACTCTGCGCGAAGTCGGGATGCACCACCAGCCCCATGAAGCCGCCCTCCCCGGCCACGTAGACGTCGGAGAGGTCGGCGGCGACCTCGGTGACCCGGGCGCCGGGCCTGGCCGACGACAGCAGCCGGATCCGTGCCGGGCGTTCGGTGATCAGCGCCGAGCCGCCGGGGAGGAATCCGATGTCCCACCCGTGCTCCAGCCCCGCGGCCACCACATCGACCCGGATCTCGGGTGCCGAGGGGGTGCCTGGTGGCGCTGCGGGACTACCGGCGACCGGACCCTGGGTGGGAATCCCGGGCGTGATCGGGGTGCCCTGCGAGCACCCGACGACGACACCGAGCAGCATCAGCAACACGGGCAGGCGACGCATTGCGCGATCCTGCCCTATCCGGGGATGGGTCCGTGGTGAAGCCACCTGATCCCGTCAGGCCGGATCGTCGGCGGGTCGAAGACCGGCGGCGCGAGCGACACTGACCGCCTCGAGACGGCTGCGCACCCCCAGTTTGGTGAGGATGCTGCGCACGTGAGTCCGGACGGTGTTGGTGGACACCACCGACTCGGCGGCGATCTGGCTCACCGGCTTGCCGTCCACCATGCGCAGGAGTACCTCATGCTCGCGGTCACTGAGCACGTCGAGCCGCGCGCTGTAGTCGCGCGCGCGGCGCGCGTCGTCGAGCAGTTCGCGCAGCACGACGCCAAGCTGCCGTGGTGGGTAGAAGGCATGACCGAGCGGTACGGCGCGCAGTACCGCCAGGAGGTGATCCAGCGAGCACTCCTTGGACACCCAGGCCGCCGCGCCGGCCCGCGCCGCTGCGACAGCGTGGGCAGTGTCGTGGCTACCGGTCAGAACGACCAGGTGCGCCGGGGGCCAGGCAGCGCGCAGCTCGCGCACCATCCCGCCGGTGGCGGCCGCCGCAGTTCCGATGTCGGTGGTGATCACGTCCGGGCGCACCGTGCGGACGATATCGGTCAGGCGCGGATCGTCGGGGATGCAACTACCGACGACCCACAGATCGTCGGCGGTGGACAACTGGACGGTCAAGGCATCGGTCAGCATCGCGTGACTGTCGATGAGGAGAACCCGCAAGAACGTCACGGGGGTAACTGTGCCTGGCGGTGATCCCGGGCGGCAATACCCGATCTCCGTGGGGTCACCCGGTACGGCTCTCAATCCGCTGCCCCCGCCGCCGACATGCGTCCGTGCTCGGCGAGCTTGGGCCGCGCTTCGACCATGCGGCGGGCCGGACTGGTCCATTTCCCGGTGGACTTGAGCCAGGCCAGCGGTAACACATACAGCGCGATGACGGCGTCGAGCACTCGGAGGAACGGGAAGAAGAACCACAGCACCACGAAGCGCGCCCGGCGCTCGATCAGCGCGACGATGCACGTCAGCACGAAATCGGCGCCGATCACCCCGAACAGCAGCACCTGCAGGCTCATGTGCGCGGCGACCGTGTCGTAGACCGGCGCGATCCCGGGCCAGGTCAGCACGGCGGAGTACACCGCGGGTACGGCAAGGACGATCACCAGGAACGGCAAAAGCAGGAAGAACAAGCTGCTGGTCAGCAGCTCGAGGAGGAGCAAGGTGAGCATGGCGGTGAACAGGCTGAACTGCGGTGGGTGCCGGCGCACCGTCTGCCACAGTCCCAGGATCCAGCGCTTGGTCTGCCGGACGTAGTCGCGGAGGTTGTCGGGATCCTGGGTCACCGCGACGGCATCGAGGGTGAACGCGACCTTGCCCAGCCGCTGCTGGTAGATCTCGAAGGTCATGTTGAAGTCCTCGATGACCAGGCCGGGTGGGTTCATCTCGATCCGGGGCAGCACCGCCGTGCGATACATGCTGGCGAAACCGGGCACGATGTGCGTCGCGTTGGTGTAGCGCCAGGTCTGGCCGAACTTCAGCAGGCGTTGGGTGATCGCGTAGATGCGCTGCCGGTGGCACACCAGCGCCTGGCCGATCAGGGACAGGCCGCGTTCGTGCCAGTGAGTCCGGACCGAGCCGGCCACCGCGACCACCGAGGGGTCGTCGAAGTGGGGCAGGGCGGCGTCGAAGTATCCCGGATCGATGGCCGTGTCGGCATCCAACAGCAGCACCACGTCGAACCTTTCGACCAACCCGAATCGGTCGATCGCCTCCTCAAGGGCGCCTGCCTTGCCGACATTGATGCGTGTCTCGATCACGTTGACCCCGGACCGGCGGGCCAGCTCGGCGGTCCGGTCGGTGGAACCGTCCGAGACGACGTGGATGTTCTCGCGCGGGACCAGGGCAGCGATCGCCTCGATGCTGGCCTCGATGACCAGTTCCTCGTTGTGCGCCGGGATGAGCACGGCCACGTCCTGCACGGTCATCGAAGGACCGGACTCACGGCATGGGCGCTTGACCCATTTCTCCTGTACCAGCCGGGCCAAGCCGATGGTTGACCACAGCGCGAAGTTCGCGCCGAAGACGAGGATCGCGACGGTCCACCAGGGCATCAGCGGGGCGCCTTGTCAGCAGAGGGCTCCGATGTCGCATCCACGGGCAGGACCTGCCGCAACTGTGCCCAGGTTCGGTCGTCCTCCCCGCCGATCATCCACAGGTAGACGCCGCGGATACCGGTGGCTTTGGCGGCTTCGAGTTTGGCTGTGGTGCTCTCGGCGTTCTCGAACCAGACCTCGTGCGCGCGGCCTTGGGCGTCGGTGTACTTAAACGAAGGCGACTGGCTGAGCCGGTCGTACTGCAAGGTGGCGTTGTAGGCCTTGGTGCGCCCATAACACTGCAGCCAGCTCACCGGCTCGCCCTGGCCGTCCACCCAATCGAAGCCGGAGACCGGAACCCCGAGCACGATCTTGTCGGCGGGGATCTGGGTCTTCGCGTAGTCCAGCACCTGGCGGACCCAGGTGATCGGCGCGACCGGTCCGGGACCCGACGCAGCCCAGTGGTAGTCATACGCCATCAACCGGACCTCGTCGGCCGCCCTCCCGATCCCGGCGTAGTCTTGGGCGACGTTGCGCTCGTCTTCACCGGCGTCAGTCATCTTGGCGAACAGGGCGATCGAGAGGATCTTGTCCTCGGCGTGCAGCGCCTCGCCCAGGCGGGTCGCGAAGGCGGTGAACGCCTCCCGATCGGTGGCCCGCAGATCCTCGTAATCGATGTCGATCCCGGCGTAGCCCTCCCGCAGTACCAGCGCGACGATGTCGGTCACGTGCCGCTGCATGGCGGCGGGATCGTGCAGCATGTTCGCGACCGGTTCGTAGGCCCACCGGCCGTCGGTCACGTTCGCGATCGTCGGGACCAGCGCGATCCCCGACTTGCGCAGCTGATCCATGCCCGCCGCGGTCTCGGCCGCCCGCTCGGGCACCTGTGCGACGATCTCCGCGTTGTCCCCGATCCCGTAGATCCACGGGGAGACCTCGTTGAAGCTGGCCCGATTCGCCAGCACGACGTCCGGGCCTTCGGTGAGATTCCAGAACGGCAGGGAGCCCACCACGAGAGTGGACGGCCGGTCCGGTGGCATCATCCGGGGCCCCACCACCAGCACCGCGCCGACGACCAGCAGGACGAGAAAAGCCGACCCGGTCAGAACGCCTCGCCTCCCCGACAGCCGTGGCGGGGTGGGCCCTTTTCCCGCCGTATCGCCCGCCGTATTGCTATTGCCGCCCGGCGGTGCGCCGCCGCGACGTTGTGAGCCGGCCCGCACGATGCTTGTGCTCATCAGCGCACCGCTGCCGGTGTGAGCCCCGGCATGGTCTGCTCCGCGATCACTGCCCGGAGGATGTCGTCCAACGTCCGGATCGGCCGGAAACCGATCAGTTCCCGCGCCCTGGTGCAGTCCGGGACCCGTCGCTGCAGGTCCTCGTATCCCGGGCCGATGCCGTCCTCGTAGGAGAGGTGGACGATGTCGCTGGCTGAGCCGGTCATGGCGAGCACCCGCTGCGCGAGGCCGCCGATGGACACCTGCTCGGTGCTGCCGAGATTGACGGCGTTGCCGCAGGCCTGCTCGTGCTCGAGGAGGGCCACCAGCGCCGGTACGACGTCGTGCACGTGGCAGAAACAGCGCACCTGCGCGCCCGTCCCGAAGATTGTCAGCGGTTCGCCGGCCAGCGCCTGCGTGACGAATCGTGGGATGACCATGCCGTAGCGCCCGGTCTGGCGGGGGCCCACCGTGTTGAACAGCCGGACGATCACCGCGCGCAGGCCGAGCTCGGTGACGTAGGCGCGGGTGAGACTCTCGTCCACCGCCTTGGCCTCGGAGTAGGACCAGCGGTGCAGCAGCGGTGAGCCGACCACCCGGTCGTCGTCCTCGCGAAGTCCGACCTTGGTGTTCTTGCCGTACACCTCGCTGCTGGAGGCGATCAGGACCCGGGCTTGGTTGCGGTGTGCGGCGGCGAGGACGTTCTCCGTCCCGTGGATGTTGGTGCGCAGGCTCTGCAACGTCCGATCCCTGATGACGAACGATCCGACGGCCGCGGCGAGATGGAAGATCGTGTCCACCTGGCCGGTGAGCGCGTCGACCAGCGCCTCGTCCAGCACCGAGCCGCGCACGTAGCGGAATCGGGGGTGGTCGATGGTCGACGACAGGTTCTGCAGCGATCCGGTCGCCAGGTCGTCGAGTGCGACTACCTCGTGACCGGTGTCCAGCAGGTGTTCGGCCAGGTGCGAGCCGATGAAGCCGGCTCCGCCGGTGATCAGTGCTTTCATCGGTTTCCTCCTAGTGGGTTGGGCAGAACCCGGGAGCCGGCTGGCCGGTGGCGGGGTTGCTTGCGCGCCATCAGCCGGTCGTAGAGGTCATCGATCCGGCGGGTGACCGCCTCGATGCCGTAGTGCTCGCCGATGGCCGGGACCTGCGCGCGCGGGCGGCGCCCTGCGGCCAGTTCGGTTTTGATCTCCCGGCCCAGCCCGTCGACCTCGCCGGGTACCTGGCGGGCCCGCTCGGTGCTGATGCCGGCCAGTGCCGGGCAGGTCGTGTAGAGCGCAGGTATCCCGTTGGCCAGGGCTTCGAGCACGGACAGCCCGAACGTCTCCTGCTCCGAGGATGCGATGAACAAGTCCAGGCTGGACAGCATTGCGGCCACGTCGTGCCGTTCACCGGCGAAGGTCACGAGATCCGCGACGCCCTGGCGTTGCGCCTCGGCCTCCAGATCGGGTCGGATCTGGCCGTCGCCGACGATCAGCAGCCGGATCCGATCGTCGAGCAGCGGTGCCGCCGCCCGGATCACGAGGTCGAACCGCTTGATCGGGTCGAGCCGGCCCAGCACACCGATGATGTAAGCGTCGAGGGGGAGGCCGAACTCGCCGCGGATCCGGTCCCGGGCGCCGGCGTCGAAGGCGACCCGGCCGAAGTCGAGGCCGTTGGGGATGATCTCGATCTTCCGGGCCGCCACGCCCCACTTCGTCAGGCGTTGCGCCACCGCGGGGGACACCGCGATCGTGGCGTCGGAGCACAGGTCGGTGCCCAGGTACAGGGCGCGCACCCCCAGCGTCATCGGCCTGCGCTCGAGGTGGGTCTCACCGATGGAGTGTTCGGTGGTCACCACCACGGGCGTGCCGGCCAGCCGCGCCGCGAGCCGACCGTAGATGCAGGACCGGTAGAGGTGGGCGTGCACCACGTCGTACCTACCGGCGCGGATCAGCTGCGCCAGCCGGATCAGCGCGGTGAGCTCGGTGTTGCGGGTCATCCCGAGGTCGCGCACCCGCACCCCGTCTCCGGAGATCATCTCGGCGACCGGACCGGGGTTGTAGAGCGTCACGACGTCGGACTGGTGGCGGGTGTGCTGCAGCAGTGACCGCAGCTGCAGCTCCGCACCGCCGACGCCCAGCCCGGTGATCACGTGGAGAACCTTCACGTGCTTCCTCCCGACGACACGGTGCCTGATGACGCTGGGCCCAGCGTGCGGATCAAGATCGTCAGGTCCATCCAGGGCGACCAGTACTCGATGTAGTGGTTGTCGAGGCGGATCCGGTCGGTGATGGACGTGTCTCCGTGCAGCCCGTGTATCTGGGCCCATCCGGTCAGCCCGGTCCGCATCCGCTGCCGGTCGGCATACCGCGGTATCAGCTGGGCGAAGTGCGCGGCGAAGTACGGCCGCTCCGGTCGTGGTCCGACCAGGGACATCTGTCCGCGCAGCACGTTGACGAGTTGGGGGAGCTCGTCGAGGTGGGTGCTACGCAGCCATCGTCCGAGCGAGGTGGTGTGCTCGGGCAGCACTGCCCAGCGGGTGTCGGAGTCGGCGTGGTCGATCATGGAGCGCAGCTTGACCAGCTCCATCGGCTGCCCGGACTTGGTGAGGCGGGTCTGGCGGAACAGCGCGGGGCGGCCACAATGCAGCCGGACCGCGACCGCGAGGGCCAGCAGCAGGGGAGTGACGGCGACGAGCAGCACTGCCGCGCCCACGAGGTCGAAGCCGGCCTTGGCGACGCGCCCGAGCCGCCCGTGCCCGAGCCGGCGAAGCGGCACCAGCGGTATGTCGTACAGCTCGTCGAGGTAACCGCGGGGCACCGCGATGCCCAGCTCGTAGAGCCGCGGCACCACGCAGACGTCGGCAGGCAACGGGCGAGCGGCCCGCAACAGCGGTACCAGGTCCTCATCCCGGGTGGCCGCAAAGCTCACGATGACGCGCTGGATGCTGTGGCGTGCGACCACGTCGGCCAGCTCCGCCGGCTCGCCGAGCAGCGGGAGTGGTGTGCGCTGCTCGGCGAGCCGGCTGTCGAGGAACCCCCGGGTCGCCAACCCGAGTTCGGGATGGTGAGCGAGTAGTTCCACGACCCGCACCGCGGTGGCGCCGGTGCCGACAACCAGCGTCGGCTCGAGCAGCCGCCCACGGCGGTGCGCAGATTTCAGTGCGGCGCAGGCCCCGGCGCGCAGGATGACCAGCGACGCGGCCGCCAGCAACGCCAGCCGCAGCCCAGCGGTGGACCCGACCCAGGGCAGCACGGCGAGCAGCGGCATCGCGGTCACCGCCACGGTCCGCGGCACCTGGTCGGAGATCCGCCGGCAGATCCGGAGCCGGTGTTGCCCGTCGGCCGTCAGCAGTACCAGCACGGCGCACGCATACGCGATCGCCCACCACCCGGGCACCCCGGCGAGCAGGCCGGCGATGGCCAGGCCGACGACGTCGGCCGTCGGGAGCAGGACCATCGGCAGCAGGGCCACCGGTGCGTGCCGGCCCCTTGGCGGATACAGCCGCCCGGCAGCATCCGCCAAGGGACCGGCGGCGGGGCCGCCCAAGGGGGGCGAGGGTGCCGGCGCGATGAGCGTGGTGGTCACCGGCGGGCTCCCGCAGTGATGCGCGGCCCGCAGGTGGCGGCCAGTGCGCGGGTCATTTCGCGCGCCGCGTAGGCCGCGCCGTAGACGAACCGCATGACCGGTCCGAAGGTCGGGGCCACCGCTGGCCCGACGAAGTACAGGCCCCGCACCGAGGACTGGAAGTCCGGGCCGACGTCGGGACTACCCGCCAGGGTCCGCACCGTCGCCCGCAGCTGTCGGTCCAGGAAGGACAACCGGTCCAGGTCGGTGCGGTAGCCGGTGGCGGCCAGCACGTGATCGGCGGTGATCTCGTTGTTGCCCCCGCCGTTGACCCGTACCCCCAGCCGCACGCCCCAGGGCTCATGATCGGCCCAGCGCACCGAGTGCTCGACCAGCGTGCGTACCTTGCCTTCCACCCGCTGGCGCAGCCAGTAGGCGCCGGCCGGTCCGAGCGCGGTCCGAGCGGCCCGTACCCGCCGCTCGGCCGGCAGCCGGCGGAACAGGTTCGGCTGTGTCGAGTAAAACCAGGTGGTCCAGCCCGAACCCAGCGGTGCCTCCGGTTCCCGCAGCCGCCGCCGGACCGACCGTTGCGCGGCCAGCGGATCCCCGTTCCACACCAGACCCGGTGCCCGGGCGAGCATCGTGACGCGTGCCCCGGACTCGTGCAGCAGGGCGGCCGATTCCAGCGCGGACTGGCCGGCGCCGATGACGGCGACCTCGCGGTCGGCGAAGACGCCGAGGTTGTCGTGTGCGCAGGTGTGCGTGCACACCTGCGCCGGCAGCCCCGCCAGGGTGCTGGGCAGGTGGGCGAAGTGCTGCACCCCGGTGGCCACGACGACCTTGCGTGCCAGCGCGTTGCTCCCGTCGGACAGGGTGAGTTCAAAGTGTCGGCCGGCCCGGGTCACGTCGGTGACCATCAGCTCTTCCAGGTGCGGAACCTCGGCGCGCTGGAACCAGTCCCCGTAGGCCACAAAGGTTTCCACCGGTACCGGAAGCCCGTAATCGGCGTAGTCCCGGCCGGTGGACTCGCAGAACGCCCGCAGGGTGTGTGTCGAGCCCGGGTCGGACAGGTTGGAAGCGCATCCCTGCGACTTGAGGAACATGCCGCGGGGCATCGCCTCACGCCACAGCTGCATCGGCAGCCCGAACTGGCGAAACGGCACGCCGGCTGCGTTCAGGTGGGCGCCGAGCGACAGCCCGTACGGACCGGCGCCCACGATGGCCACGTCGATCGGGTCGTTCATGTCAGCGCCTTCCGTGCGGGTCGTTGCGTGGTGATCGGCTGGGGTGAGCTCTGGGGTGAGCTCTGTTGTGCGCTACGGCCTGCCCGGTAGCGAGGTGGCCCGCCAGGATCGGTGCCGCGCAGGTGCAGCGGTCGGGTGATGGCCCGCCACCCCATGCGCAGGCACATCAGCCCGAACGGCGCGAGATCATCACGGGCGAACCAGGCCAACTCGTCGGCCCGGCGCACCGACGCCACCCAGGAGTTCAGGTCGAGGCCGGCACTTCGGTAGCGCAGTGCTGCGATCGGGTCGTAGTTCTCGACGAGGAAGCGGCGGCCGATGTATGGCGCGCCCGGCGGGATTTCCCGGCCGGTCAGATCCAGGTGCGCCGCCACCACCACGTCGACCCCGGCGGTGTCCTGGAAGAGGCGGAACTGCGCGCCCAGCCTGGGATTGAAGTCCAGCAGCTTGTATTGGCCGTCCCGGGGATCGGCCCGGTAGTCGAGGTCGACGATGCCCCGAAACCCCAGGCGGTGCACCAGCTCGGTGGCCTGGCGGTGCAGGTCTGGGTTGTCCACCCAGCGCCCGAGGCTGGTCAGCCCGGCGTGTGCCGGGTAGGAGCGTTCCTTGATCCCGACGAAAGCGGGCCGGCAGCGCGAGCTTGTGTCGCAGTATCCGTGGAAGAAGTAGTCCTGGCCGGCCCGGTGCGGGATGTACTCCTGCAGCATCAGGGCCGCGCCGTGCTGTCCGGCGCAGGCTCGGTAGGCGGTCTCGAGCTCGTGGCGAGTGCGGACCAGTGACGTGCTCCGCAGTCCTGGTGCACCGGCAGTCAGCCACGGCGAGGCGAGCTTGGCGACCAGCGGGAACCCGACCCGGTCGGCGAAGTCCCGCGCCTCGGCGGCCGATTCCGGCAGGGTGGTGGCGACGCAGGGCACACCAAGCTCGCGGCACAGTTGGTACAGGGTGTACTTACCGGCCAGCCGGCGGGGGAGATCGCAGGGCGGGTCGGGGAACAGGAAGTCGCGCCTCAGGTCCGTGCCGTGCTCGGCGAGGAAGATCGCACCGGCGTCATCGGTGGGGATGAGCACGGCGGGGCGGCCGATCCGCTGCGCAAGCGTCACCAGCCCGGCCCGCACCCGTTCCACATCGTCGGCGGGTGGCCGCCAGATCCATCGGCCGTGCAGGTAGCGCGAGTTGGCTGCCGGCGCCAACGGGTCCTCGTGCACGCCGTGAACCGGCACGCCCAGGCGCCCCAGGCTGCGGATCGCACCCAGGCCGCCGTGGTGCATGACGTTGCGGTCGAGCTTGAAGATGACTGCCGGTGTGGAGGTGTCGATCATCGCAACCCTCACACCACGCTGCCGTGCGGAGCGCCGTTGAACTGGTACGTCGCGTCGAGAACCCGCGGGCAGTCACCGATCCAGTCGGTGCTGTCCCCCGGGTGTAGCACGTGGATGATCGCCAGATCCCAGTCGGCTCCGCTGGGCGCTCCGATGCTGCACATCAGATGGCCTTGCGGTGTCCGGATGACCGGCGCCAGCGGGTCGTGGTACTGGACGTCCGCGCCGCGTTCGGCGAGCCCGTCGATGATCGGCAGCGCTGGCGATTCCCGGACGTCGCAGACCCCGGCCTTGTAGCTGACGCCGACCACGATCACCCTGGCGCCGGCCGGCGAGCGACCGTCGGCAGCGAGCACCTCGGCTGCGCGCTCGACGACCCGGGCCGGCCGCGCGTGGATCGACTGCATGGCCTGCTCGATCAGCGGGGTCGGCCGGTTGCGCCCGCGCAACTGCCACAGCAGGTAGTGCGGATCGCACGGGATGCAGTGCCCGCCCACCCCGGGGCCGGGAAACGTCCCCAGGAAGCCGTAGGGCTTGGTCGCGGCCGCCAGGGTCACCTCGATCGGATCCAGCCCCAACGTGGCGCACACGTCGGCGAATTCGTTGGCCAGCGCGAGGGTGACCGCACGGAAGATGTTCTCGTAGAGCTTGGTCAGCTCGGCGGCCTCCGGAGAGGTCATCAGGTACACCGAGTCAGTCAGCTGCCCGATCACCCGCGCCGCCTGGTTGCCACACTCGGCAGTGGCCCCGCCCACCACCCGGGGCGTCTCCCGTTGGACGTGGTCGGGGTTGCCGGGGTCGATGCGCTCCGGGCTGAAGGCGACATAGACGTCCGTGCCCACGGTCAGGCCGCGCTGTTGGAGGGGCTCGACGAGCAGCTGACGTGTGGTGCCGGCGAAGCTGGTCGAGGTGAGGATGATCGTCTGTCCCGGATGTGCGTGCTCGACGACGGTCTGGCAGGCCCGCTGCAGGGCGGTGAGATCCGGAATGTGGTGGGAGTCCACCGGGGTGGGGACGCAGACGATCACGGCGTCGGAATCGGCCAGCTCGGCGCTACGGCTGGTGAGCCGGAAGCTCTCATCGTTATTGGCCGCTGCCAGCCGCACCCGGTCGAGGTCGGAGAGGTCAACGTCGCCGGACTCGATGGTGCGCAGGCGATCGTCACTGATGTCGAATCCGGTGATCCGCGACGAGCGGCCCAGCAGCGCCAACGCCGTCGGCAGCCCGACGTATCCGAGGCCCACGATCGCGACTGACCCCAGCCCGATGTTCTCGGCGGTCGGCTGCCCGTCAGGCATCGAGAACGGCACCAGCCGACTCTCCAGAAGTCGCTCCCGCCCGTTGATCGCGAGCGCCAGCCGGTGCTTAGCCACGTCCACCCCCCGCAGTCGGCTCTGCACCGACAGTCGCATCAGCTGGGCGCCGGGTCCTCCGTCATCGGCGGTAGGCCGTCTACGCCGTGTGGTGGACCGGCCGCGGTCCGTGCTGGTCGGCGTGGCGCGGGTGATGGCCGGTGCCAAGCTCGTCGGCACCGCTCATTGCCGCTGCGCGACCTGCGCTGTGACGATGGCGAGTTGCTCGTGGGTGTGTTGCACGTCGAATGACTCCGAGGCCAACCGGGCGGCAACCGCCTCGGCGGTGCGCAGGTCGCGGTCGTCCAACCGCCGCCCGATGGCCCCGGCCAGCGCGGCAGTGTCGCCGACCGGCACCCGGGCGCCCACGCCGGCGGTGGTGGCCTCCGCGAGGCCGGGGATGTCGGAAACCACCACCGGGCGACCGCTGGCCAGCGCCTCGAGCAGGGTCAACGACAGGCCTTCCCAGCGCGATGGCAGGACCACCACGTCGGCCGCCGCGTACCAAGGCCGCGGATCGGTGACCGGTGCCACGAACCGCACGCCGGGAGGGGCCGAGTCACCCAGCGTGGGCAGCAGACTGCCGTCGCCCACGATGCACAGCTCGGCTCCCGGGCGATGCCGCCGCACCTGTGGCCACGCCGCCAGCAGCACGTCCTGACCCTTCTGGCGGGTGACCCGGCCGATGCACACCGCCAGCGACACCTCCCGGTCCACCCCCAGCCGATCCCGGGCGACGGCCCGAGCCCGCTGGTCGGCCGGGGTGAACTTCGCCAGATCGACGCCGTTGCGGACCACGACGTGGCGGGCGTGCACCTGCCGGTGACGTGCGTGGGCGGCCTCGCCGTCGCCAACGCACACGACCACATCGGTCCAACGCGACGCGACGCGTTCCCAGGCGAGTGCCGCGCGCGCGGCCGCGCCGCGAACCGCGAGCCAGGACCAGCCGTGTGGTTGGAACAGCGTGGGGTGCCGGCCGTGCAGGGCCAGCCGCCCAGCCAGCCCCGCCTTCGCCGAGTGCAGGTGCACCACGTCGGGCCGGATCGCCCTGATCAGCCGGCGCAACCGCTGCGTCTCGAGCACCGTGTCAGCGCCGGGAGAACGGGTTGCGGGCCAGTGCAGTCGCGGTATCCCACGTGCAGCTAAATCGGCGCCAAGATGCCCGCCGCAGGGGCAGGCGACCATGACCCGCCAGCCTCGGGCGAGCTGGTCGGCGGCCACCGCCGCGACATACCCCGCCACCCCGGCGTCGGTGGGCTGGACCGCGTGCAGCACGGTCAGATTCGGGTTCACCCGTGATCGTGGCGGCAAGGGGTGCTCCGTGCCTGCCGGTACCGCAGTCGGTGCCGATACCACTTGGCGAGCAGTCGCAGGGACCCGTCGCGGTCCCCGATGTAGGTGCGCGGCAGTGCGTGCATGCCGGTGAGATTCGACGGCCAGATCGCGCAGCCATAACCGTAGCCGGCCGCCCGCACCGCGTTCACGACCACGGCGTCCACGTGCCCGTAGGGGTAGCAGAAGCCCGAGACCTCCTGACCGGACACCTCTTGCAGGATGGCCCGGCTCCCCGAGACCTCGGCGGTCAGAACGTCCGGGACGTCCCTGCCGCCGTCGAGCGAGGTCAGCGATACATGCCGCAGGCCGTGCGAGCCGATCTCCATGCCGCTGGCCGCCGCGTGGCGGATCTGTTCGGCCGTCATGAGGGCCTTGCGGGGCCCCGCCTCGTCCCAGGAGTTGCAGCCGCCCAGCCGATCGGCGATCACGAACACGGTTGCGGTGAATCCGAACCGGCGCAGGGCGGGTAGCACGTGCTCGGAGAAGTCGGCGTAGCCGTCGTCGAAGGTGAGCCCGACGAGACCCCGATCAGCGGTCTCGCGCCGGGCCGCCAACAGCTCGCGCATCGAGGTGCCCCGCAGTCCGCGCCGGTCCAGCCAGCGCAGCTGCTGCTCGAACCGGGCCGGGCGCACCGTCACGAGGTAGGGATCCTGGTCATAGGGCGCGACCGAGTGGTACATCAACACCGCTGGCAGGGGGCCAGACCCCTGGCCGGCGACGTGTACGTCGTCGATCGCTTCGCTCATGGTGGGAGCCGACGCTACGGCGCTACCTTCACCGGGGACTCCTGCGTCGAGAGGACAACGGCTACGCCCGTTGCGGGAGGCTGGGTGCCGCGCAGCGCACTTCGGGCGACAGTGACGGCCTCGAGCCGGCTGTGCACGCCCAGTTTGGCGAAGATCTTGTTGGTGTGCGTCCGTACCGTGTTCACCGACAACCCGAGCTCCTCGGCGATCTCCGCTTTGCAGCGGCCCTCCACCAGACACATCAGCACAGCGCGCTCGCGGCAGGTCAAGGCGTCCAGCGGTCCGTCGCGGCGCTGCGCCCGCCCGACGTCGGCCCGCAACTCCCGCAGAATCCGGCCCAGCTGCTCCGGAGGAAAGCACGCATGCCCGCGGCTAGCGCAGCGCAGGGCATAGATCAGGGTGTCGATCGAGGACTCCTTCGAAACCCACCCGACAGCGCCCGCCCGCGCGGCTTCGACGGCCTGCTCCGGGTCGCGGCTCGCGGTGAGGACCACGAAGTGTGCGGGCGGCCACGCGGCGCGGAACAGCGTGAGCAGCGGGGCCGCGTCGCGGGCCAGGGTGACCTCGATGGTGATCACGTCGGGGCGCGCCACGGTGGCCAACGCCGCTGGATGGGGAGCCTCTGGATGGGGATCCCGGGTCGCGCAATGCCCGACAACGACGATGTCGGTTGTGGTGAACAGCCTGGCCGCGAGCGCCTCGGTCAGCATCTGGTGGTCGTCGACCAGCAGCACCCGGACGGGACTCACACCGCGAACCGTGCCTTGCCGCTTCGCCCCCTCCACGACTAACCCGTTTTGGTGCGGCCGCCCGGGCCATGCTGGTCATGATTGACCAGGTCGTAGCGCACGGCGAAAGTGGCAGCCTCCAGCCGCGAGTGCACTCCGAGTTTGGTCAGCAGCGCCTGCACGTGGCTGCGCACCGTGGTGGTCGAGACCCCGAGCCGTAAGGTCATCGCCCGGGTATCGAGGCCCTCGACGAGCAGCGTGAGGCATTCCCGCTCGCGGGCGGTCAGGTGCGCAGCGAGGCGGCGCGCTTCGGAGATGTCGGACCGCGGGCTGGTGGCCCGGGGTGCGTCCAGCACGACCGCGCCGTCGACGACCCGCTGGAGCGCCTGGACCAGCTTGCGGACTCCCCAGGTCTTGTCCACGTAGCCGGCGGCTCCCAACCGGACGGCGCGGCGCATCGCGTCGGTATCGCCCTCCGCCGTGAGCACGAGTATCCGGGTCGCCGGGCTTACTGCGATAACACGGCTGATCGCGGCTACTCCATCGCCATCGGAGAAGCGACGACTCAGGAGACAGACATCGGGTCGGTGATGACGGACCGCCTCGATGGTCCCGGCTAGGCTCCGGGCTACCGCCGGTACTCGGAATCCGGCTCCGACCAGTACGGAGACCAGTGATTCCACGAAGACCGCGTGGTCGTCGCAGAGCACGATGCTCGTCATGTCGGACCGACCAGACGGCCCGAACCCGCCCGCTTTCCACCGATCGCCACGATCCCACCTCACCATTGCATTTTATTCGCTAGGGCTTCCGGGCCGGGGCACCGACCAGAAGGAATGCCATAATGCAGTTGGATGGGCGATCGACCTCTTCCAGCATACAACGCAACGTTGCGATCGGATTACCGAGATCGCCGAACACGGCACCTAATGCGGCAGCGTCGGAGCACGTAGAACGTGCCCTCGGCAGGCCAAGGGCGAGGCGGCCGGTATTGTGGATCCCACGACCCCGGTGCGCCGGTTGCGTCCCGGGCAGGGGTCCGTTCTGCGTCGACCACGTCCGGCCCGAAAGGCTCACCACGGTGCCCGTAGCGACTGCGCTACCGACCACATCCGCTCACCTGTCCGGCCTGCTCGAGGCCGTGCTGCCGGAACCCTCCCTGCGCGAGCTGGTTGGGCGGGCCGGTGCCCCCGAGTTGGCCCTGCTGGGGCCGCCCGCGACCCGCCCGCTGGCCGTCGCCGCGCTGGCCCGCGCAGGTCATCCGGTGCTGGCTGTCACCGCCACTGACCGGGAGGCCGGCGAGCTCGCCGCCGAGGTGGCCGACGTGCTGGGCGCCGGGGTGGTCGCCGAGCTGCCCTCCTGGGAGACGCTGCCGCACGAGCGGCTGTCCCCCCGAGCCGACACCGTGGGGCGCCGGCTGGCCGTACTGCGCCGGCTGGCCCACCCCGAAGAAGACCCGGGAGGCACCTCGCTGCGGGTTGTGGTGGCCACCGTGCGGTCGCTGATCCAGCCGATGCTCGGCGGCCTCGGTGAGATCGCCCCGGTGCGGCTGCGGGTGGGCGAGGAGCACGACTTCGACGGTGTGCTGGCCCGGCTGGCCGATCTCGCCTACCTGCGGGTCGACATGGTCGACCGGCGCGGCGAGTTCGCGGTCCGTGGCGGCATCATCGACGTCTTCCCGCCCACCGCCGACCATCCGCTGCGGGTGGAGTTCTGGGGCGACGAGGTCTGCGAGATCCGCTCGTTCGCCGTGGCCGACCAGCGCACCCTGGCGGCTGCCGAGGTGATGCATGCGCCACCGTGCCGGGAGTTGCTGCTCACCGACGCGGTGCGGGCCGCCGCGGCACAGCTCGCCGCGCATGCAGCGGCCGGGCCGGTCGGCGAGCTGCTGGAGAAGGTCGCCTCCGGGGTGCCGGCCGAGGGGATGGAGTCGCTGATCCCGGTGTTGGTAGGGCCCGAGTTGGCGCTGCTCACCGACGCGATGCCGCCCGGCACCCACGTGCTGCTGGCCGATCCGGAGCGGATCCGGGCCCGGGCCGCCGACCTGGTCCGCACCGGGGAGGAGTTTTTGGAGGCGTCCTGGATGGTCGCCGCGGGCGGTGGTGCCGCCCCGGTCGACGTCGCGGCACTGGACCTATCCGCCTCGGCCTATCGCAGCCTCCCCGACGTCGCCGAGCACGCCCGCGCCACCGGGGTGGCGTGGTGGACGCTGAGCCCGCTGACCACCGACACCGAGGGCCCGCTGCGGTTGCAGATCACCGCCGCGCAGCCCTACCACGGCGACGTCGCGCGCGCCTTCGCCGACCTGCGCGCACATACCGCCACCGGGGGCGCGGCGGTGCTGGTGGTGCCCGGCACCGGCACCGCGCAGCGCGCCTGCGAGCAGTTGCGCGACGCCGAGGTGCCCGCGGTGCACGCCGCCGAGGGGCTTGTGGAGCCACCCGCCGCGGGCACCGTCACGGTGGTCCGTGGAACCCTGGAAGACGGCTTCCTGGCCCCCGCGCTGGGACTGGCGGTGCTCACCGAGACCGACATCACGGGCGCGCGGGGCGGCACCGGCAGCCGGGACATGGCGAAGATGCCGGTCCGCCGCCGTAACGCCGTCGATCCGCTGGCGCTGCAACCAGGCGATCACGTGGTGCACGAGCAGCACGGCATCGGCCGGTTCCTGGAGATGGTGGAGCGCACCGTCGGCGGGTCCACCCGGGAGTACCTGCTGGTGGAGTACGCGCCGAGCAAGCGGGGCCACCCCGGGGACCGGTTGTTCATCCCCACCGACCAGCTAGACCAGGTCACCCGCTACGTCGGCGGCGAGCTGCCCACGCTGAACAAGCTGGGCGGCTCGGACTGGGCCAAGACCAAGGGCCGGGCCCGCAAGGCGGTCAAGGAGATCGCCGCGCAGCTGGTGCAGCTCTACGCGGCGCGCCAGTCCGCACCGGGGCATCCATTCGGGCCGGACACCCCGTGGCAGGCCGAACTCGAGGACGCTTTCGTCTACACCGAGACACCCGACCAGCTCGCCGCGATCAACGAGGTCAAGGCGGACATGCGCCGCGGGGTCCCGATGGACCGGGTGGTCTGCGGCGATGTCGGCTACGGCAAGACCGAGATCGCCGTGCGGGCCGCCTTCAAGGCCGTGCAGGACGGCAAGCAGGTGGCTGTGCTGGTGCCCACCACTCTGCTGGCCCAGCAGCACCTGCAGACCTTCTCCGACCGGATGCACTCGTTTCCGGTCACGGTGCGCGGGCTGTCCCGGTTCACTCATTCCACGGAGGCTTACGAGGTGCTCGCCGGACTCGCCGACGGCTCGGTGGACATCGTGATCGGCACGCATCGGCTGCTGCAGGCGGGGGTGCGCTGGAAGGATCTCGGGCTGGTGGTGGTCGACGAGGAGCAGCGCTTCGGCGTCGAGCACAAGGAGCACATCAAGGCTCTGCGCACCGCCGTCGACGTGCTGACGATGTCGGCCACCCCGATCCCGCGGACGCTGGAGATGTCGCTGGCGGGTATCCGTGAGATGTCGACCATCCTGACCCCGCCCGAGGAGCGCCACCCGGTACTGACCTACGTCGGAGGTTATGACGACAAGCAGGTCGGTGCCGCGATCCACCGCGAGCTGCTGCGCGACGGGCAGGTCTTCTACGTGCACAACCGGGTGTCCTCGATCGAGAAGGCCGCCCGGCGGATCCGCGAGCTGGTGCCCGAGGCGCGGGTGGCGGTCGCGCACGGTCAGATGAACGAGGACCAGCTCGAACGCACCGTCGCCGGGTTCTGGGAGCGCGAGCACGACGTGCTGGTGTGCACCACGATCGTCGAGACCGGGCTGGACATCTCCAACGCCAACACGCTGATCGTGGAGCGGGGGGATCTGCTCGGGCTCGCCCAGCTGCACCAGCTGCGCGGGCGGGTCGGGCGGGGCCGGGAGCGGGGGTACGCCTACTTCCTCTACCCGCCCGAGACGCCGCTGACCGAGACCGCGCACGACCGGCTGTCCACCATCGCCCAGCACGCCGAGCTCGGTGCCGGCATGGCTGTCGCGATGAAGGACCTGGAGATCCGCGGTGCCGGCAACATCCTCGGCGGCGAGCAGTCCGGGCACATCGCCGGGGTCGGGTTCGACCTCTATATCCGGCTGGTCGGCGAGGCCGTGGAGGCCTTCCGAGGGGCGGCCGGCGCGGGCCCGTCCGGGGGAGTGCCCGAGCCCGCGCCGGTGCGGGTCGAGCTGCCGGTGGACGCGCACCTGCCGCACGACTACATCCCGGGTGAGCGGCTGCGGCTGGAGGCCTACCGCAAGATCGCCGAGGCGGTGGACGCTGACGGGCTGGCTGCCGTCACCGACGAGCTGACCGACCGCTACGGCGCCCCCCCACCTGCGGTGGTGACCCTGCTGGACGTCGCTCGTTTCCGCCAGGTGTGCCGGGCGCACGGGGTTGCGGAGGTGACTGCGCCGGGTTCCACGTTGCGTTTCGCCCCGGTGCAGCTACGGGACTCGCAGGTGGTGCGGCTGGGCCGGTTGTACCCCAAAGCAGTGCACCGGCCCGCCATGGCGACCCTGTCCGTGCCCCGTCCCACGGAAGGTTCCGATCGGCTTGGCGCGCCCCCACTGCGCGACCGCGAGCTGCTCAACTGGTGCACCAACCTGGTCACCACGGTCCTCACCAGCGCCTGACGCCGCGAGCCGGCTACTCAGCCTGCTTCAGGTACGCGTCGACGGCATGCGCGAAGTCCTCGAGATCGTTGAGCCGGCCCAGGTGCGTCCAGATCCGGGCCGGATCGACGTCGAGGTAGGCGTGCACGAGCACGTTGCGCAGCCCAGCTGCCAGCCGCAGCCGATCGGCGAGATCCCGGTCCAGTACTCCGACCGCGGCGAGTTCGCGGAACGCCGTGCCGTAGTCCTCGGGAGTCCGGTCGGTGTCATCGGCGAGGATGTGCAGGGCGATGTCGATCGTGCATTGGAGGGCAAGCTGGAGATGCCGCTCCGCCTGCGCCTGCAGCGCCGGATCGGTGAGGAAGGCACTCTCGCCGTGCGAGCAGACGTCGCGCAGCGCTCCCAACCGGCGGCCGATCTCGCGCAGCCGCCGGCCGATGACCTCAGCGTCGACCAAAGCGTCCCTCGCGCAACCGGTTCCGTGTGCCGGCCGCCAGCAAGCGGCGGGCCGGTGCCATGTCGAGGTAGCGGTCGACGGTCCGGACCCAGTGCTCGACCCGGGCCCGGTCGTCACGTGAGACGAGCAGCGTGCCGTCGCGCAGGACGCGGTAGGCCAGAGGGAGAGGAGCGTCGTTGAGGACCACGACGTCCGCGCGCGCGGGTGCGACGGCCTCGGTGACCGCCGAGGCGAGCTCCAGCCTGCGGTCCTCGGTGTCGCCGTCGAGGAGCACGGCGACGTCGACGTCGGACAGCGGCCCGGCCCGGCCGCGGGCGTGCGAGCCGTACAGGTAGGCGACGAGCACCCCGGGCTCGCCGTCGAGCAGCCGGCGCAGCCTCTCGGTCAGGTCGTGCGCCGGAGGCGTCGCGCTGACCCTGGCCTCGGTCATCGGGTCAGCCTACCGACCGGGCCCCGTTGCCTGCGGCTTGCGCCGGTACGCCGGTTCAGTCTGGTATCCCGGGATCGCCACATCGGCGTCGACCACCCGGGTGCCAAGCGGCACCAGCGCGAGTACGGACAGCTTGAGCGACGCGAACCCGAACGGGATGCCGATAATCGTCAGCATCAGTAGGAGCCCGGCGACGACGTGCGCGAAGAACAGCTCCCAACCGAACAGCACGATCCACAGGATGTTGCCCAGCACGGACCACCCGCCCGCGCCGCGGTGGACGACGACCCGGCGCCCGAACGGCCACAGCGCATACCCGGCGAGCCGGAACGCTGCGATCCCGAACGGGATCGTCACGATCAGGACGCAGGCCAGCACGCCCGCGATCGCGTACAGCAGCGCGTGCCACCAGCCCGCCAGCATGAACCACAGGACATTGCCGATCGTGCGCATGACTCCAGGATGCCCGAATCGGGGCGCCGCTTGTCGATCACTTTCTAACCGGGCGTCGCCCCATCCCGACCAGGCGTGTTCCCTGGCTGGCTTGGGTTCCTCGCTGTATCAAGTGGGTTTGGTGATCAAGTGAGTGTGGTCTCGGCGTGGCGGGTTGACGAGGGGATGACCGTTTCGTTGGCTGCGTGACTGTCTGTGATGGTCATGTGGCAGGGGGTTGTGAGGGTATGGATGAGCTGGGGTTGTTCACGGCGGCGTTGGGGTTGAGCGGGCCGTGGCGGGTGACGCGCAGCGAGTTCGATGCCGAGGCCGCCCAGCTGGATCTGTATCTGGGCTTCGATCGTGGTGCCCGGTTCGCCTGCCCGGCCAAGGACTGTGCGCACGGTGGCTGCCCGGTGCATGACACCGTGGGCAAGACATGGCGGCATCTGGACTTCTTCCAGCACAAGGCGTTGCTGCATGCCCGGCTGCCGCGGGTGCGCTGCCCGCAGCATGGGGTACGGCAGCTGGACGTGCCCTGGGCGCGCCCGGGGTCGAGGTTCACGCTGTTGTTTCCAGGCGCTGGTGCTCAGTTTCGCCGCGGCGATGCCGATCGCGAAGGTCGCGGTGATGACTCGGGAGCACGACACCAGGATCTGGCGGATCGTGGAGCATCACGTGCGCGCCGCCCGGGATCAGCTGGACTGCACCGGCGTGCGCCGGGTCGGTATGGATGAGACCTCTGCCCGTAAGGGCCAGGACTACGTGAGTGTCTTCGCCGACCTCGATGCCCGGCGGGTGATCTTCGCCACCGAGGGCCGCTGCGCCGATACCGTTGCCCGCTTCGCTGCTGACCTGGCCGAGCACGGGGGCGACCCGCAGAAGATCACCGACACCAGCTCCGACATGAGCACGGCGTTCATCTCCGGAATCAACCAGCACCTGCCCAACGCGAGGATGACCTTCGACCGCTACCACCCTGGCCGCCAAGCTCAGCGAGGCCATCGACACCGTACGCCGCGCCGAGGTCGCCACCCGCCCGGAGCTCAAGCACACCCGCTGGCTGTGGCTCAAGAACTGGGCGAACCTGTCGGTGACGCAACGCCGCGACCTGCACCACCTGATGCGCCCCTCCGCGCAGCTGGCCACCGCCCGGGCGCTGCGCTGGCGGGAGGACTTCCACGCCTTCTACGACCAGCACCCCAGCTACGCACCCGAGTACCTGCGACGCTGGTGCTACGGCGCGAAACGCTCCCCCCTGCAACCGATCAAGGACTTCGTCACCCTGGTCGAAAACCACTTCGACGGCATCTCACCTGGCACCAAAACCACCTGAGCAACGGCCTGCTCGACGGAATCAACTCCCTGTCCAAGCAGCCAAAGCCCGCGCCCGAGGCTACCGCAACAAAACCACAATGATCACCATCGTCTACCTCACCGCAGCCAAACTCCACCTACCCACCCTCACCAACCCAACACCCGCATACATGCCCTCACACTGAGTAACCCACTGAGAACAGCGAAGAGCCCCTTCGCGTCGTGGGTGTTGCCGGGCAGGGGGTCGGAGATGTGCAGGAGGCTCCCGAGGAGATCGCAGACGAACTGGTGGGTGTGGCCGGTGGTCTGCCAGAAGCCGGGGCGAGGCTTCGGTGCGCCGCCGAACCCTGTCGGACAGGTCCACCACGTCGCCGGTTGCTCCGGCATCTATCCAGCATCCAAGAGTACGAACGCTTGTTCTCCCGCCACGGGGGACTCGTGCGGCACGGAATCGGATTGCGCGGCGGCTGACCGAGAAAGGTTCGTTTCGTAGGGATCTTCGTGAGGAGACCAGCGCGATCCTGCGTCACGCCGACACTTCGACACTGTGGAGCAGGTCACGCTCACAGAGGTGCGGCGGCGCGCTGGCCGCACCGTCGATCGACGCCGAGGGCCTGCCGACTTGCACCGGTTCAACGGGATCTGACGCGATCACGCCGCCGTGCTCAACGGTCTGACCCTGCCGCATAGCTCGGCCGCCGTGGAGGGGGCACCGTCAACCGGATCGAGGTGCTCAAACGGCAGATGTACGGCCGGGGCCAACCTCACCTGCTCCGCAAGAGAGTCTACTCGCGGCCTGACGACCGGCAAACGGACAGTCCGTGCCCAGACGATCACGAAATGTAGCCAGATCCAGAAAACTCTACTACACACCGTATACTCATACCGGGTTGCCGCGCCACGGCGTCGTCAACCTCCCGGGCAGTGGGGCCATGTCCTCAGATGCGGCCGTCCGGACCACGTGCGGGATGCCAAGTCGGCAGGTCGGAGGGCAGCGTGCTCCACTTCTTTCTCAGCTGCGCAAGCGGGGACGCTGATATCTACGTACAGAAATTCTACGAAGATCTCTGTGATCAGATCCGACTGCGGGCTGGGCTGAATATCGATCAAGAAGTGGGGTTTCTATACACACAGAGCATTCAGCTTGGGGATCCGTGGCCGCAGAGCTTATGCGAGGCGCTCTCCACCAGCAGTTGCTTCCTGGCACTGTGCTCGCCCAGGTACTTCCTGAGTGAGTTCTGCGGTAAAGAGTGGCGCTTCTTTTCCGAACGGTTGGACGAATACGAAAATCGCACCAAGATTCGAGCGCCCGCGATCCTTCCTGTCAAATGGTTGCCTGTGTCGAGTATGCACCCCGCCGCCGAGGCCATTCAGTACAGCGACCCACGCCTCGGAGTGGACTACAACGAGCATGGACTGTGGGAGTTGATCAAGTTAGAGCGCCACCATGACAACTACTGGAAGTTCGTGATCGAGCTCGCCAAAGGAATCGTGGAGACCGCGAAACGACATCCGATTCCGCAGCCGGGATCAGCGATTCGCATCGCCGACTTGCGCTCCATGTTCCTTGTGGACGAGGCCGCGCAGGGTCTCGTCGAGTTGACGGAAACGCCTGAGATACGGTCAATCGACGAGCAGGTCGGCGACGGCGAGCCGAGTTCCCGCTACGTACACTTCGTCGTCGTCGCCGGAGGGCGAGACGAAATGATGGTGTTCCGGAGTCAGCTGCAGTTCTACGGCGATGACGGTCAGGGGTGGGCTCCGTACCGGCCGACACTGCCGGATCCGCTCGGTGTCTACGCGAGCAGACTCGCGGCCGAGCGACGGTTTGACTCGGAGGTCGCTGGCATTGACGGCCTGTCCGAGCGCATTGACGCTGCCAACCGAAACAACCAGATTGTCATACTGCTCATCGACATGTGGGCCATACGACTGGACCACCATCGGGCCGCGCTCGAGAACTATGACGAACGCGACGAGCCGACAATCGCGGCGATGATTCCATTTAACAACGAGGACTCCGAAACGCAAAGGCGGTTCGCTGTGCTCGGGCTTGCCCTGGCCAACGTCCTGCACCGTAATATGATCCGTGTCAGCGATCCGATGTTCCGCTATTGCCCGACGCCAGATTCCTTCGGCGCCGATCTTACGGAAATCCTCGAGATCGCTCAGAACAGAATCTTCATTCGCGGTACTGTGTACAGTTCGCCATCCACAAGGCCGGTCCAGCGACGGCCATTTCTCGAAGGCCCCTCGGTGGACGGAGCATCATGATGGCCAAGGACAACCGGCCGCCTGGCCGTATCGTCACCTTTTACTCCTACAAGGGCGGCGCTGGGCGGACGATGGCGCTCGCGAACACCGCATGGATCATGGCCAGCAACGGACTACGTGTCCTGGCCGTTGATTGGGATCTGGAGTCCCCGGGCTTGCACCGGTACTTCCACCCGTTCCTGCGAGATAAGCATTTGCGGTCGCCTTCTGGGGTCATCGAGCTGATTCGTGACTATGCGGTAGTTACCATGACGCCACATGCCGATGCGGACAACCGGGACTGGATTGACACCCATGCACGAATCCTGCGCCATGCGGCGTCCTTGCAGTGGCAGTTCCCCGGCGACGGAACGATCGACTTCGTGCCCGCCGGTCAACAGGATCGCACGTACTCGAAGACGGTGAGCACCTTTGACTGGGATAACTTCTTCGACCGTCAAGGCGGCGGCGTCTTCCTTGAGGCGCTTGGTGACAACATGCGAAGGGAATACGACTATGTCCTCATCGACAGCCGGACCGGGGTGAGCGACACCGCAGGAATTTGCACAGTCCAACTCCCAGACGTCGTCGTCAACTGCTTTACGATGAGCACGCAGAGCATTGAGGGCGCCGCGGCCGTGTCGCGCTCGATCAGGAATCAACGCGGCCGCCGTCTGATCAAACTTATTCCGGTACCTATGCGAGTGGAGGAGGGGGAGAAGGGAAAGCTGGAGGCGGGCCGCGATTACGCCCGGCTCCAATTCGAGACATTCCTCGACTGGTTGGCGCAAGAGGAGATCGACAAGTACTGGGGGGACGTGGAGGTTCCGTACAAGCCTTTCTATGCCTACGAAGAGATCCTCGCACCGTTTGGAGACCGGTCGCACCAGGAAGGCTCGCTACTTGCTGCGTTCGAACGGCTAACTAGCGTGATCACGGACGGGCACGTCCAGAAGATGGCCCCGATCGGGGAGCGCGACCGCCGTCGGTATTTGGACGAATTCGAGAGGACGTTGTCAACGGCGTTTGGTGAGATTCTGATAGCCTATGCGTCTGTCGATCGCATGTGGGCCGAGTGGGTTGCGGCGGAAGTTTCTAACGCAGGCTTACGCGCCCGACTTCAGGCGGTCGACCTGTCACCGTCAGAGACCGCAGTTGCTGAACTTGAGGAGACGGTTGGGGTCGTTAAGTATGTCGTCGTCCTTCTGTCTCAGGACTATATCAAGTCGCCGAATGCCCTGCATCTGTGGAAGATGGTGGCGGGCCGCGATCCAGTGGGCGGCCGACGATTTCTGGTGCCGATCCGCCTGGACACGGTGCGGTTGCCTGCGTCATTCACTGAACGGAACCCGACTGATCTCGCCGGAGTTGTCGCTGAGCGCGCTCGCGAGGTGCTTCGTGAGGCCCTAGACCTGCCCCCGGCGGCGGGCGACGTGTCAGGTGATTCGTCCGGCGATACGTACAGGCCACGTTTTCCCGGCACGCAACCACCGTTGTGGAAAGTGCCGCAGCGGAACACCTCTTTCACCGGCCGGGATTTTGCGTTGCAGGCCCTGCGCGACCGCTTGTCCGCCAATGTGACCGTCGTGGTGCCGCAGGCATTGCACGGGCTCGGTGGCGTCGGCAAGACACAGATCGCGGTCGAGTACGCTTACCGATTCGCTGCCGACTACGACATCGTCTGGTGGGTGGCGGCGGAGCAACCGACTATGGCACGTTCGGACATGGCCGAGCTCGCGCTAGCGCTCAAGCTGCCCGCCAGTGAAAATATCGCGGACAGTGTGCGCGTTGTTTTAGAGGCGCTTCGCGAAGGTCGGCCCTACAGGCGCTGGCTGCTGGTGTTCGACAATGCTGATGATCCCGATCAGCTGCGTGACCTCATCCCGCATGGCCCAGGTCACGTGCTATTGACATCGCGGAACCAAGCATGGGCCCGTCACGCGAGTGCCGTGGAGGTGGGCGTCTTCGATCGCGCCGAGAGCGTGGCGTTCCTGCGCGCGCGGGTAACAGGCCTGACCGACGCCGACGCCGACCGCGTAGCCGAGAAGCTGGGTGACCTCCCGCTCGCGATTGAAGAGGCGGGAGCATGGCTAGCGGCGACCGCTATGTCAGTTGAGCGGTACATGGAACTGCTGGATACGCAGCTGGCTCAGGTCCTCGATGAGGGCCGGCCAACGGACTATCCGACGACCGCAGCCGCGACGTGGCTGGTGTCCCTGGACCGGCTGCGCGAGCAGACGCCTGCTGCAGCCAAGCTCCTGGAGTTATGTGCGTTCTTTGCGCCGGAGCCGATTCCCCTGTCTCTTCTCTTCAGCAATCGGTTCGTTAGCATGCTGGCTGGTTATGATGCCTCGCTGCGCGACCCGATCTTGCAGGGGAGGGTTATCCGGGAAATTGGCCGCTATGCGCTCGCGCGACCCGACAGCGAGCAGAGCAGCATCCAGATGCACCGCCTGGTACAGGTCGTTATACGCGGCCAGCTCAGCCCTGAGGAGGAGGCGAAAAATCTCCGCCAGGTATGCGAAAGTCTAGCCGCGGCAAACCCCAGGGACCCTGACCATCCGGAGAGCTGGCCAACCTACGCACAGCTGTGGCCGCACGTTCGAGCATCCGGCGTGCTCGATTGGGAATCGCACGATGCCCGGCAACTCGTTGCCGATCTCGTACGCTACCAGCTGCGGCGCGGCGACTTCGACAGCAGTCAGCAGCTTGCCGAAGATGCACTCGCCCGATGGCTGCCCGTGTACGGCCCGGATGACCTCACAATACTGGTCATGCAGTTCCATCGGGCGAACGCGCTGCGTGCGCAGGCCAACTACGCCACAGCGCGTGAGATCGATGAGGACGTGCGATCCCGCCTCGATCGGTTGGTTGGCGCGAACCATGAATACACATTGATGACCGCGCGAGCTCTGGCCGCGGACCTGCGCGCAGTCGGTGAGTACGCGCGCGCCCGGGATCTGGATAATGAGACGGTGCCCCGATTCCGGGAGGTATTCGGCACGGATCACCCTCAGACCTTGATGGCGACCAATAACCTCGCGGTGTCGCTGCGAATGGTGGGAGACTTCCGGGGTGCCACCGAGCTCGATGGGGATATCCATCAGCGGCGCCGGGCACTCCTCGGTGAGAGCAACCCCTATACGCTTTGGTCGGCGAGCAACTACGGCCGGGATCTGCGCGACATCGGTGATCTCGTCGGCTCCCGCACGCTGTTGGAGGCTACCCTCGGGACCTACCGGCAGGTCGTGGGCGACGACCATCTCGATACATTGCGCACTGCCAAGAACCTCGCTGTGACGCTACGCAAGCTCGGCGAGTTCGCCGAGGCCCACCAACTGACGCTGGAAACGTGGGACCGCTACCGGCTGATATATGGAACCAATCATCCCGAAACCCTTGCCTGTGAGATGACGCTGCTCACCACGCACTCTGCGGTAGGTGACAACTCGGCCGCCCGCTTGCTCGGCGCGGAAACTCTGGACAAGTTGTACCGGGTATTGGCCGAAGCCCACACCTACACACTGGCCTGTCGCAACAACCTGTCCATCGTTATCCGCAAGGATGGGGAGCACGCCACAGCACGTGCTTTATCCGAGCAGACTGTCGCGCTTATAGGTGATAGCCTCGGCGAAGAACACCCCTATGTTGCGTTTGCCGCCCTGAACCTCGCCAATGACCTGCGCGTCATGGGCGAGGTTGGAGCCGCGCGTCAAATGGACGAACAGATGTACGCCCGAGTCCGTCACGTGTTGGGTGAAGACAACATGGACACGATAAGCGCAGCCCATAATCTTTCGCTGAGCCTGCAAGCGGATGGCGACACAGCCACCGGTCGACCATTGTACGAGGATGCCCTGACTCGTGCCCGCTTCACGATGGGCAAGAAGAACCCACGTCGAACCGCGGCAGAAAGAGGAGAGCCTGCGAACTTCTATATCGAACCACCACCGCCGTGAGCGGTGCATCTGCTCGATGCTGATCAGCGAATGGCTGGGAGGCAGGCGCCGATCCATGTGGCTAGCTCGTCGGGCGACGCCCGACGCGGATGAGCTGTCCTGAGGCGCAGGTACATCGCGCACACAAGATCCGGTCGGGTGACGAGCGCACGAGCCGCTGACGCCCGGCCTTGGCGGCGCAGCGCGAGCGCCAGACCGCTCCATGCCTGCTCGCTCGTCGGCTCGCGGTAGATCTGCTCTCGGTATCCGTCGACCGCACCGCCAAACTCGCCAACAATGTAGGCACGATCGGCGGCAGTCAGGTCGATCGTCGCCAGGGGAGCAGGGTTCGTGAGGGGCGCAGCGTTCGTGGCATTATGGCGAATCTGGCTGGCCAAACCTTCTATCTCGGCCGGGATTGGAGTTGTCACGCCACCGAGCATTGGCGGCGGTAGCCCGGAGCATTCCGCCCCGGCCTGCCAGGACCGAACTAATCCCGACACATCCTCAGCGTGGTGTTGCAGATTGCGGAAAGACCACGTGAAGGCGTTGGCATCGACAACGTCGCGTACCGCATCGCCGATCTCGGGCGAAACGGTCTCGCCGTGCCAGCTGCGCAAGGCATCGGCCATCCGCCCTACGAAGCGCTCACCGAGCAACGTCAGATCGCCGCAGCGTAGAAGTGTCTCGACGGCTTGGCTGGTCTGCTGCTGCCAGTAGGCAAAGTCAAACTGTGCAAGCTGCTCCCCAGTCGAGCCGTCGCGCCTTCGCGCCCGCCAGAAGTCAGCCACGCCTAGGTGGGCGTATGCGCCCTGGAGGAGAGCACCGACCGGCCGCGGGTCGAGGCGCCAAGGCGCACGGTGGCGGGCTTCACCGTTGTACCGGTACAGATCGACGAGGTCGAGCAGCGCACCCAACTTCATGTGCTGCACTTCGTGAATCAGCGAGAGCGCCAAAGTCTCGGCGTCGGTCGGCACGGACATTGCCAAAGACCCGCAGGCCACTCGCGACGTCGCGCTAACATTCCGGCCCGTTCGCGGAGGTGTGAGAGGCACGATCGAGCGCAGAGTTGTGCGGATTGACAGCGTGTAGCCTGGAAGGTGGCGCACGATCCATGACCATGCATCGGCCAGCAGTACGCCAAGCTCGGCCACTTCGGCGTCGGTCAGCCTGCCTGCGAGACACCGCTGGTAACAGTCCCGGTAAGGGTCCCCGTCGTCGACGGTGAGTCTTAGAGCGTGCCCTGCAAGATCGACTGACAGGTTGCGAAGCGGATGCCAGTCAACTGCGCTGTCCTCATACGGCGCAGGAACAGTGACTGCACCTGAGGCGCCGACCACCTCGATTCCGCCAGGCACGCTGCGCACCGCTACGAGTCCGCGCCCGACGTCGATCGCCGTACCGAGCGTTGGCAGGTAAACCACGCCGCTGGTTGTCGGCACCCGGATCTCAAAGTCGGTGCCGGCCCTTGCCGCAGCGGCGGCCGCCAAAGCTGAAAGGTATCCGAGGTCTGCGAGCGCGGCGGCCGGGTCTGACCCGGGAGACCTCATGCGACGTAGACACCTGGTGGCCCACGCGTCAACGTGCGGGGACGTGACGACATCTGGAGCGCGGCGTTCCGCCGCAAATATGACCGCCAGCGCCTCGTCCAAACTCGCCGCTGTGCGCAGCTGCATGCTGTCGGCCGCCTCCCCGACGGCAAGGATCAGCAGGCAGCGTTTGCTAACCTGGCCAGCACGCAGAATCCCCAACGCATCTGCATCGCCATAGCCGGAGGCGAGACTCGCGAGTTGATGCCATGACAATTGGAGGGCCGCAAGGGGACCGGCGGGACCGCGCTCCGTCCGGCCGCGCCCTACTCCGAATGGCGACATATGATTTGCTCCGTCACTGCTCCATCGAAACTTGCCGGAGTGCTCGAAGATCCGTCTGGATTCTGACCCGGATGTGTTCGATGAGCCGGTAGAGGTCCGCGCAGTAACTCGACGGGTTGTCGAAGTCGTTACCTTCGCGGAAGCGGTGCGCGTAAAGGCCCCCACCGCAGATTGAGACGACTGGGCACGATCGGCAGATGGCGCATAGCCCTGCCAAGCCGGCCGAGGGCCGTGATATCGACGGGTGAGCCATCGCTTGGTCGAATGAGTGCGCGAAGACGGTCATGCCGGTACCAGCTGCTCCCTCCGCCGCAGTCTTAAGCGCGTCACTAGCCTCGATCGACCCATCCGTCTCCACCGTGACAAGTCCGCCATCGCCAAGGCCCACGGCCGTGGTGCCGCTCGGTCCGCCCAGCATTAGCGAGATGAGTGAGTCAAAGAGTCGGATGCCAGTCTCCCGCCGCGGTGCGGAGTACCATCTCTCGAAGACCGCAATGAGCCAGTCACCATAGGGAGTCGCCCCCGAGCGATGATTGAAACCTGGCGGCGCTGCCGTCCAATTCGCATGCGGTAGCAATAGATCAAGCAGGGGTGGCGCGTGTTCGAGGAGGTTTTCGTAGGTGGTGACGGGATCGTTACGGAGGTCGATCGTGCACAGTAGCCCCGCATATAGGTCTCGATGGCAGTCTTGGCCGAGGAACGCCAAGGCGCGAGCCACCGCCGCGTAGCTGCTGCTTCCGTTGGCAGATAGCCGGTGACGGTCGTTGGCCACGCGGTCGCCATCGAGACTCACGCCGACTCGAATGCGGTGATGGTGGAACAACTCTAGAAAGCGATCATTGAGTAGGACGCCATTCGTCTGGATAGCGAGTTGTACCCGAGTATGAGCGGGCGCCATGGCACGTACAGCGCTGGCCACGTTATCAATGACCGCGGCTCCTGCCAGGAGTGGCTCACCTCCGTGCAGAACTACGCGAAAGTCCGAGAGGGCATGCTCCTGTGCATGTTCAGCGATGCGCTCGGCTACGCGAAACACGGTCTCCGCTGCCATGGTGATGGGTCGTCGGCGCCAACTCTGGTCAACACCGGTATAGATGTAGCAATGGTTGCACGACAGGTTGCAACGACTGTGGATCTTGAGCACCAGCTGCCGGATTGGCCCGCCAGCGCGCATACCTGCCTGGCCAGGAGCGTCTGGTTCGGTGCTTTGATCCGTCACGGCTAGATGCTTGATTCAAATGCCGACACGTCTGTGTCAGGCTGTCCCGCCGCGGCTTCGGTGACACGTCGCAGGGCGTACGCCAGCCCGGTATCGCCAGTCAGCGCGAAGAGTTCGTTGAGCGGAATATCACTGACATCGATCAGTCCCACGTTTTCAGTATTTGACGCTGCGGCATCGATCATTGGTCGTCAGGGTCCTGTGCTCGTAGTGCGAGCCCGTTTCCCCGTTCTCCTTTCAACGATTCAGGCAAGCTCCCCCCACGCTCCTTACCGATAGTCTTGTTGGCAAGGTTACGACTTCCCATGCCCCAAAGGGGCTCAACGAAACTGACTCCGGCAATAGGGCCATTCAGACATGGTCTTCGTGGGGACATGAGCGGTTCGGCTCCCTCATTGTGAACGTGACGAGGCTGCAGGATTCGCTTCACGCTACAGTCCGCGTGGTTGCTCCCTGCAAAGATTCTTTTGACATTCCGCCCAGTCAAGCGGGCCTCCCATCACGCTTGGGACCGCCACCGCGCGCTCTGATACCAACCCGGGCGGGAATCACACCCGATGGCCTGATCCGGCTTTTAAGACGCACCATGTGGTCACCCTAGAAAGAAGAACTTACTCTGGCGCGGAGTCGACCGCAGTACCGTTGATGGCGAGGCGGAGAGGCGGTCCGCGTGGACGGCGTCCGTTCGATTGGCGATGAACCACTTGATCGCGAACTCCGTCGCCGCGTGAAGTGAGAACAGGCGACCGAACGCGGCGCCTACCTTGCCCACGGTGACGGCGTCGGTATGGGTTTCAAAGTCCCGACCCAACTCTGCAAAGTCATCGTCATGAAGGGCTAGCCCTTGGTAGGTGATCCAACGCCGTCCGGCAGGCCCCGTGACCGCGCATGAGTTGGTCCGCCACTGGGGCTCGGGGAGTCGATATTCGCCAAGATGGAACGCCGTACAGGAGTCGAACCCGACGCCTAGTAGCAGAATACGACCGTCGAGCTCCTCAAGGCGGGCCAGAGGAGAAGCCTCCCCCAGTTGCGAGTCGAGCGTGTGGTTTTCGATCACGCTTGCCGCGTGCCGGCCGAGCGCCGCGAAAGATGTTTGCGGGTGAGCACTGCGCAACGCTCCGGGCCACGTGCGTACCCTCTCTGCGATCGCGCCGACTGCGTGACTCGGCGTGAGCGCCGGATCATAGGCGGGCAGGTGCTCACGGATCGTTGGCCACCATGACTCGGGCATGTTCGGATCGCACCATGCGGATGGGTCCCGGTTGTACGCGGTCTGGGCCGGCACGGCGAGCGTTCCCTCAGGCCCCATCACGTCGAGCAACGCCTGAACGACGGCCGTGGCGCCCCCGCAGACCCACCCAAGGCAGCTGAGCGACGAATGGACCAGAACCGCGTCACCCCGTCGAATCCCGAGCTTGGCCAGATCCTCGGCGAGCGACGCCCTGGTCTGCAAGCCGTTCGGGCGGGATCTTGCTGCGATCACCGAGTCTTTCTACACGACCGCCCGGACCTAGTGGGGGCAGGGTCCCAATCCGAAAGGCCGAAATCTGCCGTGCTTGCGATGAGCCACTGAGCGTCGCCGAGGCCTACGCGTGCACCTGCGGTTCCATCTGAACCTACCAACCTGGGCGATGGACGCTCGCGCCTACGTGTGGGTGGTCAGCCTGCCCAAGATGGCGCGGTCCTCAAGCAAGGCTCGGTGCTCCACGGTCGGGGCTGTGATCGGCCCGTCCCATCTGACGGCTTGGAGTTGCGCTCGTGGTCGGGGACGAGCCAAGGCGCGGTGGGGCGGCGTTGTTGCGGCCATTCGACTTTGGCGATCATGGCGGGGGTGGGCGCGACCACCCTGCGTGTCTGCGCCGTGTGGGTCGCCGCGTCCGACCGCAAAGCTGCCGAGTCCTTGCCTGCTACGAAATACAGGTGACCACAGCCGCTCTGCTCGCCGAATCGACACCAGGGCTGTCCCAGCAGGCCCGAGCAGCCCTGGTGATGCTCCTGACTTGTTGGATGTGGGTCAGGCCGCTGGGTCTGCAGCCCATAGCGTGCCGAGGGCGACGGTCGGTTGGCTCGGATGCTTCTTGCTGCTTTGGCTGGCTGGCTCTTCCATAGCGTGCAGCTGGCCGTCGCCTGCCCGTGGCGTGGCTCTACAGAGGCATGGACCGACCTGAAGTCAGGGTGCCCGTCGCGGGATCACCCCTGTCTCGCGACGGAAGGCTGTGCATGATCACGATCGGGATCGACCCACACAAGAGTTCCCTGACCGCGGTGGCGGTCGGCTCCACCGGGGAACCGGTGGCCACGATGCGGATGGCGGTTACAGCGACGACGGTGTGCCAGTTGCAGGAGTGGGCGGCGAGCTGGTCGCAGAGTCGCTGGGCGGTGGAGGGCGCGGAGAGCCTGGGACGGGGCGTGGCTCAGGGGCTGGCGGCTGCGGGTGAGCAGGTGGTGGATGTGCCGGCCCAGCTGGCCGCTCGGGCTCATCTGCTCAATTCGGGTCATGCTCGCAAGACCGACGCGCTGGATGCGGCCTCGGTCGCCGCTGTCGCGGTGGCCCATACCCGGCTTCGTCAGGTGCGCGCCGAGGGCAACAGCGTGGGTCTGCGGTTGCTGTCTGACCGTCGCGATGATCTCGCCGAGGGAGCGGACCCGCACCGCCAACCGGTTGCATGCCTTGTTGCGTGACCTCATTGCTGGCGGCGCGAAACGGAATCTGAGTGCCACCCACGCCGCTGGCCTGCTGCGCACGGTGCGCCCGATGACCCCGGCCGATGAACACTGCAAATCGCTGGTTCAGGATCTGCTGACTGATCTGCCGACTCGATCGAGCCCTGGTTACCAACGCCGAACAGATCCAGGCCGCGGTGGCCGCCAGCAGGACGACCTTGACCACCATGCACGGGATCGGACCAGTGCTCGCCGCCAAAATTCTGGGTCACACCAGTGAGATCACCCGGTTCCCGGCCCGGCACCACTACGCCAGCTACTGCGGCACCGCACTGGCCGTTGTGGTCCGGCGCTGTGAGTGAGTAGTTGGTGCACGTGGTCGATCTGGGTGCGGCGCTGGTCGAGTTGGGTGGTGATCCCACCGCCGGTCGACGTGACGGGCGTGGTCGACCTGGTGGCGGAAGACGTCGACGGTCTCATGGGCGACGGTGCGGACTACGGCGAGCTGGCACCGTAGCTCGGATGCTTCGGGTCTTCTCGGCCGGTTAATGAGAAGGGTGTGATCTGAGGCTGTTCTTGGCGGAGCAAAGGACGGTGATCGCCAGCGACGCGCCCTCGGGTAGGGTGGCCGTGGCTTTTTTGACCGCGCTGAAGATCTCGTCGAGGTGCTGTAGCAACGGTATGAGGGCCTTGATGGTGCGGAGCAACTTGGTGATCAGGTCGGCGATCTTGGCGGCCCACTTGGCGATCAGGCTGATGGCCTGCTCGGCTATCACTGGCGCCGCGAGTCCGGCGGTGGCAGCCAGCTCAGCGGCGTAGGTGATCAGCCGGGAGACGAGATCGGCGATGAGCTCCCGGATCTTCTCGCGGACCGCGGCGACGATCATCCCGGCCATCGTGACAGCGACCCGGATGCCCTCGGCCGCGATGGCCGAGGCGTCGAGCAGGTGGCCGATGTCGTTGACCCGGGCCCGGTAGGCCTCGGCGGCCGCGCCCTGCCAGGTCACGAGATCGCTGGACACGATGTGGGCGTAGTCATGGCGCACCGCGGACACGGCGTGGGCGACGTTGCCCCAGGTCTGGGCGTGGGTGGAGATCGCATCGGGGTCGCCGGCCAGCCAGTTCAGCGGCTCGGACAGGGCGTCGACGTGCTCGATCAGCCACCCGATGCCGTAGGACAGCAGCGCACCGGCCGGGTCCGACGCGAGGTCCAGGGTGTCCAGGCTCGCGGCGGCCGTGTTGATCCCGATGTCAATCCAGTCGCCGCTGGAGATGGCCTCGACACACTGGGTGGCCGAATCGAGGATCCCGATCCCGGAGTAGATGGTGGTGTTCTGCTCTTCCTGGGCGACCAGTGGGTTCGCCGACATCTACCGAATCCCCTTCGCCCGGTGCAAGGCCAGTGCGTTGCGGTCATCGACCGCCGCGTAGTCCTCGGCGGTGTGCTTGACGTTTGTTGCGGTGGTGCTCAGGCCCGTCGCGCAGTTGCCCAGCACGGCCGCCCCGAGGTCCTGCAACGGGTTGAGAACCGCCGGCAGGATCTGGCAGTACACCCCGTAGGTATCCGCGGGCAGGCTCACCCGCGCGGCGTCGGCCGCCTGCGCCATCCGGTCGGAGAAGCCGTGGACGTTCTTCGCGTGTTCGGCCAGTGCCTCGGTGAGCACCTCGAACTGGTCGGACATGTCCGTGCCCCCTAGCGCAGGTAGTTGCGGTCGCCGAAGTCCTCTTCGTCGCCCCCGAGCGCCGGGCGGGGGCGACGGATGGGCCGCTGCTGCGGGGGGTCGTCGTCCTCGATCGCACCCAATCCCAAGAGGCCAGGATCGGGTCCACGGCGGTCCTGCTGGTCTTCGCCGAAGCGTTGCCGGTAACCCGACACCACGTGCTCGACAACCGGTTCCTCGGTACCCACAGTGGCCACCATGGCGTCGTGCACCTGCCCCGCTAGCTGTTGCTGGGCGCGCCGCATGCAGGCCATCACCAGCGCGGCGACGTCCGACGGGGGCATGCCGCCGATCTTGTCGGTGAACGCTAAGTCGATGGGTGCCCCGCTGGAGTCGATCGTGACCCGGACCGCGCCGTCGGTGGAGGACTCGGTCACCTGGATCTGTTCGACCTCGGCTCGCATCGCGCCGAACCGCTCGGCCTTGTCCGCGAACCCCTGTGCCCACTGCGACAGCTGCCGCTCGGCCTGGTCAGGGTCGGTGCCGAACATGAGCCCTCCTCATGGCTGACGGCTGGCGGACGGTGATAGTACGGTCACCCCGGGTTGGAGGAGGGTACGCAATGGCGAGCAGCTTCGAGCAGGCCGGTGTGTGGCTGGCTGGCGCGGATCAGCAGCAGACCGATCTGCAGCGCGCGGTGGCCGGCGGTGAGCTGTGGATGGAGGCCGGTGTCGCCGAGCGCGCCGCCGCCCGCTGCGACCAGGCGATCGAGGAGATCGACGAATGGTTGAGAGACGCGCACCTGCTCAGCCAGAGGCGCAAGTTCGGTGCCAATGAGGACGGCGAGGCGGCCTCGGCCCGGTTCGCACAGGCCGGCCAGGACTTCATCGACACGATGAAGAATGCTCAACGGGTGTTCGCGAACATGGCCGCGACCTATCGGGCCGCGGGTCGCACAGTTACCGAAGTCGATGCGTCCAGCCAACAAATGTTTCGGGGCTGATCGCGATGAGGCGGAGTCTCGTTGCGGTGGCTGCGGCCGGGTTGCTCGCGGTCGGCTGCGGTTCCCAGGTATCAGAGGCACCGGCCTTGCCCGCGGTGGCCGACGCCAGCCGGGTCGACATGTGCGCCATCCTGACTGAGGCCGAGCTGACCGGGCTGGGCATCCGGCCAGACACCCGCAAGCCGTTCGACAAGGTGGGTGTGGTCGGCTGTGGGTGGTTGGGCAAACCTTTCACGCTGCGGTTGGAACGGGACGAGGACACCGTCGCTGCGTACCAGACCCGCCGGGATGATCCGGCGTTCACCAGCTTCTCGGACAAGCGAGTGAACGATCGAGCCGGGGTTCAACTCAGCGTCGAGCGTGACCGCACGGACTGCGCACAGTTGATGGATGGTGGACCGGTGTCGCTGACGGTGGCCGTGGCGCCGGCGTTCAGCCTGGATCCTCCGAAGATCGATTCGTGTGCCGCGGCGTTGCGGATCGCGCAGATGATCGAACCTCGATTGCCGAGAGCGGGGAGTTGAGATGGCCGGACCGGCCGACATCGTGGCCGACCTGCTCGGCCTCGGCGGGCCCAGCGGCACCGACGGTGGGTCGAGCAACTGGGCGGCCTGGGGGCACGCGGAGATCCGTTCGATGCTGGACACCTCGGTCGAACCCAGCGACATCAGCGACGCCGCCGGCGCGTGGCGCGACCTGGGCCGGCACGCGACCGACATCGTCACCGGGCTCACTCGTGGACTGAACGTGACTGTGACCGGTGGGTGGCGTGGCGCGGGGGCCGATGCGGCGGTCACCGCCCTCGGGCCCCTCGACCAGTGGTCGGCCAGCGTGGCCGACGCCGCTGACCACACCACAGCGCTGATGGATGCCTCCGGCTCCAGCGCCGGGCAGGCCAAGGCCACCGTGCCCCCGGCGATGTCGCACGACTGGGGGCAGTCACTGCGCAGCTTCGCCCTGGGCGGCCCGGCCGGCGCGGTCATCGACGCGGTCGCCCAGGATCAGGCGCAATCCGAGGCGCACACCGAGGCAGTGCAGATCATGAACAACGTGTACTCCGCGCCGATCAACGACCACCGCGTCGCCGTCCCGGTCTACCCGCAGCTGGTCGACCCGACCTTGCAGCCACCCGAGCAATCCCCGAGCAGCTGGCCGGCACCAGGTCCCGGCCACGTGAGTGGCGGGGTGCCCCTCAGCGGTCACACCACTGCTGGAGCCAGCGGATCCGCGGACGGCTACCTCCCGCACGTGCAGCCAGCCGCCGCTGGGCTACAAAGCGTGACCAGCGGCGGACCCGTCGGGCCAGCAGACTCCAGCGGCGGGCCTGTCGCGCCCGAACCCACCAGGACACGCCACCCCGGTGGCGGCCAGATCGCCGCAACGGCAGCGGCGGCAGCCGGGATCCCGATCATGACGTCGCTCACTGGTGGCGATGACAGCCAGCGGGCTCGGCGGTCCAGTGGTATACCGCCTGGGGGTGGTCGAACCGCTGGTGGGTATGTCAGCGGTGCCGGGCGTATCGGGGCAGGCGCGGGTGGCGCCACGGAGTTCGGGCCGCGCCCCTCCAGTGCTGCCGCGCCGGTTGCGGAGAGCAGGCTGGGTACCGGCGTAGGCCGCGGCGCCAGCGGCCTGCCAGGGGGCCGAGCCGGCCAGGGCGATCTGATGGCGCCGATCGGCGGCGGACGTGGCAACGGTGGCGAGGACACCGAGCGCCGGCGCCCCTCCTATCTCATCGAGATGGACGACATCTTCACCGACGGGCGCAAGGTTGCCCCACCGGTGATCGGCGAGGACTCGCCCGACCGCGAAGGATGACGGTGATGACCCTGGCATGGCGGCTGTCCGCCGCGCAGTGGGACGTGCTCACCGAGGTGCTGGGCCTGGAGGGCTACCCCTCGCCGATCCAGGTGCGCTCATCCGGGCGCACCCGGTTGGAGCACGCTCAGGTCCGGGCCGACGTGTGCGTCGAGCTCTCCCAGCTCGACCTGCTCCGCGCGGGCCGGATGGACGCCGATCTGGAGGCTGCGCTGCGCCTGCTGCACTGGCCGGCCAGCTGGGTGGACTCGGTATGGCTTGCCGACGCGGTGGCAGACCAACCGGTTCGGGTGGTCGCGGCTCGGGGCGGCGCCGCGGGTGTCTGCGCGCTGCAGCATCCCGATCAGCCTGGCGCGACGCTGCTGGAGGTGATTCCCGCGACGGGGCTGGCCGCGGCGGTGGTGAGCCGGCTCCCTTCGCACCCGCCGGGTCGCAGCTCCGCCGTGACCGTGACCCTGCCCCACCCCGATAATGCGCGAGTGCCGAGTGGAGTCCAGCCCGGTGGCGGGCTCCTGGTGTCCGCGTCCCCCGTTCGGACCAGCGCCGAACGCGACAATGCCGCCGCAGCTGCGATCCTGGATAAGCCGCACGCGCGGGCCGGGCAGATCGCCGCCAACGTGCGGGACCCGTCGTCGGGTCGGGTGCGCCGCTCGGACGTCCTGCGCTGGTGCGACAACGTCGACGGCCGGTACCAGGTGACGGTCAACCGCCGGTCCGGCGAGTCGACGTCGCTCACCGTCGGGCCGTCGGATCCACAACGGCTCGGCGACGGTGTGCAGCGGCTACTCGCCGCCTTGCACTCGTAGCCCTGCACTCGCTGCACTGCTAGCCCTGCAACCGCGCTGAGCCGGGCAGCGTGAGAAGGTAGCGCCCGTGCGAAGCGTCCTGCGTGCCGTCGGCACCGCGCGCTGCGTCGCTGTCAGGGCCGCCATTGGCGCCTTGGTCGGGGCGCTGCTGATCAGCGGTTGCAGCTCCGGCCCCAGGCAGGTCGGCGCCGCCGCGTTCGTCAACGGTACCGAGATCCCGTTGAAGCAGGTGCAGAGCCAGCTCACCGCGGTGCTGACCAAGGAGGGGCCGCAGACTCAGGCTCAGCTGGCGGCCGATCACCAGCTCGACGATGTGTCGCGCAAGATCGTCACTGTGCAGATCAGGCACGAGTTGACGGCGATTGCCGCGCGGCGGGCGGGCCTGACCGTCGACCGGGCCCGGGTGGACCGGCTGATCAGCGAGGTCGGTGGTGCCGAGGCAGCGTCCAAGGGGACCGTCTTCGATGCCAACGCCTACCGGGAGCGGGCCGGTGACAAGCTGTTGATGGCGCAGCTCGGCCGGCGCGCTCTTCGCAACAGTGCGGTCACTGTGGACTACACCACGGCCGACACCCGAACCGCCGCGCAGGCCCGGGTCGAGGAACTCTCCCAGGCCGGGCCCAAGGGGGCCCGGCAGCTGATCGATGCCGACATCCGGGCCGGGAAGGACGCGGTGATCGGCAAGCGGATCGTGGCTGCGGACGACCCGATCTTCGCCACCACTCCGGCGTTCGGCGTCGCCGAGGGCACAGTAGTGGCCTTCCAGCTCACCGACACCAAGCCATGGTTGATTATGGTGATCAAGAACCGCACGGACCGAGGTGTCCAGCCATCCGCAAACGCGCCGGTGATCGATCAGATCGACCCCGCCGTGCTCGAAGCCATCGGTTTGCGCCAGCTGGCCCAGGTGGGGGGTGAGGTGGGGGTACGCATGACCCCTCGCTACGGCATATGGGACCCGGTGAGCCTGCAGGCGGTGGCCGACGAGAATGAGACCGGCGGATTCCTCGCGCCGTTACGCTCTGCCCCCCGGGCGTGACGCCCCCACCGGTCGTTGTTGTGCTGTCCCACCGGCTCGGTCCGGTGCTTCCGGCCGCAGTGGCCCGCCTGCTGCAGGACGGGGCGGCCCTTTATGCCGACACCGACGTCCCGGCGGAGCTGGCGCGGCAGTGCGGGGCGGATCCCGCCGGCGACGCCGTGCAAGGCCTGCTGCTCACCGTGGACCTCGGCACTGGCGCAGCGGCTCGCTGGGTGGCTACCGGTGCCACTGTGCTGCCTACCCCTGAACCTGCCGGAACTGTGCTGCTGGATGCGGTCGGGGTGATGGACCGGTTGCGTTCTCCGGGTGGCTGCCCGTGGGACGCCGAGCAGACCCACAACTCGCTGATGCCCTACCTGATCGAGGAGACCTACGAGCTGTACCAGGCGCTGGAGGACGGTGACGCTGTCGCGCTGCGCGAGGAACTCGGTGACGTGCTGCTGCAGGTGCTCTTTCACGCCCGGATCGCGCAGGAAAGCCCCGAGGGTTTCGACATCGACGCCGTGGCGACCGAGCTGGTGACCAAGCTCGTCGGCAGACACCCGCACGTGTTCGCGGGTAGCGAGGAGGTGCGCACCGCCGCCGACCAGGAGATCCGATGGGAGCAGCTCAAACGCACCGAGAAACGGCGCGAGTCGAGTGTCGACGGGGTGGCGCTGGCCCAGCCGGCCGTGGCCCTGGCGGCCAAGCTCGCGTCGCGAGCCGCGAAGGCGGCGCTACCTGAGGACCTGCTGCCCGGGGACGGTAGCGGCATGGGTGGATCGCTGTTCGCTCTGTCAGCGGCGGCGAAGCTGGCCGGCGAGGATCCCGAGGCCGCGCTTCGCCGCGTAGCCCGGCGCTTCGCCGACGATCTGCGCGCGGCGGAGGGTTCCGCCCGGGCTGCCGGGCTCGATGCCGGCAGGCTCACCCCGCGGCAGTGGCGGGAGCACTGGCCGGGCTAGCGTGAGCCCCACGCCCGGCATGGGGGCCCGGCATGACGGCACTGCGTGACGTCGCTGTCACGCGCCGTATCCCGGCGCCTGGATCGTCGTTGATCTGTCGTATGAGCGGCGACGAACGTGCCGGTGCGCGAACCGGGCAACCCGGCGATGAGAGATCTCGGCGGAGTCTGTCTCGGTTGGGCCTGTCCCGGGCGTCGCGCTATCTGTTTCGTGGGATGTTGTCCGGCGGTGCGCTGGCGTGCGCCGGTCTGATCGTGACGGGCCTGAGTTCGGTAGCTGCCCCTCTACCTGACCGCGGGCCCGCCACACCCGTGCCAGCGGCCATGGCCGCGCCCGCCGCGCTTCCCGACGTCCCGGAGCCCGCCGCTGCGCCTGTTGTCCAGCCTGCGGGCCAGCCGGTCGGCCCGCCTGCTGGCAAGACCACTATCACTATCCCGGTAGAGGTCCCGGCTCAGGCGCCCCCGCCGGGAGGGCCGCAGATGGCGTTCGCCGATTGGGCCAGCAAGCTTTCCCGCGTCACCACCATCCCGCAGCGCGCGCTACAGGCGTACGCGAACGCGCACGCCGTGATGGCCGCCACCCGCCCCAACTGCCGCCTCACCTGGGTGACCCTGGCCGGCATCGCGGCCGTCGAGTCCAAGCACGGCAACTTCCAGGGTCGCGACCTCGAACCCGACGGAAGGCCGTCGGCTCCGATCATTGGGATACCGCTGAACGGTGCGCCGGGGGTCAGGGCCATCGCAGACACCGATGGGGGTCTGCTCGACGGTGACAACGTCTGGGATCGCGCCGTCGGGCCATTCCAGTTCATCCCGTCCACCTGGGCGGGGTGGCGGGCCGACGGGAACCTGGACGGGATCAGTGACCCGCAGAACATCGACGACGCATCCCTGGCCGCGGCCCAGTACTTGTGCGCGGACAATCGAAACCTGGGGTCCGGTGACGATTGGCTGCGGGCGATACTGTCCTACAACAACTCTGTCGAGTACGCGCAGCAGGTTTACGGTTTCTCGCAGGGTTACGCCCGCAACGCCAAGGACGTGGTCTGAGGTACGACTGGCCTTGGGTCAGGTTTCTCGGGCGGCTAGCCGCATTCGCACCTCGTTGAGCGCTTCCTGGTAATCCGGTGTGGGATTCATCGCGGCTGCCATCGCGAGCTGCGCGCGCGCCTCCTCTAACCGGCTCTGCCGCTGCAACGTGCGGCCCAGCGCGAAGCGCGCGTAGTGGTCGGAAGGGTTGTGCTCGAGTACGCGAAGGAATGCCGCCTCGGCGTGGTTCAGCTGGGCGGACTGCAGGTAGGCCCGGCCGGCCAGTAACTGCACGCTCGGCGCGTCCGGCTCAGCCTCCAATACCGGCCGTAGCTCCCGGAGTGCCTCCAACGGACGCCTTTCGGAGACCAGCGACTCAGCGAGCCGGAACTGCTCCACGACGTCAGCGGGACGGTCGGCGGCGGTCATAGTCGCACCAACGGTACGCGGTGACGTGCTGTTGCACGAGCCCTCACATTCGATCACTGGCGCGCGCCTCCGACCGACTACGCGCGGCCGTGGTTAGGCTGGGTCCTGTCCTGCTAGGTCCTGCCCCCAGGTCCGCTTCACCAAGCCTTCCCCCATCCCGGCAGCCGACGAGGAGCGCATCCGTGGCCGTCATCGAACAGGTCGGAGCCCGCGAGATTCTGGACTCGCGCGGGAACCCCACTGTTGAGGTCGAGGTCGCACTCGATGACGGCACGTTGGCCCGTGCCGCGGTGCCCTCCGGTGCGTCCACCGGGGAGCACGAGGCCGTGGAGCTGCGTGACGGTGACCCGCAGCGCTACCTCGGCAAAGGCGTTGAGCGCGCGGTTGCGGCAGTGCTGGACGAGATTGGGCCTGAGCTGGCCGGCATCGAGGCGATCGAGCAGCGGGTGGTAGACCAGAAACTGGTCGATCTGGATGGCACGCCGCACAAGTCCCGCCTGGGCGCAAACGCGATCCTCGGGGTCTCCCTGGCGGTCGCCAAGGCGGCGGCCGAGTCCAGCGGTCTGGAGCTGTTCCGCTACATCGGCGGCCCGAATGCGCATGTACTACCGGTACCGATGCTGAACATCCTCAACGGCGGGGCGCATGCCGACACCGGCGTCGACGTCCAGGAGTTCATGATCGCCCCGGTCGGTGCGGACTCGTTTCGCGAGGCGCTGCGCTGGGGCACCGAGACCTACCACGCGCTGAAGTCGGTACTCAAGTCCAACGGGCTGCCCACCGGACTCGGCGACGAGGGCGGTTTCGCGCCTGACCTGCCGGCGACCACCGACGCGCTGGACCTCATCGCCACCGCGGTGGACAAGGCCGGTTACACCTTGGGCCGGGACATCGTGCTCGCATTGGATGTGGCTGCCACCGAGTTCTTCGCCGACGGCGCCTACACCTTCGAGAAGAAGGCGCACAGTGCCGAGCAGATGGCCGTCTACTACGCCGAACTGCTCGACGCCTACCCCCTGGTCTCGATCGAGGACCCGCTCGCGGAGGACGATTGGGACGGCTGGGCGCGGCTCACCGCCGAGATCGGCGATCGGGTGCAACTCGTCGGTGATGATCTGTTCGTGACCAACCCGGAGCGGCTGGAGGAGGGCATCACCCGCCGGTTGGCCAACGCGCTGCTGGTGAAGGTCAACCAGATCGGCACGCTGTCGGAGACTCTGGACGCGGTGACCCTGGCCCAGTCCAGCGGGTACCGCTGCATGATGAGTCATCGCTCCGGCGAGACCGAGGACACCACGATCGCTGACCTCGCGGTGGCGATCGGCTGCGGCCAGATCAAGACCGGCGCCCCCGCCCGATCGGAACGGGTGGCGAAGTACAACCAACTGCTGCGCATCGAGGAATCCCTCGGGGACGCGGCCCGCTACGCCGGCGATCTGGCGTTCGCCCGGTTCACTCCGCAGAGCCCCGCTTGAGATGAGGGCCCAGCTTCGCATGAGGGCCCGGCCTGATGGGTGATCCCGGGCGGACCAGGCGCAGCGGCACGCTCGGTGGCTCGGTGGTGTCTCGTCCGCTGGGGGTGCGGATCGGCGACTTCCTGGGCATCACCTCTCCACGCCGTGCCGCGATCCTCGCCGCGGTGGTCTGCGTGCTAGCGCTGAGCGTGGCGGTGCCGCTGCGCAACTACGTGGGCCAGCGCTCCGAGCTCGCGGAGGTGCACGAGCAGCAGCAGATCCTAGCGGGCAAGGTCGCGGAGCTGGAGCGCCGCCGCGCCCTGCTCGCGGACCCGCAGCACGTGGAGGCGCAAGCTCGCGAGCGGCTGCAGTATGTGCGACCGGGGGAGGCGCCGTACGTGGTGCAGCTGCCCCCCGACCAGACCGCTGCCAGCTCTGCCGGTGCCGGCAGTGCTGTGGTGCCCAGACAGCTGTGGTACGCCGAGCTCTGGAAGTCGATCAACCGTGGATGACGTCCGCCCGTCGGTGGCCCCCGGTGACTGGGAAGCCGTCACCGCGCAGCTGGGCCGCCCACCGCGTGCCCTTCGGGCCGTCGCGCACCGTTGCCCCTGCGGGCTGCCCAGCGTCGTGCAGACCTACCCCCGGCTCGACGACGGCACGCCGTTCCCCACGCTCTACTACCTGACCTGTCGCAGGCTGGCCGGGCTGGTGGGCCGGATCGAGGCCGGTGGTGCGATGCAGGAGATGACCGATCGGCTCGCTGTGGATCCTTCGCTCGCGGCGGCGTACCGGGTCGCCCACGAGGCCTACCTCGCTGAGCGGGACGCGGTGGAACCGCTCGGAACCCGGGTCAGCGCCGGCGGGATGCCGGATCGGGTCAAGTGCCTGCACGTCCACGTCGCGCATGCGCTGGCCCGCGGACCCGGCGTGAACCCCTTCGGCGACGAGGTGCTCGACCAGTGCGGCACCTGGTGGACCCCCGGCCCCTGCGCCTAACCCCGCCCCTCTCCGCGTGTCGGGCTCCGGTGCCCGGTGTGTCGCGCGCCTGTGCCCGCGGCTACCAGCGCACGGGTGCCGGTGAGCCCCCGCTACGGTTGAGCCCGCCGTTGGGAACCTCGGAGGTGGGCATGGCCAGGGTGGCTGCGATCGACTGCGGGACCAACTCGATCCGCCTGCTCGTCGCGGATCTCACGGTGGCTGGGCTGCGCGACGTGCACCGGGAGATGCGCATTGTCCGGCTCGGCCAGGACGTTGACGCCACCGGCCGGCTGGCGCCGGATGCGCTGGAGCGCACCCGCCTCGCGCTCGCCGACTACACCGCCCTCGCGCGACACGCCGGTGCCGAAAAGGTCCGGATGGTGGCCACCTCGGCGACCCGGGACGCCGCCAACCGGGACGACTTCTTCGCGATGGTCCGGGAGACCCTCGGTGCCGACGCCGAGGTGATCACCGGAGACGAGGAGGCCCGGCTGTCGTTCACCGGCGCGGTCGGCGACCTGGATCCCGGCGATGGGCCGTTCGTGGTCGTCGATGTGGGCGGTGGATCCACCGAGGTGGTGCTGGGTGACTGGGACGGGGCCAGCGCCGAGGTGACGGCGGCCCGGTCGGTCGACGTCGGTTGCGTGCGGATCACCGAGCGGCACCTGCGCTCCGACCCCGCGACGCCCGATGAGGTAGGAGCCGCCGGGCGGTTCGCGGTGCAGACCCTGCAGGAGGCTTTCACCGACGTGCCGGTGGACAAGGCCCGCACCTGGGTCGGAGTGGCGGGCACCATCACGACCCTGTCCGCCATCGCTGCGCAGCTGCCCGCCTACGACCCCGAGCGCACCCACCTGTCCCGACTGTCGCTGGAGCAATTGCGCTGCACGGCGATGGCGCTACTGGTGTCGACGCATCAGCAGCGCGCTGGCAACCCCGCCATTCACCCCGGCCGAGTGGACGTCATCGCCGGTGGTGCGCTCATCGTGCGGATGATCGCCGAGGAACTGCACACCCGTGCCGGCATTGGTGAGCTCGTAGTCAGCGAACACGACATCCTCGACGGCATCGCGCTCGGTCTGAGTTGAAGTGCACCGTGCATGAGAGCGCGACATACCGTGCATGAGAGCCCGACACGCGAGGGGTTGGAGACGCTCGACGGCGAGGTCAGCCGGTGTCGGGTGTGCCCGCGCCTGGTGGCATGGCGGGAGACGGTGGCGGCCGAGAAACGCGCCGCCTTCCGGGACCAGACCTACTGGGGGCGTCCGGTGCCGGGGTTCGGCCCACCCGACGCCGCACTGGCCATCGTCGGGCTCGCGCCCGCCGCGCACGGCGCCAACCGGACCGGGCGGATGTTCACTGGGGACCGCTCCGGCGACGTACTCTATGCCGCGTTGCACGCCGTCGGCCTGGCCGACCGGCCGATCGCCACCCACCGCGGCGACGGTTTGACGCTGCACCGCACCCGGATCACTGCCCCGGTGCACTGCGCGCCGCCGGCCAACAAGCCCACCCCCGCCGAGCGCGACGCCTGCCGGCCCTGGCTGATCCGCGAGCTCCAACTGCTGCGTCCTACGCTGCGTGCCGTGGTCGTGCTGGGCGGTTTCGGCTGGCAGGCCCTATTGCCTGCGCTGAGTGCCGCGGGCTGGCAAGTGCCGACGCCGCGGCCGCGCTTCGGGCATGGCACCGAAGTAATCCTGGACGGGCTGCACCTGCTGGGCTGCTACCACGTCAGCCAGCAGAACACGTTCACCGGGCGGCTCACCCCGGCGATGCTCGTCGAGGTGTTGAGCCGGGCGGCCGAGCTAGCCGGGATCGGTCCCGTCGAGCCGGGCTGATCCGGCGACCAGGATCACAACACGTGGCCACGCCTGGGTTTGGTGGGAATATTGGTGGCATGGCCCAGCTCTCATCGTCACCTGGGGACCGGCCGCGCATCCTTATCGTCGGCGGTGGCTACGTGGGGATGTACACCGCGCTGGGACTGCAGTCCAAGCTGCATACCGGCGAGGCCTCGGTCACCGTGGTGGACCCGCAGTCGCAAATGACCTACCAGCCGTTCCTGCCGGAGGCCGCGGCTGGTTCGATCGAACCGCGCCATGTGGTGGTGCCGCTGCGCCGGGTACTGCGGCGCTGCCACGTCGTCTGCGGCCGGGTCACCGGTATCGATCATGCCCGCCGATTCGCCACCGTCGAGAACTGCGCTGGGCACACCGACCAGCTCGGCTACGACGTGCTGGTAATGGCGCCGGGCTCCATCGCGCGCACGTTGCCCATTCCCGGGCTCGCCGCGCACGGCATCGCGTTCAAGACCATCGGTGAGGCGATCTACCTGCGCAACCACGTGCTGTCCCGGCTGGAAGCCGCGGACGCCACGATCGACCGGCAGCTACGCCGCAAGCAGCTGAGCTTCGTGGTGATCGGCGGGGGATATGCGGGGATCGAGGTGCTCGGTGAGCTGGAGGACATGGCCCGCTACGCCTGCCGCTACTACGAGACCATCCAGCCGCAGGACATGCGCTGGGTGCTCGTCGAGGCCACCGGCCGGATCATGCCCGAGGTCAGCCTGAGAATGGGCCGCTACACGGTGAAGCGGTTGACCGAGCGCGGGATCGAGATCTTCCTGAACACCCGGGTCACGACGATGGAGAATGGTCACGTCGTTCTCGACGACGGCACCGAGTTCGACGCCGACACCATCGTCTGGACCGCTGGGGTGAAGGCCAGCCCGGTGTTGCAGCAGACCGACCTGCCGCTGGACGACCGCAAACGGCTGCGCTGCGGCGCCACCCTGCAGGTGGTGGGCTGCCCGGAGGTGTTCTCCGCCGGGGACTGCGCGGCTGTCCCTGACCTGACCTCCAACGACCCGAACGCCACCTGCAGCCCATCGGCCCAGCACGCTGTCCGGCAAGCCAAGGTGTTAGCCGACAACGTGCTCGCGCATCTGCGCGGGCAGCCGCTGCGCGACTACAAGCACAGCTACGCGGGGTCGGTGGCCAGCCTGGGCCTGTACCGCGGCGTCGCGGAGATCTACGGGATCAGGATCAAGGGCATCGTGGCCTGGTTCTTGCACCGCAGCTACCACCTGAGCCGGATGCCGACGTTCAACCGCAAGGTCCGCATCGTGACCGACTGGACTGCTGCGCTGCTGTTCCGCCGCGAGGTGGTGGCGCTGGGCCAGATCAACGACCCGAAAGCCGAGTTCGCCCGCGCCACCACAGCTTCCTGATCCGGCCCAGGTTGGCGTGGAGACAGGGTGGCGTAGATACGCTGCCGACAGCGCCCCCGTAGCCCAACCGGCAGAGGCAGGTCCCTTAAAAGGATCCCAGTGTGGGTTCGACTCCCACCGGGGGCACCCCGCTGGCAGGTGCGGGAACCTGAACAGGCCCGTCGTCGGAGTAGTAGTCACGCTGCGTGGTCGTGTGACGCCTGCCGGATCGCACAAATGCCGCGTACCGTCGCGGGGGAGGGGTCCCACGCGGGCAGGGGACGTTCCATGATCCGGATTGCCCACCTTGCGGCATTCCGCGCAGGTGTGTGCAGGACCTCGTCTCGGCCGAGGTCGTCACCACCGATGGGTGTCGGCTGCAGGCCGTCGCCGCCGAGAACTTGAGTCGAAGAGGCCGTCATGGCGATCGCTGACGATATTCGACGTCTGTTCGACCGATTCGCCTGGAGCGCCCCGGTAGTGCCGCATCCCACGCAGGGAGAGCATGACAGCGCTCCGGCCAAGTCCGGCGGCAGACATCGCCAAACCACCACCGGGCGCCCTCCCGCACCCGTTGGACGCACGGGTTGCCGATTTTACCGCCCACCCCCCGAACACCGGGCGAACTGACAGGCGCATTCACGCCTCACCCGTAGCAGGAGCTAAACCGAGACCACGACGGCGTAGCCGCCAAGGCCAATCAGCCGTTCTCCGGCGATGGTCTCGGTTTTGGTGATCAGCGTGGTGACCGCACCCGTCTCCGGATCGAAGTCCACGTCGGTGACCGTGCTGAGCTCCAGACCTCGTTCGGTGAGTACCCGCTTGCCCAGGATCTCCAGGTCGTTGTCCTCGGCCCGCTGCTCCAGGGCGTCGTGGGCTGGGCGGATCACTGCGTCGGTGGCCACCGTCACCGCGTCGGGCCCGAAGCCCTGCAGGTCCCCCCAAGCGAGCAGGGTGCCGGCACCGCTGACCTTGCTCAGCCGCAGCAACGCCACTCTGGCCGGTCCGGGAAGCACCACGAAACCGTCCACCCTGGCCACCCGGGTTGCGGTTGTGGTGTTCACCACGTCGCGCTTGCGTGCCTGGCTGAACAGCATCAGCTGGTCCCCTCCCGCAACCGAGCGCGGAAGGCGTCCACGGCCGCACCGAACCCGGCCAGGTCCTCGGAGACGAACTCGGTGGCCGCGGCGGGCACGATGAGGTTCTCTCCGGACACCGCCACGGTGTCGGGCAGAGGGATGAGCACCCGCCGTCCCGCCGTGCCGAGCGCCTCGCTGGCCTCCACCTCGTAGCCCACGACCTCCAGGCTGGTCCCGCTGTGCAACACGACGTCGACTACGCGCCCGAGGTCGCGCCCATTGTCGGTGAGCACCCGATCCTCCAGCACGTCTGACTTGCGGGCCTGCCGGCGCGGCGCGAGCTCTTTGGCGGCCAGCAGCACGGTCTCGTCGAGCACCATCACGGCGTCCCGGCCCACCCCGTGCACGCCGCCCCAGGGCAGCGAGTCCTTACGGGCTCGGCTGAACAGTCCCGGATTGCGCAGAGTGAAACCAGCGATACGACCGCCGGTGCGTTCGAAGACGATGTCCTTGATCTCGGCGACGAGTTCGCCGCCGAGGGTGACGACGGGGCGGCCGATCAGCTCACGGGCCCGTAGCAGCAACTCGGGAGTCGGGGTAGTCACGGTGGGTCACTTCGCCCGGGGTCACCGAGTCCGATCACACCGCCACGCCGCCTCTTTCGCTGCACGACGACAGCGAGTACGGCAAGCACCACAACAATGACCAGGGCGAGGATCACCCAGCCCCACCAGTCCATCGCCGCCTCCTCACCGTTCCAGGCCCGGGTGCTGCCTTTGCGCACAGTAACGTGACGTGCTGCGCTCCCTTGCCGCGACGTCACCGGGCGGGGGTAAAGTCCGTTCCACGGACCGGGAACCCGACCCGCCGCAGGCGCGTTGAAGTCGGTGACGGCCTGCAATGCCCGACCAGGAGGAACACGGTGCGCTCCACCAGCAACCCCGCATTCCGCAATCTTCCCGTAGGGGGCGGCGGTTACGCGGGTTTCAACCCATCCCCGGCAAGCTTCCCGGGCGCCGCGCGGGCCTATACCGACGCGCCGCCCGCTATCGGCCGGCCGATGACCATCGACGACGTGGTCACCAAGACCGGCATCACCCTCGCGATCCTGGCCGCCACTGGCGTGGTCACTTACCTCAGCGGATTGTGGGCGCTCGCCCTGCCGGCCGCGTTGATCGGTTTCGTGCTCGCGCTGGTGATCATCTTCAAGAAGATGGTCAGCCCGCCACTGATCCTCGCCTATGCAGCTGTGGAGGGTGTCTTCCTCGGCGGTATCAGCGGTGTGATCGGAACCGCGGTCGGTAACCCAGGGATCATTCTGCAGGCCATCACGGGCACCGCGCTGGTGTTCGGCGGCATGCTCGTGGTCTACAAGACCGGCGCGGTCAAGGTGACCCCGCGGTTCACCAAGTGGCTGATCGGCGCCATGATCGGTGTCGTCGGCCTGATGCTGGTCAACCTCATTGCAAGCTTCTTCACGGCTGGCGGTCTCGGCCTGCGCGACGGCGGGACGCTTGCGATCGTCTTCAGCCTGGTCTGTATCGGGATTGCGGCGTTCAGCTTCCTGCTCGACTTCGACGCTGCCGACCAGGCGATCCGGGCTGGCGCACCGGAGAAGACCGCGTGGTACATCGCTTTCGGTCTCACGGTGACTCTGGTCTGGCTGTACCTGGAGATCCTGCGGCTGCTGTCCTATTTCCAAGGCGAGTAGCCACTACCTCATCCCCGCCCACGGGCCCGGTCCACCACGGACCGGGCCCGTGGCTATGGGTGGCAAGAGCACCGGTTCACAGGACCGAGCACAGTGCGGGCAGCAGCACCGAACAGGCGGCCTGGTACCCGGCAGCCGACGGGTGGAAGCGGTCCCGGCTGAACAGGGCGTCGGGCTGGATCAGGAGCTCTCGGGCGAGCACGTCGGCGAGCGACACCGGCAGCCCGCCTGCCCTGCGTACCGCCTCGCGCTGTAGCCGGGCCAGCGCCAGGCTGGACGTGCGCGCGATAGCTCGCAATGGCTGCGGGATCGGTCGGACCGTGCCGAGGTCCGGACAGGTGCCGACGACCACGGTGGTGCCCGTGGCCCGCAAGCTCCACACCGCCTCGCCGAGCAGGTTGGCCGACTCCCAGGGCGGCAGGAGCCGGGCCACGTCGTTGGCGCCGATCATGATCATGACCGCCTGCGGGGGATCGACCAGGGCAGCGTTGACCTGGTGGCGCAGCCCACGGCTGGTGCAGCCGCAGATCGCCAGGGTGTCCAGCTGGACTGCTCGGCCGGCCTGCGCAGCCAGACCGCGGGCCAGCACTACGCCAGGCAGCTGCTCGGGCCGATCCACGCCGAGGCCGGCAGCCGAGGAGTCACCGAGCACCGCAAACCGGAGTACGCCGCCGGCAGCCGTCGACCGTGGGTACGGGCCGGTCCCGTCCGGGAGGTAAACCCCGTCGGCCCGGAAGGGAAACCAGCCCGGGATCATGATGTCGCGACGCGCCCGCTGCCCTTGTTGGCTGAGCATCCCGTACAAGGCGCCGACCACCGCGCCGCCGGCGCTGACCAGCACGGCCGTCGTGAGCAAGAGCCGCCGCATCACCCGACCTCCTCGACGCTGCGCTGCGCGGAGCTGCCCCCATACTCTGATATACCCCTGAAGCTGGGCACAACGCCGCGCGGCGGCGATCCGCCCGATCCCGAGGAGACCCGGTGCACTACGCCGAGCACATCGTCGATCTGGTCGGCAATACCCCGCTGGTGCGGCTGAACGTCGTCGCCCGGGATGTGGCCCCGCTGGTCCTGGCAAAGGTGGAGTACCTCAACCCGGGCGGCAGCGTGAAGGATCGGATCGCGCTGCGGATGGTCGAAGCCGCAGAGCGATCCGGACAGCTGCGGCCGGGGGGCACGATCGTGGAGCCGACGTCGGGAAACACCGGTGTCGGGCTGGCACTGGTCGCCCAGCGTAAGGGGTACCGCTGTGTTTTCGTCTGCCCCGACAAGGTCGGCGAGGACAAGCGTGACGTGCTCAAGGCCTACGGTGCCGAGATCGTGGTGTGCCCCACCGCGGTCGCTGTTGACCACGCCGACTCGTACTATTCGGTGTCCGACCGGCTGGCCAAGGAGATCGAGGGGGCGTGGAAGCCCGACCAGTACTCCAACCCGGAGAACCCGGCTAGCCACTACCACAGCACCGGTCCGGAACTGTGGGCCCAGACCCAGGGTCGGATCACCCATTTCGTAGCCGGTATCGGGACCGGCGGGACGATCTCCGGGACCGGGCGCTACCTCAAGGAGGTCAGCGACGGTCGGGTGCGGGTCGTCGGGGTCGATCCGGAGGGTTCGGTGTACTCGGGCGGCACCGGCCGGCCCTACCTGGTCGAAGGTGTCGGGGAGGACTTCTGGCCCCGCACCTATGACCGGGAGATCCCTGACGAGATCGTGCCGGTTTCGGACACCGATTCCTTCACCATGACCCGGCGGCTGGCCCGGGAGGAGGGGTTGCTGCTGGGGGGATCTTGCGGGATGGCCGTCGTCGGGGCGCTGCGGATCGCGGGCCTGGCAGACCCCGACTCAGTGGTCGTGGTGTTGCTGCCCGACGGCGGGCGGAGCTATCTGGGCAAGGTCTTCAACGACGCGTGGATGGCCTCCTACGGCTTCCTGCCCCCGGACTCCTCCGGGGCGACCGTCGCCGATGTGCTGGTCGGCAAGGATGGCGCCTTGCCGAAGCTGGTGCACACCCACCCGAACGAGACCCTCGCCGACGCCGTGACGATCCTGCGCGAGTTCGGGGTCTCCCAGCTGCCCGTTGTCGCCGCCGAGCCACCGGTGATGGCGGCCGAGGTGATCGGTGCCGTCAATGAGCGCACCCTCCTGCAGGCCCTGTTCGCGGGTGACGCACAACTCGCCGACCGGATCGAGGGTCACATGACTGCGCCGCTGCCGACGATCGGCGGGGGCGAACCGATCGGATCGTTGATGCGGGCATTGGCCGACGCCGACGGCGCAATGGTCCTTATTGACGGCAAACCGGCCGGGGTGGTCACCCGCCAGGACGTTCTCGGGTTCCTGGCCGGGGGCTGAGGGCGGGCGGGGCGGATCCGCTAGCGTGATCGCGCACGAATGCGCCCGGGCACCTATCGAGGGGGTTCTAACTCGATGATCACTCCCCAGCCGCGGTATCAGGATCCCCGCGCAGAAGAGCACGTGCGGCCCGAGATAAACGGGCAAATGGAGCTAACCGACACGGAACGGGAATCCGTGCCGACCGGAATGGAGCCCCACCCTTCCGGTCCGATCCCGGTGCTAGCCGAAACGGAGCCGGTCGCCGCGCTGAACCCCGCAGATTCCCCGGAGCAACCCCTCGGCCGATGCTCTGGTCAAGGCCGGGGACGACCCACCGGCCCGTCGCCGCAGCTCGCCCCGCCACCGCAGTTCGGGCGATCTTCACGGTTCGCGCCACCACCGCAGTTCGGGCGACCACCGCCGTTCGTTCGGCAGCAGGCTTACCACCAGGCCGATCCCGGCTCGCCGCGCAGCGGTGCTCAACCGGCGCTCGAAGCCCCAGCGCTCGCGCCCCCAGGGTTCGAGGACACAGGGTTCGAGGACACAGGATTCGAGGACACGGCGCAGCAGCAGCGAGACGGCGTGGCGCCCACCGGGCCGCCCGACATCGATGTGCCCGCAACCGGGCAGGTGCCGGGGCCGCTGGCGGACTACGGGGCCAGGGCGATCAGCTTCTTGATCGACTACGTGACTCCGGTGATCGTCTTGAACATCCTGCTCTCCATCGGGGTCGCTACCGGCAATGTGGTGTTGCGTTCGGTGCTCGCTGCCGTGGGTTGTCTCGGGCTGGCTGCCTTCGGGCTCTGGAACTCCGGTTATCTGCAGGGGACCACGGGGCAAAGCGTCGGTCGCCGGGTGGCGAGGACGAAGCTGGTGAAGATCGAGACCGGCCAGCCGGTCGGATTCGGCATGACACTGTTGCGCCAGTTCTGCCACAGTCTGGAGTTCTTCGTCGGTTTTTTGTGGCCGCTGTGGGACGACAAGCGCCAGACTTTCGCAGATAAGATCGTCGGCACCGTGGTGATCCGGGTCGAGGGCGCCACCGAAGATCGGAGTGGCAACAGCCCCCGTAGGCTGGTGAAGTGACAGGCTTCTCCACCCGTGCCATCCATGCCGGTCAGGACCCGGATCCACATACCGGGTCGGTGATCGTGCCCATCCACGCCACGTCGACCTTCGCTCAGGACGGCGTAGGGGGATTGCGGAGCGGGTACGAGTACGCCCGCACCGGTAACCCCACTCGCACCGCGCTGGAGACCTGTCTGGCCGCTGTGGAGGGCGGTCGGTACGGGCGAGCCTTCGCGTCCGGGATGGCCGCAACCGATGCGCTGCTGCGTGCGACTTGCCGGCCCGGGGACCACGTCGTCATCCCCGATGACGCCTACGGCGGCACGTTTCGCCTGATCGACAAGGTGTTCCGGCACTGGGGGATCGAGCACACCGCCGTCGGGCTGTCCGATGTGGACGCCGTGCGCGCCGCGGTACGCCCGACTACCCGGTTGGTGTGGTGCGAGACGCCGACCAACCCGCTGCTGTCCATCGCCGACATCGTGGCCCTGGCCGCCGTCGCGCACGAGGCCGGTGGCCGCCTGGTGGTGGACAACACCTTCGCCTCGCCCTACCTGCAGACTCCCCTCGGGCTCGGCGCCGACGTGGTGCTGCACTCGACCACCAAGTATCTCGGCGGGCACTCCGACGTCATCGGCGGCGCACTGGTCACCGACGACGCTGAACTTGACGAGCAGGTGGCCTTCCTGCAGAACGGCGCCGGCGCGGTGCCCGGGCCGTTCGACGCCTGGCTGACCCTGCGCGGGATCAAGACCCTGGCGGTACGCATGGAGCGGCACTGCGACAACGCCGAGCGGGTCGTCGCAGCGCTGCAGGCCCACCCGGAGGTCACCAGCGTTCACTATCCCGGGTTGGACACCCATCCCGGTCATGAGGTTGCTGCCAAGCAGATGCGCCGGTTTGGCGGGATGGTCTCGTTCACCGTCCGCGGTGGTACTCAAGCGGCGCTGGCAGTGTGCGCCCGGACCCGGGTGTTCACGCTGGCCGAGTCGCTGGGCGGAGTGGAGTCCCTCATCGAGCACCCGGGACGGATGACGCACGCCTCCACCGCGGGATCACAACTGGAGGTCCCCGCCGAGCTGATCCGGCTGTCGGTCGGCATCGAGGACATCGAAGACCTCATCGAGGACCTCCTGACCGCACTGGGTTAGCGAGGCCAGACGGTCCTCGTGGCCCAGGGTGCTAGTCACCCAGCGTCTCATCACCCAGCGGGGTCACCGGCGTCGCGGGCTGCTGAACGGGCGGCGGCGCCACCGGAAGGTCGGCGCTGTTGAGGCACCCGCCCACAAGCTGCACGCCACCGGGCGCGGACACGTACCTGCCCGGCTCAGCGCAACCCGCTTGGTTAGCCGTGATGACAGCGGCGCACGCCAGCAACGCGGCTACACCAGCCGTGACCCCGACCGGCATCCAGCGGCCACTGAGATCCATTCCACCTCCCGAGACTCACCGAGACCTATCTGTGACCTTACCCCGCGCAATGCCAGCCTCGTTGAACTGTGTCATACGGGTCGGCGATCGAACGGTCGGACTGGCAGGATCGCCGACCATGGAGCTGATCGGTGTCGAGAAGATCAGAGCCGCCCGTGAGACGCTGCACGGGGTCGTCCGGCGCACACCGCTGAAGCACTCCCGAGTGCTTGAGCAGCGCTGCGGGGTCGGCGTCCATCTCAAATGTGAGAACCTGCAGCGCACCGGTTCGTTCAAGATCCGAGGAGCCTACGTCCGGATCCAGGCCCTGTCCACAGCCCAGCGGGCCCGCGGCGTGGTGGCGGCGAGCGCGGGCAACCACGGCCAGGGCGTGGCGCTGGCAGCCGCCATGTTGGGGACGACGGCGACGGTTTACATGCCGGTGACTGCGGCGCTGCCCAAGCTCGCAGCGACCCGGGGTTACGGCGCACGGGTGCACCTGGTCGGCGACGGCGTGGAGGAGTCGATGGCCGCGGCGCGCGAGTTCGCCGCGGACACCGAAGCGGTTTTCATCCATCCCTTCGACCACCCTGACGTGCTCGCTGGTCAGGGCACGGTGGGGCTCGAGGTGCTCGAACAGCTGCCTGACGTCGGGACCGTCCTGGTCCCCACCGGTGGCGGCGGGCTGGTCGGCGGGATCGCGGCCGCCGTGAAGGGCGTCAAACCCGAGGTGAGAGTGATCGGTGTGCAGGCCGAGGGTGCCGCTGTCTGGCCGGTGTCGCTGGCCGCCGGCGCGCCGGTCCGGCTGCGACACCGGCACACCATGGCTGACGGCATCGCCGTCACCGAACTGGGGCCGGTGACCTTCGCGCATGTGTCCGCTCTGGTCGACGAGGTGCTGACGGTAGGGGAGGAGGCGTTGTCCCAGGCCCTGCTGCTGTGCCTGGAGCGCGCCAAGATGGTCGTCGAGCCGGCCGGTGCTGCGGCCGTTGCAGCGCTGCTGCAACCATCCGTGCGGTTCCCGGGCCCGGTCTGCGCAGTGCTGTCCGGGGGCAACGTCGACCCGCTGCTGCTGATGCACCTCATCCGGCACGGCCTGGGCGCGGGCGGTCGGTTCCTGACCCTGCGGGTGACCGTGCCCGATCGGCCGGGGGAGCTCGCCGCGTTGCTGGGGAGGGTGGGTGAGTCGGGCGCCAACGTGGTGGACGTCGCGCATTCCCGGATCGCCGGTCGCCTCGCGATCGGCGAGGTGGTGGTCGCGCTGAGCCTGGAGACCCAGGGGCCGCAACACCAAGAGGAGCTCCTCGCCGACCTGGAGGCTGTCGGCTACCAGGTGACGCGCTGACTCGCCCGCCTGCCGAGATGCCGTCGGCTCACTGAGCCGGCCGCGAGGCTCCCGCGTAGTCGCTGAGACGGCGGTAGTCCTGAATCTTGACTTTCTGCCCGAAGGTGGGCGCGTTGATCATGCTGGTGCCGCCGAGGAAAATACCGACGTGGTAAATCTTGCGTGGAGTGCCGAAGAACAGCAGATCCCCGGGCTGCAGCTCAGCACCGGCCGGCAGTCGTGGTCCGTGTTTGTACTGGGTGTGAGCGGTGCGCGGCAGCTTGATTCCGGCGGAGGCGTAGGCGGCCGTGGTCAGCCCTGAGCAGTCGTAGCCAGGGTTGCCGTTGCCACCCCACACGTAGGGTTTCCCGATCTGGGCGCGAGCGAAGGCCACCGCGGCTTGCGCGGCGGACCCATTGCGGTCATCAACGCGTGGCGCTGCGGGGGGAGGGCTGGCCGGTGCCGAAGGGCTCGGTGAAGGGCTCGGTGAAGGTCTGGCGGGTGCTGCAGAGCTCGGCTTGGTGCGGTGATACGCGCGGGCGGTGTCCAGGACCTTGTTGACGTAGGCGTGATTGTGGTTGTAGGCGAAGATCGCGCCGTTGAGGTCTCGGTTGCCGCGGGCGCCGTTGTCGCAGAGGTAGGCGGCGGCAGTGTGGACGGCGTCGTGCGGATTGTGTGGCGACGGCGGGGTCGCTCCACCGGGTGGGACCGGATGCCGGGCGGTCACGCCGTCGAACGTGCGTTGCAGGAACTGCATCGGGCCTTTGGCTCCGTGCGGATTGGCTCCCTTCTGCACGCCGGGCAGAGTGGATCGGCCGTGGTTCGATTCGATCTTTCCGATCGCCGCGAGCACGGACCAGCGCAGGCCCGGGCATGTCGCGGCGGCGTCGCGATAAAGGCTGAGGTAGTTGGCGGGGATGTCGGCGACCACGGTGTTGGGGGAGGGGTCTGCGGCGGGGCCGTCGGCGGTCCGGTTCGGCACCACAGGCGGCTCGACGGTTCTCGCCTCAGTGGCCTCGACCGGGCTGGGCTTGACCGCATTCGCCTCGACCGGGCTGGGCTCGACCGGGCTGGGTTCGACCGGGCTGGGTTCGATGTCACGCTTGTCCAGGTATTCCTGAGTCGACTTGAGCGTTGCGTCTGCTCGCTCGTCCAGCGGGGTCGATCGGTCGTAGAGGCTGGGCAGCGTCAGGGCGACCGCGAAGGGCCCAGATCCGATTGTGATCACCGCCGCGATCACCGTCACTCGACGCCGGCCCGTACCGACGGGGTCGGCACGATGGCGCGCTGGGCGCCGCGGGGCACCGATCGAGTCTGCCATCGACCAGCTGGTCTCCACCGCCCACGAATCGCGGTGCAGGCCCGGCGCGAACCGGGGAAGCCTACAGCGGGTTACGCCGTTCGAGTGGTCCAGGCGGGACGATGAGCTCTCCATTTGCGCAATAATGCGTACTCAAATGGCTCATAACGCCCAAAATAGGGTGAACAAGCGGTGAAGCTATCACCCAATAGAGTGAGTGAACCGCTACTCTCGGTCGCACGTAGAGGGTTCTCAAGGACGCCCTGCGGTGATACGCGGCAGTGAGCACCGCAGGGCGTCAGGGTAGGGGGTGGACCGAAACTCGGGGTGCTGGGTGACCTCCCCCGGAGGAGACTCAGCTCCGGAAGGGCTCGGCCTTGACGACGGCGACGGTCATCAAACCGCCATTGGGCAGCTCGTAGTGGCGGTCCTCGCCCTCATGCGCGCCGATGATCGCCTTGCCCAGCGGTGAGTTCGGCGAGTAGACCTCCAGGTCGCCGTGTGCGCCTTCTTCGAGCGAGCCGAGCAGGAAGGTCTCGGTCTCCTTGTCATTCTCGAACCGAACCGTGACGATCATTCCGGGCGCAGCGACACCGGACTCGGCCGTGGCCGCGCCGACTTTGGCGACCCGCAGCAACTCCTGCAGCTGGCGGATCCGCGCTTCGAGCTGGCCCTGCTCTTCGCGGGCGGCGTGGTACCCACCGTTCTCCTTGAGATCGCCCTCCTCCCGGGCATCGTTGATCTTCGCGGCGATGATCGGGCGATTGGCGATCAGCTCATCGAGCTCATGCTTGAGCCGGTCGTGGGCTTCCTGGGTCAGCCAGGTTACGGTGTCGCTCACGGTCATCACTCCTCGTCTGATCCGACGTCCGCGGTTGCGGGGGCGGAGTGCTCCAAGCTGCTGGCGTGGCAGGCCAGTAGCCGGAACGGAAAAACACGGCCCTGCCCCGGGGCCGTGCGTACCCTCCACGGTAACACGATGTGTGCTTCCCGGCCTCAGCCTTACGGGTGACGGAGTCTGGATCGTGCCTGCTCAGCAAGGCCCTGAGGGATCAGTGACCAGGGACCGGCACTAGGTAGGAAGGCACTGCAAGGGAGCATCCGAAGACGTCGGCGGTGACCGCTGGCCGGGAGGCACGCACCACGGTGGTGAGGACGATCGGGCCGGCGGCGGGGGGTACGTAAATCTCCTTGCGCCCAGTTTCCTCTCCGTCCCGAGAGCGGGCCCGGACGATGCACACGGCGGGTCGCGAGGAGTCGTCCCGGATAACGTTCAGACGCAGTTCCACTCCATAATTCTGTGGGTACATGCCTGGAGTGCTGTTGCGCAGGGTGAAGCCCAGCGTCTCGCCCTGCACCGGCGCGCTACCGAGGTTGCGGTAGCCGATCACCGCGACCACCAGGCCGGCGAGCACCGCGAGTAGCAGCCCTACCGGCACGGCCCAACGGCGGCGCCGCCCGACCCCCCGCGGTCCATATCGACCCTCGGGAAGCTGGCCGGCGGTCACGGTGTTCCACCTCCTGAACGGATCTGTCGGCCCTCTGGGGACAATGCTTCAACACGGGGTACGACAGGGGATCAATGAGGATCGACACGTCGTATCCGGTGATCGACCGGCAGTATTCCCACCGCCTGGGTAGCACGCCCGGCGGGGCGGTGGAGGAAGGATGAGCAGGCGTCCATGGCGGAGCAGCTGCGAATGATGGCGGTGCACGCGCACCCCGACGACGAGTCCAGCAAGGGTGCCGCAACGATGGCCCGGTACGTTGCAGAAAGTCACGACGTGATGGTCGTCACCTGCACCGGCGGGGAGCGAGGCAGCATCCTGAACCCGTCGTTCACGCCGGCCGACCTGGCCGAGCACCCCGAGGAGATGGCCAAGGTCCGCCGGCAGGAAATGGCCCGCGCCGCGCAGATCCTGGGCGTGCAACACCGCTGGCTTGGTTATGTCGACTCCGGCTTGCCGGAGGGGGACCCGAAGCCGCCGCTGCCGCCGGGATGCTTCGCGGTGGTGCCCCTCGAGGGTCCCACCCAGGATCTGGTCCGGGTGATCCGCGAGTTTCGACCGCACGTGGTGGTGACCTACGACGAGAACGGCGGCTACCCGCACCCTGACCACATCCGTTGCCACGAGGTGTCGGTTGCGGCGTTCGACGCGGCAGGTGATCCCGATCGCTTTCCCGACGCAGGGCAGCCGTGGCAGCCGCTGAAGCTCTACTACTCGCACGGTTTCTCTCGCAAGCGGATGCAACTGCTGCACGACGCCCTGCTCGCCGCCGGTGCGGAGTCACCGTTCGGCGAGTGGCTGGCAAAATGGGACCTGTCGGTACCTGACGTCATGGAGCGAGTCACCACCCAGGTGGATTGTGGCGAGTACTTCGGAGTGCGTGACGACGCGCTGCGGGCGCATGCCACCCAGATCGACCCGGCCAGCCGGTGGTTCGCGGTGCCGCACACCGTGCAACGGGAGCTGTGGCCGACCGAGGAGTACGAGCTGGCCCGCTCGGTGGTCGACACCACGGTGCCTGAGGACGACCTGTTCTCCGGGGTCCGGGAGCGGGTGCACGCGTGACCCTGCTACTGCCTACCGGTTTTCCGGCCGTGACCGGGTTCGCGCTGGTCCAACCCCCCTCCCCGGCGCCGGATCCCGGTGGGCAGGGCGAGGACTTCGGCAAGGCAGCGCCGGTCGGTCTGGTGGTGCTGCTGCTGTTCTTCCTGGCCGTCGCGCTGCTGGTGCGCTCGATGAACAAACACCTGCGCCGGGTCCCGAAGTCCTTCGACAAGGATGGCGGCGAGCCGCCTCGTGAGTGAGTAACCGTGTTCCGGCACTGAATGCCACTCACGAGGTGCTGCGCGTGACGGCGTAGCACGCAAGGATGACCGACATGGCGAACCGGCTTGCGAAGTCCACCAGCCCATATCTGCTGCAGCACGCCACCAACCCGGTCGACTGGTGGCCGTGGTCCAACGAGGCGTTCGCGGAGGCGGCGCAGCGTGACGTGCCCGTGCTGCTGTCCATCGGCTACGCCGCCTGCCACTGGTGCCATGTGATGGCGCACGAGTCCTTCGAGGACGCCGATATCGCTCGGGTGATGAACGCCAACTTCGTCAATGTCAAGGTGGACCGGGAGGAACGGCCCGACGTCGACTCCATCTACATGGAGGCGACCGTTGCGATGACCGGCCACGGTGGGTGGCCGATGACCTGCTTCCTCACACCCACCGGCGAGCCGTTCCACTGTGGCACCTATTACCCGCCAGCGCCCCGGCACGGCTTGCCCGGCTTCCCCCAGATGCTCGTCGCCGTGAGCCAGGCCTGGATCAACCGTGGCGACCAGGTCCGAGAGGCAGCCAAGCGCGTCGTCGGGCAACTCAGTGAACGGGCCACGCCGTTGGCCGAGTCCGCAGTGGATGACCAGGTGCTCGCTGCCGCGGTCGACAAGCTAGCGGGGGACTTCGATCACCAGCACGCCGGATTCGGTGGCGCTCCGAAGTTCCCGCCGTCGATGCTGCTGGAGTTCTTGCTCCGGCACCACGAGCGGACCGGCTCGGCGTCGGCGCTGTCCATGGCCCAGGGCACGTGTGAGGCGATGGCCCGCGGCGGGATGTACGACCAGCTTGCCGGTGGGTTCGCGCGGTACTGCGTGGACGCAGCCTGGCTGGTGCCGCATTTCGAGAAGATGCTCTATGACAACGCGCTGCTGCTACGCGGCTACACCCACCTGGCCCGGCTGACCGGATCGGCGACCGCCCGGCGGGTGGCCGAGCAGACCGCGGCGTTCTTGCTCGACGGCCTGGGCACTGCGCAAGGCGGCTTCGCGGCGTCGCTGGACGCCGACACCGCGGGCCACGAGGGTGCCACGTACGTGTGGACGCCGCCGCAGCTCACCGAGGTGCTCGGGCCTGATGACGGCCAGTGGGCGGCGGAGCTGCTCGCGGTGAGCCCGGCAGGGACGTTCGAGCATGGCACCTCGGTGCTGCAGCTGCCCGCCGAGCCCGATGACCCCGACCGTTGGGAGCGGGTGCGTGTCGCGTTGCTCGCTGCCCGGGCCGCCCGCCCGCAGCCCGACCGGGACGACAAGGTGGTCACCGAGTGGAACGGGATGGCGATCACCACGTTGGCCGAGGCGGGCGGCGTCCTGGACCGTCCCGAGTGGATCGCGGCGGCGGCGACCGCGGCGGACCTGATGCTGGGCACACATCTCGTCGATGGCCGGCTGCGGCGCAGCTCCCGCGACGGTGTGCCAGGCGCGGCTGCTGGAGTGCTGGCCGACCATGCCTGGCTGGTCGAAGGATTGCTCGCGCTGCACCAGGTCACTGGTGAGGATCGTTGGCTGCAAGCTGCGATACCGGTGCTGGAACAGGCCCAGAAACACTTCGTCGACCCGGACCACGCCGGGGCCTGGTTCGATACCGCAGCCGACGCCGAGCCGCTGTTCCGCCGTCCCGCCAACCCCACCGACAACGCGACCCCAGCGGGTGCATCCGCGCTGGCCGCCGCACTGGTCACCGCCTCGGCGCTGACCGGCTCGGAGTCCTACCGCGAGGCGGCCGAGGCCGCGGTGGCGCGGGCCGGATTGGTGCCGGCCAGAGCGCCGCAGGCAGCCGGTCACTGGCTGACCACCGCCGAGGCGCTGGCGCACGGGCCGGTGCAGATCGCCGTGATCGGCCCCGCCGCAGATGCGGCCCGCGTCGCGCTGGAGGCCCAGGCCCGACGGTCTGCGCCCGGCGGAGCAGTGGTGCTGGCAGGAGAGCCGGGCGCGGATGCCCCGATGCTCACCGGGCGGGGCCTGGTGGCCGGCCTCCCGGCGGCCTATGTGTGCCGCGGCTTCGTCTGCGACCGGCCGGTGACCTCCGCCGAGGATTTGCACGCTCAGCTGCGCCACGGATAGCTGCAACGTCGGTCTAGCTGAGGGCGAAGACGGCCAACGTCAGGGCACCCATACCGGCAGCGACCACGGCCTCTGGCCGCGGATCAGCACGGCCCACGGCTTCGGCTGGTACCCGCTGCTGTCCGCGCTTGCGCCGTTGCCCGTCAACCGCCGTTCGCGGTGAGCGTACGTGAGTCTCTCGACTCTGCAACAACGGTAATGCTGTAATTAATGCATGAAGCAGGGCAAGCGAGAGGACGCCGAGATGGTGGGACGCGGACGGCCGCACGGGGTGCGCTCCGGTGGCCGGTGGCACGGGCGTGGCGGCTGGCAGCAGGCGGACCTGCCACCAGCTGGCGACGCGAAGGCGTGGTTCGCCGGGCGGTTACCGGACAGCTGGTTCGTCGGTGACGTCGAGGTCACCGTGGATCGCGAGGAGATCGTCGTGGTGGGTGATCTGCCCGCGATGGGGGAGGAGTTCACCGACGACGCCGAGCGGGCCGCGGCCGAGGCGGGCCGGATCAGCCGGTTCCGGGAGGTTACCCGCGATGAGCGGATCGAGATCGCCCGGCAGGCCGAGCACCGATACCAGCGCAAGGTGGCCTGGGGTGCCCGCCTGGGTAGTACCGAGGAGATGTTCACCACCCTGTCGGTACCGGTGATGACCCGGTTGCGGCAGCCCGAGCGTCTGGTGCTCGACACCCTGGTCAACGCTGGGGTGGCACGGTCCCGGTCCGAGGCGCTGGCCTGGGCGGTGCGCCTGGTCGGTGAGCATGCCCAGGACTGGCTGGGTGAGCTCACCCAGGCGATGGCCACCGTCGACGACCTGCGCGCCCGCGGCCCCAAGCTCTAACGACCCCCTTTTCCCGCGTTCTGGATGCAGACTGCAGTAATTCGGGCCCCGTTTGCCGCAGTCTGCATCCAGAACGCGGGAAAGGAGCGGTCGCTCGAAAGGGCCGCCCGCGCACCGCTAAGGCGCGCGGCGGCCCCTCGTCCCGAGCCGTGTCATCCTTGGACATTCGCTGGTGGCGGATTGTCTTCGCACGGGATGTCACTGCCGTAGTGGGGCAGCTGGTCGTCCCGGACCCAGCCCTGGTTTCCCGTGGATACGTTGCGCACGAAAGTCCATGTGCCACCGTCTCCGGGGGTGTAGCACAGGTAGTCGGCGCGCTGGTCGTGGAGCCCTTGACCCGTCTGGATGCAGCTATTACTGGGACCGCTGCGCAAGGTAACAGTATTGGCTGGGAAGTTCGCCCAGCCATGATTGTCCTTGTCCGGATAGCTCAGGCCACAGGATACGGTATTGGAGGCTCCCACCCCGGGGTTCTTTTGGCGTGGTGTGGGCGCGTCTGCGCTTGCCGGGATTGCCATGGCGAGTGTGGCCGTGGCCGCTGCGAGCACCGAACCGGCCACGCGTGCGGAGGTCCAAGACATCTAGAAAAGCCCCTCTCTCATCTCGTGGAATCCCAGGGCCCCCGCTCGACCATCTCCCCGGGATTGAGAGCTAGCGATGTAGCGACCACGGTAGGTTGCACCGCTTGCCTCCCGCTTTCCTCTCGCTTGCTGCCGTCCACTGACGGTTGTCCCCCGCGTGCACCGCGTGACCGGACGGGACGGGTGTGGTCAGTGAGTCGAGCCCGCCCACCGATCGAGGGAAAGCCTGGTTACCACCTGGCACCATGTGGCTACACTCGGTGCCAGGCCGGCGTCGGGGGGTGGAGATGGACTTCGAGGTTCTCGGCCCGCTGCGGGTGCGACACGGAGGGCAGCCGGCCCGGTTGTCCGCACCGATGCATCGCACGCTACTCGGGGTGTTGCTCACGCGGGCGAACACGCCGGTGCCGGTGGACGTTCTGGTGGATGCGCTCTGGGCCGGACAGCGAGACCCGCGCGCCGCCAAGAAGCTCCAGCTACACGTGCATCGGTTGCGCTGCATCCTGGGAGATCCAGGGCGGATCCGCTTCGAGCACGGCGGTTACACGCTGCAAGTGCACCCTGGTGAGCTTGACGCCGAGCGATTCGAGGCCACGCTCGTCGAGGGTACCGACGCGCAGGAGCCGGCGCGGGCGGTGGCAACGCTACGCACCGCGCTCGGGCTCTGGCGTGGAGAACCCTTCAGCGACGTCACCGACCTGGCGCTGCTGCGTGCCGAAGCCGACCGGCTGGTCGAGCGTCGGCTGGCCGGCCTTGCCCAGCTCTACGCCGCCGAGCTGGCCTGCGGCCACGCCAATGCGATCATTCCGGAACTCGTCCAGCTGGCTGCGCGCCACCCGATGCGGGAACGGCTGCAGGGGCTGCTGATGACCGCGCTGTATCAGGCCGGCCGGCAAGCCGAGGCGCTGGAGGTCTATCACCGCACCCGGGGCACGCTGGTCGACCAGCTCGGGCTGGAGCCCGGTAACGAGCTGCAACGTCTGGAGCACGCGATCCTGACCGGCGACTCGGTGCTGGAGACTCCGACGACGCCCGCGATCACCCCGGCGCAGCTGCCTGCCGACATCACCGACTTCACCGGGCGAAAGGCCCAGCTCGCCACGATCCAGCACCTGGCAGCCGCCGCGGATCGGTGCGGAGCGCCGCTCGTCGCGATCACCGGCAAGGCCGGGGTGGGAAAGACGACCCTCGCAGTGCACGCCGCGCACCGGCTACGGGTCCACTACCCCGACGGCCAGCTGTTCGTGAACCTCCTTGGTGCGCAGGGACGCCCGCTGGCACCGGCGGACGTGCTGGCCCGTTTCCTGCGTTCGCTCGGGGTGGACCGCAGCGCGATCCCTGACGACGTCGAGGAACGCGCCGCCTTGTATCGCAGCCGGCTGGCTGACCGGCGACTGCTCATCGTGCTGGACAACGCGGCGTGCGAGGCTCAGCTGCGGCCGCTGCTGCCAGGCACCCCCGGTTGCACGGTGCTGATCACCAGCCGGGCCCGGATGGCCGGCCTGAACGGCAACCGGCTGGTCGACCTGGACATCCTCGAGCCCGACCAGGCCGTCGAGCTGCTGGCCCGGGTTGCTGGGCCGCTGCGGGTGGCGGCGGAACCGGGGGCGGCCAGGGAGATCGTCCGGCTCTGCGGGTTCCTGCCATTGGCCGTCCGGATCGCGGGAGCGCGGCTGGGTGCCCGGCCACACTGGCGGTTGAACCGCCTCGAGGCTGACCTGGCCGACGAACACCACCGGCTTGACAAGTTGCGGCTCGGAGATCTGGAAGTGCGGGCCAGCCTCGCGCTGAGCTACGACAGCTTGGACGCGACGGCCCGGCGCGCCTTCCGGAGACTCGCACTGCTCGAGATCCGCGACTTCGCGCCCTGGGTCACCGCAGCTCTGCTCGACATCCCGCAGACCACGGCCGAGGAGCTGGTTGACACCCTGGTCGACATGCAGCTGCTCGACGTGGCCGGGCGAGATGCCACCGGAGCGCTGCGTTACCGCTTCCATGACCTGCTGCGCGCCTACGCCCGGGAATTGGTCGCCGCGGAAGAGCCGGAAGCTGACCGGCTCGCGGCGTTGGACCGGGCGTTCGGGGGTTGGCTGACCCTGGCCGAGGAGGCCGGACGGTGCATGGCCAGTTCCGCCTTCGCCGTGACCTTCGAACCTGGGACCTGCTGGCGACCGGACGAGTCGGTCGTCAGCTCTGTGCTCACCGACCCCTCCGGCTGGTTCAAGGCCGAAAGGGCGGCCCTGGTCGGCGCCGTCGACCAGGCTTACTCGGTCGAATCGGACCAGCTCGGTTGGGCGCTGGGCGTGCGCCTCGCCAGGTTCTTCCTCGTTGGTGGGTACTACGACGACTGGCGGCACGTCTGCGAGCTCATGCTCGCGGGCGCCCGGCGAGCGGTCAGCGGCGGGCGGGAAGGGGTGGTTCTGGACGCTCTGGGCGAGCTGCCCCGGCTCCAGCACCGCCTCGACGAGGCGCTGGAAGGTTTCGAGCAGACCCTCACGGCGTGCGGCGCCGCCAGCAACCATCATGATCAGACTGTGCCCAACCGGCAGATCGGGCCCACCGGGCGGATGAGGGCTGGCCACGTCGACGAGGCGTTACCCCGCCTGGAAAACGCCCTGACCCACCTGCGCGAGCTGGCTGATCGCCGCAGCGAGGCCTCGATGGCGCGCAGGCTTGGCACCGTCCACCGGCTGCAAAGGTGCTACGAGAAGGCGACGCGCTGTTTCCAGCAGGTACTCGACGCCCTCGACCAGTTCGGGGAACCTCTTCGGAGCGGGGCTCGGGCGTCGTCCGGAGCCGGCGCAGGCATGAGGTTGGCAGCTGTTCACGGCAGCCCGCATGCGGGTTGGTAGTCCTTGAAGAGCTGCCGACGTGTCAGTGCGCGTAATCCTCCAGCATCTCGGTGACCAGGGCTGCGATCGGTGAGCGCTCCGACCGGGTGAGGGTGACGTGGGCGAACAGCGGGTGCCCCTTCAGTTTCTCGATCACCGCGGCGACCCCGTCATGGCGGCCCACCCGCAGGTTGTCTCGCTGGGCGACGTCGTGGGTGAGCACTACCCGTGACCCGGTGCCCAGCCGGGACAGCACCGTGAGCAGCACGTTGCGCTCCAGGGATTGGGCCTCGTCGACGATCACGAAGCTGTCGTGCAGGGACCGGCCGCGGATGTGGGTCAACGGCATCACCTCGAGCATGCCGCGGTCGATCACCTCGTCGATGATCTCCTGCGAGGCGACCGCTCCGAGGGTGTCGAACACCGCCTGCGCCCAGGGCTGCATCTTCTCGTTCTCACTGCCCGGCAGGTAGCCCAGCTCCTGACCGCCGACGGCGTAGAGCGGGCGGAAGACGACGACCCGACGGTGCGCGCCGCGTTCCAGCACGGCCTCCAGGCCGGCGCACAGCGCCAGCGCCGACTTGCCGGTCCCGGCCCGGCCACCGAGTGACACGATGCCCACACCGGGGTCGAGCAGCAGATCCAGCGCGATCCGCTGCTCAGCCGAGCGGCCGCGCAGCCCGAACGCCTCGCGGTCCCCGCGGACCAGCCGGGCGCGCTTGTCCGCGGTGATGCGGCCCAGCGCCGTCGCGGTCCCCGCAAGGAGCCGCAAACCGGTGTGGCATGGCAGATCAGCGATCTCAGGGTGCTCGGTGAGATCGGCGATCCCCGCCTTGTAGAGCTCGTCGAGCACCGAAGGCCCGACCTCGACATCGCTCATCCCGGTCCAGCCTGACGGCACCACGTCCAGCGCGCGGTACTCGTCGGCAGGCAACCCGACCGCGCCAGACCTCACCCGCAGTGGCATGTCCTTGGTGACCAGCGTGACGTCCCGACCGTCGGCAACCAGATTCAGCGCGCAGGCCAGGATCCGGGAGTCGTTGGTCTCGGTACGGAACCCGGCGGGCAGCACCTCCGGGTCGGCGTGGTTCAGTTCGACTCGCAGGGTGCCGCCGAGCTCACCGATCGGGACCGGGACGTCGAGCCGGCCGTGGGCCACCCGCAGATCGTCCAGCAGGCGCAGTGCTTCTCGAGCGAACCAGCCAAGTTCCGCGTGGTGCCGCTTGCCCTCCAGTTCCCCGATGACCACAAGGGGAAGCACCACCTCATGCTCATCGAACCGGATGAACGCCCAAGGATCGGACAGCAGGACCGACGTGTCCAGCACGTAGGTGCGAATCCCCGGGGCGGTGGAGTGGGGCGAGCGAGAGGCATTCACGGCAGCTCCCTGACGTGCGCGGCACCCGCGCCCGCTACTCGGTGGGCCGGCCGGCCTCTGGTTGATCGCTCCCACAGCGCCCCGGATGGGGCCACCGTGACCCCATCGGGTCAGTGGGACCGACCACGAGGGCCGGGTGCCGACCCTCCCGTGCTCGCCGTGGGCGGTTTATCCGCCCAATCGACAGCAGCCACGATCAGGGCCTCCCGTGGCGTGACGCCTCCGGCACGTCCCGCCACTTCCGCACGCTACCCGTGCGCGGCCGTCGTGGGCAGGCATCCAGGCAGGTGAATCGACCATGTCGGCTCCGTGACCGGCCGTCTCATCCCGCCAGTTCGGCACGCACCATCGACGGGACCAACGGCTCGTCGAGCAGCCGCAGGTAGCGCTGGTTCAGCGGCTGCACCGGCGGGCGGGCCTCCAGCCAGGTGCGCAGCAACCGGTAGCCCTCCACGTAGGTGGTGGTGTAGGCACGCCAGAGCGGGTCGGACAGAAACCGCAGCATCTGGCTGGCCCGCGGTTCGGTGATCAGCAGCCATCGCTGCAGGTAGGCGAGGACGTCCGCCGGATCGGCGCCTCGATCGTGCAGCATGAGCGCGGCGTCCTGGCGGACCCCGAGCAGGCCCACCGCGGCCGTCTCAAGACGCTCGGCGAGCTCACCGTCCATCCGCAGTCCCAGGTCGCCGAGGATCTCCGAGGCCCACGGCCCCCATCCCGGACCGACTGCGGCACTCAGGCCGAGGTCTGCCATCCCCTCCGCCATCAGGCACTGCGGGGTGTTCACCAGAAAGATCGTCTGCTCGGCTTGGCGCTGCGTCCGCACCAGGCCGGCCTCCTTTCGGCAATGCTCGGTGTGGTGGCCGGGGTAGGACTCGTGGGCGACCAGGTGCGGCAGGTTGGCCATCCGGTGCCCGAGATCCGCGTTGATCGCCACTCGCGAGTGAAAGCCACCGAGGTAGTAGTTGAATCCGCTCCACGGCTTGTCGGTGACCACCTCGTACTGCACGGTCTCCTCAGCGGGTAGCCCGACACTGCCGCGCACCCGGTCCCGCAGCGCGCTGGATAGGGCATGCACGGCGGGTTCCAGCCGCTCCGGGGGGATCCCGTCCCGAGCCCGGTGCGCGGCCAACCGCTGCGCCAAGGGGTCCGCACCAGGCAGTAGCAGGTCGATCTCAGCATGCGCCTGGCGGTAGACGTCGGGATCACCAGGCTCGATGTGGACGTCGAAGTATGCCTGCACCTCGGCAACAAACCCGACGTGTTGGCCGGCCAGCACGCGCCCACTGCATTCCAATGCGGCGAGGTGGACGTCCAGGAAACGGGCCCGTGGCTCGAACAGACCCGCCGCGGACAGTTCGGCCCGCAGCTTGCCGGCGTGGCGGGCCAGCATCGCCGGATCCGGCCGCGGCTCATTGTCGACCTGGCGGCGCAACGCTTGATCACCGGTGTAGGCGTCGACGAAGCCCTCGACCAGGCGGTCGAACCGCAGGCCGAGCACCAGATACTCGCGGACCACGTCGGTGCTGCTACCGCTCATGGTCGTGAGAATAAGCTCATGAGCCGAACCGGCGATGCCGTGCGGCGAAGTCACGCAAGGCGCGCAGGAAGTCCACCTTCCGGAAGGCCGGCCAGTAGGCGTCGCAGAACCAGAACTCCGAATGCGCCGACTGCCACAGCAGGAAACCCGACAACCGCTGCTCCCCCGACGTGCGGATCACCAGGTCAGGATCGGGCTGACCGGAGGTGTAGAGGTGCTCGGCGATCTGCTCGACGTCGAGCACCTCGGCGAGTTCCTCCATGGTGGTCCCGGCCTCGGCGTGTTTGAGCAGCAGTTTGCGTAACGCGTCAGCGATCTCCTGCCGACCGCCGTAGCCCACTGCCACATTCACCGACAGCCCGGGCCGGTCCCGGGTTCGGGCTGCTGCGGTGGTGAGCCGTTGCGCCATCTCCGGTGGCAGTAGGTCCAGCGCGCCGACGACCCGCACTCGCCAGGGTCGGTCCGGCGCGCACAGCTCGTCGACGACATCAGCGATGATCTCCAGCAACGGCTCCACCTGGTCGGGGGGCCGGTTGCGCAGGTTGTCCGGCGACAGCAGCCAGAATGTGGCGATCTCGACACCGGTCTCGCGACACCAGCCGAGCAGCTCGATCAGTTTGGCGGCACCGACCCGGTGACCGTCACTGACGTCGGCGAACCCGAGCTCCTTGGCCCAGCGCCGATTCCCGTCCATGATCACAGCAACGTGACGGGGACGGTTGGCGGTGCCGAGCTGGCGTCGCAGCCTGCGCTCGTAGACGGCATAGACGAGGTCCTGCAGCCTCACAAGTCGGGAAGGCTACGCCCGGCATCGACAAGCGACGCATGGCGCCACGCCACCACCACAGACCACGAGCGCCGACACACGGCTACGCACTACCAGCTCGCACGCACACGATGAAGTCGAGCCGTACCTCGGGCTGCGACGCCTCCGTCACGCGCAAGCCGGCCTGTTCCAGGCGCTCGTTGAGCTCTTTGAGACCTGGGGTCCATTGTGCCAATCGCCGCCGGTCCATCTGCCGGTAGATCTTCAGCATTCTCGTTTCGCGCTTGGCATGCTCAGACCACGTCCCCAAGATCAAGAGGCCGTCATCGGACAGAAGTGACGCCATCCGAACCAGCGCTGTCTGCAGCATGTCGGCGAATGGCTTGGCCGCCTGCCTCCGCCAGCCAAAATGCGAGAGAGTGCCGAGCATGCACGTGATAAGGTCGAACGGGCCGTCGAACTGGAGGTGGGCAGCGCCGAAGTCGCCCAGCATCATCTTGATTCGATGGTCCTTCGGGCACTGACGTTCACGGCTGGCCACGGCGAAACGGAAACAGTCGTAGTCTTCGTCGAGTGCAATGATCTCGCCGTCGGAGGCAACTGTTTCTCGTAGTTGGATCGGATATCGTCCGGTGCAGGTGCCTACGTCAAGGTACCGTCGGATTCTACCCCACCGCCTTCGCCCGCGCAGAACCTCCTTAACGCGCTCGATTTCCACGGTCTTCAGGGCTTGGTCTTCGGCGTCGAGGCCGAACTCGTAGACCGCCAGCCAGTTGGACTCGTAGTCGATCTTCACATTGGCCGAGTCCGTAGCCTGTTGAAGCTGATCAATGAATGACTGCAACGGCTCGCCGGATTCCCACAAGTCCTGAAAGTACTGCTCTGCTGCCCGAAGGTAACCCGCATAGTTCTGCACCAGGGGCGTGTATGTCATGACGCGTCCAATGACTCCAGGACGGCCTCCTTCGAACACGTCGACCCGGAAATCGTCATAGATGACCAACTCGTTGTCGGCAGGGTCCGGCAACATACCAGAAACGCTACGGAAGAGCTGATTCTTGTCAAACACGACACGGGTTTGAAAACCCTCTGCTATCATCCTCCGTACGTTGGTCTTCAGGTTCTCGAACTGCCTGTTCAAGCGATCCATCTCGTCGCTCTTCTCAAGTTGCCGCTGCATTACCCGGAGCTGCCGGTGGGCTTCAGCGACCATGTATGGCGGCTGGTCGAGCAGAAAAAGGCGCCGGGCCTGCCCACCTGTGTTGTCTAGGCGCCGCAGCATCCGGACGTTAGCCTCGATGATGCCCACTTCGGCCTGGATCCAGAACCCGGAAGAGAGGAACGTCGTCGCCCAGAACCGGTGTTGAACCCGGTCGAGCGCCTCCGAGTAGGTCGAGATGGCGCTGCGAGAGGAGTCGAAAGTCAAGGGGCCCTGGATTCGGGGGCTGTTGTCTTCTGCGTACGCACGTAGCCGCTCGATTGTCCTAGTGAGGCGGCTGCTCTCCTCGTGGAGAGTGTTGGCGAAGCCCAGATCGGAGTCTTCGATCTCCCGGTCGCCGCCGGGAGTGGGCGGCGGTAGCAACAGCCAAGCCTTACGCATCTCATCGACGCAGATATCGATGCTAGCGCGCAATGCTGCGTCGGACTCTCGGCTGAAACGAAAAGTCGTAAGGCCGAGGACGTCGGACGGTAACCCGACGCCCTCTTCTTCAAGGATCCAGACCCGCTGCGCTCCGAGTTGGGAGACAAAGAAGCCGTACTCCAATACGACGTTGTCGCGCGCAGCCTCCACTCGGTCGCCTCGGAAGTCCCGCCTGTCGTCCTTGGCGAAGATGAGAATACAACCGTGAACTTTGCCAAGCTCAGCCGCGAGGATGTCGAGGGTGGTCCAACCAGGGGTGAATACGGTCGTCCACGGGCGGGGCTCGAAGTACGGGCTCATGGCGACGACGAGACGGTTGAGGACGTCGCGAGCCTCTGAGGAGCTGCCGATGAAGATGGGCCGCTTCGTCGGCCGGCCCGCTGCCGTGGGTGTCTTACGCTTGGCGCTGGTCATCGCAGCTCCTCTCGTGCGGGCGGGTCATGCTCAGGACGTCTAGGGTTTGGTCTAGTTGTGCGATGGTGAGGGTGCCGTTTTCTACGTGGCCGCGCGCGAGGACCACGTCGCGGATGGTGCGCCGCTCGCGCAGGGCCTGCTTGGCGATCGAGGTCGCCTCCTCGTAGCCGAGGTAGCGGTTGAGCGGGGTCACGATCGCGGGGGAGGACTCGGCGTACTCGCGGCAGCGTTCGACGTCGGCCTCGGCGCCCTCGACGACCTTGTCGGCCAGCAACCGCGCTGCCGCGGTGAGCAGCCGGGCCGACTCCAGCAGGTTTCGCGCCATCACCGGCATCATCACGTTGAGCTCCAGGTTGCCCTGCGAGCCGGCGAACGCCACGCACGCGTCGTTGCCGATCACCTGCGAGGCGACCATCATGGTCGCCTCGCAGATCACCGGGTTGACCTTGCCCGGCATGATCGACGAGCCGGGCTGCAGATCGGGCAGCCGCAGCTCGGCCAACCCGGTACGGGGCCCGGAGCCGAGCCACCGGATGTCGTTAGCGATCTTGTAGAGCGAGACGGCGACGGTGCGCAACGTGCCGGAGCACTCGACCAGACCGTCCCGGGCGCCCTGCGCCTCGATGTGGTCCCGGGCCTCGGTGAGCACGTCGAGGCCGGTGCATCGGCGCAGCTGCTCGACGACGGCGGTACCGAAGCCTGCCGGGGTGTTCAGTCCGGTGCCCACCGCGGTACCTCCGATGGGCAGCTCGGCCAGCCGGGGCAGGCAGCTCGACAACCGCTCGGCGCCGTACCGGGCCTGCGACGCCCAGCCACCTGCCTCCTGACCCAGCGTGATCGGCACCGCGTCCATCAGGTGGGTTCGACCCGCTTTGACCACGTCCCCCCAGGCCTGTGACTTCCGGCTCAGTGCCGAGGCCAGGTGCACCAGCGCGGGTATCACGTCGTGCGCGACGGCCTCGGTGGCGGCCAGGTGGATCGTGGTCGGGAACACGTCGTTGGACGACTGCGACGCGTTGACGTGGTCGTTGGGGTGCACATCGGAACCGCTGGCTCGGCTCGCCAGCGTGGCGATCACCTCATTGGCGTTCATGTTCGAGCTGGTGCCTGAGCCGGTCTGGAACACGTCGACCGGGAACTGTGCGTCGTGCGCGCCGGCCGCGACCTCGTCGGCGGCCGAGGCGATCGCCTCAGCGAGCGCCGGTTCGAGCACCCCGAGCTGGGCATTCACCCGCGCGCAGGCGGCCTTGACCAGGCCAAGAGCGCGGATCTGGGAACGTTCCAGACCACGCCCGGAGATCGGGAAGTTGTTCACGGCGCGCTGCGTCTGCGCCCGGTATAAGGCGTCAGCGGGCAACGAGACCTCGCCCATGGTGTCGCGTTCGATCCGGTACTGCTGCTCGGTGGCGCCGTGCTCGGTCATGCCCCCAGTCTTGGTCATAACGGCAGTGTCGGTCATAACGGTAGTGTCGGTCATAGCGGCATGGTGAAACCCCCGCCGGACTACTCCACCATCCTGGGGAGCTGGCCGAAGTCTACCGAGGCGTACTCGCGCAGCTTGGTCAGCCGATGGTAGCTGTCGATCATCCGCACGGTGCCGGACTTGGAGCGCATCACGATGGACTGGGTGCTGCATCCACCTGCGCCATAGGTCACCCCGCGCAGCAGCTCCCCGTCGGTGATTCCGGTCGCGCAGAAGAACACGTTGTCACCGCAGACCAGGTCCTCGGTGGTGAGGATCCGGTCGAGGTCGTGCCCGGCGTCCAGTGCCCCCCGGCGCTCGGCGTCGTCGCGGGGCCACAGCCGGCCCTGGATCGCGCCCCCCATGCAGCGCAACGCGGCCGCGCTGATGATCCCTTCCGGGGTCCCGCCGATGCCCATCAGCAGGTCCACGCCGGTGCCCGGGCGGGCCGCGGCGATCGCGCCGGCGACGTCCCCGTCGGTGATGAACGTGATCCGGGCGCCGGCCTCGCGGACCTGGCGCACCAGAGCGTCGTGTCGCGGCCGGTCCAGGATGCACACGGTGATATCGGAGATGTCCATCTGCTTGGCCTGGGCGACCCGTTTGATGTTCTCGGCCACCGGTGCGGACAGGTCGATCGCCTCGGCCGCCTCCGGCCCGACCGCGATCTTCTCCATGTAGAACACCGCGGACGGATCGAACATCGAGCGCCGCTCCGACACCGCGAGCACTGCCAGCGCGTTGGGCATGCCCTTGCTCATCAGCGTGGTGCCGTCGATCGGATCGACCGCGACATCACACTCCGGGCCCTGCCCGTTGCCGACCTCCTCGCCGTTGAACAGCATCGGCGCTTCGTCCTTCTCCCCCTCACCGATCACCACCACGCCGCGCATCGACACCGTGCCGACCAGCTTGCGCATCGCGTCCACCGCCGCCTGGTCACCGCCGTTCTTGTCGCCGCGGCCGACCCAGCGGCCGGCGGCCATCGCCGCAGCCTCGGTGACCCGAACCAACTCCATGGCGAGATTGCGGTCAGGTTCCTCCCGCGTCGGGTTCTGGCGCGGAGTCGACAATGTGCTCATGGGGGCCCTCCCGGAGTGGACTGCGCAACACCCCGATCCTCCCAGAATGCGGCGACGTCCAGCTGAAAAGGATGGCATCTGTGACGCATCCCTGCAGCGCCGTCGGCGCAGCATGCGGTGGCCTTCGCGCTCATGCTGTGCGCGCATGCGCTAGTACCGTGGGCGGTGAGGTGATGTCCGGTGGCCGAGGCTGTGCCGGTGGGCCGGCAGCCTGTCGAAATCGGGCGCCGTGGCCGGGTGATCCGCCGTCACCGTGGGCTGTCCCTGGACGGGGTGGCCGGGCTCGCGGGGATGAGTGCGGATCACCTGTCGATGCTGGAGGGTGGTGAGCGCCGGTTCGAGCGGCGCGGGCAGGTCGAGGATCTCGCGAATGCGATCGGGTGTTCGGTGACCGACCTGACCGGGCAGCCCTATCTGCCGGTCGACCGGGCGACGGCGGACGCGCTGGCGGTCGTGCCCGGCATTCGTGAGGCCCTCTGCGACACCACCCTGGACGACCCGCTCGACCTGCCGGCTCGCCCGGTGGCCGAGCTCGTCCGGTGGGCGCAGCAGGCTCATGAGCATCTCGATCAGGATCGGTACGCCCATGCCGGGGGGGATCTCGGGACGCTGCTGACCGAGCTGCACGGGCACGCCGCCGCCCGCGATGCCGACACTTGCAACGCGGCGCTGGCCGCGATGGTGACGGCCTGCCACGTCGCCGCCGCTATCGCGGGGATGATCGGGTATCACGACCTGGCGCTGTCCGCCGGTCGCCGTGAGCTTGACGCCGCGACCCGCCTGGGTGATCCGGTCGTTGTCGGGCTGGCCCGCTTCGGGTGGGCCTGGAAGTGGGTCAACGTTGGCGCGCGGCTCCAGGCCGAAGCGGCGAACGGGCTGGCATTGGCAGAGCTCGAAACGATAGCCGACCCCTCGGCTGCCGACACCGGTGCGGCCGAGATGCTGGGCATGCACCTTCTCCTCGCCGCGAAGCTCGCCGCCCGAGCTGGCCGGGCCGGTGACGCGCGCGACCATCTCGACCAAGCCCGCGCGCTGGCCGAGCGCACCGGTGAGCGCAACACCGCCACGCTGCACTTCGGGCCGACCAATGTCGCGCTGTGGACGCTGTCGGTTGGCGCGGATCTCGGCGAGGGTCCGCGGGCCTACGAACAGGCCCACCCCGACCGGGTCGGCGTCGAGCGCCTGCACAGCCGCAGCCGTACCGGCTGCTACCACTTCGACCTGGCCCGGGCGCTGGCCCAGGACGGCGAAGCACGCCACGACGAGGCGGTCCGGCACCTGGACCTCGCCGACCAGGCCGCCCCGGTGCGCATGCGCAACCACCCGATCGCCCGGGAACTGACCGCGGAGCTGGTCCAGCGGGCCCACCGGCAGCTGCGGGAGGTAGGCAGCCTGCTTGACCGCTTCGGCCTCGCCGGGCAGCGTTCACAATGGGTGAACAACTAGATGATCAATTTCGGGTCTGCTCTGGCTACGCCGAGATCTGTGAGGTGATGCCCGGTGACCAGGACCACGCCGGTGGACCTGGAGTCGATCGAGATCGGACGCCGCGCCCGGCGGATCCGCCGACGTCGCGGGTTGAGCCTGGACGTGGTGGCCGGGTTGGCTGGGTTCACCAAGAGCTATCTGTCGATGCTGGAGACCGGGCAACGGGGGTTCAACCGGCGCGGGCTGATCGAGGACCTGGCGGGGGCGCTGGGGTGCTCGGTGACCGACCTGACCGGGCAGCCCTACCTCCCGGTCGACCGGGACACCGCCGACGCACTCACGGCCGTGCCGGGTATCCAGATGGTGCTGCACAACTACGGCCCTGACGACGTGCCGGATGTGCGACCCCGGCCGCTGGACGAGCTGGTGGCGTGGGCGCAGACTGCGAACGCCTATCGGAACCAGAGCCGCTTGTCCCTGGCCGGCCGGGACATCGGCACGCTGATCACCGAGCTGCAGGTGCGTGCGCTGACGGTCGGATCGCCCGACCGGGACCGGGCGGTCACCGCGTTGGTCATCGCGTGCTCGGTAGCCGGCCCAGTCGTGCGTTGTAGCGCGGGTAACCTCGACCTGGCAGCCGCCGCAGGCCGCCACATGTACGACCTGGCTCGACGCCACGGCAACCCGGGTTTGATCGGGTTTGCCCGCTGGTTCTGGTCGGCGGACCTGATGTTCCTCGGAGCGCGCGATCGTGCCCGGGCGGTTGCCTCCACCGGAATCGACGAGCTGGCTTCCGTGGTACGGCTGGACGCTGGGGACACCCTGCCCGCGGAGATGCTCGGCATGCTGCATGGAAGACTCGCGTGGATCGCGGCGCCGGAGCGGCGGGGCGCCGACGCCGGCGCTCACTTGAATGAGGCCGGGACGATCGCGGGCCGGGTCGGGGAGTGTACCGGGATGGGGCGGCACTTCGGCCCTACCAATGTACGGATGTGGCGGCTGGAGACTGGCGTCGAGCTGGGAGAGGGCGGTCGGGCCTACGCGGAGATCACCCAGGCGCCGCTGGACGTGGAAGCGCTGGGCAGCCGGGAACGATCCTCGTCGCTGCACTTGGACCTGGCCCGCGCGCTGGTGCAGGACGGACGCGACCGCGACACCGACGCGATCCGGCACCTGGACACCGCGGACCGGCTGGCACCGCAGCGCATCCGGATGAATCCGGTCGCCCGGGACCTGGTTGCCGACCTGGACCGGCGGTCCCGGCGCCGGGCATGGGAGCTGGACTCCCTGTGCAACCGTTTCGGCCTCGGCCGGAAAGGTTCGGGGAGAGCGAACAATTAGCGATCAGCTTCGGTCGTACCGATCGTCTCACTGACCTAGCAGTGATGATTCGTAGGAAGCGCTGACGAGTACAAGTTCGGTGGGGGACAGGTCGATGCCGGCGCGGTCCATGTTGTCCAACACTTCCGACAGTAAGCCGGCCTCTGATCCGTGCCCCACGCCCGGCGGCCCGAGATCCTGACCAAAGTCGACCAGCACAACATCGTCTCCTCGTGAGCGCCAATCATGGGTGCTAAGCGGTACGAAGTCGGCTGAGACAAGTAAGCCAGTGGTACGGCCGATCGAGCGCAAGATAGCCTCGCGGTGCGCGCCGCCTGCTAGTAGCGTCGGCGGCGTCCGGGTCACGTTGGGCGTTGACATAGATCGGGATCGGCACTTCGCCGAACCGTTTCATGAAATTTTTTGCAGGTCCGTGACATTGGATTCGTATCAAACCATCGTCGTGATAGTAGATATGCACACCGCGACCGCCGCTCGCGACCACATCGACTGGCCGCACGGTCAGCTGGTCACACAGCTTGGCCTGTTCGCGCCTGGCATACCTAAGCAGAACTGGCAGACACCCTCCTCCGGTGCGAGTTCACAAGCGTGGAGTGCCCGATGCAGCCGATCACCATCGATATCAACCGGTACGAATCCGCCAAGTGGGTCAGATGGCCCGTTGCATCGCTGGCAACGTCGCCACGACCTGACTCGCTGACCCCCGGTACCCGCGGGAAGCCCCTGCCGTGAAGCTGGTCATTACCCCACCGGGGGTGAGTCGGTGTCACGCTGCTCGCGAGCGGTGATCACGGACTCGATCCGCTCCCGAGCGCCGGCGAGGTGTCGCTCGCAGGCTATGGCGAGCTGCTCGCCACGCTCCCACAGCGCCAGCGAATCCTCCAGGGTCAGCCCACCGGCCTCCAGCGCGCGCACCACCTCGGCCAGCTCGTCCCGGGCGGCCTCGTAGCCCAGCGTGGCTGGATCGTCCTTGCGGTTCACGCCCCCATCACTCACACCGCCATCATCGGCCACCGGCCACCACCGCGTGCAGGGCCCCGTCGGACAGCCGCACCCGCAACCCGGTGCCCTCCGGTGCGTCGGCGACAGACCGGAGCACCTGGCCTTGTGCTGGGCCATCCGCCCGCTGGACCACTGCGTAGCCCCGCGAAAGGGTGGCCGCCGGTCCAAGGGTCGTCAAGCGTGCCGCGGTGTGCTCAAGGCGGTCCTGCGCCGCGCGCAGCCCACCGAGCACGGCCCGGTCCGCCCGAGCGCGCAGGTCGGTCCCGACCCGGCCGCGCTCGTCGAGCGGACGCATCGGGTCGGCCAACACCGGACGGCTACGCAGCGCGTCAAGAAGCCGCCGCTCCCGGTCCACCCAGCCGTGCAGGGCACGCCGGCAGCGGTCGCGCAGCTGTTGCAGCGCGATGGTCTGCTCTGCGACGTCGGGCACCACGCACTTGCCGGCATCTGTCGGGGTGGAGCAGCGCTTGTCCGCGACGTGGTCCACCAGCGGGGTGTCCGGTTCGTGGCCGATCGCCGAGACCACCGGGGTTGCGCACCCCGATACCGCGCGACACAGCGCCTCGTCGGAGAACGGCAGCAGGTCCTCCACGCTGCCGCCGCCCCGGGCCAGCACGATGACGTCCACCCCCGGGTCGGAGTCCAGCACGGTGAGCGCGTCGATGATCTGGCCGACCGCAAGTGGACCTTGCACCGCCACGTTCTGAACCCGGAAGCGCACTGCGGGCCAGCGGGCGGTGGCGTTGCTGAGCACGTCGCGCTCGGCCGCGCTGGCCCGGCCAGTGATCAGCCCCACGCAGCCGGGCAGCAAGGGCAGCCGGCGTTTGCGGCGGGGATCGAACAGGCCTTCGGCGGCAAGCAGACGTCGGAGCCGCTCGATGCGGGCGAGCAACTCGCCGATGCCGACCGCCCGGATCTCGTCGACTCGCAGGCTCAGCGTGCCGCGGGACAGGTGCAAGGACGGCTTGCCGTGCACCACCACCCGGCTGCCGTCGGCCAGTGGCGGCTGCCGGTCGCGCACCAGCGCGGCGGGGCAGGTCAGGGTGAGGGAGACGTCGGCGACCGGGTCGCGCAGCGTGACAAATGCTGTTCCGGTGCCCGCTCTGGCGGACAGCTGGGTGATCTGCCCCTCGACCCAGACGGCGCCCAGCCGGTCGATCCACGCCGCGATCTTGCGGGCGACGGTGCGGACCGGCCAGGGATCCTCGGGCGTGGTGGCCGGATCGGTCACTGCGATTGGGTCATGTGGGAGCGGACCGTGGAGATCCGGTTGGACAGCATGGTGACGAACGCAGCGCGGTCCTGGTGGAGGTGCTCGTAGTCCAGCAGTGTGGTGAGCTCAGGCAGCGACAGCGCCCGCAGCTTGCCGCGCAGCTGGGCCAACGAGAGCTCGTCGTACCCGGGCAGCACCGGCGGCGCGGCCCCCAACCGGGCCACCATGGTGTCCTCGAGTTTGGCGTTTCCGGTCTGGGTGTCAGTCGCGGGTGGGCGCACGGGTGTCATAGCGCGGGCGACGTCGGCCTCATCGACTTCGCCGGACCCTGCCGCCGCGGTGCCGTGCCCAACGTCGAGACCGGGGCCCATCGCAGCGCGGGTGGCGCCATCGGTGGCCCCACCGAACTCGCTCGCGGTGGTCTTGGTGTCTGGTGCAGTGGGCTCGTCGTCCTCATCGAACCGGGCCCACGGCGGGGTGTCCTCCACCGGCTGAAACAGCGCGCACACCTGGTCGCCCTTGATGGCCAGTTCGGTGACCCGCTGCTGTACCCGCATCGCGGCCTGTACGGCACGGCTGGCGGCCGTGACAGGTAGCTCGCTGAGCTGCTCAGGGAGCTTGCGGGCCTGCTCGACGGCAGTGACCGCCAGGCCCACGGCGACCCGGACGGGCAACGGCAAGGTACTCATGGTCGTCAAGCCTGCCGCAGTCACCGGGTCTGTGCCTACCCGGGCCTGCGCGGCAACGCCGCCCGTAGGGTAGGGGTATGACCAAGCGTGTGCTGCTCGCCAAGCCCCGCGGCTACTGCGCCGGGGTCGACCGCGCCGTGGTCACCGTCGAGAAGGCCCTCGAAGCGCACGGGCCGCCGGTGTACGTGCGTAAGCAGATCGTGCACAACCGCCACGTTGTGGAAACCCTGCAGGACCGCGGGGTGGTCTTCGTCGAGGAGGCCGACGAGGTGCCTGCCGGTGCCATCGTGGTCTTCTCCGCGCATGGAGTGTCGCCGGCCGTGCACGACCAGGCCGCTGCGCGCGGCTTGCGCACCATCGACGCCACCTGCCCGCTGGTGACCAAGGTGCACCAGGAGGCCAAGCGGTTCGCCCGCGATGGCTACGACATCCTGCTGATCGGTCACGAGGGCCACGAGGAGGTCGAGGGCACCGCCGGTGAGGCGCCCCTGCAGATTCAGCTCGTCGACGGGCCGGACGCGGTGGATTCGGTGACCGTGCGGGACCCGTCCCGGGTGGTCTGGCTGTCGCAGACCACGCTGTCGGTGGACGAGACCATGCAGACCGTGGCCGCGCTCAAGCAACGCTTTCCCGAGCTGACCGATCCGCCCAGCGACGACATCTGCTATGCCACGCAGAACCGGCAGGTGGCGGTGAAGGCGATGGCTGCCGACTGCGATCTGGTCCTCGTTATAGGGTCGCGGAACTCGTCCAACTCGGTGCGGTTGGTCGAGGTCGCGCTGGCCACCGGTGCCCGCGCGGCCCACCTGGTCGACTATGCGCGGGAGATCGATCCGGCGTGGCTGCAGGGCGTGCACACCGTCGGTGTCACCAGCGGCGCTTCGGTGCCCGAGGTGCTGGTCCGTGGCGTGCTGGACTTCCTCGCCGAGTGCGGGTACAGCGACGTGCAGGAGATCACCACCGCGGAGGAGAAGCTGGTGTTCTCGCTGCCGCGCGAGCTCAAGCGCTCGATCTCCGGCGTCGCATCATCCGGCGCCGATTGACGCTCCTGGCCGTTGGGTGCTGCGGCGCGGGATCGGCCGCCGCTGGGTGACCAGCCGGAAGGCTCCGATAACGAGGACGACCCCCGTGGTGATCGCCATGGTGGGAAAGCCGTTGATCAGGGGAGTGCCGACCGTGAGCGCGGCGGCCACGACCCCCCCGCCGGTGGGCAGGGACCCGATCGCCAGGACAACACCGGGCACCGCCACCGCCAGGATCAGCGGGGGTTGCACCATCGGCCCGAACAGCCCCTTGCGTTGTACCACCACCACGGCCACCAGGCAGCCGAGGAAATAGCAGGCCTGGAACACCATGCCCAGCCGGTTGAGCCGCTCGATATCGACGAACACGCCGAGCGCGGTGAGCCCCAACGCGCTCCCGACGGCTGTCCACCAAGGCACCCCGGGGCGGTCGACCAGCAGTGAACACTCGTCCCAGCGCCCGCGGCGGGAAGCGCTTCGGGTCAGGGTCGTCGTCACTCGTTTACAGTAGACCGCTGCGGATCCTCGCCCCGCCCCTGGTGTAGCACCTCGCTGGCCCACCTCCAGTCCTCACCGTTGGTCTCCTGTTCGGGGTCCTGCGCACTGGGCCGCCCCGGGTTCGGCTCCTGGCGACCGGGATCCAGCGCGACGAGCGAGTCCGCTGCGGACGTGACGAGCTCCACCGTTTGCACGGTACGAGGGCTGCGCTCCACTTGATCGGGCGTGTCGAGCGGCTCGGAGACCACCTCGAGCTCGACGAACCGCCGCGCGGTCACCAGCACTCGCGACTCCAGCGATCGCACTGTGCTGTTGTAGGCGTCGACGGCCCCACCGATCGCCTTGCCGAGCTTCGCGACGTGGCCACCCATCGTGGCCAGCCGCAGGTGCAGCTCCCGGCCCAGCTCGTGGACCCGTGCGGCGTTGCGGGCCAGCGCCTCCTGGCGCCAGGTGTAGGCCACCGTCCGCAGCAGCGCGATCAGCGTGGTCGGGGTCGCGATCACGACGTTGCGCTCGAAGGCGTGCTCGAGCAGGGCGGGGTCGGATTGCAGGGCTGCCTCGAGGAACGGGTCGCCGGGGACGAACAGCACGACGAACTCCGGGGTGGATTCAAACCGCTGCCAGTAGGACTTGTGCGCCAGCGAATCGACGTGCGCCCGCAGGTGCCGGGCGTGCGCGGCCAGCCGGTCGGCCCGGCGGTCCGGATCGGTGGCGTCGACGGCCTCCAGGTAGGCCCCGAAGGGCACTTTGGCGTCCAGCACGATGTGCTTGTCACCGGCGAGGTGGACGACCAGGTCGGGGCGGACCAGGGCATCGTCATCGCCGCTGGCGTCGGTAGCGGTGACCTGCCGGGAGAAGTCGCAATGCTCGACCATGCCGGCCAGCTGCACGACTCGCTCCAGCTGCAACTCACCCCACCGGCCGCGGACCTGCGGGGCACGCAACGCGGTGACCAGCTGCCGGGTCTCGCTCTGCAGCCGCTCGGAGGTGCGGTGCATCGCCCCCACCTGCTCGCGCAGCCCCGCGTAGGCGGCCTCGCGCTCTTTCTCCACTGTGCGCAGTTGACCGTCGAGCCGGTGCAGGGTCTGGCTGACCGGGCCGAGCAGCGCCTCGATGGCCTGTTGGCGCTGGGTGGCGTCGCCGTCGGACTTCGCCGACAGGGCTGCGGTCACCGTGGCCAGCCGCGCCTCGGCGAGCTGTACGAACGCTTCGTTGTTGCGCGACAGCGCCTCGGCGGACAGCGCCTGGAAGCTGTCCTTGAGCTGCGCCTCGCGGCCGGTCAGCAGACGTTCCCGATCGGCCGCGGCGGCCCGTTCGGTGTCCAGCGCGGCGCGGGTGCCGGCCAGCTCCGCCTGCGCCGCCGAGATCCGCTCACCGGCCTCCTCGGCACGCTTGCGGAACTGCTCGGCCCGGGCCGCCTCGGCGTCCCTGGCCGCTGCGGCACTCTCACCGTCACGGCGAGCCGCGGCGAGCTCGGCCTCGATGGCGGCCCTGGCGGCGTCCGCAGTGCGGCCGGCCTCGGCCACCGCCGCACGACGACCGGCAGCGGCCACCAGCCAGCTGACCAGCCCCCCGACCCCAAGCCCGACCAGCAAAGCGATAAGCACGGAGTAATCCACGCGTCACACCCTGCAACACCCCCCCGACAGAACCGCGAAGGCGCGCCGCCCCCAGCGCATTGCGCGGGCTCAGCGGGGTAAAGCGGTGCCGCTTTACCCCGCTGAGCCCGCTGAATGCGTTAAGCAGGCGGGGACTCGTGGGTGAGCAGCCAGCGCTTGGTGGGTAGGCCCCAGCGGAAGCCGCCTAGGGAGCCGTCGGTGCGCACTACGCGGTGGCATGGGACGAACAGGGCTGCGGGGTTGCGCGCGCAGGCTGCGGCTGCTGCCCGCACCGCCCGAGGGCGGCCGGACTTGGCGGCCAGTTCGGTGTAGCTCACCGGGGCGCCGGCTGGGACCATTCGCAGCACCTGCCAGGTGTGCTCCAGGAACTCACCACCGCGTTGGCGCACCGGCACGTCGCAGATCGCGGCGAGGTCACCCCGGTGGTAAGCGGTCACCGCGGCGGTCACCTCCCCCAGGTCCAGGCGGTGGGTCACAGAGGCCGGGCGCAGCCCGGGCGCCACCAGCGGCAGCAGGTCTTCCAGCTGTGCTGTCCAGCCTGCCGTGAGCACCGCGCCGTCGGTGTCGACGAGGGTCGTGAAGGGACCGATCGGGGTGTCCACAGTGGAGGTGGACACAGTGGAGGTGGAAGTCATGCGGTGCGCTCCGTTCGTCGTGGTCGGGTGGCGGCGGCCCGCCACAGGTGCATCCCGGCGTAGGACCGCCAAGGTCGCCAGCGCCGGGCCCGCCGCCGCAATTCGTCGGCATCGCCGGCCAGCCCCAATGCGGCCGCGCCGTGCCGGATCGCGAGATCGGTATCCAGCAGTACATCGGTGGCGCCCAGCACCCGCAGCGCCACGTAGCCTGCCGTCCATGGGCCGATCCCGGGAATCGCTTCGAGCTCCGCCCGGAGTTCGTCGGGATCGCGGCCCGGGTCGACGACCAGATCGCCGGCGGCCAGCGCCGCCGCGACGGCCTGGACGGTCTCGATTCGACGGCGCGGGCCGGTGAGCACCTCGGTGGCGTGCTCGGCGATCGCGGCCGGCGCCGGGAACAGCAGGGACGGGCTGTCCGTGCTGCCCACCATGGGTTCACTCAACACCGGTTCACCCGGCATCGGTTCACCCGGCATCGGTTCACCCAATGCCGCGACCAGTCGGGCTGCGGCCCTCCGCGCGGACGCCACTGTCACCTGTTGCCCGAGCACCGCGCGCAGCACCGTCTCGGCGCCGTCAACGGTGCCCGGCACCCGGATTCCGGGCTGCCCGGCCACCGCGGTGGCCAGCGCGGGGTCGGCGCCGAGGACCTGGTCCACGGCGCACGGGTCGGCGTCGGCGTCGAGCAGCCTGCGTAGCCGGCTCACCGCCACCGGCAGGTCCCGCAGATCACCCAGTCGCAGGGTGCAGTCCCAGTGCGAGGGCGTCAGGCGCACTGCTGCCGCACCGGGCCCGTGCGGGAGTCGCAGCGTCCGAGCGTAGCCACGGTCGGTGGCACACTCCACACCCGGGACCGCCCGGACCGCGAGGAAGTCCAGCAGGCCCGCACCGTCTAATGGGGTCCGAAACGGTAGCCGCACGGTGAGTGCACCCGGCGTCGGCTGGGGCGCGGCGTGCCGGCGAAGGTCGGTCGGGGTGGTGGCATACACCGCCCGCACCGCGTCGTTGAACTGGCGGACCGAGGTGAACCCGGCAGCGAATGCGACGTCGGCCAGCGGCAGCGTGGTGGTTTCGATGAGCACCCGCGCGGCCTGCGCCCGATGCGCCCTGGCCAGCGCGAGCGCTCCGGCGCCTAGCTCGGCGGTGAGCACCCGGTTGAGCTGGCGGGTGGAATAACCCAGCCGGCCGGCCAGCCCGGGCACGCCCTCGCGCTCGACCACGCCGTCGGCGATCAGCCGGACCGCTCTGGCCACCAGGTCGCCCCGCAGGTTCCACTCCGGCGAACCGGGCACGGCGTCGGGCAGGCAGCGGCGGCAGGCCCGATAGCCGGCGAGCTGGGCCGCCGCGGCGGTGGGCAGGAAGGTGACGTTCTGCGGTTTGGGCGTCACCGCGGGGCAGGAGGGCCGGCAGTAGATGCCGGTGGTCCGCACCGCCACGATGAAGCAGCCGTCGAACCGGGCGTCGCGGGAGGAAACGGCCCGGTAGCAGTGGTCGTGGTCGAGTAGCACGGTTCGATCCTGCCAGCCGGACGGGCTCGGCTCTGGCGGGAATCGGACATCACGAGCGAGCTGATCGACGCTGGTGTAGTTGGGCCATCCGGCGGCAGCTACCGGGGACTGACGGGTTGCCGGTTCCGGGGCACTCGGGCCACGTCGCCTAGACTTGACACCCCGTGAGCCTCACCCTCGGTATCGTCGGCCTGCCCAACGTCGGCAAGTCCACCCTATTCAACGCGCTGACCAGCAATGATGTGCTCGCGGCGAACTACGCCTTCGCCACCATCGAGCCCAACGTCGGGGTCGTGCCGCTGCCCGACGATCGTCTCGGACGGCTGGCTGAGCTTTCCGGTAGCGCCAGGGTGGTGCCGGCGACGGTGTCGTTCGTCGACATCGCCGGGATCGTCGCGGGTGCCTCCGAGGGTGCCGGGCTGGGCAACAAGTTCCTCGCCCACATCCGCGAGGCCAGCGCGATCTGCCAGGTCGTGCGGGCCTTCGATCACCCCGATGTGCTGCACGTCGACGGGCAGGTCGACCCGGCCGACGACATCGCCACCGTCGAGACCGAGCTGGTGCTGGCCGACCTGCAGACGCTGGATCGCGCGCTGCCCCGGTTGGAGAAGGAGGCCCGCACCCAACCCCGGGAACGCGGTGGCGCTTTGGCCGCTGCGCGGGCCGCCCGGGAGGTGCTCGACACCGGGCGCACCCTGCACTCCGCCCGCGCGGAGCTGGACGTGGGAGTGCTCGCTGAGCTCAGCCTGCTCACCAGCAAGCCGTTCCTGTATGTCTTCAACGCCGACGAGGGCGTGCTCAGGGATCCGGAGCGCCAAGCTGAGCTACGCAAGCTGGTCACCCCGGCCGATGCGGTGTTCCTGGACGCCAAGGTGGAATCCGAGCTACTCGAACTCGACGAGGAGTCGGCCCGAGAGTTGCTGGACTCGATCGGGCAGGCCGAGCCGGGACTGGCCGCGCTGGCCCGCGCCGGTTTCCACACCCTGGGGCTGCAGACCTTCCTCACCGCCGGGCCCAAGGAGGCCAGAGCGTGGACGATCCGGACCGGAGCCACCGCGCCCGAAGCCGCCGGCGTGATCCACAGCGATTTCCAGCGAGGGTTCATCAAGGCCGAGATCGTGTCCTACGACGATCTGGTCACGGCCGGGTCGATGGCGCAGGCCCGGGCCGCCGGGAAGGTCCGGATGGAGGGCAAGGACTACGTGATGGCCGACGGCGACGTGGTCGAGTTCCGCACCGGACTAACCTCTAGTTCTAACAAGTAGCTGCGCCCTGGGATGCTGGAAGGGGGAGAAGTTCTGGCTGTCGGTGCTCACCGAGCTGCGCAACTGGGGACCGCGCGACATCCTGATCTGCTGCTGTGACGGGCTGTCCGGGCTCCCGGAGGCGATCACGACGGCCTCCTTTCCCCTCTCTAGTACGACAGCCGGACTTCGTGATCTTGGGCGTGGCGGCGGTGACGTAGAACGGCCACCGCATGATCATCCGTGGCTTGTGTGGAACAAAGTTGATCTTGCACTGGCCGCAGCGGCCAGTGTAAATCCCGGCGTGTTCGGGTCGCGATGGCGAGAGCTGATGGGCCGGATCTGTTGCCGGTTGGGTCGGGTGGAGCCGCGTCGGCGCGCGGAGGAGCTGGTGCAGGGGTTGGCGTCTGACCTGCCGACTAAGAACTGTTGGACCATCGGCGAGCACGTCGGAGCCGCCAGGCCAGACGGTCTGCAGCACCTGCTGCGCAAGGCGGTCTGGGATCACGATGGGGTGCGCCATGACCGTGTATGTGACCTACGCCAGCGACCGGGGGCACGCCCTGATTGACCGGGCGTTGTACCTGCCACAGTCTTGGGCGGACGACACCGAGCGTCGTGGGCAAGCCGGTGTTCCCGATGATGTGGAATTCGCGACCAAATCCGCACTGGCCCCAACAGATGATCATCCGGGCGCTCGAAGGTGGTGTCCCCGCGCCGTGGGTCGCCGCGGATGAGGTGTACGGTGCCGATCCCGGTCTGCGCGATGAGCTCGAACGCCGCGGTATCGGCTACGTGCTGGCCGTGGCGTGCAGCCACCCAGTCACCACTGCGGCTGGCAAGCTACGCGCAGACGCGATCGCGGCCAGCTCGCCTGGCAGCGCTTGTCGGCCGGTGCCGGGTCCAAGGGGCCGCTGGTATGACTGGGCCTGGATCAGCATCCACGCCCCCAACCCCAACCACCCGGGAAGCTGATGGCTGCTGGTCCGACGCAACTACACCACCGGCGAACTAGCCTTCTACCGCTGCTTCGCACCTCGACCAGTGCCGCTTGCCGCCCTGGTCCGCGTCGCCGGGCGCCGATGGACCATCCTGGCCATGCTCGCCTACGCTTACCTCGCCGTCCTGGCCACAACCGAACGCGCCCGCCAGTGCCCACCCGAAGGCCTGATTCCCTTGTCCTGCAACGAAATCCACCGTCTGTTCAACACCCTGGCTGCTCGCCCGAGCAGCGACGTCGCACACCACCTGTCCTGGTCAACCTGGCGACGATGACACCAGCACCGAGCAAAATCCAGCCATTACCAGCGACGAACAATGACACAACCATCCGTAAATATTCAGCCCTGATGATCAGTGCATGACGTTGTCGCCGGTGGGCCGGTGGGCCTCCGGTGGGTCCGGTGGTGGTTGGTCGGGACGTGGTGTCAGGTGGGTGCGGGTAGTGCGGGCA
>JBOHGG010000020.1:0-88204 GCA_050700115.1 Pseudonocardiaceae bacterium
ACGGGTTGCCATGGCCTACCCCCAGGTCGCAAAACACCCCAACCCGGCAACCCTGGCCCCACCCCACCGCCACGTCATCCACCAACCCAGCCACCCACCTCGGCGGTCCGAGGCGCAGCCTCGCTAGTTACTAGCAGATGAAAAAACAGGGGGATCGAACTCGATTATCGAACTCGGCCGTCGAGTAGACCGGGCTGGCTCACCGGATAACCCGCAAGTGTTTTGATTCTGTACCCATTTATATCCGCCGATTTGTCTTATTATCCTCGTTGACCGATTATCGCCTAGAGAAAGAAAAAGAAGGGGTACGAAAATGAGGATCGAGGGTGGGCCCTGCTGCGGGACGGGGAAAGCGCGCCGCGCCCTCGGGGGAGCATGCCATCGATTGGGGTGGTCGTCAGGTAGCGCGTCCCGGAGCGGCGGCGCGTCCGGTGGAAGCGCCATCGACCTGCGCGAGCGGCTGCACACGTCGCTGCGGCGCCGACTCCCCACGTACATGATCCCGTCGTTGTCCCGGCCGGGCCCGCATGTCGCCGCCGGGACCACCGTCGAGGCCGTGCTGGCACCAGCGTGGGGTCAGATCGGCGGCGTAGCTGGGGATAACCCCAGGAATCCCCGGGGGAGAAACCCCTCGCAGTCCGGGTGCGTGCCCCATCGTTCGGCGTCGCCTCCGGCCGCATTCTTAGTACCGGAGGGGCTGCCTTATCCGCGATTCTCAGCCCTAAGAACAAAGTTAGAAACATGGTGCAGCAGCGTGTCTGCTGCAGATGAGGGGCGGTGGTCATCGTGCCGGTGATATCGGTTCCGCAGGACTTCAACGAGGAGGAGCTCTACGTCGACGTTCGGTCGATCTTCGGGCACTCGCTCTTCCTGAAGTGTGAGGGCTTCAACTTCGCCGGTTCGATCAAGCTGAAGGTCGCGACCGAGATGGTGGAGGCCGCCGAGCGGGATGGAGTTCTGACGCCGGGGTCGGTCCTGGTCGAGTCCTCGTCCGGAAACCTGGGCGTGGCGCTGGCTATGATCGCGGCGAGCAAGGGCTACCGGTTCCTGTGCGTGACCGACTCCCGCTGCAACCTGTCGACCAGGCGGCTGATGGAGGCGCTGGGCAGCCAGGTGCACATCATCGTCGAGCCGGCTTCCATTGGTGGCTTCCTCGGCGCGCGGATCGACTACGTCCGCGCGCTGTGCGCCTCCGACGACCGGTACGTGTGGCTCAACCAGTACACCAACCCGAACAGCTGGAAGGCGCACTACCGCACGACGGCCCCGGCGATCGCTCGCCAGTTCCCGCGACTGGACGTGCTGTTCGTCGGGGCCGGCACCACCGGCACCTTGATGGGTTGCGCCCGTTACTTCCGGGAGTGGCACCGGCCGGTGCGGGTCGTCGCCGTAGACAGCGTCGGCTCGGTGACCTTCGGCCGCGCGCCGGGACGCCGGATGATTCCCGGCCTGGGCACGAGCGTCCGTCCGGACCTGCTCGACGAGTCCTATGTGGACGAGGTGGTATACGTCGAGGAGGCGGACACCATCCGTGCCTGCCATCGTCTGGCCAGAAGCGGATTCCTGTTCGGCGGCTCCACCGGCACGGTGGTCAGCGGTGCGACGGACTGGCTGGCTCAGCATGACGGGTGGGAACTCACCGCGGTGGGCATCGCCCCGGACCTCGGCGAGCGCTACCTCGACACCATCTACCAGACCAACTGGGTGCAGGGTCTTTACGGCGAGGACGTGCTCAGCTCCGACGAGCTGGCCGTCGGTTCCCGGGCGGGCTGACCCATGCCACCGACGCGGTCACCCGCACGCTTGCCAGGTGCCACTCCGAACATGTCACGAGATTGTCAACTTCTGGTTCAAGGAGCTCACGTCGTGGGAGTACCTGTCAAGGTCTTGACAGCCGATCTGGCCGGCCCGACGACCGGCACCGAGAGGATCCTCGCCGGGGTGCTGGCGGACATCGTGGGCGTCGATCGGGTGTCGGTTGATAGCCACTTTTTCGATGATCTGGGTGCTGACTCGATGGTGATGGCCCGATTCTGTGCGCGGGTCAGGAAGCGTGCTGACCTGCCGTCGGTGTCGATGAAGGATATCTACCGGCATCCGACGATCAGAAGTCTGGCGACGGCGTTCGCGGACCCCGCACCCGCCCCCGTTGAGAGCAACCTCGCCGGGGTGCTGGCGGACATCGTGGGCGTCGATCGGGTGTCGGTTGATAGCCACTTCTTCGATGATCTGGGTGCTGACTCGATGGTGATGGCCCGATTCTGTGCGCGGGTCAGGAAGCGTCCTGACCTGCCGTCGGTGTCGATGAAGGATATCTACCGGCATCCGACGATCAGAAGCCTGGCGACGGCGTTCGCGGACCCCGCGCCCACCCCTGTCGAGTCGTCGGTCCCGGCGTCGATCGAGGTGGCGAAACCGGCTGGCACGCCGCGGTACGTCCTGTGCGGTACGCTGCAGCTCCTGTTCTTTCTCGGGTATTCTTATCTCGCCGCGCTAATCCTTGTCCGAGGTTATGAGTGGATCTCCGCCGGCTCAGGTTTGATCGACATCTACCTGCGGTCGATCCTGTTCGGCGGCGCGAGCTTCCTGATCCTGTGCACCCTTCCGATCGTGGCGAAGTGGGTGCTCATTGGTCGGTGGAAGCCTCAGCGGATCCGCGTCTGGAGTCTGGCGTACGTCCGTTTCTGGATCGTCAAGACGCTGGTCCGGTTGAACCCCCTGGTCCGGTTCGTCGGTTCGCCGCTCTATGTGCTTTATTTGCGGGCGCTGGGCGCGAAGGTCGGGCGCGGTGTGGTGATCTTCTCCCGGACCGTGCCGGTGTGCACCGACCTGCTCAGCATCGGTGAGGGCACGGTCATCCGTAAGGACTCCTTATTCAGCTGCTACCGGGCCCACGCCGGCCTGATCGAGACCGGCGCGGTCACCCTGGGCAAGGACGCGTTCGTCGGCGAGGCGACGGTGCTCGACATCGGGACCTCGCTGGGCGACGGGGCCCAACTCGGGCACTCCTCTTCGCTGCATGCCGGGCAGGTGGTGCCCGCCGGCCAGCGCTGGCATGGGTCTCCAGCGCAGCGCACTGAGGTGGACTACCGGGCGGTGGCCCCCACCGGGTGCGGCACGCTGAGAAGGGTCGTCTACTCCGCCCTGCAGCTGCTGATCGTGCTGGTTGTGGGCCTGCCGCTGGTGGTCGGCGGCGTGACCATGCTGCTCCTTGAGGTCCCGCAGCTGGGCGTGCTGCTCGGCCCGCACCCGCTGGCTTTCACGAACTGGACGTTCTACCTCCACGCCCTGGTCGTTTCCTCCGTGTGGTTTTTCGGTTTGATGCTCGTCGGGCTGCTGTTCGTGGTCACCGTCCCTCGGGTGCTCAGCCTGGCCATCAAGCCGGACAAGGTCTATTGCTTGTATGGCTTCCATTACTGGGTCCACCTGGCGATCGCGCGCATGACCAATAGAAAGTTCTTCACGCGTCTGTTCGGTGACAGCTCCTACATCGTTCACTATTTGCGCTGCCTGGGGTACGACCTTTCCCGGGTCGTGCAGACTGGGTCGAACTTCGGCCAGGAAGTGAAGCACGGTACTCCGTACCTGAGCTCTGTGGGCAGCGCAACGATGGTCGCTGACGGGCTGTCGATCATCAATGCCGACTTCTCGAGCACGTCCTTCCGCGTGTCCCGGGTGTCGATCGGGCATCACAACTTCCTCGGGAACAAGATCTCCTATCCCTCGCAGGGTAGGACGGGTGACAACTGCCTGCTCGCGACGAAGGTCATGGTTCCCCTCGACGGGGAAGTCAGGGAGGGTGTCGGACTTCTGGGTTCGCCCAGCTTCGAGATTCCGCGATCGGTGCAGCGTGACAACAGGATCGACCTGGAAAACGCGGACGAGCGGCGCAGCCGCCTCGCCGCCAAGAACAAACACAATGCCGTCACCATGGGGTTGTACCTGCTGGTGCTGTGGATCTTATTCCTCGTGGTCACCCTGCTCGCGATGGGCGCCGTGGATCTCTACCACTCGCTCGGAGCGTCGGTGGTGGTGCTGGCCAACGTCGGAATCCTGCTGTTCAGCGTCGTCTACTTCGTGCTGGTCGACCGTGCCGTCCGGGGGCTTCAGGCGTTGCGGCCGCTGGGCTGCTCGATCTACGACCGCTCCTTCTGGCGGCACGAACGTTTCTGGAAGCTGGCTGCGGACTCGTACCTCCGGGTCTTCAACGGCACCCCGTTCAAGAACGCGATCTGGCGGCTGCTGGGTGTTCGGATCGGCCGCAGGGTCTTCGACGACGGCTGCTTTTTCACGGAGCGGACGTTCGTCACCATCGGTGACGACTGCACGCTCAATGCAGAGAGCCACATCCAGTGCCATTCGCAGGAGGACGGTGCCTTCAAGTCCGACCGCACCACGATCGGTGCCGGCTGCACCCTCGGGGTCGGCGCCTTTGTCCACTACGGCGTCACGATGGGCGACGGCGCGGTGCTTGCGCCCGACTCCTTTCTCATGAAGGGCGAGGAGATCCCACAGCACGCCCGGTGGGGGGGAAACCCGGCCAGCGAGATTCGACGTGACCCTGCAGGGATCCGGCCTGACAGCAACAACAACTGGGACGCCGCCCTGGTCGGCGGCAAGTAGCACCGTGGGAGCGGTGCGAGGGAGGGGAAGATTCGATGGGAATGTCAGTGGATGCCAGTCGGGAGTTCTGGCGCGGTGTGCTGGTGGCAGGCGGGTTCACCGCGATCCCACGCTGGACCCTCAAACCGGTGACCGGCGTGGTCGCCCACGAGGTGAGGATCCCCGAGGACCTGGTGACGGCGTTGCGCCGGCTGGCCGACGTGCTGGCGGTGCCGCTGAGCTCGGTCCTGCTGGCCGCGCATGCCAAGGTGCTCGCCGCGCTGTCCGGCGAGCGCGAGGTCGCGACTGGCTACGTCGCCGGACAGGGCGCCCGGCCAGGGCAAACACTGCCCTGCCGGCTGAGGATCGAACCCGACTCGTGGCGGACGTTGCTGCGCGACGCCCATCAAGTCGAGTCAGAACTGCTGTCGCACCAGGACTTTCCGGTCGATGATCTCAGGCGCGAGTTGGGCCTGACCGAACCGTCGTTCGAGACCGTGTTCGATCCGACCGGCGACGGCAGTGTCCGCACCGGGGACCTCGCCGAGGACACCGTGCTGTGGGTCGGTTTCCCCCGCCGCGGCGGCGAACTCGTGCTGCGGCTGCGGTACCGCAGCGACGTGCTCGACGCGGACTGCGCCGCCAGGATCGCCGGCTATCACCGCACCGCGCTCGCGCTGCTCGCCGCCGATCCGGATGCCGAGCACGCCCGGCAAAGCCTGCTGTCCGCCGAGGAACTCCACTTCCAGCTCACCGGGCTCGCCGGACCGCGCCGGGAGTTGCCGGACCGCCGGGTCCACGAGCTGTTCGAGCAGCGGGTGGCGGCACACCCGGATGCCGTCGCGGCCGTGCACGGCGACCGGCAGTGGACCTACCAGGAGCTCAACGGCCGCGCCAACCGGCTGGCACGGGCACTGGTGGCGCGGGGGCTGCGCAGTGAAGGCGTCGTCGCGGTGGTGACCGAGCGCAACCTGGACTGGATGGCCGCCGTCCTCGCGGTCTTCAAGGCCGGTGGCGTGTACCTGCCCATCGAGCCGCATTTCCCGGCCGATCGCATCGCGACCACGCTCTCGCGTGCCGAGTGCGGGCTCGTGCTGACCGAACTCGGTAGCACCACCACCCTCGACAAGGCCCTCGACTCGCTGTCCGGAGTGCAGACGCTGTTCGTCGACACGGCCTACGTCGAAGACCACGCCGACGGTGATCTCGGCGTCGCCGTGGCGCCGGACCAGCTCGCCTACATCTACTTCACCTCCGGCTCCACCGGTGAGCCCAAGGGCGCGATGTGTGAGCACGCGGGCATGCTCAACCACCTCTACGCCAAGATCGACGACCTGGAGATCGGCGAGGGGCAGGTGGTCGCCCAGACCGCACCCCAGTGCTTCGACATCTCGCTGTGGCAACTGGTGTCCGCGCTCCTGGTCGGTGGGCGGACCCTGCTGGTCGAACAGGACGTAATTCTCGACGTCGCGCGGTTCGTCGACAAGATCGTTGACGGCCGGGTCACCGTGCTCCAGGTCGTGCCGTCCTACCTCGAAGTCGTGCTGTCCGCTGTGGAGCAGCACTCCCGCGAGCTGCCGGACCTGCGGTGCGTGTCGGTCACCGGCGAGGCGCTGAAAAAGGAGCTCACGCAGCGCTGGTTCGCGGCCCAGCCCGAGATCAAGCTGGTCAACGCCTACGGGCTGACCGAGACCTCGGACGACACCAACCACGAGGTCATGGACCGGGTGCCCGACTCCGACCGGGTCCCGCTAGGCGCCTGCGTCAACAACGTGCACGTCTACGTCGTCGACGAGCACCTGTCACCCGTGCCGCTCGGCGCCCCCGGTTTGATCGTCTTCTCCGGGGTCTGCGTGGGCCGCGGGTACGTCAACGACCCCGAGCGCACCCGGTCGGCCTACCTGGCCGATCCGCACCGCGAGGGCCAGCGGCTCTACCGGGGCGGCGACTACGGCCGCTGGCAGCCCGAGGGCAAGCTGGAGTTCCTCGGCCGCCGGGACACCCAGGTCAAGATCTCTGGCTTCCGGATTGAGATCGGCGAGATCGAGAACACCCTGTTGCGGGTGCCCGGTGTCCGCGACGGTGCAGTGGTGGTCGCCGAGCGGGCCGACCAGAGCAGGTACCTGGTGGCCTTCTACTCCGGCCAGCGGCCACTCGAGATCGACGTCCTGCGGGACCGGCTGGGTGAGTCGCTGCCCCAATACATGGTCCCTTCGGCCTTCCACCGGCGGGAAAGTCTGCCGCTGACCGCCAACAGCAAGATCGATAGGAAGACGCTGACGGCGCTGGCCGGAGAACTCGACGTCAGTGATGTCAAGGAGGACTACCACGCGCCGAGTACGCCGACCGAGCGGCGGCTGGCGGCCGCATGGGCGAAGGTGCTCGGCATCCCGGCCGACCAGATCGGCCGGCGGGATCACTTCTTCGACCGTGGCGGCACGTCGCTGTCGGCAGTGAAGCTGGCGATCACCCTGAACCGTGTGGTGTCCCTCAAGGACCTCACCCGTCACCCGGTCCTCGCCGATCTGGCCGAGCACGTCGACCTGCACGAGCTCGCCGACGGCGGCCACTACTTCCTGCGCACCCGTCCGGCCGAGGCGGCCCAGGCCGTGCTGCACGCCACCGAATTGTTGGCTTCTTCTTGATTGGCTTGTTCTTGAAATAACGTGAAATAACACTGAAAGGAAAGCGAGATGTCGTCCTCATCCCCGGTGTCGCTGCTCGACGTGGAGCTGCAACTCGGCAAGCCTCCGATGCTGCGGGCCCAGGCCACCGGCGACGCGCCGAGCTGGGCGGCCGAGCACCGGGACGCGCTGCGCGCCGTCGTCGCAGCGCACGGTTCGGTCCTGGTCCGCGGCCTCGGGCTGCGCGACGCGGCCGAGATCGGTGCCGTCTTTGCGCGGCTGGCCACCAGTCTGATGATCGAGAAGGAAGCCTTCGCGTCCCGGCAGACCTACTCCGACGGCGTGTACTCCTCATCGAAGTGGCCGTCGAACCAGCCGATGTGCATGCACCACGAACTGAGCTACACGCTTGAGTTCCCCAGCCTGATGCTGTTCGCGTGCCTGCGCGCACCCGCCGACGGCGGGGCGACCGCGGTGGCCGACTCGCCGACCGTGCTTGACGCGCTGCCCCCCGAGTTGATCGAGCGGTTCGAGCGGGAGGGCTGGCTGCTCACCCGCAACTACAACGACGAGATCGGGGCGTCCTTCGCTGAGGCGTTCGGCACCGAGGATCGGGGCGCCGTCGAGAGCTACTGCCGTGCCAACGCGATCGAGTTCCAGTGGCAACCCGACGGTGGCCTGCGCACCAGGCAGCGCCGCAGCGCCGTGGTGCGTCATCCGGTTACCGGCCAGCGCTGCTGGTTCAACCAGATCGCATTCCTCAACGAGTGGACGATCGATCCCGAGGTGCGCGAGTTCCTGGTGGACGTCTACGGCGCCGACGGTCTGCCGTTCAATACCTGCTTCAGCAACGGCGACCCGATCGGCGAGGACGTCGTGGCGCTGCTCAACAGGGTCTACGAGGCCAACACCGCACGTGAGCCGTGGCAGGCCGGCGACCTGATGCTCGTCGACAACGTCCGCACCGCGCACAGCAGGGAGCCCTTCGAAGGACCGCGCGAAGTGCTCGTCGCGATGGCCGACGCGGTGCGCCTGGCCGACTGCTCGCCGACCGTCGAGGTGACCGCCCGATGACCACCATCCGTTCCACCGCCGTGCCACCGTTCGCGGTGATCTCCGGTGCCCAGGTCCAGCATGCGCTGCAGGGGCGCGAGTACCAGATCGTGGAGTTGGTCGAGGCCACCTACCGGCTGCACAGCGCCGGTGATTCGGTGAACCCGCCGTCCTACTTCCTGCGTTTCCCCGACCGCCCGTCTTCGCGGATCATCGCGCTGCCCGCCTCGATCGGCGGGCAGGTGCGGGTGGATGGCCTGAAGTGGATCTCCAGTTTCCCGGAGAACGTGGCGGCCGGCATCCCGCGGGCCTCGGCCGTGCTGATCCTCAACGACCACGACACCGGCTACCCGTTCGCCTGCCTGGAAAGCTCGATCATCAGCGCCACCAGGACGGCCGCGTCGGCGGCGTTGGCGGCTGACTGGCTCAGCCGCGGCCGGCGGCGCCCGGCGCGTGTCGGATTCTTCGGGGTGGGGCTGATCGCCCGCTACATCCACACCTTCCTGGCCGGCAGCGGCTGGTCGTTCGACGAGATCGGCGTGCACGACCTGTCCACCGACAACGCGACCGGCTTCTGTGACTACCTGAGGGGTCAACAGGAGCAGTCGGGCACCGCCAGCCGGATCACCGTGCACGGCAACGCCGAGCAGCTGATCCGCGCCAGCGACCTGGTGGTTTTCGCCACCGTCGCCGCTGCGCCACATGTCAGCGACCTGTCGTGGTTCGAACACAATCCGTTGGTGCTGCACGTGTCGCTGCGCGACCTCGCGCCGCAGATCGTGCTCGCCTCGACCAACATCGTCGACGACATCGAGCACTGCCTGAAGGCCAACACCTCGCCGCATCTGGCCGAACAGCTCACGGGCAACCGGGACTTCCTGGCTGGCACGTTGGACGACGTGATGGCCGGGCGGGTGACGGTGCCCGCGGACCGCCCGCTGGTGTTCTCTCCCTTCGGCCTCGGAGTCCTCGACCTCGCCGTGGGCAAGTACGTCTACGACGAGGTCGACCGCTGCGGCGAGTTGCACGTCGTCGAGGACTTCTTCCACGAGCTGCGCCGGTACGGATGAGCGGCGAGCTACCGGGAGTGCCCGTCCGGAGACCCGTAGCCGGCAGTGCCGGGGGCACGGCGGCCGCCGCAGCGCCGACCGATCGCCCGGGGCGGGTCATCGGGGTGGACGTGGCCCGAGGGATTGCACTGATCGCCATGATGGCGGTGCACGTCTTCCCCACCTTTGGCCGCAACGGCACACCAACGCTTGCGACGACGCTGTTGGCGGGACGATCCGCGACCACGTTCGTCCTCGTGGCGGGGGTGAGTCTGGCGTTTTTGAGTGGTGGGCGGCGCGTGGTTGAGGGCCAGACCCGCACCGCAGCTGCCGCCGGCATCGCGGTGCGGGCGCTGCTGATCGGGGCGATCGGCCTCGGGCTCAGCTCCGCCGTGCCCCAGGTTGAGGTGATCCTCCCCTGTTATGCCGTGCTTTTCCTCCTCGCGATCCCGTTGCTCGGCCTCCGTCCACGCACTCTTTCCTTGATTGCTATTTCCTTGATCGCGGTGGCGCCTCTGGTGGTGCTGGCCGGGCGCTCGTTGCTGGGCGAGGCGAGCAACCCGACACTTGACAACCTTGTCGACGCCCCGTTCGAGCTCATCGTTGGATTGCTCCTGACCGGCGAATACCCCGTGCTGGCCTACCTCGCCTACCTGTGCGCCGGACTCGCCATCGGCAGGTTGGACCTGTCTTCGACCAGGCTCGCTGGCTGGCTGTTCGGCGGCGGGCTCGGCTTGGCCGTCGCCGCACGAATCGTGTCGGACATATTCCTGTACCCGCTGGGCGGGCTCCAGCACTTGTTGGGCGACGACCTGTCTCGTTCAGAGCGCGTGGAGGCCCTTAACGTGCTGCTGTGGGAACCCGACCCGACGTCGTCGTGGTGGTATCTCGCGCTCCCGGCGCCACACTCGACCACAGCTATCGACATGGCCCACACGCTGGGCTCGGCGATGGCGGTGCTCGGTGCCGCGCTGCTGCTGTCCAGGGTTGCGGCCGTCGCCCGCCTGCTGCGGCCGCTGGCCGCGGCGGGAGCCATGACGCTGACGCTGTACTGCGGGCACCTACTGGTGATAGCGACCGGAGTGCTCAACGACGAACCCGGGACGTTGTTCACCCTGATGGCCGTCGGCGCGCTCGCCTTCGGCGCCGCCTGGCAGCGTCGGTTTGGGCAGGGTCCGCTCGAGCGGTTGGTTGCCGCCGCAGCGGGTCGAGCACGGCGAGCCGTCGGGTGACCCCCGGCCCGCTATTGCTGCTCATGGGGTGCACGTTGCTCGCCGGTGGCGGCGAGCGGGTCTGGCAGCAGCCCGCGACTGGCCGTCGCCACCAGGGACAGATCGCGGGCGCGTACCGCGGGCAACGCTAGCTCCTCCCCATCGAGCAGGACGGCCCGTACCCGGGATCGGTCATCCATCCGCAGACCCTTCAGCTCGGACCATAAAACCTGCCGCGAGCCGAGCACTCGATGCACCACCACAGTGTCCGGGCCGACCACTGTGCGGCTGCGCACGACCCAGATCGCCACCCCCAACGGCAGCAGGTACAGCAGCTGTAGTCCCGGCGCACCGAAGGCCACCGGGGTCATGCATACGACCAGTCCGAACACCCCGATCAGGGTGGTGAGCGGCCGCCGGAAGGTTACCGGGGTGGAGTCGGTCATCACGTAATAGTGGCAGGCGGGATCGCTGGTCTACCAACCGTTCGGCCGGCGCGTGCCGATCAGGCCACAGGCACACTAGCGCCTCCTACCCGGCGGCGCGCCAACTCTCGAAGCTGTGCATCATCGCTGGCCCGGGTGCGGCTAGCGTCGGGCGAGTAGATGCCCGTTGGTGAGGAGGCGGTGGCAACAGTGGACCGGGCGATCAGGGTCCTGGCGGCGATCAACGAGGTCGCCAGTGCTGAGGGTGTGCCAGTAGCGGTCCGTCATGTGTGTTTGGCGTGCGCCGCGGCGGTAGATGCCAGCGGGGTGGGCCTGTATTTGCTTGGCGATCTGGGTTTGTGTGAGCCGTTGTATGTCACCAATCCCCTCAGTGAGCAGATCGCGGAACTGCAGGTGACGTTCGGAGAGGGGCCGGGCGCCGAGGCGTTGGGGAAAGACCACCCGGTGTTGGTGCCCGCTTTGGGCAGTGATTCCAGCGTGGCGCGTTGGCCGGCGTTCGCGCCGGCGGCGTTCGCGGCTGGGGTGTCGGCGGTGTTTGCGTTCCCGCTGGTGATGGGGGCAATCTCGGTAGGTGCGTTAGAAATCCACCGCGCTCGGGAGGGTGGGCTTTCGGCCGCTGCGCTGACCGAGGTGTTGCTGTTCGCCGACGTGGTTCTGCCGCGGGTACTCGATCATCTGTCGGGTCCGGGCACCGCCGATGGTCCTGACTTGCCCAGCAGCGGTTTCGAGTATCGCTGGGCCGAGGTCCACCAGGCCACGGGCATGGTCTCGGTGCAGCTGGACAGCGACCTCGCTGTGGCATTCCTGCGGTTGCGTTCCCACGCCTACCTCACCGGCCGCCGGCTGTCGCTGGTGGCCAGTGACGTGATCGAGCGCAGGTTAAGGTTTGAACCAGATACCGGCAATGCAGGCGCAGCGGGCTTCGGCGGCTGAAAAGATCAGAGATGGAGGAGAAGCAGGTGCTGGATCAACGAATCACCGAGACCTTGGTCGAACTGGCCGACACACTCGTCATGGGGTTCGACGGCATCGACTTCTTGCATACCCTCACCGAGCGGTGTGTGCAGCTACTCGGTGTTGATGCGGCGGGAATCCTGCTGATCGACCAGCGGGGCACCCTCAACCTGGTGGCGGCCTCCACCGAGCAGGCCCGCATGCTGGGGCTGTTCCAGCTGCAGAACGACGAAGGGCCCTGCCTGGACTGCTACCACACCGGGCAGAACGTGGCCTGCGCCGATCTGGCCGTGGCACCGCAACGGTGGCCACGGTTTGCCAGCGCCGCCCGCGAACAGGGCTTCGCCGCGGTCCAGGCGGTGCCGATGCGGCTACGCGAGCAGACCCTCGGGGCGCTGAACCTGTTCCGCTGCGCACCCAGCGCCATCCCCACCGAAGCCACCGCGGTAGCGCAGTCCTTCGCCAACGTGGCCACCATCAGCATCCTGCAGATCCGTGCCCTCCGTCACAGCGAGATGGTCACCGAGCAACTACAGACCGCGCTCAACAGCCGCGTCCTGATCGAACAGGCCAAAGGCATCCTCGCTGAACGCCAACACATCACCATCGCCGAGGCATTCACCCTGATGCGCACCTACGCCCGCGACCGCAACCGACTGCTCTCCCAGGTTGCCCGAGCGGTCATCAACCAGGACCCCGACATCGCAGACTTGGCGATGTCGCCGATCCCGACCGAGGTGACGACCCCGCTGGCAGAAGGTCAGAACCATACGGCTCCCAGGATGCGGGAGCAGTTCCCGTTAGGTTGACGGTGCCGGGCCGGGACCGTTACCGTCGGCGACGTGCTGATCCCTACCGGCCTCGTACTTTTCAGGCGCGTCGTCTGAAGAGCCACGAGCCGTCGACGCGCCAACCCTCGCTTCCAGCCCACTCGGGCGGCGGGGGTTTTTTAATGCCCAGGGCGAGCAAACGAACAGCTGAGGCAGGACCATGACAATCGTGACCCCGCGACAAGTGCCGAGCACCGAGCAACTGCCCAAACCGGCCCCACCCGCAGGTGCGCCGGTACGTGTCACCGGCGCCCAAGCGTTGGTGCGCTCGCTTGAAGCGGTCGGGTGTGAGGCGGTGTTCGGTATCCCCGGCGGCGCCGTGCTACCGGCCTACGATCCGCTGCTCGACTCGACCGCGGTGCGTCATGTTCTGGTCCGCCACGAGCAGGGCGCGGGGCACGCTGCGGCCGGTTATGCCCAGGCCACCGGCCGGGTCGGCGTGTGCATGGCCACCTCCGGGCCGGGTGCGACCAACCTGGTCACCCCGATCGCCGACGCACATATGGACTCGGTGCCGATCGTCGCGATCACCGGTCAGGTCCCGCGGGCCTCGATCGGAACTGACGCCTTCCAGGAGGCGGACATCTGCGGCATCACGATGCCGATCACCAAGCACAACTTCCTGGTGATCGATCCGGCGGAGATCCCACGGGCCATCGCCGAGGCGTTCCACCTTGCCTCCACCGGAAGGCCCGGCCCGGTGCTGGTGGACATCCCCAAGGACGTGCTGCAGGCCCAGACCTCCTTCTACTGGCCCCCCGAGATCAACCTGCCGGGGTACCGGCCGACGACCCGGCCGCACGGCAAGCAGATCCGGGAGGCTGCCCGGCTGATCGCCACCGCGCGGCGCCCGGTGCTCTATGTCGGCGGCGGGGTGGCCAGGGCGCGGGCCACCGCGGCGTTGCGGGAGCTGGCCGAGCTCACCGGCGCGCCGGTGGTGACCACGCTGATGGCTCGCGGGGCCTTTCCCGACTCGCACCCGCAGCATGTGGGCATGCCCGGCATGCACGGCACGGTGGCCGCGGTCGCGGCGATGCAGCGCTCTGACCTGCTGGTCGCGCTCGGCGCCCGGTTCGACGATCGGGTCACCGGGCAGCTGTCCACCTTCGCGCCGGACGCCGCGGTGGTGCATGCCGACATCGACCCCGCGGAGATCTCCAAGAACCGCCGGGCCGACGTGCCGATCGTCGGTGACTGCGCCGAGGTGATCGGCGAGCTGATCACGGCCGTGCGGGCCGAGTTCGACTCCGTTCGGCCGGATCTCGCCGCATGGTGGGCACAACTGGACAGCTGGCGCACGACGTTCCCGCTGGGCTACGACCCCCCGACGGACGGCATGCTCTCCCCGCAGTTCGCCATCAAGCGGATCGGTGAACTGGTCGGCCCGGACGCGATCTACACCGCAGGGGTGGGCCAGCACCAGATGTGGGCGGCACAGTTCATCAGGTACGAGAAACCGGGCACCTGGATCAACTCCGGGGGGCTTGGCACGATGGGTTTCGCGGTGCCGGCGGCGATGGGCGCCAAGCTGGGCAGGCCTGACGTCGCGGTCTGGGCCATCGACGGCGACGGCTCCTTCCAGATGACCAACCAGGAGCTCGCGACCTGCGCCATCGAGAACATCCCGATCAAGGTCGCTGTGATCAACAACGGTAGCCTCGGCATGGTCCGGCAGTGGCAGAACCTGTTCTACTCCGAGCGCTACTCGCAGACCGACCTCGGGACGCACTCCCGCATCCCCGACTTCGTGAAGCTCGCCGAGGCGCTGGGCTGCGTTGGCCTGCGCTGCGAGGCCGAGCCGGAGGTGGACCGGGTCATCGAGGAGGCGATGGCGATCAACGACCGCCCGGTCGTGATCGACTTCGTGGTGGGCAAAGACGCCCAGGTTTGGCCGATGGTCGCCGCGGGCCACAGCAACGACCAGATCATGGCGGCGCACAACATCCGTCCGCTGTTCGATGAGGACGGGTCCTGATGTCCAATCACACCATGTCGGTGCTGGTGGAGAACAAGCCCGGTGTGCTGGCCCGGGTGGCGGGGCTGTTCAGCCGCCGTGGGTTCAACATCCACTCGTTGGCGGTCGGTCCCACCGAGAACCCCGACATCTCCCGGATGACCATCGTGGTCGGCGTGGACGAGCTGCCGTTGGAGCAGGTCACAAAACAGCTCAACAAACTGATCAACATCATCAAGATCGTCGAGCTCGACCCGGCGGTGGCGGTGCAGCGGGAACTGCTGCTGGTGAAGATCCGGGCGGATACCACCGTGCGCTCCCAGGTGCTCGAAACCGTTGCGCTGTTTCGGGCCAAGGTGGTCGACGTCTGCCCGGAAGCCTTGACCATCGAGGCCACCGGCACCGCGGACAAGCTCGATGCCCTACTCCGGATGCTGGAGCCCTTCGGCATCCGCGAGATGGCCCAGTCCGGCATGGTCGCCATCGGCCGCGGCCCCCGCGCGATCACCGCCAACCCGCTCCGCTAGACCCCACTGCTGACGCGTTCTGGATGCAGAATGCTGCTATTCGGCCCCAGATAAGCGCGTTCTGCATCCAGAACGCGGCAGACCTACCCGAGGAGCCCACGATGAGCGAGATCTTCTATGACGACGATGCTGACCTGTCGGTTGTCGGCGGTCGGCGGGTGGCGGTGATCGGGTATGGGAGTCAGGGGCACGCGCATGCGCTGAGTTTGCGCGATTCCGGGGTCGACGTCCGCGTTGGACTGCCGGAGGCATCCAAGTCGCGCCGCAAGGCAGCCGACGAGGGACTGCGGGTTGTGACGCCGGCACAGGCGGCAGCCGAGGCCGACGTCATCATGATCCTCGCGCCGGACACCAAGCAGCGCACCATCTACGCCCAGGACCTCGCGCCGAACCTGAGCTCTGGCGACGCGCTGTTGTTCGGGCACGGCTTCAACATCCGGTACGACCTGATCAAGCCACCGTCCGATGTGGACGTTGCGATGGTGGCGCCCAAGGGGCCCGGGCACCTGGTGCGCCGGCAGTTCGTCGACGGCAAGGGCGTGCCCTGCCTGATCGCGGTCGAGCAGGACCCCACCGGCGGTGCCCAGGCGCTGGCGCTGTCCTATGCCAAGGCGATCGGTGGCACCCGGGCCGGAGTGATCAAGACCACCTTCACCGAGGAGACCGAGACCGATCTGTTCGGCGAGCAGACGGTGCTCTGTGGCGGGATCACCTCGCTGATACAGGCCGGGTTCGAGGTGCTCACCGAGGCCGGCTACGCGCCTGAGGTGGCGTATTTCGAATGCCTGCACGAGGTCAAGCTCATCGTCGACCTGATCTACGAGGGCGGCATCTCCCGGATGCGCTACTCGATCTCCGACACCGCCGAATACGGGGACCTCACCCGTGGCCCGCGGGTGATCGCGCCTGAGGTCAAGGACGAGATGCGCCGGATCCTCACCGAGATCCAGGACGGCACCTTCGCCCAGGAGTGGGTCGCCGAGGACGACAACGGGCGGCCGAACTTCGCCAAGCTGCGCGCCGAGGGGGAGCGTCACCCCATCGAGCAGGTCGGCGCCCGGCTGCGCGGGTTGATGTCCTGGGTGGACCGCCCGCTCACCGACACAGCCTGAGGCGGGCGCGGCGGGCCGGCGTCGCTAGACTTGGTGATCGTGAACCGCTCCCCGAACCGACCACTGGTCCTGATCGCTGAGAAGCTTGCACCGTCGGTGCTGGAGGTTTTGGGCGCCGAGTTCGACATCCTGCACATCGACGGTACCGACCGCGAGGCCCTGTTCGAGGCGCTGGCCGGTGCCGACGCGCTGCTGGTGCGCTCGGCCACCCGGGTGGATGCCGAGGCGCTCAGCCACGCGCCCCGGCTCAAGGTCGTCGCCAGGGCCGGTGTCGGGCTGGACAACGTCGACGTGCCCGCGGCCACCGAGCGCGGGGTGATGGTGGTCAATGCACCCACCTCCAACATCGTCTCGGCCGCCGAGCACGCCGTCGCGCTGCTGCTGGCGGTGGCTCGGCACATCCCGGCGGCCGATGCCAGCCTGCGTGGTGGGCAATGGAAACGCAGCTCGTTCGGCGGCGTCGAGCTGTCCGGCAAGACCATCGGTGTGGTGGGCCTGGGCAAGATCGGTCAGCTGGTTGCGCAGCGGTTGGCGGCCTTCGGCAGCGAGCTGATCGCTTACGACCCCTACGTGTCCCCGGCGCGGGCCGCGCAGCTGGGTATCGAGCTGGTCGACCTGGACGAGTTGTTGTCCCGCGCTGACGCCGTCTCGATCCACCTGCCCAAGACTCCCGAGACGCTCGGGCTGATCGGTGCCGACCAGCTCGCCAAGACCAAGCCGGGGGTGCTGATCGTCAACGCCGCCCGCGGCGGTCTGGTGGACGAGCAGGCGCTGGCCGACGCGGTGCGAAGTGGCCAGGTCGGCGGCGCGGGGATCGACGTCTTCGCCACCGAGCCGTGCACTGCAAGCCCGTTGTTCGAGCTGCCGCAGGTGGTCGTCACCCCGCATCTGGGTGCCTCAACCGCCGAGGCGCAGGACCGCGCGGGCACCGACGCCGCGCGCAGTGTGCTGCTGGCGCTGCGCGGCGAGTTCGTACCCGACGCGGTGAACGTGATCGGCGGCCCGGTGGGTGAGGAGGTCCGTCCTTGGTTGCCGCTGACCCAGAAGCTGGGCACCGTGCTGTCGGTGTTGACTGGGCGCTCGCCTGATTCGGTGACTGTCGACGTGCGCGGTGAGTTGGCCACCGAGGACGTCACCGTACTGCAGCTTGCGGCGTTGCGCGGGATCTTCAACGGGGTGTTGGACGATCAGGTCACCTTCGTCAACGCGCCACGGCTGGCGCAGGAGCGCGGCGTCGCCGTTGCGGTGGTCACGGCCCCGGAAAGCCCGAATCACCGCAGCGTGGTGAGCGTGCGGGGCACCTTCGCTGACGGCAAGGCCTACTCGGTTTCGGGAACGCTGTCCGGGCTTGCCCTGGTGGAAAAGCTGGTCGAGGTCAACGGGCGGCACTTCGACCTGCGGGCGCAGGGCGTCGCGATTCTCATGGCATACCCGGACCGTCCGGGCGTGATGGGTACCGTCGGCACCCTGCTGGGTCAGGCGGGCATCAACATCGAAGCGGCTCAGATCAGCCAGACCCTCGCGGGCCGCGACGCGATCATGATGCTGAGAGTGGACCAGCAGGTGCCCGGGCCTGTGCTCGACGGGATCGGATCGTCAGTGGGAGCCAGCAACGTTCGTTCGGTCACGTTCGGCTGACCATCCCGGCTGGTCACAAGACGCGATCGACTGGGTACGTTCCGTCAGTGCATCGCATCGTGGTGGGGGCCCGGTTGGCTCGCAGGCCCCGAACTCCTCGAAGGAGTCGTTCGGCGGCCGTGTTGCTCGTGCTCGCCGCAATGGCGTCAGTCGGGGTCAGCGGTCCGGCCAGTGCTCAATCCGGGGCGCTAGGGCTCGCGGTTGGATTGGTACCCGCGGCCGGCCTGCCGCCGACACCGCTACAGGGAAAGATCAATCCCCGGCTGGGCGCCACTCGGGGGCCGGTGACCGTCTTCGTTGAGCTTGTCCAGACCCCGGCGGTGGAGGTCTTCCACGCCGAGCGCAGCGCTGGGCGATCAGCTCCGGTCGCGGCGCGGGCGGCCGGCGCCGCCAAGAGCCAGACAGGGCAGGCCGCCGACCGGGTGCTCGGGCTGCTGCGTCACCGCAGCGCGGACGTTCACGAACTGTTCCGGACCACCAACGCCGTGGCCGGGCTGGCCGTGATCGCCGACACGGCCACGCTCGGCGAACTGGCCGGATCGCCCGACGTCCGGTCGGTGCGCACAATCGTGCCCAAGACCGCGATGAACGCCAGCGCCGTGGCGCTGACCAGGACGCTGCGCGCCTGGCAGCAGACCGGGTGGCTGGGCGACGGGGTGCGGATCGGCATCATCGACGACGGGATCGACTACACGCACGCGGACTTCGGCGGCCCCGGTACCCGGTCCGCTTACACCGCAATCGACCGCACCGTGGTCAAGGCGAGCTACTTCCCGACCGGCAAAGTGGTGGGCGGATACGACTTCGCCGGCGACGACTACGACGGCGGCGTGACCGCCGGCCCGCTGGGGATCATCCCGCGGCCGGACCCCAACCCGCTGTCCTGCGGCGAGCACGGCAACCACGTCGCCGGGACTGCCGCCGGATTCGGTGTCAATGGCGACGGCAGTACCTTTCGCGGCGACTACCGCAACCTTGACCCGGCGGCGCTGAACGCCCTGCGGATCGGCCCCGGCACGGCACCGCGCGCGCAGCTGTACGCGCTGAAGGTCTTCGGTTGCCACGGCGCGACCGGGCTGGTCGCCAAGGCGATGGACTGGGCGCTGGACCCCGACGGGGATGGGGACTTCTCCGACCGGCTCGACGTGGTGAACCTATCGTTGGGCACCGACTACGGCGCCCCGGACGACCCGGACAGCCTGTTCGTCCGCAAGCTCGCGCTCAACGGGGTGCTGCCGGTATTCGCCGCCGGCAACGGCGGCGACCTCTACGACGTCGGCGGAGCACCGGGCAACACCCCTGAGGCGCTCACCGTGGCCAGCAGCCGAGACTCCGCTGTGTTGCGCGACGGCGCTCAGGTCACCGCGCCCAGTGACGAGACCGCGACCGTGCGTGGTCAGATCTTGGCCGGCCAGTACAGCCAGGAGTTCTCCGGCTACGACAGCCTGGATCGCACCGCGCCGGTGGTGCGGCTGTCCGATCCCGCCAACGCCGACGGCTGCCAGCCCTACTCGGGTGCCGATGCTGCCGCGGTGGCGGGTAAGCACGTCTGGCTGGAGTGGGACGACGACAACGCCACCCGCCGCTGCGGTTCGAAGGTGCGGGCCGACCACGCGCTGGCCGCCAAGGCTGCCGCAGTGCTGCTGTCCTCGGCGATAGAGCAGTTCGCCGCAGGCATCGCAGGTAACGCAGGCGTGCCGATGTTCCAGTTCACCGGTCCGGGCACAGCTACGCTGCGCCCGGCGGTGGCGGCCGGGACGCTGAGAGTGCGGCTGGCGGGAAAGTTGCGGTCGTCGGTGCACACTGACGACCCGCGCATCACCGACACTCCCAGCGAGTTCAGCTCACGTGACGTGCGGGGTCCGGCCCTCAAACCGGACGTCGCAGCGCCTGGGGACACCATCGCGTCGGCACTGACCGGCAGCGGGTCGGGCGTACTGGTGATCAGCGGGACGTCGATGGCTTCCCCGCACGTCGCGGGCATCGGGGCGTTGGTCCGGCAGGCGCATCCGGACTGGAGTGTGGCCGAGGTCAAGGCCGCGGTGGTGAACACCGCCGGGGCCGATGTCTATTCGCGCGACGGTCAGCAGGGCCCGATCGCGGCACCCAACCGGGTCGGCGCCGGCCGGGTGGACGCTGCAGCCGCGGTGGGCAACCAGGTCCTGGCGATGGTGCCGGACGACCCCGGTCAGGTCAGTGCCAACTTCGGCGTGGTGGAGGCGGCCGGTCCGGTCACCCTCAACAAGACGATCACGTTGGTGAACAAGGGCGCGACCGCGGCCCGGTACACGGTCGCCTACCAGCCGGTCAACACCATGCCCGGAGTCCGCTACCAGTTGTCCAGCAGGTCGGTCGACATCGCTGCGCGGGGCGTCGCGGCGCTCACCGTCACGCTACGCATCGACGACCCTTCCGCGCTGCGCAGGACCGCCGATCCGACCATCGAGAAGACCCAGCTCGGTGCGGCTCGTCAGTTCGTCGCGGACGCCTCCGGCCGGGTCGTGCTGACTCCGCAGGCTGCCAGTGGCCCGGATGCTCCGCCGTTGCGGGTGCCGGTCTATGCCGCACCGAGGCCGGTGGCAGACATGGCGGCACCGCAAAGCCTGCGGTTCCTCGGCCACGATCGGCAGGCCGTGCTCGCCCTGTCTGGTCAGGGAGTGGACCAGGGCAGCGGGGACGCGGCCTACCGCTCGCTGATCAGTGTCCTGCAGTTGCAGGCCGAAAGCGGGCGGTTGCATACGTGTGAGGGCGTGTTCGTGGCGTATTGCACTCCCAACGGGACCGCCCAGGGTGGCGACATCCGCTATGTCGGGGTGACCTCCACCGCGCCGCTGGCCGTGGCCCGAGGCAGGCCGGGAGATGCATTGCTCGCTTTCGGGATCACCACCTGGGAGGACTGGTACAACGTCGGCAGCAACACCATCCCGTTCGTCGACATCGACACCAGTGGGGATGGGCTGCCTGACTTCGAGGTCCGCGGGACGAAGCTGGCGGGGACCGACGTGCTCGTCGCGGTGACTGTCGACCTGCACACGCCGCCGGATTCTCCACCCGTGCAGGTGCTGCCGGTCAACGGGCAGTACGGTGATGTGGACTCCGGTGTCTTCGACAGCAACGTCATCGTGCTGCCGGTGTCGCTGGCCGCGCTGGGGATCGACCCGTTGGCGGTAACGGCGCCGATCAGCTACACGACGGGCGTCGCGAGCTACTACACCGGTCCGGTGAACATCGGTGAGGTCATCGACAGCACCGGCCCGGCGTTGTTCGACGCCGTGCGGCCGGGACTGTGGACCCAGGGTGTCGGGGATCCTGCATTGAGCTATCTGGCGCGCCCGGGGACCGTGTTGATAGTCAATCGGGACACCGCCGCCGCGGTGGCGCAACGGGCGACCCAGCTTCTGGTGCTGCACCCGGGCAACCCCTCCCGGCACCGGGTGCAGCTGGTGGGGGTGTCGGCACCTGGTTCTGGGCCGGTGAGTGGCCCTGCCGTACCGCTTCCGGTACCCGCAGCGCCTCCCATTCCGGTAGCCCCCGCTGACCGCGCTCGTAGCGCGGCTCGCCCAGCGGGGCCATGATATTCGGCAGGGTGGCCCATCCCGGTTAGGCCTTTCGCGTATCCATCGTGCGGTGCTCGACGTTGCTGCGGGTAACCTGCCCGCGGCAGAGGGTCCCACGGCCGGGGCCCGCGCAATGGAGGTGGTTCATGCGGCTCGCGGTGATCCCTGGTGACGGGATCGGTCCCGAGGTGATCGGTGAGGCGCTCAAGGTCCTGAACGAGGTCGCCCCCCACGCCGAGACCACGCCCTACGATCTCGGTGCCTCGCGCTGGCACTCCACCGGGGAGCTGCTCCCCGAGTCGGTGCTCAACGAGCTGCGCCAGCACGACGCCATCCTGCTCGGCGCGGTGGGGGACCCCTCGGTGCCCAGCGGGATCCTTGAGCGCGGTCTGCTGCTGCGGTTGCGTTTCGAACTGGACCACCACGTGAACCTGCGGCCGGCGCGGCTGTACCCAGGGGTGCGCAGCCCCCTCGCGGACCCGGGCAGCATCGACATGATCGTGGTCCGGGAGGGCACCGAGGGGCCCTATGTCGGCAACGGCGGGCTGTTGCGCAAGGACACCCCGCACGAGATTGCCACCGAGGTCAGCCTGAACACCGCCTTCGGTGTGGAGCGTGTCGTGCGTGACGCGTTCGCCCGGGCCGCCGCGCGCCCGCGCCGCCACTTGACGCTGGTACACAAGACGAACGTGCTCTCGCACGCCGGATCGCTGTGGTCGCGCGTGGTGGAGGAGGTGTCGCTGCAGCATCCCGACGTGTCGGTGGCTTACCAGCACGTCGACGCTGCCACCATCCACCTGGTCACCGACCCGGGCCGGTTCGACGTGATCGTCACCGACAACCTGTTCGGCGACATCCTGACCGACCTCGCGGCGGCTGTCACCGGCGGGATCGGCCTGGCCGCCAGCGGGAACCTCGACGTGGCCCGCCGCAATCCCAGCATGTTCGAGCCGGTACACGGATCTGCCCCGGACATCGCCGGCCAGGGCATCGCTGACCCGACCGCGGCGGTGCTGTCGATCGGGCTGATGCTCGCTCATCTCGGGCTGGACGAGCCGTCGCGCCGGGTTGAGGCCGCAGTGGCCTTCGACCTGGCCACCCGCGACCACACCCACCCAGGCGGTACCCGAGCCATCGGTGATCGCCTAGCCGCCCTGGTCTCGTCGAGCCAGCGAGTCGAACGCGCCGGCCTGTAGTTCACCCGGCCCCGTGACATGGATGCTTGTCGCTGTCTGGAGGCCGTGCGGGTGCTCAGGCGTCGCCGAAGGTTAGGTCGTAGTTGAGGCAGTCCAGGCGGTGCACCAGCGGCTCCAGCTGTTCGGGTACGAGCGTGATCTGATCGCCGTTCTCGGTGGCCACGGTGACCTGCGTGACCTGCATGGTGACGGTGAGCGGCGCGGCGTCACCGTCGGCCTCGACCGTCCACTGTTGCTGCATCACGATGCCCTCCGACTCGATTCGGTACCTGATACCTGGATACTGGCATCGTTGCGGAATTAGTGGCAATACTTCCACAGAGTGATGTTAGATGCGCTTGGTACAGCATCAAGTCTAGGGTGCGGGCACGGTGGCCACCGGGAAGGGGTGTGCGCATGCCGCGAGGACGGCCGACGGTGAAGTCCCGCCGGGTGGCGGGGGAGCTGCGCCGGTTGCGGGCCCGGTCCGGGCACAGCTGCGCGACGGTGGGAGCGGCGCTGGGCATCTCAGCCAGCAAGATCAGTCGGATCGAGACCGGGCGGATCGGGCTGCAGTCCGACGAGGTGGCCGCGCTGCTGGGCTTCTACCGGGTCGCCAAGCCGCTGCGGGAGGAGCTGCTGGAGCTGGTCCGCCGGGCTGCTGAGCCGGGCTGGTGGCAGGTGCAGGGTTCCCGGCTGCCCGAGCTGTGGCAGGAGCTCATCGACATCGAGCGCTCCGCCACGGCGATCGTCAACTATGAGCCGCTGGTGGTGCCTGGGCTGTTGCAGACCGCCGACTACGCCGGGGCGCTGAGCCACGCCGGCAACCCGGCGTTGAGCGAGGACGAGGTGGAGACTCTGGTCGCTGCCCGCACCGCCCGCCAGGCCCTGCTCGGCCGGGCGCACCCGCCCCAGCTGCACGCGTTGCTGGAGGAGGGCGTGCTGCGCCGGATGGTCGGGGACCGCGGGCTGATGCGCCGGCAGGTCCGGCACCTGGAGGACGCCGCCACCCGGCCCAACGTCACCATCCAGGTGGTGCCCACCTCGGCTGGCGCGCACCCCGGGCTGGAGGGCCCATTCGTCATCCTGGAGTTCGACGGTGATCCGACTCTCGTGCTCCTAGAAAACCGTGGAGGCAGCGCCATCCTGGAGGAGGACGAGGACATCGACAGGGCTACGATTGCGTTGCAGCACCTGCAACGAATCGCGCTCAGCCCCGAGGACACGCTCGACCTGCTGGCCGAGATCGCCCGCGAGCTGGCCTGACGTCAGCGAGGACAATCACCATGACCGGACAGCTGCGCCACCCGGCGTGGCGCAAGAGCAGCTACAGCACGACCGCAGCCAACTGCGTGGAGGTCGCGGCGCTGGGCTGGCGCACCAGCAGCTACAGCTCCAGCGAGGCCAACTGCGTCCAGGTGGCGCTGGGCGGGCCCGCCATCGGGGTCCGCGACTCCAAGGACTCCGACGGCCCGGTACTCGCCGTGCCCGCAGGCCACTGGTCGGCATTCCTGCATAGCATCGCCACCGGCGACCTTGACCGCTGAGTACGTCACTGGTCATCGACCAAGCACTGATCGAGGCGCACTGGATTGATCAGTTGCGCACCGCGATCGCTGGCCGTGGAAGTCGGCTGTCGTCGGTGACCCTGCTACGCCGTGATGCCGTCGGCGTCCAGCCGCCGGATCCGCTCGGTGATCGGCGGATGGGACGTAAGCAGCCGACGAAGGAGGCCCGGCCGACCCTCCATGAACTGTGCGTCTTCCAACTGCTGAAGGTACTCCAATGCGTTGGCCAAGGACGCACCGAAGCCGAGTCGGGCGGCTTCCCGGTCAGCCCGAAACTCCTCGCGCCGACCTGTAAAGGCCAAGAGAAACGGGATCGCATACACGCCGACCAGACGGCCAGGCAGCGAGTACCAGTACATCAGCAGTCCTACTCCGGGGCGCTCCCCAAATGGTGGCCAAATTCATGGGCTAGAACCCCGGCGAGCTGCACCGGGGTCAAGTTTTGCAACGCTTGCCGGGTGACCGCCACCAGGTGTCCCGCCGACGCTGATGCGTTAACCACTCGCGCGTCGTCCAATACCAGTATGTATCGTGCTGGATCGACGGCCGCTGCAGCGGCCACCTCCCGCCACGCTGACACGATGGCCTGGTGTTCGGCACCGGTAGGCCATCGGAAACCAAGGAACCGACGGATCAGGACTCGTTCTACCGGCTTCGACAGTACCGCGGCCCCCGACAACAGCCAGAGCATGACCAGGACGAGCCCCACCGCGGAACCCAGCAGCGACCTAACCAGGAATCATTATTGCGTCGCCCCGGAGCTGGCCTGACGGCAAGGACGGCCGATGGTGACCTACGGCTGCTCCAGATGGCGGGGTGCGAAGGCAGCTACAGCTCCGGCGCAAGCAGGGTGGTGGTCGCTGCGCTGGGTGCCTGTGCGGCATCGCTGCTGACGATCTTGCGCCCGTTATTGTCAGCCTGAGCTGGGATAATCACGGTGTGTCCCGGTTCCGGCTCTACCCGACGCCGCAGCAGGCTGTGGTCATGACCGAGCACTGCGCGCACGCGCGGTACGTGTGGAACCTGGCTGTCGAGCAACTCGGGTACCGGTCGCAGGGACAGCGGGTGCCGGGCTACGCGGAGCAGAACCAGCAGCTGACCGAAGCTCGTCGTGTGTTCGACTGGCTGGGTGCTGGATCGGTGACCGTCCAGCAGCAGGCGTTGCGAGACTTCCACCAGGCCATGAGTAACTGGCGGGCTGGTACGCACCGTCGTCCGGCGTGGCGCAAGCGCGGCCGCCACGAGGGGTTCCGCGTCGTCGGTGCCCAGGCCCTGCGGGTTGAGCGGGTCAACCGCCGCTGGTCGCGTGTGCTGATCCCTAAGGTGGGCTGGGTGCGGTTGCGCCGCAGCCGGGACGTGCCAGATGCGAGATCGTACCGGGTCACGTTGGACCGCGCCGGGCGTTGGCACATCGCGTTCGCCGCGGTGCCTGACCGGATAGCTGGGCCTGGAGACGGGGCGGTGGTCGGCATCGATCGTGGTGTGGCGGTCACCTTGGCCCTGTCCGACGGCGCCGTACACGAGGTCCCGACACCACGAAGTACAGCTCGGTTACAGCGGAAGCTGTGCAGGGCCAAACGCGGATCGAATCGCAGGGCGCAGATCAAGACGCGCCTCGCCCGGCTGCACGCCCGCAACCGCGACGCTCGCAAGGACTTCGTAGAGAAGGCCAGCACGCAGATCGCCCGGGCCTACGACCTGATCCGCATCGAGGATCTCCGGGTGGCGAACATGACCCGCTCCGCCCGGGGCACCGTGGAGACCCCGGGCCGCAGCGTTCGGGCCAAGGCCGGGTTGAATCGGTCGATCCTCACGGGCGGCTGGTCTCTGTTCGCCACCCGCCTGGAGCATAAGGCCCCAGGGCGGGTGGAGAAGGTCGATCCCGCGTTCACCAGTCAGCGTTGCTCGGGTTGCGGGCACGTGGACGCGAACAGTCGCCAGAGCCAAGCTCTGTTCGTGTGCACCGCCTGCGGCATGACCAGCAATGCGGACCTGAATGCGGCACGCAACATCGCGGCGGGACACGCCGTGACCGCGCGGGGAGGCTTGCCGTTGGGCGGGCCCGTGAACCGCGAACCTCACGACGCGCCCTCCCCCGGTCGCGTAGTTGGATCCTCGCCCTCCCATGGCGAGGTGGATGTCAAATCACGTCGAACTCGCCGTCCTTGGCGCCGAGCACGAACGCCTCCCACTCCGAGGGCGTGAAGAGCAGCGTCTGGTCGTCCACGGGATGCTCGGAGCTGCGCATCGCCACGTAACCGTCCTGCACGAACGCGATCTCCAGATGCGGCCCTTCCAGCTCCTCCGAGCCCGCCGCGCGTTGCCACACCGCGTTGGAGAGATCGAGAGTGCCCCGGATGTGCTTCTTGTCGTCGACGATGTCACCCATGGAGTGCACAGTAGCGAGCCGCCCCTCAGACAGCTCGGGCCCGTACGATTTCGGCATGTGCCGCAACATCCGCCCGCTGTACAACTTCGACCCGCCCGCGACGCGCGACGAGGTGCACAGCGCGGCACTGCAGTACGTGCGGAAGATCAGCGGATCCACGAAGCCGTCGCGGATCAACGCGGAGGCGTTTGACCGCGCGGTCGATGCTGTCGCCGAGATCTCGATGCGCCTGATGAACGAGCTGGTGACGTCCGCGCCACCGAAGGATCGAGACGTCGAAGCCACCAAGGCCCGCCAGCGGGCCGCGGCACGCTATGGGTGAGGTTCCGTTCCCTGCTCGGGTGTGCCACACTGCGCGCGTGGCCTGCCACAGTGTGACCATTATCGCCGAGCGCGTCGGGTAACAGCACCAGCACCCGACGCGCAGACCTCTCGCACCCGCGGGGGGTCTTTTTTGTTGCCCGGTCTCGACTCAGGAGCACTCACCGATGTCCCGCATCACGCCCGCCGGTACCCCGCTCGGCGACGACTTCCACCTCTACGACACCACCCTGCGCGACGGCGCCCAGCGGGAGGGCATCTCCTACTCGGTGGCCGACAAGCTCGCCGTCGCCCGGCTGCTGGACGCGTTGGGGGTGGGCTTCATCGAGGGTGGCTGGCCCGGTGCGTTGCCCAAGGACACCGAGTTCTTCGCCCGCGCTACCGCCGGTGAGCTGGAACTGACCCACGCCGTGTTGGTGGCTTTCGGCTCCACCCGGCGGGCGGGTCTGGCCGTCGCCGCCGATCCGCAGGTGCAGGCGCTGCTCACCTCGCGGGCACCAGTGATCACCCTGGTGGCCAAGTCCGACCGGCGCCACGTCGAGCGGGCGCTGCGGGTGGACGTGGCCGAGGCCTGCGCGATGGTCCGAGACACCGTCGCCCTGCTCGTCGCCGAGGGCCGTCGAGTGTTCCTCGACGCTGAGCACTTCTTCGACGGATACGCCTTCGACGCGGACTGCGCGCTGCGAGTGCTCGAGGCCGGCGTCACCGCCGGCGCCGACGTCGCGGTGCTGTGTGACACCAACGGTGGTCAGTTGCCGCTGCAGCTCGCGGAGACCGTCGCGGAGGTGGTGGCGCGCACGGGTTTCCGGGTTGGTATCCACTGCCAGGACGACACCGCCTGCGCGGTGGCGAACACGGTCGCGGCGGTGCAGGCCGGGGCTTCTCATGTGCAGTGCACCGCCAACGGCTACGGCGAGCGGACCGGCAACGCGGATCTGTTCGCCGTCATCGGCAACCTCGCCACCAAGCTGGGGATGGCGGTCCTCCCGGAACCCGGGATGGCCGAGCTCACCCGCACCTCGCATGCGCTGGCCGAGATCGCCAACCTCGCTCCCGACACCCACCAGGCCTACGTCGGGAGGTCGGCCTTCGCCCACAAGGCGGGGCTGCACGCGAGTGCGATCAAGGTGGATCCGGAGCTGTACAACCACCTGGACCCCGCGGTGGTCGGCAACTCGCAGCGCGTACTGGTGACCGAGATGGCCGGCCGGGCCAGCATCGAGCTCAAGGGAGCCGAGCTCGGGCTGGACCTGGCCGGCCGCTCGGCGGCGGTCGGTGTGGTCACCGCGCGGGTCAAGGAGCTCGAGTCCCGGGGCTGGTCGTTCGAGGCCGCCGACGCCTCGTTCGAGCTGCTGGTGCGTCACGAGGTCGACGAGGTGACGCCCGCCCCGCCGTTTGCGCTGGAGTCCTATCGGGTGGTGGTGGACCATCAGGCCGACGGCGAGGTGGTCGCCCAGGCAACGGTGAAGGTGCACGTGGCGGGGGAGCGGGTGATCGCCACTGCGGAGGGCAACGGGCCGGTCAACGCGCTGGATGCCGCATTGCGTCAGGCGTTGGGCGCCCATGTGCCCTGGCTGGACACCGTGGAGTTGTCCGACTACAAGGTGCGGATCCTGCCCGGCATGCATGGGACCGATGCGGTGACCCGGGTGCTGGTGGACACCAGCGACGGCTCCGGGACGTGGACAACGGTCGGCGTCCACGGAAACGTGGTTGAAGCCTCCTGGCTAGCCCTATTGGACGCCCTAACCTACGCGGCGCTGCGCCACGCCACCACCGCTCCAGCGCACGCATCGAGCGGGCCCAGCGGGGTTACCGAGCACTGAATTACCCCGCTGCGCCCGCTGAATGCCACGTTTGCTCTCCGTAGGTCGTGGTGTGGTCTTGGCGGTCTCTGGGCGCGCTGATACCAGCAGATCGGTTAAATCTGACTCCGGACCGACCTGTCGTCCTGGTCGAGGACGCGGTCGTCTCGAACTGTGCCTCGATCATCGTATGATCCCAGGTGGTAGAGATGCCTCGGAGTCCAAGGAACAGCATGTCGAAAAGTCGGGCGTTGCTGCATTTCGCGGGCCGCATGCCAGTGACCGTCGGTACAAGTGGACTGATTTTCTGCGCCGTTTTTGCTGCGGTACAACGTGGCGGCGATCACCAGACTGGCAGTGAAGAGGATGATGTCTTTGAGGACATACTGACCCTCGAGCGTCGGGGCGTGGTTCGGACCGCTGAACAGCCGCTCGGAGAGCAGCACGACCGGGGAGAGGATGCCCATGATCCAGAGCACCAGGAGGTAGATCGTCACACGCAATCCTCGCCCAATGATCAGTGATAGCCCGATGGCGCACTCCAGCGTGGCGACCCCCACCATTGCCATCTTGTCCGACACGAGACCGAAGGTCAGCAAATGTGTGGTCGTTTCTACGAGGTTCTCGGCCGGGCTGACACCTGGGAAGTATTTCAGGATGCCGAACCCGAAGGCTACCGCTCCCACGCTGACCCGCAGCAGTGTGATGCTATGACGGGCCAACAAGCGGTGGACCGCTGCTGTGGCTCTATTGACGGCGACGAGTGCGTCGTCGAATTGGCGAATTGGTGGCGCGGTCTTCTCGGTGGCGCCACGGTCGTGCGTAAGTTCTGTCGACGCCGGGCGTGTGGTGACCATGATTATTCCTCAGTGTGAGTTTGCGGATACGTGGAAATGATGGCGCGACGGACCGATATTCTCAAGCGAATTTCGTTCGTGCCCATTGGGTCCGCCGCGCCGCCGTCCGAATACAAGCAGCCGCTGAGCGGGATCCACGGCGACGGCCCGTTCACCGGGCCAGTCAGCTACCGCGACTTCTGGGTCACGGGCCAGGTCCGCAGCGGCCGCCGGTCAGGTTGTTCTACCCGGCCGGCGGCCGCGGACGGATGGTTCAGGAAGGACGTGGGCCTGCGGCGTTGGACGCCGTGAGCCCGTGCTCTGCGATGTCGTTGGCAATGTCGATGCCGAGCCTGACTCCGCCGATGTTCTGTGTGAGGTCGATCTCGTTGTTCTCGTTGACAGCGAAAGCGTCGAATACCCAGTGCACACCGAGGAAGACCCGGCTGCGGCCGTTCTCCTCGATCATCTGCCACAGGCCGCCCGGGAAGTTTCGTACGTGACGCGGGCGGACTGTTCCGGTGTTGTCTACGCTGATCCCGTTGAGCTCATCGGAGACGAACTCGAGGTCCTGCACGAGGTCGTCCGGGCAGTACTCGCCTTTGTTGTAGAAACACCTGACGGACTGGAAGACCGCCGCGCCGAACGTCGCGTGGCCCGAAGGGTAGGCCGGGAACGGCGGAGTGCTGTTCTTTTTGCCGACGTTGTTGGTATTCTGCGCACCGAGCGGGAGCCAGCCGGGGTCGGCGTCGACATCCAGCACGTCGCCACCCTGTCCGGCCGGACCCGTGGAGGGGTCGTGTTCCCGAATCCCCAGCACCGGGCGCCACACGTCGTAGAAGTACTTGTCGTCCCAGGCCAGGATGCCGGCATCACCCATCGCCGCATTGACCACTGCGAACAACCGGGCGTTCGTGGCGACGTCGTTGGCCTGCGCGTCCGCGATCTTGCGAACGATCGTGTTGTATAGCCGAAGCGGCGTGCCGAGTTCTTTGGCCCCGTCGTAGCCCCAGAAGATGCCGATGATGGTCTCGGTGGGGGTGCGGGAGGGCAGCAGGCTGGCTGGCAGCGTCCCGATGAGTTGCGGGGCGATGCCCTTGCTGCGCACCTGCTTGAGGGCTTGGTCGTACTCCGTGCTACCGAGCTGCGGGGACTTGTCGAGGTGTTGGCGCGTGTTCACGGCGAAGCAGTGCGACCGGGCACCGTAGAACGGGGCGTAGAAGGGCTGGCTGGGGTTGTCCGGGTCCTTGCGGTGGTGCATCGGCGCGACCGAGTGGGTGTAGCCGCTGTCGCTGAAATCGGGGTCGTTCTGACGGAGGGCGAGGATGGCTGCGGCGACCGCCAGGCCGAAGTCATGCCCGTCCACGCGGGGCTGACCCCCGGGCAGGTCTGCCGCGGCGAGCCGGTTGTCGAAGAACGCCTTCTGCGTCGGGTAGAGCGCGCTGAGCGTGGTGTGCGCGGCCGCGGCGATCGCCGAGTAGGCGTCGGCGCCCGGCTTGGGCGTCGGCAAGCCGGCCAGGTACGGGTCGTACTTCCCGTAGATGCCGAAGTAGGCGTCGTGCATCGCCAGGTGCACGATGGCGTAAGCCCGTGAGCTGCCACACGGGCCCTGAGACCGCACCTCCTGCGGTTCGCCGGTGGTGTGCGTTGTGCGGTCGGCCTCGTTGACGACTTCGTTCCAGTACAAAATGGGATCCACTGGTTATCTCCTTCTCCCACGTGAGGCGCGCAGACTGGCGCCATTGGGTTAGAGATGGAACCACCAGCCGCTGATACCGCCGAAGTGAGACTTACCCAGACAGAGTCTTCGGTTACTCTGTGTAGCACATGGGTTGTCGAGCTGCGAGTTAGTGCGTCATCGATCGCTCGGTGTAGCGAGGACCTTTGGGTCCGCTCTCCGACCTCGGGGCCAGCAGCCCGTGGCGAGGTTGGTGGCAGTTAGCGACTCGCCGAAGGGGGGTTGGTAGTTCTTGAAGTGCTACCACGGGCGAAGGGTGGGGCGTGCTCGGGGAGCAGCCCGATGCCCACTACGGTTGCGGGCACGGCCTGCAGCAGGGGAAACCGTTGCAGCAGGCGGATCAGTCGGGGGGTCGGGCTCGTTCCGGCCCCGATCAGGGTGATGTCGCCGGCGAGTGCCGGACCGAGCAGGCGCGCGTGGATGACGCGCTGCACAGCCTGGGTCAGCGCCGCGGGTGCCCACCGCCGCAGCTGCACCCGGTCGAGGTGGCGGCGAGTGAGCGCGCTCCTGCGCAGCGGTTCGGCCAGCAGGCGGGCGGCTGCCACGGCGTCCTGGATGGCGAGGTTGATACCGACCCCGCCGACCGGCGACATCGCGTGCGCGGCGTCCCCCAAGCAGAGCAGCCCGTCGGCCGACCAGCAGCGCAGCCGGTCCAGCCGGACGTCGAGCAGCGCGACATCATCGAACGAGCGCACTGCCTCCGTCCGGTCGGCCAGCCACGGGATCATCGCCGCCACCCGGCGCCGGAACGCCTCTACTCCCTCGGCGCGCAGTGCGGCGTCGGAGCCCTTCCGGATCAGGTAAGCGCACTGGAAGTAGTCCCCGCGGTCGATGAGGACCATGCCCTGCCCGGACCCGAAGCGGGCCATTCCGCCTACCGGATCCTCGTCGCGGCGGGGTAGCCGGAACCACCACACGTCCATCGGCACTCCGAAGGACCGGGTCTGCAGCCCGGCGGCATCGCGCAGTAACGACCGCCGCCCGTCGCAGGCCACCGTGAGGTCGGCTCGCAGTTCCCCGCTGCTCCCGTCGGGCGATTGGTACCGCACCCCGACGACCGTGCCGCCCTCGGTGACCAGCCCGATCGCCTGGGTGTTCATCCGGAGCGTGAACGTCGGCTCGGCGCGCGCGGCGTCGGCGAGCAGGTCGAGGAAGTCCCATTGGGGAACGAAGGCCAGGTGCTTGTGCGGGCCCGGGATCCGTCGAAAGTCCCCGACCGGCACGAGATCATCGCCCACCTGGACCTGGAGCTGCTCGACCAGCCGGTGCGGGATCTTCGCGAACTCTTCACCCAGCCCGAGTTCGTCGAGCAATGTCAAGGTGGAGGGGTGGACGGTGTCACCGCGGAAGTCGCGCAGGAAGTCGCCATGTTTCTCCAGCACGGTGACCGCCACGCCGGCCCGGGCCAGGAGCAGGCCGAGCATCATCCCGGCCGGACCCCCACCGACCACACAACACGTCGTGCGTTCCATGGCGGACCTCTTTCAACGACTGTTGAATACAGTTTCATGATGCACCTGATCGGCCTGACGGTCAAGAAGGCGGCCCGATAGGCTCGCCCGGCGATGAACCACCTTGAGACCGTCCGCGTCCGGTTCTGTCCCTCACCGACCGGAACCCCGCACGTCGGGCTGATCCGTACCGCACTGTTCAACTGGGCCTTCGCCCGCCATCACGGCGGGTCGCTGGTATTTCGCATCGAAGACACCGACAGCGCGCGAGACTCCGAGGAGTCCTACGCCGCGCTGCTCGATGCACTGCGCTGGCTGGGACTGACCTGGGACGAGGGCCCGGAGGTCGGCGGGCCATATGGGCCGTACCGGCAGAGCGAGCGCGCCGAGATCTACTCCGATGTCGTGCGTCGTCTGTTGGAAGCGGGCGAGGCCTACGAGTCATTCTCCACCTCCGAGGAGATCGAGGCCAGGCACCGAGCGGCGGGGCGCGACCCCAAGCTGGGGTACGACAACGCCGACCGTGACACCATTGCGCAGCAGGCGGCCGCGTGGCGGTCCGAGGGCCGGACGCCGGTACTGCGGTTGCGGATGCCTGACCACGACCTCAGCTGGACCGACCTGGTCCGTGGTGAGATCACCTTCCGATCAGGCACTGTGCCCGACCCGGTGCTGGTCCGGGGCAACGGGCAACCCCTCTACACCTTGACCAACCCGGTGGACGACGCGCTGATGCGGATCACCCACGTGCTGCGCGGCGAGGACCTGCTGCCCTCCACCCCCCGCCAACTCGGGCTCTACGCCGCCCTGGAGCGGATCGGCGTGGCAGCGGTCACCCCAGCCTTCGGCCACCTCCCGTACGTGCTGGGGGAGGGCAATCGCAAGCTGTCCAAGCGCGACCCGCAGGCCAACCTGTTCGGGTACCGGGATCGCGGTTTCCTGCCCGAGGGCCTGCTCAACTACCTCGCGCTGCTGGGCTGGGCGATCGCCGACGACCGCGACGTGTTCACCACGGCGGAGCTGGTGGCGGCCTTCGACCTGTCCCGGGTCAGCGCCAACCCGGCGCGGTTCGATCTGCGCAAGGCCGAGGCGATCAACTCCGTGCACCTGCGGGCCTTACCCGCGGAGGAGTTCGTCACCCGGGTGCTGCCCTATCTGGCGCGCGCCGGGCTGGTGGACGAACAGCCCGGCGAGACCACCCTGCGCAAGATCGCCCCGCTGGTGCAGCAGCGGTGCGTGGTGCTCTCCGATGCGGTCGGCATGTTGCGCTTCCTGTTCACCGCGGAGGAGGAATTCGCTGTTGACCCAGACGCGGCGGCCAAGACCTTGGGGCCCGCCGCCGCACCGGTGCTGCAGGCAGCGCTGGCTGCAGTGGAGCGGGCTCCGGAGTGGACCGCGCCGGCCATCGAGCAGGCGCTGAAGTCCGCCTTGGTCGAAGGGCTGGCGCTCCCGCCGCGCAAGGCGTTCGCCCCGGTCCGCGTCGCGGTGACCGGGCAAACGGTCTCCCCGCCGCTGTATGAGTCGATGGAGCTGCTGGGCCGGGATCGCTCGCTGCACCGGTTACGCACCGCTGTGCACCTCGGTCGCGGAGAGTGACCAGGCCGTGGGCCGTGAAGTTCACCGGGTCAGCAGAGTCGGTGCGGGCCTCCAACGATCTAACGTGCACCGAGTGACTCTTGCGCCCGAGCTCAGCCCTGTCGCCCCATATCCCGCCCCACCGGTCACGCTTCCGGTCGCCGCCGTCTGCTTCGACGTGGACGCGACTCTGGTCGACTACGAGGCATCCACCCGCGCTGGGCTGCGTGAGCTCCTCGGCACTGACGAGGCCTGGGTCGACTGGTGCACGCTGACCGACTGGCACTACCTGCGCTACCTCGCTGGGGACGTCGACTTCGACACGATGCGCCAACAGCGCACCAGGGACTTCTTCGCATACCGGGGGGAGGTCCTCTGCCACGGCGAGGTAGTCCGGCGCGAGGAACGCCGGGCAGCCGCAATGCGGCGGGCCTGGCGGCTGTTCGACGACGCGCTGCCGTGCCTGCGGGCGCTGCGGGCCCTCGGTCTGCGGCTGGCCGCGATCACCAATGCAGCCGGTGACTATCAGCGCGCGAAGCTCGGTGCGCTGGGGCTGGAGTCCACCTTCGACGCGGTGCTGATCTCCGGTGAACTCGGCGTCGCCAAGCCGCACCACGCGATCTTCCGGCGAGCCTGCCGCGCCCTCGGGGTACATCCCACCCAGGCCGTGCACGTCGGCGACCGGCTCGACACCGACGCCGAGGGCGCCCGCAACGCCGGGCTGCACGGGGTATGGCTGGACCGCTCCGGCTGCGGCACGCTCCCGCAGGGCGCCGGGATCTCGGTGATCCAGCGGCTGGCCGAGCTCCCCGCGTTGGTCACCAGGCTCGCCTGATGAGCCACCGGCAGCCCAGCGGGCAGTACCGTGGAAGACGGCCCAGTGCAACCCCGCTCGGCCGGTCGACTACGATCTCTCTCCAGCACTGTTTCGGGACCAGGCGAGGGTCCGGAATCGGACAGCTGGTGGGGTATGGTGTAATCGGCAGCACGACTGATTCTGGTTCAGTTAGTCTAGGTTCGAGTCCTGGTACCCCAGCGAGCGCGATCACTGCGTTCTCTCGCGGCCCCGTCGTCTAGCGGCCTAGGACGCCGCCCTCTCAAGGCGGTAGCGCGGGTTCAAATCCCGTCGGGGCTACACCTCCTGACCTGCGGTCGCAGGCAGGTCGCTCGGCACGTTCCCTTCGCGCAAGGGTTCGTGCACTGAGTCCGGGAGTCTGGCAGTCGGGCTGGCCCCGCGCGCCCGGCCATCAGCTCTCACACGGCCTCCAGGGCGGGATGCGGGGTGGCGGGACCGCGGCTGGAGTGCCCGGGGTGTGACGCATCGGCGACCGCGTCACCGCGACGATCTAGGCTTGCTGGGGCGACCCTTCTTCCTTCTTGGCTGCACTGGTAACGGTGGATCAGTTCGGCCCAGAGCGCGGCGACCGTTCTTGCCTCTCCCAGGTTATCGAGTTTCGAAGACCAGTTCACATATCGGCGCCCGTGACGATCGATAGACTGATAGGGCAACTGTAGGCTGTCGTCGTGGCCCTGGTGGAGGGGCAGAAAGATGATGTACACTCGCCAGCCCCCGTCCGGCTGGAACTCGATTGCGAAGCCGTAGTCAGCGAGCCCGTCCTGCGTCCGGTAATCCATGACGGTCATGGGTTGTTCCTCTCATGATTCACGACCCTGATCTATTGCTTCTCGACCGGGTCCTCCGGAATTATCACCTCACAGGTCATAGGAGCGGTGCCCCTCGGTCCTGCGCACCCACTCCGGTGCGGCTGGGCAACGGACGAATCGGGTACGTAGGGATCATGTTCGCAGACGTTACCGGTGCGTGTCGCTCACACCCGGTGGAGAGACTTCCTCACCTGGCAAGCCTAGGCCTGACCTGGTAGAATCAAGACTTCTTGTCGCGGAAAACTCACAGGACAGCGGTGGGATCCCTTCCCGTGGGCGCCGACGAACTCGACAGTTACCTCAGGAACATTTGCGCCAAGGGTGTATACAGGTGGCCTTAGAAAGGCGAGATGGCCATGCCGCACAAACCAGGGAGCAAGGCGCACCGCGATCAACAGCGGGAACGTCTGGTCCGGCTCGGAGTGTACGGCCACCAACTCATCGAACAACTTGTGGTCGACTTGATGCGCCGCGGACGCCGGCCACGTGAGGCGTGGAGGTTGGCCTGGGAACTCACCCAGGACGAGGTCGCGGCACGGTTGAACCAGATCAGGGGCGACCTGGACATCCGCACGCGTGGCAGTCGTATCTGTGAGTATGAAAAGTGGCCGATGGGAGGCGTCCGGCCGCCGGTGCGGGTATTGAAAATTCTGGCGGCCATTTATGAGACCACCTGGGATCGGCTTGTCGACGTCGACGATCTGGAGGGGATGCCGGCCCGCGACCGTCAGGTATTTCTGGATATCGGTGACCTGCACTACGGCGATTCACTGGATTTACCGGTACCGCGGCAGAGCCGTCGTCGCTTGGACCCTCGTCAGCGCGGTGGCGGCCCGCCGGTCCACCGGCCGGTAACCGAGGGATCGGCGACCGTGCGCGAACGGCTGACCGTACCGGCACCTGGACCCTCATCCGAGCGATCGGGCGGCGGGCTGCCCGGCGAGGTCACGCACTTCACCGGGCGGGATGGTCCGATGGCCGAGCTGCGCACCCGGATCGCCGAACAGGCTCCCCAGGGCACCGTGGTGAGCATCTATGCAATCGACGGCATGGCAGGGGTCGGCAAGACGGCGTTCGCCCGGCATGCCGCCCAGGAGCTTGCCGCGCGCTACCCGGACGGGGCTATCTGGGTTGACCTCTACGGCCACACCCCCGGCATGGCGCCACGGCAACCCTCCGGCACGTTGGAACAGATGCTGCTGCAACTAGGCGTGCCGCCGCAGGCGATCAAAGCCGACCTGACCGAACGCCAAGATCAGTGGCGACACCACATCCACGCGCAGCGCATGCTGATCGTGCTGGACAACGCACGCACCAGCGACCAGGTGCTGTCGCTGCTCCCGGAGGCACCCGGGTGCCTCGTGCTGATCACCAGCAGGCGCAAACTGACCAGCCTGACCGATGCCTACCCGCTGTCGCTTGACGTGTTGGGGTGGGACGAAGCGGAGCGGTTGTTCGTCAAGCTGGTGGGCGAGCAACGATGCGAAGACCGTGACGCTGTCCGGCAGATCCTGGCCGCGTGTGGTCGGCTGCCGCTGGCGATCAGGCTCATCGCCGGGCGGTTACGTCACCACCGGGGTGAGCTCCTCGCCGACGTCGCCGCAGATTTTGCCGACCAGACCGCGGCGTTGGATGCGCTGGTGGCCGAACACGTCTCGGTGCGGGCGGCGTTCGAGTGGTCCTACCGGCTGCTGACCGACGAGCAGTGTCGAGCGTTTCGCCTGCTGGGCTGGCATCCCGGACCCGCGATCACCCCGGTGGTGATCGCCGCGGTGGCCGACGTGCTCCCCGCTCAGGGCAAGCAGCTGTTGCGCGAGCTGGTCGATCACAACCTGCTGGAACAGCTCTCCATCGCCGGCGTTCCCGGTGGTCCGCGTTACCGCATTCATGACCTGGTGCGCCTCTACGCGCGAGAACGCGCCGACGCTGAGGAGCCGCCGGGCGAGCGGGCCGCGGCGGTGGATCGTCTGGCCGGCAGCTACCTGGCGATCACACGTGAGGCCGACCGAATGCTGCGGCCCTATGTCGCGGATGACCCGGGTAAGAGCGCAGCTCAGAGGGCTGTACTGGCGTTTGCTCATGCGTCGCAGGCGCGTAGCTGGCTGACCGTCGAGCGGCACAACCTGCTCGGTGTCGTGCGCGCGATGAGTTCGACCGCCGAAGCCGCCGACCTGGCGACCGTACTGGCTGTCCACTTCCGCGACTTCGGCTTCTCGTCCGACGTTCGATACCTTTTCGGCCAAGCCTTGACCCTGGCCCGGCACCTCGGTAACCGGCAGGGCGAGGCGGGAGCGTTGTGGGGGCTGGGCGAGGTCGGGCGGCTCGTCGGCGAGTACAGCGAGGCCCGCGAGTACTACACCCAGGCCTTGACCCTGGCCCGGCAACTCGGTTTCCGGCGCGGTGAGGTCGACGCGTTGTGGGGGCTGGGCGAGGTTGAGCGGCTCGTCGGCGCGTGCGGTCAGGCTCGCGAATATCACACCCAGTCCTTAAGCCTGGCCCGGCACCTCGGTTATCGATGTGCTGAAGCTGACGCGCTGTGGGGGCTGGGCCAGGTCGAGCGGCTCGTCGCCGAGTTCGGCCGCGCCCGCGAGTACCACACCCAGGCCCTGACCATTGCCCGGCACCTCGGTTACCGACGTGCTGAAGCTGACGGGCTGTGGGCGCTGGGCCAGGTTGAGCGGCTCGTCGGCGAGTACCGCCAGGCCCGCGAGTACTACACGCAGGCCTTGGCCATTGCCCAGCACCTCGGTTACCGGCGTCCTGAAGTCGAGGCGCTGCGGGGGTTAGGCCAGGTTGAGCGGCTCATCGGCGAGTACGGCCACGCCCGCGAGTACTACACGCAGGCCTTGACGCTGGCCCGGCACCTCGGTTATCGACGTGTAGAAGCTGACGCGCTGCGGGGGTTGGGCCAGGTTGAGCGGCGCGTCGGCGAGTACGGTCAGGCTCGCGAGTACGACACGCAGGCCTTAGCCCTGGCCCGGCACCTCGGTGACCGGCGTATTGAAGCTGACGCGTTGTGGGGGCTTGGTGAGGTTGAGCGGCTCGTCGGCGAGTACGGCCAGGCTCGCGAGTACGACACGCAGGCCTTAGCCCTTGCCCGCCGCCTCGGTTACCGGCGCGTTGAGGCTGACGCGTTGCGGGGGTTGGGCCAGGTTGAGCGGATCGTCGGCGAGTACGACCAGGCCCGTGAATACCACACTCAAGCCTTGGCTCTGGCCCGGCAGCTCAGTTACCGATTCGGTGAAGCCAGCGCGCTGTGGGGGTTGGGACTGGTTGAGCGGTTCGTCGGTGACTACGGTCCGGCCCGCGAGTGCCACAGGCAGGCCTTGGCGCTTGCCCGCCACCTCGGTGACCGGCGTGTCGAAGCTGACGCGTTGCGGGGGCTGGGCGAGGTTGACCGCCTCGTCGGCGAGTACGCCCGGGCCCGCGAGTGCCACACGCAGGCCTTGGCCCTTGCCCGCCACCTCGGTTACCGGCACGGTGAGGTCGACGCGTTGCGGGGGCTGGGCGAGGTCGCGCGCCTCGTCGGCGAGTACGGCCTGGCCCGCAAGCACTACGCCGAGGCCTTGACCCTTGCCCGGCACCTCGGTCACCGGCGCGCTGAGGCCGGCGCGCTGTCGGGGCTGGGCCACGTCGCCTCCGACACCGCAGACCGCGGCCAAGCCCGTGAGCTTTGGCGCAAGGCGCTGGAGATCAATGAAGAGCTCGGCGTTCCGGCCGCCGAGACCGTTCGCGCGGCGATGTGCCGACTCGACTAGCCCGGTGCTGCCTACGCCAGGGATGATCTTACAGTCGACTGCGCAGTGCCTCGGCGGCAGCCAGCAGGTCAGCAGCCCAGCGGACACCCGGCCGCCGGCCGATCCGCTCCACCGGGCCAGACACCGACACTGCGGCCACCACGCTACCCACCGCATCGCGCACCGGGGCGGACACGCTGGCCACCCCGGACTCGCGCTCGGCAACGCTCTGCGCCCAACCCCGCCGCCGCACCTCCATCAGGATCCGCTCGCCGAATACGGCTTCGCCGAGCACGGCGCGCTGGGTGGCCGGATCGGCCCACGCGGCCAACACCTTTGCGCCTGAGCCGGCGGTCATCGGCAGCCGGGCCCCCACCGGGACGGTGTCACGCAAGCCACTCGGAGGTTCGGCGGCGGCGACACATACCCGGACCATCCCGTCCCGCCGGTAGAGCTGGACGCTCTCTCCGGTGAGGTCGCGCAGCCGGGGCAGCACCATCGCCGCGGCGTCGAGCAACGGATCGAGCGCGCCGTTGCCCAGTTCGTTCAGCGCGGGCCCGGGACGCCACCGTCCATCACTGCCGCGGCGAAGCAGCCGGTGTACTTCCAGCCCCACCGCCAGCCGGTGCGCGGTGGCCCGCGGCAACCCCGTGCGAGCACACAACTCAGCGAGGCCGCAGGGGCTCGCGGCTACCGTGCGCAACACTGTCATGGCCTTGTCCAGCACGCCGATACCGCTATGCTGTCCCACAGGTCGATATTAACTTCCCGGTATGTGAGAAGTCCAGCATGTGAGAAGGCCAGCGGGAGGAACTCAGGCGATGGGACGCACGCTCGCAGCGAAGGTCTGGGACGCCCACGTGGTGCGTCGGGGTGAGGTCGATGGCGACAGCTCGGCGCCCGATCTGCTCTACATCGACCTGCATCTGGTGCATGAGGTCACCAGCCCGCAGGCTTTCGACGGCCTGCGGCTGGCGGGTCGGCCGGTCCGCCGACCAGATCTGACGATCGCTACCGAGGACCACAACGTCCCCACCGCGGACATCGAACTGCCGATCGCCGACGAGGTGTCTCGCACTCAGGTGGAGACGCTGCGCCGCAACTGCACGGAGTTCGGCGTGCGGTTGCATCCGATGGGCGACGTCGAACAGGGCATCGTGCACGTCGTGGGACCTCAGTTGGGCCTCACCCAGCCGGGGATGACCGTGGTCTGCGGTGACTCCCACACCTCCACACATGGTGCCTTCGGCGCGCTGGCGTTCGGCATCGGCACGTCCGAGGTGGAGCACGTACTGGCCACCCAGACCCTGCCGCTGCGCCCGTTCAAGACCATGGCCGTGGTCGTGCGAAGCCGCGATGGATCCCTGCCCACGGGCGTCACCAGCAAGGACATCATCCTCACTGTGATCGCCCAGATCGGTACCGGCGGTGGCCAAGGGTACGTGCTGGAGTACCGCGGAAATGTGATCGACCAGCTGTCCGTGGAAGCACGGATGACCATCTGCAACATGTCGATCGAGGCGGGCGCCCGGGCCGGGATGATCGCGCCGGACGCCACCACGTTCAGCTACCTGGCCGGCCGGTCACACGCGCCCGTGGGCCCGCAGTGGGACGTGGCGGTGCAGTACTGGCGCTCGCTGCACACCGATGACGACGCCACCTTCGACGCCGAGGTACACATCGACGCCGACACCCTGACGCCGTTCGTGACCTGGGGAACCAACCCCGGTCAGGGTCTACCGCTTTCCGGGCGGGTGCCCGATCCCGAGCGGATCACCGACGAAGGTGAGCGGCTCGCCGTGCGCAAAGCACTGTCCTACATGGACCTCAAGCCTGGTACCCCGCTGCGCGAGATCGCGGTGGACACAGTGTTCCTCGGATCCTGCACCAACGGACGGATCGAGGACCTGCGCGCGGCGGCCGGAGTACTCGCCGGGCGCCGGGTGCGTGACGGGGTACGGATGCTCGTGGTTCCCGGCTCGATGCGGGTACGCGCCCAGGCCGAGGCCGAAGGCCTGCACGAGGTGTTCACCGCGGCCGGGGCCCAGTGGCGCTCGGCGGGCTGTTCGATGTGTCTGGGGATGAACCCCGATCAGCTCGCGGTCGGCGAGCGCTGCGCGTCAACCTCCAACCGCAACTTCGAAGGCCGCCAGGGCAAGGGCGGCCGCACCCACCTGGTCTCCCCCCTGGTCGCGGCAGCCACCGCGGTACGCGGCACCCTGTCGGCCCCCGCCGACCTTGAGCCGTGAGTGGGAACACAGTGTTATGGGACTTAACGCCACTCACAAGCCCGGAGGGCACATGCAAGAGTTCACCCGGCACACCGGCGTTGGCGTCCCGCTGCGTCGTTCCGATGTGGACACTGATCAGATCATCCCTGCGGTCTATCTCAAACGGGTCAGCCGCACAGGTTTCGAGGATGGTTTGTTCGCGGCGTGGCGCGCCCACGAGGACTTCGTCCTCAACCACGAGGCTTACCGCTGCGGCAGCGTGCTGGTTGCGGGGCCGGACTTCGGCACCGGGTCGTCGCGGGAGCACGCCGTCTGGGCGTTGATGAACTACGGGTTCCGGGTGGTGATCTCGGCGCGGTTCGGTGACATCTTCCGGGGCAACGCGGGCAAGCAAGGTCTGCTCGCGGCCCGGTGCGAGCAGGCCGACGTCGAATTGCTCTGGAAGCTGCTGGAAACCGAGCCGGGCACCGAGGTCACGGTGGATCTCTCGGAGCAGACCGTGCAGGCCAAGGATCTCACGGTGGGTTTCACCATCGATGGCTACACGCGTTGGCGCCTGCTGGAGGGATTGGACGACATCGCGCTGAGCCTGCGCCACGCCGAGGCGATCGACGCATTCGAAGCCCAGCGGCCGTCCTGGCTACCCACAACGACATTGCTCGCCAGGGGTTCGTAGAGGTTGATCGTCGATCAGATTCTTGTTGCAGGGCAGGGTTGTGTGTCCTCACCTGAGGGGATTCTGGGTGTGGCGCATGGTGTTCTGGCGCTATCCGCCATACGGTGACCCGCAAAGGCCGCGATGAGGCGGCCGTGCGGTGGGAGGCCGGAGTGAACAAGACTGAGCTGATCGACGCTCTCGCGGAGCGCCTTGGTGACAAGAAGATCGCCGCCGCCGCGGTGGCAGGTCTGGTTGATGTGGTGGTCCGGACGGTAAACGGCGGTGACAAGGTCACCATCACCGGTTTCGGCGTCTTCGAGAAGCGGGCGCGGGCGGCGCGGATGGCGCGCAACCCCCGTACCGGGCAGTCGGTGAAGGTCAAGAAGACCAACGTGCCCGCCTTTCGCCCGGGCACCCTGTTCCGCGAAGTCGTGAGTGGGGCGCGCAAGCTGCCGCGGGTGGGCGGGAGCGCCAATGGGGCGGCCGCGGCACGGCCGGCCGCTTCGGCCACATCGCACCTCACGACGGGCAACGTGCCGGCCGCCAGGTCGATCCCGGCGGTGCCATCGACCGCTCCGCAATCGACCGAGGTGCAGGCGACCGACGTGCGGACGACCGCGACCAAGACAGAGACGAAGTCGGCAAAGGCAGCCAAGGTGGCGAAGGCCGCAAAAGCGGCAAAGGCGGACAAGGCCGCGACCAAGGCAGCGAAGACGGCGAAGAAGGAGTCCAAGGCCACCCCAAAGGCCGCCACGACGGCCCCCGCCAAGGTCACCGCACGGAAAGCGGTCAAGAAATCCGCCACTAAGAAGTGAGGCCCTCGTAGCGTCGTGAACTCGACGCCACCGACGTTTCGATCGCTGGGGAGGTAGGTGGCGTCGAGTTCACGACACGCAGTGATCATGGGCGGCGGCGATGGGCCGGAACTGAAGATATGCCGTTGCGGGGTCAGCTCAGCGGGTCGTCGTAGTAGTCGGCGGCCAGCAGGACGGGCGGTGCGGGTGACTCGCTGCCGAAGAACAGCCCCCAGTAGCTGCCCTTGCGGTGGGGCACATCGACCAGATCGAGCCCCGCCGCCTCGGCGAGCTTGCTGACCAGATCGGGAATCACACCGCCCTGGCTACACACCACGGCCGGACCCCCTGGCCCGGCCGCGATCTCGATCAGCCTGCCGAGGCCGGCCGGTGGATCGGCCTGGTAACCCGCCTCGGACAACCGTGGTTCCTCGATGGTTGGCACCCCAAGGTCGGCTGCGAGACCTTCGACGCTCTGGCGGCACCGCACCGGTGGTGCGGAATACACCCGCTGAGCTCCGAACAGCGGCAGCAGCGCCCGCAGGGCTTCGGCCTGTCGCCAGCCGGTGGCGGTCAGCGGGCGCCGGTCCTGGTCGCCCTGCCATATCTGCCGCTCACCCGCCTCGCAGTGCCGGACCAGCAGCACGGTGTGGGTGACGTCGGTCGCGCCGTCGAAGCCGGCCAGCAGCGTCTGATCGTGCTCGTGGCTCAGGAGGTCGGACGCTTTCACGGGGGGCAGCCAGCGCAGTTCGTCCACCTCCTCGCCGGGGCGAAAGCTGCCGCCGGTGGACCGCGCCGCCCAGTAGTGCGCCACCTTCTCGCCCGCGGGCACCGGATAATGGGTGCAGCCCAACCTGGGACCGAGCGCCACGGTGTGTCCGGTCTCCTCGGCCACCTCGCGGACCGCAGTGAGCGGTAGCGCCTCCCCGGAGTGCGGCTTGCCCTTGGGAAGCGACCAGTCGTCATAGCGGGGCCGGTGCACCAGCGCCACCTCGACGTCGCCCGACGGTGACAGTTGCCAGACGACGGCGCCCGCGGCGATCAGTCCCGGCACGGTTCATTCACCCCTGCTCATTCACCTCTGCGGTGCCGGAGGATCTCCTGCACCTGGTGGTCGCGGACGGTGGATCCGTCCGTGGGGGAGGGACTCCACGAGCCATCCGATTCCAAGACCCAGCATCGCGTCGCCGGGTCCAGAGCGGAGGTGAGCATCGCATCCAGCTCGTTGGTCACGTCCGGGTCCGCCACCCGCACCAGCACCTCCACCCGGCGATCCAGGTTGCGGTGCATGATGTCGGCGCTGCCGATCCAGTGCTCGCCGGCACCCACGAAGTGAAAGACCCGCGAGTGCTCGAGGAAGCGACCCAGGATCGAGCGCACCTGGATGTTCTCCGACAGCCCCGGACGTCCGGGGATCAATGCGCAGATACCGCGGACCACCAGGTCGACGGAGACACCCGCCACTGCCGCCCGGTACAGCGCATCGATCACCTGCTCGTCCACCAGAGAGTTGATCTTGATTCGGATCCCCGCCGGGCGGCCCGCCCGGGCCCGGGCGATCTCGCCCTCGATCCCCTCCACGATGCCGCGCCGGATCCCGTAGGGCGCCACCAGCAAGCTGCGGTAGCTAGTCTGCCGCGCGTATCCGGTCAGCGAGTTGAACAGATCGGTGAGGTCGGCGCCGATCGCCGGCTCGGCGGTGAACAATCCGACGTCCTCGTAGAGCCCGGCGGTCTTCGGGTGGTAGTTGCCGGTGCCGATGTGGCAGTACCGGCGGATCATCGAGCCCTCCTGGCGCACCACCAGCGCGGTCTTGCAGTGCGTCTTGAGCCCCACCAACCCGTAGGCCACGTGCACCCCGGCCCGTTCCAGCGCCCTGGCCCACTTGATGTTGGCCTGCTCGTCGAATCGCGCCTTGAGCTCCACAAGCGCGACGACCTGCTTGCCCGCCTCGGCCGCGTCGATCAACGCGTCGACGATGGGCGAGTCACCGGACGTTCGGTAGAGCGTCTGCTTGATTGCCAGCACCTGCGGATCCACCGCGGCCTGTTCGATGAAACGCTGCACGCTCGTGGAGAACGAGTCGTAGGGGTGGTGCACCAGCACGTCACCGTCGCGCAGGGTGGCGAACACGTCCCTGGGTGTCTCGCCCTCACCGAAGGCCGGGTGTGTGACGGGGATGAACGGCTCGTCCTTCAACTCCGGGGCGGGCAGCGCGTAGACCTGCCACATACACGACAGGTCGAGCAGGCCGGGCACCTCGACGACGTCGTGCGGGTCGACGTCGAGCTCGCGCAGCAGCACCTTCAGCACGTGCTCGCTCATTGTGTCGGCTACTTCCAGGCGCACCGGTGGACCGAAGCGGCGTCGCGCCAGCTCCCGTTCCAGCGCCTTGAGCAGGTCCTCGTCACGGTCCTCGTCGACCTCGAAATCGGCGTTGCGGGTGATCCGGAAGACGTGCCAGTCCACCACTTCCATGCCGGCGAACAGCTCACCGAGATGGGCTCCGATCAGCTCCTCCAGCGGGAGGAATGTGGCGCGTGGCGACCCGCGCTCGCCTTGGCCGCCGTCCACCCGGACCAGGCGTGGCACGTTGTTGGGCACCTTGACCCGGGCGAATCGCTCGATGCGACTGTCGGGATCACGCACCATCACGGCGAGGTTCAGCGACAAGCCCGAGATGTAGGGGAACGGGTGTGCAGGATCCACCGCCAGCGGGGTGAGCACCGGGAAGATCTGGTCGGAGAAGTAGCCCGACAGCCGTAGCCGCTGCGCATCGTCGAGGTCAGACCACGTGACGAAGGTGATGTCGTGCTCGGTGAGCTGTGGTGCAACCTCGTCGAGGAACACCCGGGCGTGGAGTTCGGCGAGCTCCCGGCTGCGCGTCGCGATCCGGGCCAGCTGCTCCCGGGGGGACAGCCCGTCCGCGCTGCGCACCGATAGCCCGGCCTCGTCACGGCGCTTGAGCCCGGCGACCCGAACCATGTAGAACTCGTCGGTGTTCGAGGCGAAGATCGCCAGAAACTTTGCCCGCTCCAGCAGCGGCTGGCTGGCGTCCTCGGCGAGCGCAAGCACCCGGGCGTTGAAGTCCAGCCAGGACAGTTCCCGGTTGAGATATCGGTCGTCGGGGAGGTCGGTGGCCGAGGGCAGCGGCGTCGCCGCTGGCGGAGCGGGCAGTACCGTCACCGTGGCGCCACGTGACGAGTTGCTGGGTGCTGAGCTGCCGGCCGACGAGCTGTCAACTGCGGTCGTGAGACCGGTGTCCTCGTCGTCCGTACTCACTCGACCATTGTTCCGTACCCAGCGCTCACCCGGCGGGCTAAACCAGTGGTCATCTGGGTGTGAAATCTCCGAGCTCAGGCCTCGGTAGCGCGGCGCGGGTGAACCGGCCGAGACCCAGGTCACACGCTGCCGCCAGATCGGCCGCGGTGTCGACGTCGCACTGCAGCCCGGGCCAGCAACCGGCGAGCTCGCGAGCCCCGGTGGCCCGATGCGCGGCCGCCGAGCCAGGTCCGAAGCAGGGCTGCAGGGGCTGCCATGGCGGGGCTAGCAGCAGAGTCGTCCCGGTGCCTGGGCGATCGGTGCAGAAGACCCGGCCGCCGGCGGCCAGCGCGGTGCGGACCGCGCAGTCCAGTTCCTCCGGACGCAGTGCCGGCAGATCTGCCTGCAGGGCCCCGACCGTGGAGGACGGGTCCTGCCCGCGGAGCACCGCCTCCCCGTACCGCAGGGCCGGGTTCAGGCCGGCGGCCGGCTCGTCGGGAATCGTCTCCACCCCGTCCGCTTCGAGGGCGCTGCGCAGCGCCTCGTCGGAGCAGATCGCCACTGCCCGGCGCACCGCAGCCGCGCCGGTCGCCGCCGCGAGGGTGTCCCGGACCAGTGCGACGACCAACCGAGCGTGTGCCTCGCTGGCACCGGCCCCGCCGTCGGCCATGCCCCGCAGCCGGGTCTTGGCCCTGGCTAGCACTTTCACCGGCACGAGCAGGTCTACCTGCACGCCCCCATCGTCTCGCGCTGGACCTCTGATCCGCTGGCAGGGAAGACTCGGGTCCGGATCAGCACGAGGAGGATGGTGTGGCTCGCGAAGGTGTCATGACCCTGCCGGTGCAGCGCATCGCGGTGATGGGCGCGGGCACCTGGGGTACCACCTTTGCCAAGGTGCTCGCCGACGCCGGCCGGGACGTCGTGCTCTGGGCCCGTCGGGCTGAGGTGGCCGACGCCGTCCGGCACCGGCAGGTCAACCCGGACTACCTGCCCGGGGTTCGGCTGCCGTCTTCGTTGCAGGCCACCGAGCACGCCGACAAGGCACTGGACGGGGTGGACGCGGTGGTGTTCGCGGTACCCAGCCAGACGCTGCGCGACAACCTGGGCGATTGGCACAGGTCGATTCCTTCGGAGGCCACCTTGGTGAGCCTGGCCAAGGGCGTCGAGCTGGGCAGCCTCAAGCGAATGAGCGAGGTCGTGATAGATGTCACGGCTGTTACGCCCGATCAGGTGGTGGTGGTGTCCGGCCCCAACCTGGCTCGCGAGATCGCCGCCGAGCAGCCCACCGCGAGTGTGATCGCCTGCACCGACCACGACCGTGCCGTCGCGGTGCAGCACGCCTGCGTGACCGGTTACTTTCGGCCGTACACCAACACTGATGTGATCGGCTGCGAGCTCGGTGGCACGTGCAAGAACGTCATCGCGCTGGCCTGTGGGATGGCCGCAGGATTGGGATACGGTGACAACACCCTTGCAACGTTGATCACCCGGGGATTGGCCGAGATGGGACGGCTTGGTGCGGCGCTGGGCGCCGACCCGACGACCTTCGCGGGCCTGGCCGGCCTGGGCGATCTGGTGGCCACCTGCACCTCACCACTGTCCCGCAACCGCTCCTTCGGCTACCGGCTCGGGCTGGGAGACACCCTCGAACAGGCTCAGCAGGCCACCCACGGTCAGGTGGCCGAAGGCTTCAAGTCCTGCGCGTCGATCCAGGGGCTGGCCGCGCGCTGCGGCGTCGAGGTGCCGATCGCCGACGCGGTGCGCCGGGTGTGCAACGGTGGTCAGTCGCCCCGGGAGATGGCCAGTGACCTGCTCGGCCGCACCCCCAAACCGGAATGAACTCGAGGTTACGGGTTCAGCTGCAGAGGTGCTCCTCGACCGATTCTGTGCTATTGGGTGCTACCAGCAGCAATCATCATTAGCCTCCATGAGACCCTAAGGATGCGCCCACGATGCGACACCGGTCCCCCTCCTCGATCCCCGGTGATGCCAGCGCTTCCGTTCCCGAACTCGACAGGGGAGCTGTCCGAGGTCGGCCGATCAGCTCTGCTGTCGAGTTCGGGGCGCTGAGGGCTCGACCGTCGTTTCGGCAGACATCCGTGACCGTCGACCGTCTTGAGGTGCTGCTGTCTGCTGAGGGACGGGCGCTGCTGGACCGGCTGTCCCGCGAGGAGCCGGTCCCGACCGACTCGATCCGGCTGGGCTCCTCGTTGCGGGCGCAGTTCTCACCGGAGCTGGTGGCGGCGGCGTTGACCCAGCATGAGCTGCGGCGGGCGGCGGAGAGCAAGTTCAGCAAAGCGGGCCGGATGCTGTTCACCCGTCCCGGCCTGGAGCAGGCCTCCGCAGAGGTGGTGTCTGGCTATCGAGCCCCCCGATTCGCGGGCCTTGGCCGCCTTGCCGATCTGTGTACCGGGATCGGTGGTGATCTCGTCTCCATAGCCGGCGAGGGCGAGACGCTGGCCGTGGACCTCGACGAGGTGCATCTGCGGATGGCGGTGCTCAATGCCGAGGTGTACGGCGTTGCTGGCAGTGTGCGTCCGGTGCGAGCCGATGTGCGGTCGGTGGACCTCGCGGGGATCGACGGGGTGTTCGTCGACCCGGCCCGGCGCAGCGGCGGGCGGCGGCTGCGTACCGGCCGCAGCGAGCCGCCATTGAGCTGGTGCCTCGGCGTGGCCCAGGTGGTGCCCGCGGTGGGGATCAAGCTCGCGCCGGGGCTGGATCGGGATGCCGTGCCGCCGGGCTGGGAGCTGGAGTTTCTCGCCAACGGACGCGACCTGAAAGAGGCGGTCGCCTGGTCCCCCGCGCTGGCCACTGCGGCCCGGCGGGCCACGATCCTGCCCGGCGGGCACACTCTCACGCCCCATGACGGCAACCCGGTGGCCGTCGGCCTGCCCGGTCGGTTCCTGCTCGACCCCAACCCCGCGGTGACCCGCGCCGGACTTGTCGAGGATCTGGCCCGGGCCATTGGATGCTGGAAGATCGACGACCAGATCGCTTTCCTGTCCGCCGACCAGCCGGTGCACACGCCCTTTGCCCGAACCCTGCGGGTGATCGAGTCGGCCCCGTGGAAGGAGAAACAGCTCGACGCCCGGCTGCGCGCGCTGGACATCGGTGTCGTCGACATCCGCCGCCGAGGACTCGCCGGAGACGTCGCGGAGCTACACCGCCGTCTCAAGCTCCGGGGAACCCGCCGCGCCACCCTGGTCATGACCCGCATGCTCAACCAGCCGTGGAGCCTGGTCTGCGTCGACACCGACCAGCCAGCGCCCGGATAGGTTCCAGCGCAAGGTCGACAAGGATGCTTCAGAGGGCGGGTGTCCAGTTCCAGGGCCGCGGTCCGTGCTTGCCGCGTAGGCAGGCGACGCGGAGCTCGGCCTCGCGGCGGGCGCGGGGGTGTTCGGCGGCGTGTTGGGCGAGGTAGCAGGTCATGCGCAGCTCACGGACGTCGCGCAGCAGCTCGAAGCCGTGCCAGGTGGTGACGTCGTGGCCGTAGCGGCGGCAGAAGTCCTGGTAGTCCTGGGTGGACACCCAGGCGAGGGACGTGCACTTGATGGCGGTGGAAACTAAGTCCCATTCGGGTGGGCCGACCGCGCAGCGTTCCAAATCCAGCAGGACGGTGTGGCCGCTGTCGGTGGTGACGACGTTGCCGACCCAGGCGTCGCCGTGGATGACCCGGCGGGCGAGGCCCTCGGGCAACGTGGTGTAGCGGCGCTGCAGCTCGGTCAGGGAGTCGCGCAGCCAGGACCGGTCGGCTGTGGACAGGGTGGTGGCGGCGTCGATGCGCTGCGCGAGTCTGGTGAACGGCGCCAGTGGGGCGAGGGTGAACTCTGTCGGGACCAGCAAGCCGTGAAGTCGCCGCAGGGCGTCGGCGACCTCGGGGGGCGTGCCGTGCCGGTGCGGGGGGAGTTCCTCCCAGAAGGTGACCGCGCGTCCGGTGATCTCCAGCGGCTGCTGGACGCCGTCGAGGGCTCGGACGGCTGGGATGTGGTGGTGGGCGAGCCATCGGGCGATCTGGACTTCCTTGGCCGCGGTCGCGAGCTGGCCGGGCCGGGCGATCCGGACCACGACCTGGCTAGGTATCCGGAAGATCGCGTTCTCGCCGACCTGGATCACCTGCGCCCCGGCGTCGTTGAGTCCGGCTTGGGCGCAGGCGTCGGCCAGCATCTTCCGGTGCTCGTCGTGCGCGGTGCTCATGAGCCTAGGAGTGTGGTGGTGATGATGCGTTGTCACAGCGCGTCGCCCAGATGTAGGTGTTGACCAGCTCGGCGAGTTCCTGCCGGGACAGGTAATCGTCGGGGTAAGTCGGGGAAGCGGTGCGTTCCCGCGCCGCACGAAGTTGATCATTCGCGGTTGCCAAGGCCAGTCTTCTGATCGGACGCGACTTGCGTCATCCTGACACATCGCGTGGTCAAAACCAGCCCCGAATGGTCCGGGCGGGAGGGTGCTATTCCTCCCTCAAACCCTCCCCTTGACATCCCACGACCCCGTGATCCCAGGACGTCTCCTCGGCCGGAAGAGTCAGGTCGTGTCGGCGCAGCGGCGATAGCCCCGCCTGTGTCTCCCCGAAAACCGGGCGGGGTCGTCGTCTTCCACAGTGGATCTAGGAGCGCAGCCGTGCACCACACCCCGCATGATCGGCGGATCTTCGGCGAACCGAACCCATCCGCCTGCGGTGATCGGGTGATCCCCACTCGGGCGGACGCGGGTATCGCGTGGCGCGATTTGTTCCTCGCCAACGCCGATCGTGGTGACAATGCCGCCAACGACCAGCTCGTCGACGCTCTGGCGCGCCGGATGCACGCTCTGCGAGCCTCCGGCGACGGCGGCCGCTGATGCCGACGGTACCGACCGCTCGCCGCAGCGTCGGTCAGTAGGAGTCCAGAGTCAGGCGATAGCCGCCAGGCTCGCGTCGAGGATCCTGATGGCGAGGTCACGGAAGTCGTCGTACGCGCGCTGGGCGGCCTGAGCATGCCCACCGAACGCGCCGTCAGCCGGTTTCAGCGCGAACATCGGCTTTCTCGCCTCTTGCGCGAGTGGCATGAGGCTGTGGTAGTGCTTGAGCTGGGCGAGGCAGTACGGATCAGGTTGGGGAGGGGGCTGGCTCTCGCTGAGCACGGCGCCGTGGAAGTCCTCGGGGATCCTTGCGATCCACCGCTGGTATGCCTGCACGGGCCGGTCCAGTCGCACCCCATGGCCGAGCACGACATACCCGAGTGGCGCCATGCTGCCGCCCGGAAGCGGCCGCCCGGGATCGCCCAGTTCGCCGAGTCGCTTGCGCCAGCCATCACGCCATTCGCGGAGCGTGGGTCCGAGATTGCGCAGTCCCTGCAGGCTGAACAGGTCGGGCGCGACCGGGACCACGACCTGGTCGGAGGCGACCAGCGCCGCGCGGTTGATCGCCCCCAGGCTGGGCCCGACATCGACGAGCACCACCTGGGCGCGGTGCTGCTCGGCGGCGGCCCGCAGCACGGTCCAGAAGGCGGCAGTGACGAGGAAAGGACGCAGCCGTGTCCCGTCGAGGCACTCACGCCATTGGCTGCTCAGCTCGTCCTCGAAGCGGGACAGCGAGAGGTCACCGGGCAGCAGCGCAAGCCGCTCGTCGGTGGTCGGGGTGGGTGTGACCGCTTGGATCACCCCCTCGTCATCGACGAAAGGTCGGATTGCCGACCACATCGTGCGAGGCTCGGCGCTGTTCCACAGTTGCTCGACCTCCTCCTCGTTGAGAAAGGCAGCCGTGAGATTCGCCTGCGGGTCGAGGTCGGCCGCGACGACGCGGAATCCGAGGTCCGCGAGCATCCAGGCCAAGTGATAAACCAGCGACGTCTTACCGACGCCCCCCTTGTTGTTGAAGAACGTAATCACTGGTGGAGTCATGGTCGCCTCCTGATCGTCACGGAGACGTGAGACTCCATGACCGTGAACTCGGGTGGCGGATTTCCGTTGACGTCCAGCGACCGGCGCGTCGACGGCAACCCCATGCCGAATCGCTGCACGTAGCCGAGGCCCCGGAGCAGATCGGCGAGCGTGGGGTTGCGGTAGTCGGTGATGCCAGGCAGGCCGAAGTTGTCCGCCGAGACGATCCCGTACGGCCCACCCGGGCTGGTCACCTCGACGCGGTCGGAGTACCAGGTGATGCGAACCGGCGACGCGGTGTGCTCGTAGCTGCGATGCATCACGGCATTCCGGGCTACCTGCTGCAGCGCGACGAGCGGGTAGTCCGCCGTCCGTTCCTCCTGGCGGCCGGACGTGAAGTCGACTGCAGTCGTGATGTTTAACTCGAGCAACTCGTCCAGCTGGCGGAGCACGTCGAGCAAAGTTCCGTCAAGCCGTTTCTCATCTTTAATCGGTGCGTTCAACCCGTCACCGCCGAGGCGGAGGAACTGCACATATGCACCTGGTACGAAGGCCAGCGGATCGACTCCTACGGCGAGGACGCCCGCAGCGGTCGGGACGGAGTCCTGGCTCGTCAGCCGCAGAGCTGCCAGCCGCTGCTCGGTGGTCCGCTCGTTCTCCGCCAACACGTCGCGCGGGAGCATGGCGGGCAGAAGCACCGCGGTGAATGCATAGGTGTCCAGGTCGGTCAGCGAACTCCCAGGAATGGGACGAGAATCAAATGGCAGATCGAGCGAGCGACGGCGTTCATTAAGCCGCCGTTCCTCGTCGAGTGAGGCGATCGCTCGACGCGGGCCGACCCGGATATACACGCGACCCTTGAACCGCACCGGCGGTGTCATAGAAGGCCGGACCTCGACAACGGCTACCTCGCCGCCGTCGACGCGCAGCTTCCGGACCGTCATCGTCGGCGGGGGGAGGATGGTGCCCTGGTCCCTGAGATCCGCCAGCCGCAGCAGCAGCTTGTCGGTGATCGGCTGGCCCAGCACGGCACCCTTGTCCGACACACCGACGAAGAGCACCCCAGGCTGGCCATACCCGGGCATGTCGTTGGCGAAGCCACAGATCGCCACGCTGAGCTGATCAGAATTGGCTGCGCTTTCCTTGCGCTCCACCCGATCGGACTCAAGATCGGCGAGCAGCGCGATCAGCTCCTGGTCCGGCAACGCCACATCGTGATCTTACGGGCTGCGGTGAGCCGGTAGCGTTTCAGGCATGTCGCGACCGCCGCCGTGCTGGCTGAGAAGCTCGCCGATCTGCGTGATGCGCTCGATGCCCCTTGACCGGGACGGGTATCTGCTGGTTTGATCATTAACTGTGAGTAGCACTGTTGCCCTCGTCCGGCGGTCCCCGGTGGATCTGCGCCGGGTGGCGAGTGCGCTCTGTCCCGCGTGGTGAACTCCCAGCCCTGCTGACCGCGCGTTCCTGATGGCCCACCCTGCCCGGGTGGTGGCCCCGCACGGTCGGCTCACCGATCCCCGCGGAGGAACCCCGTGTACGCCGTGCCTGACCTCACCGTCCCCGTTGCCGGCAACCCCGGTTCCGGCAGCCCCATCAGCCTCGCCATGAGGCTGGCCGCGCATCCAGAGCGGTGGCGCCCCCTGGTGGACTACCGCACCGACACCCGCTGGTACCGGCTGCTCGAACGCACCGAACCGCACCAGGTGTGGCTGCTGTCCTGGCTGCCCGGCCAGGGCACCGACCTGCACGACCACGGCCCGGCGTCAGGGGCCTTCGCGGTCGCGGCGGGCTCGCTGACCGAGCGGGTGGTCGCAGCCAAGCCAGGCCGGTCTCCGGTGGAGGTCACCCGGGCGCTGGCCGTCGGACACTGCCGCGTCTTCGGCCCGCACTACGTTCACCAGGTGGCCAACAACGGCAACGTCCCCGCGGTGAGTGTGCACGTGTACACCCCGGGCCTGACCGTGATGAACTGCTACCGGATGGAGCCTGGCGAGCTGCGCCACGTCCGGGTGGAGCACGCCGGGGTGGACTGGTGAGCCGCCCGGCCGGCTCGCGCAGCATCGACCAGATGCTGGCGCAGGCGCGTTCGCGGCTACAGCGCCTCACCCCCGCACAGGCTCATGACGCTCTTGCTGCTGGTGCCCTGCTGGTGGACATCCGGCCGGGCTGGCAGCGCGCCGCGGAGGGGGAGGTGCCTGGCTCCCTGCTGGTCGAGCGCAACCACCTGGAGTGGCGTTTCGACCCGGAATGCGACGCCCGGCTGCCCCAAGCCACCGGCTACGACGTGCAGGTGATCGTGCTCTGCTCGGAGGGCTACACTTCCAGTCTCGCCGCGGACTCGCTGCGTACCCTCGGCCTGCACCGAGCCACGGACGTGATCGGCGGTTTCCAGGCCTGGTCGGCTCAGGGCCTCCCGGTGCAGTAGCGCTGCATTCACGCCTTCACCAAGATGTCTGATCTGGCGGCAGGCGGTGCGCGACATGGGGCGGGACGGGGGCGTCTGGTCGCCGCGCTACCCGACCGGGCCAGCGCGGTGTACTGCACGCCGGCGCACCAGTACCCGCTGGGCGCCACCCTCTCCGCGAGCCGCCGGCTCGCGCTGGTGGCCTGGGCCCGCGAGCGCGCGGCCTGGGTGCTGGAGGACGACTACGACGGGGAGTTGCGCCACCACGGCGCGCCCCTGCCGCTGCTGGCCGCTGTGGGGCCTGACGTGGTGGTACATCTCGGCACCGCGAGCAAGATCCTTACCCCGACGCTGGGCATCGGGTGGATGGCGGCTCCCGGCGAGGTGGTGGCCGCGGTCTACGCGTACCGGTCCGACATCGGGGTGCGGCCGTCCCCGGCCGGTCAGCGGGTGCTCACCGCGCTGGCGGTGTCCGGTGACCTTTCCCGGCACCTGCGCCGGGTGCGCCACGAACTGCTTGCCCGGCGCGACCTGCTGGTTGGCGCACTGTGCGCGGCGGGCCTGTCGGTCCGTGGTGATCAAGCCGGCGCGCACCTGGTGGTGGACCTGCCGGGCGAGGAAGCCGAGCGCCGCGCGGTGCGCCGCGCGCAGGGCGAGGGGCTGCTACTGGACGGGCTCGCGCGCTGCCATGACGGCCCGCCTCGTTGCTACGGAGTGGCTCTGGGTTACGCGGGGCTGCGCAGCCTGGCGGTGTTTGCCGCGGTGCTACCCGGGCTGACCGCGCTGCTGGCGGCACCGCCGGGAGCTCCGGAGTCACCGGGGTAGGGTCTGCCGCCATGACGGATCGCAGGCTGCGCGTCGCCGTCGTCTTCGGCGGTCGCAGTAGTGAACATGCGATCTCCTGCGTCTCGGCGGGCAGCGTGCTGACGCACCTGGACCGGGCGCGATTCGACGTCATCCCGGTCGGCATCAGCCCTGACGGCGCCTGGGTGCTGGGTACCAGCGAGCCTGCCGAGCTGGCGATCCGGGATCGGAAGCTGCCCGCCGTGGACGGCGCCGCCGAGGCGCTTGCGCTGCTCGGTGACCCGACCAGGCGGGAACTGGTGCGCATCGCGGGCGATCGGCCCGGGGAGGTGCTCTCCGGGGTGGATGTGGTGTTCCCCGTGCTGCACGGGGCCTTTGGCGAGGACGGCGCGATCCAGGGACTGCTGGAGCTGGCCGACCTTCCCTATGTCGGCTCGGGAGTGCTTTCCAGCGCGGCGGGAATGGACAAGGAGTTCGCCCGCAAACTGTTGGGCATCGAGGGTCTGCCGGTCACTGATGCCGTGGTGCTGCGCGCCGATAACGCCACGCTGACCGCGGATCAGCGCGAGCGGCTGGGCCTGCCGGTCTTCGTCAAGCCGGCCAGAGCGGGTTCCTCGATGGGCATCACCATGGTGGTGGACTGGTCCGAGCTGCCCTCGGCGATCGCCACCGCCCGCGCGGTCGATCCCAAGATCCTCGTCGAGGCGGCGGTGATAGGTCGCGAGGTCGAGTGCGGGGTACTGGAGTTCCCCGACGGCCGGGTCGAAGCGTCGCTGCCCGCGGAGATCCGCGTGGTCGCTGAGGACTCCGCAGGCTGGTACGACTTCGCCGCCAAGTATCTCGATGACGCGTGCGAATTCGACATCCCCGCCAAGCTTGACGACGACGTCGCTGCCGGGCTGCGGGCAATGGCCGTCGCTGCGTTCCGTTCGCTGGACTGCCAAGGCCTTGCTCGGGTCGACTTCTTCGTGGGACCCGACGGTGCGTTGACCGTCAACGAGATCAACACGATGCCCGGCTTCACGCCGATCTCGATGTACCCCCGGATGTGGGCAGTGACCGGAGTCGACTACCCCACTTTGCTGTCCACACTGATCGACACCGCGGTCGCCCGGGGAACCGGGCTGCGCTGAGCCGTTGGCGGGGGGCCGTTGGTCGGGGTGCTACTGGTCCGATCGGGTGAAATTTAGCGACCTATTCGCGGGCGGCTAGTTGGGCATGTGGGGCTCGCCTGTGTGTCGGAATGAGCGTTCCCCGCACGGACGGAGACGGGCCACTGCGTCCTCGGTTTCGGCCGTCCATGTGGTTCCGGCGGCTGGAGCGGAGGTATCGCGATGTCCCCCTCGTCGGGAAGCAGCAACGACAGCGGGGTTCCCGCCGATGAGCATGGTATGACGCTCATCGACGACAGACTTGACGCCACCGCGCTGCCTCGGGATCGGGATGGTTATCGGGCCCGGCACGCACAACCAGACGATGGCGTCGACGTCGAATCCGTCGAGGTCGCTGGCGTTGTGACCGAACCTCCCGCGGGTACGGCTGTCGCCAAGGTGGCCGATGAATGGGATGAGGCGGAGGACTTCCGGCTCATTGTCCGTCCTTACACCTGGACCCAGGGCCGGACCCGGCCGGTACAGGACCTCGCCGTCGAGACGTTGGTGTCCACCAGCGACGTAGGTCGAGACGTCATCACGACCCACTCTGTGGAACACTCCGCCATCGCTGGACTGTGTGCAGATGTCCGCTCGGTCGCCGAGGTCGCAGCCCTGCTCGCGCTGCCGCTGGGAGTGGCTCGGGTGCTGCTTGCCGACATGATCGACACCGGCTTGGTGCACGTGCACCGCAACCCGGCGGAATCCGGCAGCTCACCGGGCGTGTCGCTGATGGAGCGGGTGCTGGCCGGGCTGCACGAGCTATAACGCCCATCACGCGATCAGCGCGAGATGTTCACGTCGCGCTGCGCCAAGGTGTCCGCGATCACGGTGGCGACCTGCTGCAGCGCCCCGCTGCCGGTGACCGGGGGTAGGTCGACCACGACGTAGGCAGGCCGATCCACCGCGACCCAGGTGCTCGTGTCCGGGTTGGGAAGTTCGAAGAACTGCACTCCGGAGACCGCCAGCAGCCGCGAGGTCGCGGTGAGGTCGCTAGGCCGGTCGAGCCCGCAGCGCAGCACCACCGGCGGCTCACCCCACGCGGCCACACCCGCCGGAGCCGGGACGGCCAGCTGCCGCCGTTGCAGGGTGCCTTGCTCGCCCCCGTCCAACTCTTCGGGCAGGGCGGCCAGCAGCCGCGTGCAGCTCGCCGAGTCGGCGGCGGGCGCCGGGACCCCGGCTAACCCCAGCGGAGTCTGAGGCCGGCTCCGTTCCTGTGCAGCCACGATGAGCACCCCGACCACGAGTGCGACCGGCAGGGCCAGCGCAATCCCGAGCAGCCAGCGCGGGGTGCCTGCCGGGTACGCCACCACGACCGCCGTCAGGACAGGTGCACGACGGGACAGGTCAGCGTGCGGGTGATGCCGGCCACGTTCTGCACCTTGGCCACCACGAGCTGGCCCAGCTGGTCCACGTCGGCGGCCTCGGCCCGCACGATCACGTCGTAGGGGCCGGTGACGTCCTCCGCGCTCGCGACGCCGGGCAGGCTCGACACCGCTGCGGCCACGGCGGCCGCCTTGCCGACTTCAGTCTGGATGAGGATGTATGCCTGAACCACGGCGTGGCCCTTCGTGTCGGCGACTCGATCGGGGTAGGAACGAAACCTACCGTGGATCGGGGGTGTGGCCGTGTGTCCTGCCGGTGGTACCGCACCGGACTCGCCGCCGCCCGAAGCCGGCTCGGTGGCCGATCTGGGCGAGTTCGGGCTGATCGCCCGGATCACTGCGGGGCGGGGTCTGGCGCCGGCCACGCTGCTCGGTCCAGGGGATGACGCCGCGGTGCTGGTCGCTGCGGACGGTCGGGTCGTGGTGTGCACCGACGTGCTCGTCGAGGGGGTGCACTTCCGGCTGGACTGGTCCACGCCGCACCAGGTCGGGCGCAAGGCGGTGGCAGCCAACCTGGCAGACGTGGCGGCGATGGGCGCGGTGCCCACCGGGCTGGTCGTCGGACTGGCCGTGCCCGGGCGCACCTCGGTGTCTACTGTAGATGATCTTGCTGGCGGGATGTGGGAGGAGGCCGAACGAGCCGGGGTGGGCGTCGTCGGTGGTGATGTGGTCAGCTCGGCTGAGCTGGTCGTGTCGGTGACCGCGCTCGGTGATCTGCAGGGCCGGGCGCCGGTCACCAGGGCCGGTGCCCGGATAGGGGACGTGCTCGGGCTGTGTGGGAGGTTGGGCTGGTCGGCTGCGGGCCTGGCCGTGCTACGCCGGGGGTTCCGGTCTCCGCTGGCGGTGGTGGGTGCACATCGCGTGCCGGAGCCTCCCTACGGCGCTGGCCCGCAGGCCGCTGCGGCGGGTGCCACCGCGATGATCGACATCTCGGATGGCCTGCTCGCCGACGCCGGGCACCTCGCCGACGCCTCCCGGGTCAGCATCGACATCGACTCAGTTGCGCTACCGATGCCCAGCAGGCTGGTCGAAGTAGCCTCAGCGCTAGGCACCGACGCGCGGCACTGGGTGCTCACCGGGGGAGAGGATCACGCGTTGCTGGCGAGTTTCCCTGCCGCGGCCGCGCTGCCCGCCGGCTGGACGGCGCTCGGCACGGTCCGGGAGGGCCGCGGCGTGACCGTTGACGGCCGACCTTATGACGTGCTCCAAGCGGGCTGGGAGCACTTCACGTGAGTGCGTAACAATGTTATGGCACTTAAATGCCACTCACGGCAGCCGCTGGGCTGCCTGCCCGATAGGGTCGCCGACCATGCCTGTAGCTGTGAACGAGATCGTGGAGGCCGGCTGGGCCGGCGCGCTGGCTCCGGTGGCCCGGCAGGTCGCCGCTGCCGGAGAGTTCCTCCGGGGCGAGATCGCCGCGGGGCGGCGCTACCTGCCGTCTGGGGTGAATATCCTGCGGGCCTTCACCCAGCCTTTCGACCAGGTGCGGGTGCTCATCGTCGGCCAAGACCCCTACCCGACCCCAGGCCACCCGGTGGGGCTGTCGTTTGCGGTCGAGCCGGATGTTCGGCCGTTACCGCGCAGCCTGGCCAACATCTTCCGGGAGTATAGCGACGACCTCGGCCTGCCCGCCCCGTCCAACGGGGATCTCAGCCCATGGGCCGAGCGTGGTGTGCTGCTGCTCAACAGGGTGCTCACGGTCGAACCCGGACGGCCGGGGTCGCACCGGGGCAAGGGCTGGGAGCAGGTCACCGAGCAGGCCATCCGCGCGCTGGTGGCGCGTCCGGCGCAGCCGCTGGTGGCGATCCTGTGGGGCCGGGACGCGGGCACGCTGCGACCGATGCTCTCCGACGTGCCGTGCATCGAGTCCGCACACCCGTCGCCGATGTCAGCCGACCGCGGATTTTTCGGCTCCCGCCCCTTCAGCCGCGCCAACGCGCTGCTCGCAGACCTAGGATCCGACCCGGTCGACTGGACGCTGCCCTAACGCCCTTTCCGTGTTCTGGATGCAGACTGCGGCTACCGGCGCCGAAGTAGCCGCAGTCTGCATCCAGAACGCGGAAACCGGAGCAGGTGCGGTTCAGGCGCGGGCGACTTTGCCTGCTTTCAGGCACGAGGTGCAGACGTTCAGGCGGCGGCGCGCGCTGGTGCCGATCTTCGCCCGGACGGTCTGGATGTTCGGGTTCCACCGGCGGTGGGTCCGCCGGTGCGAGTGCGAGACCGACATGCCGAAGCCGGGTCCCTTGCCGCAGACATCGCACACGGCAGCCACGTCAGACACTCCCTTGGTTCGTCGTCCGATTGCTGGACAAGGTTAACCGGGCGGTGCGCAGCGCTGCACACTGGGGACGTCGCAGGAGATGGGTAACCTTCAACGCAGCCCGCACGAAGGCGGTGAGGAGGAGCCGCGGTGCTGCAGTCGCTGGACGGGGCGGCGGTCCGTCACTGGGCCGTCACCTGCTGCGATGCGCTAACGGTGCATCGTGACGAGATCAACGCGCTCAATGTGTTCCCGGTCGCCGATCAGGACACCGGCTCCAACCTGTTGGCCACCATGCGGGCCGGGTTGGACGCCGTGCTCCGGGATCACGGTGACGACCGGGATGCGCCGCCGGGCAGCACGGCCGCGGTGCTGGCGCGCGGCGCGCTGATGGGGGCCCGGGGCAACTCCGGGGTGATCCTGTCCCAGGTCTTGCGTGGGTTGGCGGAGGCACTGGTCGGCGCGGCCTGGGATGGCGCAGCGCTGCGGGAGGGGCTCCGGCGGGCCGATGAGCTGGCCATGGCCGCAGTGGCTGAGCCAGTGTCCGGGACGGTGCTGACCGTGCTCCACGCTGCGGCGCAGGCAGCCGCGGATGTCGGGTCCGACGACCTCGGCGACGTGGCGTCGGCGGCCACCATCGCCGCGGCCGGCGCACTGGCCGAAACCCCTCGTCAGCTTGACGTGCTGGCCGCGGCCGGGGTGGTGGATGCGGGCGGCCAGGGCTTGGTCGTGCTGCTGGAGGCACTGCTGACCGTGGTCACCGAGTGTCCCGACGCGGGGCCGCAGATCGCCGCCGGCGTCTTCTCGCGCCCGGCGCAGGTACTGCAGGCGACCCGGGAGGGTGGTTCCACGCAATACGAGTACGAGGTGATGTACCTGCTCGATGGTACGGATGAGGCCGGCGTCGGCGTGTTGCGCGCCGAGCTTGCCGCGCTGGGCGATTGCGTGGCGGTCGTGAGCTCGGGCGGGCCGACGGCCGCGCTGTGGAACGTGCACGTGCACTGCTGCGATGTCGGTGCCGCGATCGAGGCCGGGGTCCGGGCGGGGCGGCCGCACCGCATCACCGTACTGCGCTTTGCTGACCAAATCCGTGCTGACCAAATCCGTGCTGACCAAACCCGTGCTGACCGCACCGGCGAGGCGGGCCGCTTCGTCACCGGCCATGCGGTGCTCGCCATGGTCTCCGGGCCCGGGGTCGACGAACTCTTCCGTGGTGAGGGCGCACTCACGGCGCCTGCCACCAGCAGCGTGAGCGAGTTGCTCGCTGTCCTCGCCGGCACCCGCGCCCGGTACGTCACTGTGCTGGCGGATCCGGGCGCCGCGACCCGGGTCGCGGAGACCGCGGCCGGCCACGCCCGGGAGTCCGGTCAAGAGGTGGTGGTCGTGCCTATTGAGTCACCGGTGCAGGTATTGGCGGCGATCGCGGTGCACGACGCCGGCCGGCGAACGGCCGACGACCTGGCGGCCATGACCGAGGCTGCGGCGGCGACCCGGCGCGGGGAGCTGACCGTGGCCAGCGCAGCCACGCAGACCTCGATCGGGCGTTGCCAACCGGGTGACGTACTCGGCATGGTCGGCGACGAGGTCGTGCTGATCGAGGGTGACCCGTTAGCCGCGGCCTGCGGGCTGGTGGAGCGGATGCTGTCGGTGGGCGGGGAGCTGGTGACGGTGCTGCTCGGCCAGCGCGCCCCGGTCGGCATCGGGGACATGCTGATCAAGCATCTTCGCGCCGTCCACCCGGAGGTCGAGGTGGTCGTCTACGCCGGTGGCGTGCCGGACAGCATGCTGATGGTCGGGGTTGAATGAGCAGGTTTGAACGAGCGTCGGGTGCCAACAAGAAGGTGGAGTGAGCCGTGGCGGGGATGGACGATGCGCTGGACCGGGTGATCGGCGCGAAATCGGCGACTCTGCTGGCCGAGCAGCTGGATGTGCACACCGTCGGTGACCTGCTGCGGCACTACCCGCGCCGGTACGCCGACCAGGGCCAACTCACCCCGATCGCGGGTCTGGCACCGGGCGAGGACGTCACAGTGGTTGCCGAGGTCCGCAGCTGCAGCTCGCGGCGGATGCAGACCAAGAAGGGGACCATCCAGAGCGCGGTGATCTGGGACGGCAGCCGCACCCTGAACCTCACCTTCTTCAACCAGTGGCGCCTGGCTGACACGCTTACCCCCGGCCGGAAGGCCTTGTTCGCCGGCCGAGTGACGACGTACGGCAAAAAACGCATCCCGCAGCTCACCCACCCGAGATTCCAGCTACTCGACGGTGACGCCGACGAGCTCGCGGAGTTCTCCCGGCCACTGATCCCGGTTTATCCCGCCACCAAGGACCTGCCGTCCTGGACGATCCAGCTTTGCGCGCGGCAGGTCTTCGACGTCTTGGACGACCCGGCCGATCCGCTTCCGCCGGCGCTGCGCGCGCAGCACAGGTTGTGGGGGCTGGGCGCTGCGTTGCGGGCCGTGCATCGTTCTGATGACCGGGCCCAGATTGCCGCCGCCCACCGCCGGCTGAAGTGGGACGAGGCGATGGCGGTGCAGCTCACCCTAGCGCGGCGCCGCCAGCAAGTGACGCTGCGGCCCGCGCCGGCCTGCCCGCGCCGCGATGGCGGACTGGCTGCGGAGTTCGACGCCGCGCTGCCCTTCACCTTGACCGCCGGGCAGCACGAGGTAGGTGAGCTGCTGGCCGCCGAGCTCGCCGGCGCGCACCCGATGAACCGGCTGCTGCAGGGTGAGGTCGGGTCCGGTAAGACCGTGGTGGCGCTGCGCGCGATGCTGCAGGTCGTCGACGCCGGGCGGCAAGCGGTGCTGCTGGCGCCCACCGAAGTGCTCGCGGGCCAGCACGCCCGGTCCCTGCGGGACATGCTCGGCGACCTCGGCAGGGCCGGCGAGCTGGGGTCCGCCGATGCGGCCACCCGAATTGCCCTGCTGACCGGGTCGCTGCCGGCGCGGGCCCGCAAGCAGGCCCTGCTGGACGCGGCCTGCGGTGCGGCCGGGATTGTGGTCGGTACGCACGCCTTGATCCAGGACCAGGTGTCCTTCGCCGACCTGGGCATGGTGGTGGTCGACGAGCAGCACCGCTTCGGTGTTGAGCAGCGCGACGCACTGCGGGGCAGGGTGGCCGACGGCACCAGCCCGCACGTGCTGGTGATGACCGCAACACCGATCCCGCGCACCGTCGCGATGACCGTCTACGGCGACCTGGAGGTTTCCGCGCTGCGGGAGCTGCCGGGTGGCCGGTTAGCGATCTCCACCACGGTGGTGCCGGTCGGGGAGAAGCCCAGCTGGCTGGACCGGGTCTGGCGGCGGATCACCGAGGAGGTCGCCGGCGGCCGGCAAGCCTATGTGGTGTGCCCACGGATCGGCGGCGAGGACGCCGCTGACGAGGACACCTCTGACGGCGATGGGAGTGACCGGCCGCCGATTGCGGTGCTCGACCTGGTGCCGCAGCTCACCGAGGCCCCGCTGGCGGGGCTGCGGCTGGGGGTACTGCACGGCCGGCTCCCGGGGGAGGAGAAGGACGCCGTGATGCGCGCCTTCACCGCCGGCGAGATCGACGTGCTGGTGGCCACCACCGTCGTCGAGGTCGGGGTGGATGTGCCCAACGCCACCGTCATGGTGATCATGGATGCGCAGCGGTTCGGGGTCAGCCAGCTGCACCAGCTGCGTGGCCGGGTGGGCCGGGGGTCGCATCCCGGGCTGTGCCTGCTGGTGACCGACTCACCGGAGGGCACCGCCGCCCGGGAGCGGATGGACGCCGTGGCTGCGACCACCGACGGGTTTGAGCTGGCCCGGCTGGATCTGGAGCTGCGCCGGGAGGGCGATGTGCTCGGTGCGGTGCAGTCCGGCCGGCGTTCCGGGCTCAAGCTGCTGTCGCTGCTGCGCGACGAGGACCTGATCGGGCAGGCGCGAGAGGCCGCCCAGGAACTGGTCGAGGCCGATCCCGAACTCACCGAGCACCCCGGCCTGGCCCGCCTAGCCGCTGACCTGCTCGACGAGGAGCGCGCGCAGTTCCTGCAGAAGGTGTGAAGAGCGTGCCTGAGAGTGCGACACACCGTGCACGAGAGGCCGACACGCCGGGGTTTGGGCGGGTCAGCGGGCGGGCCGGACCACACCGGCTGCGCTGCCGCCGCGCCGGGTCGGTTCGCCGGCGGCGAGCACTTCCCCGCGGGGGAGGAACTCCAGTGCTGAGGCCACGCCGATCTCCGGGCTGATCTTGATCGAGGGATCCAGCGGGGAGGTGTCGCTGATCGCGAACTTGTGCCCGAGCGCCTCCAGATCGGATGTGAAGGGCGCTGCGATGAACGCCGGCTCGGCCTGCGTGGTCTCGGCGTTGCGCTGCGAGGCGCGGGGCGCGGCGATCGCATCCGGCAGGCTCATGCCGAAGTCGATCCGGTTGACCAGGATCTGCAGCACCGTGGTGATGATCGTGGTGCCGCCCGGCGAGCCGACCGCCAGGAACGGCCGCCCGTCGCGCAGCACGATGATCGGCGACATGCTCGAGCGGGGCCGTTTGCCGGCCGCAGGCAGGTTGGGATCGGGCGCGCTGCCCTGCGTCGGCGCGAAGTTGAAGTCGGTGAGTTCGTTGTTGAGCAGGAACCCTCGGTCGGGAACCACGATCCCGCTGCCACCCAACTGCTCGATCGTGTTGGTGTACGACACGATGTTGCCCGCGCGGTCGGCGACCACGAAGTGGTTGGTGTGGTGCTCCTGGTCGGGCACCCCGACGCCCGCGCCGACCGGCGTGCAGTCACGCGAGCCGGCGAATAGGTCGCCCGGCGCGACCGGGCTGGTGGCGGCCTTCGCCGGGTCGATGAGGCAGGCACGCTGGCGGCCGAAGGATTTCGAGAGCAACTGCTGCTGGGGCACCTCCACGAAGCGGGAGTCGCCGAGGTAGCGGTTGCGATCGGCGAAAGCGAGCCGGCTGGCCTCCAGGTAGTGGTGCAGCGCCTGCACCGGGCTCATCGCGGCCAGGTCGACGTTGCCGAGGATGTTCAGCGCCTCGCCGTCGGCGATGCCGCCGCTGGAAGATGCCGCCATGCCGTACACGTCGAGGCCGCGGTAGTTCACGTGCGTCGGGTCGGCGTCCAGCGCCCGGTAGGCACGCAGGTCCGACAGTGTCATCGAGCCGGGCCTGGCTACCAGGGTGGCGCTAGGAGCCAGCGGCAGCTGCTGCACGGCGTTGACCAGGTCGGCGCCGATCGGGCCGCCGTAGAGCGCGCCGATCCCACGGTTGCCGATCTCCCGATACGTCTTCGCGAGGTCGGGATTGCGCAGCACCGAGCCCACCGGGGGCAGCGTGCCGCCGGGCAGGAACAGTTTCGCCGTCGAGTCGAACTGGGCGAAACGCTTGGCGTTCTGCCGGGTCTGCTCCTGGAACGTCGCGTCGACCACGAAGCCGCGCTCGGCGATCTGTATGGCCGGCTGCAGATTCTCGGCGAGCCCGAAGCGGCCCCATCGTTGCAACGCGCGCTGCCAGGTGGCCAGGTTGCCAGGCACGCCGACGGCCAGCCCGCTGTTCACCGCGGCCGGCAACGACAGTGGCTGCCGGGTCGTGGGATCGATGAACATCGACGGCCCGGCGGCGGTCGGCGCGGTCTCCCGCCCGTCGATCGTGGACACCCGGTGGGTGCGCGCATCGTAATAGACGAAGTAGCCGCCGCCACCGATTCCCGCGACGTAAGGGTCGGTCACGCCGAGCGTCGCGGCCACCGCGACTGCGGCATCGGCGGCAGTTCCGCCGTTTCGCAACACATCCAGGCCAGCCTGCGTCGACTCCGCGGTGTCCGTGACCACCGCGCCTCCGTACCCCTGCGCCACCGATACCTTGGCCGGCGGGGGCAAGTGCAGCGCGGTTTGCGCGCCCTCCGCGGCCCCGGTGACCAGACCGGCCCCGAGCAGCAGCCCAGCGGCAAGTGCGGTGCCGAAGCGACGTGCCCGCATCCGCGCCCCCCAGCGATCGATGTTCCAGCGATCGACTTCCCACTGTGGGTTTTACCCGCGCAGCCGCCTCAGCGCCATCGTCGGAACGTGATAGGTCAGCGCGCGCTTGGTCACGCTGGCTTGGGACGGGCGACAGGTACCCGCCGCCCCCTTGTCGGCGGGTACCTGTTCGCCGGTCGGCCGACTCGGGCCAGCTCGACGAATCGGCGCCATGGCGAATAGCTTCGTGTCGCAGGCAGCTGTTCGCACGGGCTAACTAAGCCAGTCGCTGGTCGGCGGCTACCCTCGCTCTCGCCAAGCTGCCCCTGCGTGATCGCGCAGGGGAGGTGGGCAGTCTGAACGTAGTGACTGAAGAACAACTGGAGCGCCACTGGAACGGGTCGGCCAGCTCATGGATCCGCGTCGTTGAGCCGGCATCAGCCGGACACCGTCTCGGTGGCGCGCGCCGAGTACAGCCAGCGCAGCCGCTACTGCAGCCGCCCGGTCAGTGAACTCCCCCGATGGTTGCGGATCGGAGTGGCTCCTCGAATCAACGCCGTGGCGAACGATTCTGTCACAGGCAGTGACCGGACCCGAACGTGTAGTGAGCGGGTCGTTCGTGGGCGGTTATGATTTCGCCGCTGCTGCCTCCGCGTTTATCGGGGTAGGAAGCATGGCTGTGACAACTGAAGAGCAACTGAAGAGCCACTGGAGCGGGGTCTGGAGGCACGGTGGAATTCGCGATTCTTGGTCCGCTGGAGGTACTGGAGCGGCACCGTCGCATCGAGGTGTCCAGGGCCAAGGAGCGGCTGCTGCTGGCCGTGCTCGTGGTGCACGCCAACGAGATGGTCTCGGTCGACCGGCTGATCGAGGCGCTCTGGGGCACCGAACCACCAGCCACCGCCGCGAACACGTTGCAGACCTACATTTCCCACCTGCGCCGGGCGCTTGAGCCCGGCCGTGCGGCACGAGCTAAGGGCGGCGTGCTTCGCACCCGCAGCCACGGCTACTCACTGGTCGTCACCCCCGAGGCGGTGGACGCCGTGCGGTTCGAGCAACTCGCCCGCGAGGGCCGTGACACGCTGTCCGCCGACCCGCAGCGGGCGGCGGAAAAACTGAGCCGGGCGTTGGCGTTGTGGCGCGGCGAGCCGCTGGCGGAATTCCGGTTCGAGTTGTTCGCCCAATCCGAGATCACCCGGCTCACCGAGCTGCGCGCCGTCGTCCTGGAGGACCGCGCCGAGGCGGAGCTCGCCCTCGGTCGGCACGCCACGCTGTGCGGCGAGTTGAGCCGGGCGGTGGCGGAGCAGCCGCTGCGCGAGCGGCTGTGGTCCCAACTCATCCGGGCGCTGTACCGCTGCGGGCGCCAAGCCGAGGCACTGGGCGCCTACTCACGGCTGCGTGAGCAACTCCGGGAGCAACTCGGCATCGATCCGAGTCCTGAGCTGGTTCGGCTGCATGAGGCCGTGCTGGCCCAGCGCCCGGACCTGGACTGGCGACCGCCAGAGCCCCAACTCCAGATCCAGCTGCTGCCCCTGCACCGGCCGGTGAAGTCTTTCGCGCCGGTGCACGTGCCGGCTTCCGACCAGCTGCTGCCTGCCGCCCGTGCCGCGCTGGCCGCGCACGACTGGTCAGCTGCTTTCGAGCTGCTGTCTGCGGCGGACCACGCGGGGCAGCTGACCGCGGAGGACCTCGATGGCTTGGCCGAGGCGGCCTACTGGTTGGGGCGACACCGGGAGGCGCTGTCGGCGCGGCAGCGTGCCCACCATGCCTACCTGCAGGCAGGTGATCACCGCCGAGCCGCGGTGGCCGCGGTCATACTCACGATCCAGCACGGAGGTTTTCAGCAGTTCGCGGTGGCCCGCGGCTGGTTCCAGCGCGCCCAGCGGCTGCTTGAGGCCGAGCCCGATTGCGCCGAGCACGGCTACCTGTCCTGGGGCGCCACAATCATCGCGCTGATCATGGACGATCATGAGAAGTGCCTGGCTGCGGCCCGATCAACCTATGAGATGGGCGCACGGCACGGCGTCGCCGATCTGCAGGCCATCGGGATGGTGTTCCAGGGGGCGGTGCTGATCCGCCGCGGACAGGTCGCCGAGGGCTTAGCCCTGCATGATGAGGGGATGGCGATGGCCGTCGGCGGGGATCTGTCGCAGCTTGCCACCGTGCAGATCTACTGCCAGGTCATCCGCACCTGCTACGAGCTGGGTGACTACCGTCGCGCCCACGAATGGACCGAGGCCATCGAGGACTGCTTCGTGCGCACCGGGCTGACCAGCTTTCCCGGCGACTGCGAGACCCACCGCATCAGCATCATGATCAGCCGCGGCGCCTGGGCACTCGCCGAGCAGGAGGCTTACCGGGCCTGCGCGCGCACGCAGTGCTTCGACCGAGCCCACCCCGGCCTCGCTTTCGCGAGCATTGGTGAAGTCCGGTTGCGGATCGGCGACCTTGCCAGCGCCGAAGAGGCCTTCGCCAAGGCCGAGGAGCTAGGGGTGAGTCCACTGCCCGGCCTGGCCCGGTTCGAGCTGCTTCGCGGCCGTCCCGCCGAGGCAGCAGCGTTGATCAATGGTGCCCTGGCCGGCGAGGGCTGGGACCGCTTGGACCGCTCCCGGCTGCTTCCCGACCAGGTGGCCATCGCATTGGCCGTCGATGATCTCGACACCGCCCGCGCCGGCACGGCTGAATTGGCCGAGGCGGCGCAGACCTACGGCAGCACGGCGCTGCTCGCGGCGGCGGAGGCCGCTCGCGGCGCGTTGGCGCTGGCCACCGGGGAGGACGACCCGCTGCCCTCGCTGCGCCGCAGCGTCGAACTGTGGCACGAGACCGGGTCACCCTACGAAAGCGCGCGGGCCATGGTAGTGCTGGCAACCGCGTTGGACCGGGCCGGCCAACCGGATGCGGCGCGGGTCGAGTTGACTGCCGCCCGAGCCTGCTTCGAGCGGCTCGGCGCCCGGCTGGATGCCGAGGTTGCCGCCAAGGTTGCCGCTGAGCTGGGAGTCGTCGGCTGAATCCACACCCGAATTAGGCGGTTGCTTGTCTGGTGGAGCTGGGGGGCAGTTGGCCGCGGGCGGCGACGTCCAGCGCGGCGGCTGCGGCGGGTGGCAACCGCAGCGTGCCGCTGCGGTCCAGCTTCGCCAGCTCCGCTCGAGCCTTTGCGTAGGCCGCGATGCGCTCGGCGTCATGGTCGGAGTCTCGGGCCATGGTGAGCAGCTTGATCGCCCGCTGCACGGTGGCACGCTCCGGCGCCGGGATGCCGGCCAGCCGGATGCGTTGCGCCGCGTCGCGTGCGGCGTGCCAGGCGCGCCACGCCTGCTCCACTGCGGTGGCGAAGCGAGCGAGGTGCGCAGCCACCGGTTCGGTGTCGGTGTCCAATGCCTGGGCCTCGGCAAAGGCGTTCACGAACCGGCCGGTGGATGGCACGGTGACGTCGGTCAGCGCGGGTAGCCGCAGCACTGCGAGCGGGTCGCATTCGAACTGGCCGTATTCACTGCGCAGCTGAGCAAACCGGGCCCGGCTGGCGCGCCAGTCAGGGACAGGCGGGGGGCCAGCTACTGGTGAGGTCGATCGGGACGGCGCCACCACCGGATGCTCTCCCCGGCCCATCCGTCGGCGGCGGTGCAGGTGCCGTACCACGGTCACCGCGCCCACCCCGGCCAGCATCAGCGGAAGGAGGGTGACCAGCGTCACGGCGACCAGGCCAACGGTGGCCAGGAGCACTACGAACAGCAGTACCAGCAGCGGACCGGATGGCCGCCGTGCCGGACCCCAGCGGTAATAACGACCGTACGGCTGTCTTCTCATGGCCGCGTCCTTTCGGTGCCACATCTTTGATACCACCCCTTGATACCTCCGTGCGACACCGCACAGGAGAGTTCCCGGCGCCCGGCGTGCGTCAGCATCCTCGGCAGCCCGTCATCACCTGCGATGATGCCTTCAAGGACCCCGGTAGGCGATCCTGGCCGGCCGCGGCGGTGGGGAAAGGAGCTGGCACGTGTTCAGCAAGCTGCTGGTCGCCAACCGCGGGGAGATCGCGATCCGGGCGTTCCGCGCCGCCTACGAACTGGGTTGCCAGACGGTCGCGGTGTTCTCCTACGAGGACCGCAACTCCGAGCATCGGCTCAAGGCCTACGAGGCCTATCAGATCGGGGAGAAAGGTCATCCGGTCCGCGCCTACCTCTCGGTGGAGGAGATCGTCCGGGCCGCCGAGCGCGCCGGGGCCGATGCTGTCTACCCCGGTTACGGCTTTCTGTCGGAGAACCCGAAGCTGGCCACCGCCTGCCAGCAGGCCGGGATCACCTTCGTCGGGCCGCCACCGGCGGTGCTGGCGCTGGCCGGCAACAAGTCGCGGGCCGTGGCCGCGGCCCGCGAAGCCGGAGTGCCGGTGATGCGGTCCAGCGCCCCGTCCACCGACATCGACCAGCTGATGGCCGCCGCCGAGGAGATCGGGTTCCCGATCTTCGTCAAGGCCGTCGCCGGTGGCGGTGGACGCGGCATGCGCAGGGTCGCCTCGCCGCATGGCCTGCGCGACGCGCTGGAGGCCGCCAGCCGCGAAGCCGAGTCGACATTCGGCGACCCGACCGTGTACCTGGAGCAGGCCGTCATCGACCCCCGGCACATCGAGGTGCAGGTCCTCGCCGATGCGACCGGCGAGGTGATCCACCTCTACGAGCGGGACTGCTCGGTGCAGCGGCGCCACCAGAAGCTCGTGGAGATCGCCCCCGCGCCGAATCTGGATCCCGATCTGCGGGCCCGGATCTGCGCCGACGCGGTGGCCTTCGCCAGACACATCGGCTATGTCAATGCGGGCACGGTGGAGTTCCTCGTCGACCGCGCGGGAAACCACGTGTTCATCGAGATGAACCCGCGAATCCAGGTCGAGCACACGGTGACCGAGGAGATCACCGATATCGACCTGGTTGCGTCCCAATTGCGGATCGCGGCGGGACAGACCCTGGCCTCCCTGGGGTTCTCCCAGGACGCGATCGTGCCGCACGGCGCCGCGCTGCAATGCCGGATCACCACCGAGGATCCGGCCAACGACTTCCGCCCGGACATCGGCACGGTTACCGCGTACCGCTCCGCCAGCGGCGCCGGGGTCCGGCTGGACGGCGGCACCGTGTACCCGGGTGCGCAGATCAGCCCGCATTTCGACTCCATGCTGGTCAAGGTCACCTGCCGGGGACGGGACTTCGGGTCCGCCGTGCTCCGGGCGCGGCGGGCAATCGCTGAGTTCCGGATCCGCGGGGTGCACACCAACATCCCGTTCCTGCTTGCCCTGCTCGACGAGCCGGACTTTGTGGCAGGCAAGGTCACCACCTCGTTCATCGAGCAGCGGCCCCGCCTGCTCACCACTGGGCAGCCTGCCGACCGCGGTACCCGGTTGCTGACCTACCTCGGCGACGTGACGGTGAATCGGCCACACGGCGACCCCCCCGAGCTGGTCGACCCGGTGCGCAAGCTGCCGCCGATCAACCTGGACTCCCCGCCTCCTGCTGGATCTCGGGACAAGCTCCTGGCACTGGGTCCGGAAGGCTTCGCGCGCGGGTTGCGGGCCGCCGACCGGGTTGGCGTCACGGAGACCACCTTCCGGGATGCTCACCAGTCGCTGCTCGCGACCCGGGTGCGCAGCAAGGACCTTGTTGCAGTGGCACCCTACGTTGCCCGGATGACCCCGCAGCTGCTGTCGCTGGAGTGCTGGGGTGGCGCGACCTACGACGTGGCGCTGAGGTTCCTCGCCGAGGATCCATGGGAGCGGCTGGCCGCGTTGCGCGCGGCAGTGCCCAACCTGTGCCTGCAGATGTTGCTGCGCGGGCGCAACACCGTCGGCTACACCCCCTACCCGACCGAGGTGACTGCGGCCTTCGTCGAGCAGGCCGTCGAGACCGGCCTGGACATCTTCCGGATCTTCGACGCGCTCAACGACGTCTCCCAGATGCGTCCGGCCATCGACACGGTGTGCGAGACCGGCCGGGCCATCGCCGAGGTGGCGCTGTGTTACACCGCCGACCTGTCCGATCCCGGGGAGAAGCTGTACACGCTGGACTACTACCTGCGGTTGGCCGAGCAGATCGTCGCGGCCGGTGCGCACGTGCTGGCCATCAAGGACATGGCCGGCCTGCTGCGGCCCCCGGCGGCCCGGACGCTGGTGGCAGCGCTGCGCAGCCGGTTCGACCTTCCGGTGCACCTGCACACCCACGACACTCCCGGCGGGCAGCTGGCCACCCTGCTCGCCGCGATCGACGCCGGGGTGGACGCTGTCGATGCGGCCACAGCTTCCATGGCGGGGACTACCTCCCAGCCGGCGCTGTCGGCGCTGGTCGCGGCCACCGACCACACCGAGCGCAGCACCGGGCTGGACCTACAGGCGGTCTGCGACTTGGAGCCCTATTGGGAGCTGGTGCGCAGGGTCTACGCGCCCTTCGAGTCGGGCTTGGCCTCGCCCACCGGCCGGGTCTACCACCATGAGATCCCCGGTGGCCAGCTGTCCAACCTGCGCCAGCAGGCCGTGGCGCTGGGTCTGGCAGACAGGTTCGAGCAGATCGAAGAGGCTTATGCTGCGGCCGACCGGATGCTCGGCAGGCTGGTGAAGGTGACCCCGTCCTCCAAGGTTGTCGGGGATCTGGCACTGCACCTGGTCGGTGCCGGTGTCGCGCCGAAGGACTTCGAGGCCGACCCCGCTCGCTTCGACATTCCCGACTCGGTGATCGGCTTCCTGCACGGCGAGCTCGGTGATCCTCCCGGCGGGTGGCCCGAACCCCTGCGCAGCAAGGCCCTGGAGGGGCGCAGCGGTCCCAAGGGGATCGCGGAGCTGTCCGCTGAGGACCGCAAAGGACTGCGGGAGGACCGGGCACGGACCCTCAACCGGCTGCTGTTCGCCGGCCCCACGGCAGAGTTCGAGGAGCATCGCGAGTCCTACGGGGACACCTCGGTGCTGCCCAGCAAGGAGTTCTTCTACGGGCTGCGCGCCGGCGAGGAGCACGCCGTGGATCTCGACCCGGGGGTACAATTGCTGATCAAGCTCCAGGCGATCGGTGACGCCGACGAACGCGGCATGCGCACCGTGATGTGCACGCTCAACGGGCAGCTGCGGCCGCTTCAGATCCGGGATCGCTCCATCGACTCGGAGATCCCGGTTGCCGAGAAGGCCGACAGGTCCAACACCAACCATGTCCCGGCGCCGTTCGCCGGTGTGGTCACCCTGCTGGTGTCCGAAGGGGACACCGTGTCTGCCGGGCAGCCGGTGGCCACCATCGAGGCGATGAAGATGGAAGCCGGGATCACTGCACCCAAGACCGGCACGGTAGCCCGGCTGGCGATCAAGACCGTGGCGCAGGTGGAAGGCGGCGACCTGATCCTGGAGCTTCGCTCCCCGTGAGTGGGAATGCGAGCTATAACAGTGTTTCCCACTCACGGGGCGGTTCAGCCTCGGTTGAGCGATCGCACGGCGGCCAGGGCTGCGTCGACGTCGGCCGCCGAGTTGACGAGGCTGGGTGCCAGCCGTACGTAGGACTGGGCGTAAGGCGAGGCGGAGGCCACGACGCGCTGCTCCAGCAAGCGGGCCACGGCGGCGTCGGGGGTCATCGCGTCCACCTCGAAGCAGGCGAGCCCCGAGGACAGCCGCGGGTTGCGCGGCGTGTGCAGCCGGACGTGCTTCATCGCGGCCAGGCCGTCCTTGCACTGGGTGTTGAGCTGGTGGATGCGCTCGGCCACCCGCGCGCGGCCGAGCTGGCGGTGGAAGGCGAACGCGGCCGGCAGCGCCCATAGGTGCTCGAAGGCCTTGAATCCGCCGGGCGTGACCCAGGTAGCGCGCGTCGGCCCCGCTGGAGGCTGATCCTGCTTCCAGGCGGCGGACAGCTCGTTTTGGAAGGCGGGGATCGTGGGTTGCACGTCGTCCCAGCGTCCGTCGCGTCCCCAGATGATCCCCGTGCCGCGCGGTCCCAGGATCCACTTGTGCGTGCCGGCGGCGAAGAAATCGAGCCCGATGGCGGCGATCGCCTCGTCCTCCACACCGAACCCGTGCACGCCGTCGACCACCAGCAGCACGGGGTCGGTGTCCGATCGGCTCGCGTTGTGCTCGGCCAGCGCGGCGGCGATCGCGCGCAGGGGAAGCTTCACGCCCGTGCTCGAGTGCACCCAGGTGACTCCCACCACGCGCGTCTGCGGCCGCAGCGCGCGGCGTAGACGCGCGACGATCTCGTCCTCGGCCGCGGCTGCCGGTTCGTCGTAGAGCGCGACCTTGCGCAGGGTCGCTCCGGCGCGGCCGGCGGCCAGGCGGATGGACTCATGGTGCGAGTAATGGTCGTGCGCAGTGGTGAGCACCTCCTGCCCGGCGCGCAGCGGCAGACCCCGGTAGATCAACGCCAGTCCCATGGTGGTGCTGTCTGTGAGCGCCACCTCGTCGGGACGCCCTTCCAGATATTCGGCGGCCGCCCCCACAACCTTGGCCGGCATGTCGGACTGGCCGTGCAGGGCCAGGTAGGGATTCCGGTCGATCTCCCGCCGGTGCCGTTCGATCTCGTCCCGGACGCCGCGTGGATGAGAGGCGAGGTAGAAACTGCTCATCTGGATGTGATCGGGTGCGAGATCGAACTGCGCCCGCACCCATGTCCAGTCGGGTGCGATCCCAGCGGGAGCCGCCCCAGGGACCTGTGTCGTGCAAGCGCTGCCCGGCAACGAACATGCGGCTAGCGCAGCCGTTCCGGTGACGAGGAATGTGCGGCGTTCCATGCTCCACCTCCGCGACGATCGTGGCCCATACGATCGTGCCATCGGCGTGCTGTGAGGCCTCCGCATCGCTACTGACCCGCCGCGTGGCGTCATCATGGGAACGTGACGCGGATCGTGGCGGGTGTTGCCGGCGGGCGGCGGCTGGCTGTGCCGCCGCACGGCACCCGGCCGACGTCGGACCGGGTCCGGGAGGCGGTGTTCAGCGCACTGCAGGCCCGGCGGGATCTCAACGGTGCCCGGGTGCTCGATCTCTACGCGGGATCCGGCGCGCTGGGGTTGGAGGCGCTGTCCCGCGGAGCCGCGCACGTCCGGTTCGTGGAGTCCGACCGGCGCGCAGCCGCCGTCCTGCACCGCAACGTCGAGGCGCTGGGGTTGCCTGGGGCGCAGGTCACGACCGGGGCAGTGCAGGCGGTGCTGCGCGGCGATCCCGGCGAACCCTACGACGTGGTGCTCGCCGACCCGCCCTACGCGCTGGACGAGGCCACTCTCGCCCGTGTGTTGAGCTCCCTGGCCAGTGGTGGCTGGCTGGCCCGTTCGGCGCTGCTCGTGGTGGAGCGGCCGGCCAGGGGACTCCCGCCGACCTGGCCCGATGATGTGGCGGCGCTCACGCATCGCAGGTATGGCGATACCGCGGTGTACTACGGTTGCGCGCCATGAGGCGAGCGGTGTGTCCCGGCTCGTATGACCCCGCAACCAACGGTCACCTCGACATCATCGAGCGGGCCGCGACCCAGTTCGACGAGGTCGTGGTCGCCGTCCTGATCAACAAGACCAAGAGTTGCCTGTTCGAGGTCTCCGACCGGATCGGGATGCTGAAAGAGATCACCGAGGAACTGCCGAACGTCCGGATCGACTCCTGGCACGGGCTGCTCGTGGACTACTGCCGGGCCAATGGAATCGCGACGATCGTCAAGGGCTTGCGCGCGGTCAGCGATTTCGACTACGAGCTGCAGATGGCTCAGCTGAACTACCAGCTGTCCGGGGTGGACACGATGTTCATGCCGAGCAACCCGACCTACAGCTTCCTGTCCAGCTCCTTGGTCAAGGAGGTTGCCACCTACGGCGGTGACGTCGGACACCTGCTTCCGGCCACAGTGCACCAACGCTTGATCAGCCGGCTTGCCCAACTCTGACGCCCAGCCATCGGCCCACCCGGCGTGACACGCCGCGCGCCGCCTGCTCCCGCGTCTGAGCTGCGCGAGCGGGCACACTAGCGACCGTGGCTGACGACACCAAGGAGGGGCCGGTGTACCGGGTCTTCGAGGCGCTCGATGAGCTCGTGACCACTGTCGAGGAGGCCCGCGGGGTGCCGATGACCTCGAGCTGCGTGGTGCCCCGCGGGGATGTGCTCGAACTGCTCGACGACGTCCGCGATGCGATTCCCGCCGAGCTCGACGATGCCCAGGACGTGCTGGACCATCGGGATGAGCTGGTGGACACCGCGCAGCGGGAGTCGCAGCGCGAGCGCGAGGAAGCCCGCACCGAAGCAGAGCGGACGGTAACCGGAGCCCGCGATGAGGCTACCCGTCTGGTCGCCGAGGCCCGCGCTCGCGCCGAGTCGATGGTCGCCGACGCGCAGGCCGAGGCCGAGCGCGTCGCGATCACCGGGCGCCAGGAGTACCAGGAGCTGACCGGGCGCGCCGAGGCCGAAGCCGAGCGGATGACCGTGGCCGGCAGGGCGGCCTACGAGCGGGCCATCGCCGACGGCCGTGCTGAGCAGGCCCGGCTGGTAGACCAGACCCAGGTGGTGCAGGCTGCTCGAGCTGAGGCGGCCCGAATCCACGAGGAGGTGAGCACCGAGGTGCACCGGCTTCGCTCGGAATGCGACGCCTATGTCGAACGCACGCTCGCGGAGTTCGAGGACCTGCTCAACCGCACGTTGCGCACCGTCGGGCGCGGCCGCACCCACCACGGCGGGCCGGTACCGGCGGGTGCGGGCGAATACCCTCGGTAACTCACAGGGCTGAGCGGCCTGACTTCGGCGTCCGGCCTACCCTGAAACCCTCATGCCACGCCGCGCCGATCGCACCCGTCCCAACCCGTCCGCACCATGGGTGATCGACACCCGGGAGCTGGGCAGGCGTCCCGGGGCGATGCGTTCCTACCACCGCGACGTCCCGGTACCGGCTGGCCTGGGGCTGGACGTAATCGGGATTCCGAAGGGCGACGAGCTGGTGTTGGACGTGCGGCTGGAGTCGGTCGTGGAGGGTGTGCTGGTGTCTGGCACGGCGTCCGCGCCGCTGGCCGGGCAGTGCTCCCGGTGCCTGGATCCGATGGTGGATCGGCTGGCGGTCGATCTGATCGAGCTGTTCGCCTACCCAGACACCGCGACCGATGAGAGCACGGATCCTGACGAGGTCAGCCGGGTGGTCGACGACCTGGTCGACCTCGAGTCAGTAGTCCGCGACGCGGTGCTGCTGGCGCTGCCGCAGGCGCCGTTATGCAAGGACGACTGCCTCGGTCTGTGTCCGGAGTGCGGTGGCAAGCGGGCCGATCTCGGTGCGGATCACCAGCATGACACAATGGACCCGCGCTGGGCCGCGCTCACGCAGTGGCGCGGTAACGATTACCCCGGATAACCTCAGCGGTAGCGAAGAGGAGAACGACTAACGTGGCCGTCCCGAAGCGCAGGATGTCGCGGTCGAACACCCGTTCGCGGCGGGCTCAGTGGAAAGCCACCGCGCCGACGCTCGCGGCGTGTTCGAACCGGGCCTGCCGTCAGCCGAAGCCCCCGCACCTGGCCTGCCCGCACTGCGGGAAGTACGACGGCCGCCAGGTTGTCCCGGTCTGACCGCCGGCGACGTGACGAAGCCGTGGGTGGCCGGACCTCGCGGGGTCACGGGCCGGATCGGGCTCTGTTGCTCACCGCGCTCGGCGTCGAGATCGACGCCGAGCTCCTGACTCTTGCGCTCACCCACCGCTCCTACGCCTACGAGAGCGGTGGCCTCGAACCCAATGAGCGCTTGGAGTTCCTCGGCGACGCCGTCCTCGGTGTCGCCGTCACCGACCACCTGTTTCGTACCCACCCCGACCTGCCCGAGGGGCAGCTCGCCAAGCTGCGCGCCAGCGTGGTGAACATGCATGCGCTGGCTGGCGTGGCCCGCGGCCTGGGTGAAGGTGGGCTGGGCGAGTACATCCTGCTGGGTCGGGGGGAGGAGCTCACCGGGGGCAGGCACAAGTCCAGCATCCTGGCCGACACCGTCGAGGCTCTGATCGGCGCGGTGTACCTGCAGCACGGGACGGATGCCGCCCGCCGGGTGGTGCACCGGCTGTTCGATCCGCTGCTGGTCATGGCTCCGCTGCTGGGCGCCGGCCTGGACTGGAAGACCAGCCTTCAGGAACTCACCGCCAGCAACGAGCTGGGGGTGCCCGAATACCGGGTGGTCGAGGACGGACCCGACCACCTCAAGGAGTTCACCGCGACCGCCGTGATAGCCGGAGTGGAGCGGGGGACCGGGCAGGGTCGGACCAAGAAAGAAGCCGAGCAGCGGGCCGCCGAGGTGGCCTGGCGCTCGCTGTCCGAGCTGGCCGGCGGGAGCGCCCCGTCGGCGGGATAGTTGCATCGTGCCGGAGCTGCCCGAGGTGGAGGTCGTCCGGCGCGGCCTCGCTGAGTACGTCGCCGGGCGCACCGTGGGCGCCGTCGAGGTGCGCCACCCCCGCTCGGTACGCCGCCACCTCGCTGGTGCGCTGGACTTCGCCGCCCGGCTGGCCGGGCGGCAGGTGCATGCGGCCCGGCGCCGAGGCAAGTACCTCTGGCTGGATCTGGGTGACGGCGAGGCATTGCTGGCCCACCTGGGGATGAGCGGGCAGATGCGCATTCAACCTCCTGGTGCCCTTGACGAAACGCACCTGCGGGTGCGGCTGGCATTTACCGACGGCGGGCCAGAGCTGCGTTTCATCGACCAGCGCACCTTCGGGGGCCTCTCGGTGGAGGATCTGGTTGACGGCCTGCCCACCCCGGTGACGCATATCGCCCGCGACCCGATGGATCCATTTTTTGATCTTGATGCGGTAGTTGCCGGGATTCGGCGGCGGCGCACCGGTCTCAAACGCGCATTGCTGGACCAGACCCTGGTGTCCGGAATCGGCAACATCTACGCCGACGAGGCGCTGTGGCGCGCCCGGCTGCACTGGGCGCGGCCGACTGAGACGCTGACCCGCGCGGAGGCTCGAGCCGCGCTGACCGCCGCTACGGAGGTGATGACCGAGGCACTCGCCGCCGGTGGTACCTCGTTCGACGCGCTCTATGTCAACATCAACGGCGCTTCCGGCTACTTCGACCGCTCGCTGGCCGCCTACGGGCAGGAGGGTCGGCCCTGCCCGCGCTGCGGCACCCCGATCCGGCGGGAGTCCTTCATGAACCGCTCCTCCTACACCTGCCCGCGCTGCCAGCCCCGCCCCGCCACCCCCACCCGTGAGCGCGCAATTACCAGTTATCTCAAGTCTTAGCATTTCCCAACACGATCATCAGCTGCTCGTCGCGCGACCCAAACCCGCACTTCCGGTAGGCTCGACGTTCGTCCCACGCTCTCAAACATACGCCACCACACCACGTCAAGGCTCTGACTCATTCCAAGATCCAGTGCCTGATGCACAGTGCATCTTCGCCGTCTGCGCCAAAATTGCGACGTCCACGGCGGCCGGTCACAAGAGTGACACTGCCCCCGCATGTTGACTTGGTGCTGTTGCAGTAGCACGATGGCCATCGCCAAGAGTCGCACCGTCTGCTCTTCAAGCACGGCAGGTGCTCTTGGCGCATCGCTGCTGAGCCACTCGACCAGCTTCTCAAGTTCTTCCAGAAACAGCCGGGACCGTGTCTCCCAAATGTTGCTCACGATCTCCAGTCAGGCTCAACGGTGTACGCTGGAAAAGCAGTCGACCCGTTGACGACCTCCCCTTCAATAACCGCGCTTCCCATCCGGTCCGCCCGGCGCTGCAACCGCTCACCCGCTGCGATGATCCGCTGTGCGTAGTGTCGCTGCTCGGTGGCGCTGGCGCTTCCGTCCATGATTCGCAGAGCCAACGACGCCATATCGCGGTTTACTCGTGCCAGCTCAGTCAGCAGCTCCCGGTCTTCGCGGATCACGATAGTGTCGCCTTCCCGTCGACTCGTTCACGCACCTGTCGGACCCGCTTCCGTGCTTGTCTCGCTAGCTGATGGTTGGCACCCAGAGCCGGGGCGAGCCACTGGAGGCTGGCTCGAACGTCCCGGCCCTGGGGCCTGAGTAGAAGCCTGCTCGGAGTAGGGCCTGGCGGGAATGATCTGCTGGTGTCCTGGCGGTGCACTCCCGGCGCAGCTACCAGTACTACGCTGCATGCGATGTTGCTGATGGAGGAGGTGCGGTGTCCGTGACCACCGTTTCCCGCTGGACCGGTCGTGAAGCAAAGCTGCTCCGGGCGGCGCTGCGCCTGAGCGTCCGCGACTTCGCCGCACGTCTCGGGATTGGCGTACGAACGGTCAATAAGTGGGAAGCGCGACAGGCGGACATCACTCCACTGCCATACATGCAAGAAGTGCTGGACACCGCCCTCGCGCAAGCCTCTGACGAGGCGAAAGCCCGGTTTGCCGATAGCGCGCTGCTGAAGCGATATGACGAGTTGGTCGTCGCCAAGCACGAGTATGCCGCGTCGCAGTTGGAATCCAGCCAGGCGGACCATCTTGCCGCCGCCGAGTGCCTGCGCAGTGAGCCAGTAGTGACCTCCACGGTGGCTGGATCGGACGTGCCTGGTGAGCTGGTCGACGACGTTGGGCGCGACCCAGTGCTCTCTGCGCCGTGGAACCATCGAGGTACCGTCAAGGCGTCAGTCGCGCTGAGCGGTGGTGGTAGCCCAGTGGAGCGTCGGTGCTTCGCCCTCCTGACCGGAGTGGCCTTGACGGTCCCGGCGCACCAATGGCTGATCCGGGACCCGGAGCCGCTGCTGTCAGGGTTGTCGGGCGGTCGGGTATCAGTCGCGCTGGTCGATCAGCTACCGGCCATGATCACCAGACTGCGGACGATGGATGATGCGGCCGGTGGTGGCAGTGTGTTCTCGCTGGCACAACAGGCCTTCGGTTGGCTTTCGGGGCTGCTCGACCAGGCCTCCTACAACGAACGCACCGGCCGAAGGCTGCACATCGCGCTGGCTGAGCTTGGTCAACTGGCGGGTTGGGCCGCCCACGATGCGGGGCGACCCGGGCTGGGGCAGCGATATCACGTCGCCGCCTTGCGTGCGGCACACAGTGCTGACGACCGTCCACTGGGCGCCCACATACTCGGTTGCATGGCCGATCAGGCGGCCCGGCACGGCCGGCCTGCCGAGGCTGTAACCCTCATTGAGACCGCCGTGGTCGGGATCCGGGGTTGGGAGACGCCCCGGCTGTTGGCCGAGTTGTACATCCGAAAGGCATATGCCCTGGCCACAATGAAGGACGGCTCGGCTTGCGTGGCGGCCGTCGCCAAGGCGCGCATGCAGGTCGAGCAATTCGAGCCGGATAGTGATCCACGCTGGTTGTACTGGGTGACTCCGGCGGAGGTCACAGCCGGTGCGGGCGACTGTCTGCTGCAGCTGGGTCAGCCTGGCCATGCGACGGCGCTGCTCGACGGTGTAATCGCTAGGTTCGATGAGTCCTTCGCGCGGGACCGGCAGATCTACCTGACCCACCTCGCCGATGCTCTCGCTCGACCCGGTAAGCAGCGTGACTTGGATGCAGCCGCAGACCGGGGGCTGGCGGCGGTGCACCTGGCCGAGAGTCTGACCTCGACCCGCGGCACCGACTGCCTCCGTGATCTTTACGGGAAGATGCAGCCGCACGCGTCGGTCCCAGCCGTAGGCGATTTCCTAGAACGGGCACGGGGGGTTCTGGCGGCGTAGCGATGCCGCATCAGTCGAGATACGCAGGGAGTACCAGTGGATTTCGCGATTCATCACGCCGCCATCAGCGCGATCGATATGGCAGAATCCGTAGCGTTCTACGAACAGTTCGGGTTTAGAGTCGTGCTGCACTGGAAGGATCCAGACGGTGAGCTGGAGATCGCACATCTCAAGCTCGGCGCGAACTACCTGGAGATCTTCTGGTATCGGCATCAGACACCCGCGCCCGAGACTGCGGCATCCCTAGCGACAGATCTGCCCCGGATCGGTGTTAAACACTTCGCCCTCAAAGTTGACTCGGTGTACGAAGCCAAGAATTTTGTCGAGAACCGCGGTATCGCGTCGAACGTCGACATTCAGCAAGGCAGGACTGGTGTAACTTACTTCTTCATCAAGGACCCGAGTGGAATTCTGGTCGAGTTCCTCGAAGATAAGCGAGGATTCTAATGTCGCCCCGCGACTTCGTGCTCCTCTCTCAGTCGGTGGTGCGCGGCTCATGGCGCAGCGGCCCGGTACTACGCTGTGTGCGATGTTCCTGCTCGAGGGGATGCGGTGCCCATGACGACTGTTGACCGCTGGACTGGTCGGGAAGCAAAGCTGCTCCGGCAGGCGCTGCGGCTCAGTATCCGTGATTTCGCCGCGCACCTCGGGGTGGGTCCGCGAACGGTCAACAAGTGGGAAGCACGGCAAGCGGACATCACTCCGCTGCCATACATGCAAGAAGTGCTGGACACAGCGCTTGCGCGAGCCTCCGACGAGGCGAAAGCCCGCTTCGCCGCCGTGGCGCGCGCTGACGTGCCCGAGCACGAGACCGCGCAACTATCAGGGCAGCCCGTCCGAGGTGCGATGTTGCCAGTCGTGGTCAACGGCCGCCTGATGTTCATGCCAATCGACGCCGGCGCGCTAGCCATCGAATCGTTGGTCGGCCACCCTGATAGGGAGTCGCTGGAGCGGCTCGCATCTGCGGCCCGGCAGCCCTCGCGTGTCGACCCTATTGCCGTCGAGCATCTCGAACTAGTGACCCAGACGCACCGGATCCTCTACCAGCACCTCAGCTCTGTCGAGCTGATTCCTGCCGTGACCGGGCACCACCAGGTCGCCACCCTGCTGCTCGGGGGCACGCAGCGTCTGCCGTTGCGCCGACGCCTGGCTGCGATCGCCGGGGAGACCGCAGGTCATGCAGCCTGGCTGTTCCACGATCTTGGCGACCAGCACAGTGCGGCCCGTTATTACTCCGTCGCGCACGTCGCCACCCGAGAGGCTGGTGACCCGGCGCTGGACGCCTATGTTCATGGTTTCCGGAGCCTGGTGATGGGCAGCCAGGGACAGACGCGAGAAGCTCTTGGGCTTGCCCGGGGTGCTGTTGAGATCGCGCAACGTAGCGCGACGGCAACGACCAGGTCGTGGCTGACCAGTGTGGAAGCCCGAGCGCTGGCCTCGGTGGGCGATACGAAGTCGTGTTTTGGCGCGCTTCGCCGAGCCGGCACCGCTTTGGGGCAGACCCGGCGGGAGGAGGACCCGGCCTGGATGTATGAGTTCGATCACGCTCGCTTTCTGGCCGTCTCCGGCGCCTGCTACCGGCAACTGGGCAAGACCGCAGCTGCGGGGCGGACCTTGCGCGAGGCTCTGGATGCTCTTGGCCCGAAGCGCACCCGGCGTCGCGCCGAGGCACTGGTCGACCTGGCCAGGGTGCGTACCCAGCAGGACGACGTTGAGGAGGCCGCCGGTTTGGCTGGCGAGGCTCTGGAGATCGCAGTCGAGACTGGCTCCACGGCCGGGATCCAGCGCGTTCGGCGCTTCCGTCCCGAACTTGCCAGATGGAACGGCACCCGAGCAGTCACGGCGCTGGACGAGCAGCTCACCGATGCCCTCTGACGACGGGGCGGAGTTGGTTCCCTATGGCTGGTGGCCGTCCACGATAGGTGCCGACGTGGTCGCGGCCCGGTCAGCCAGCTACGACGCCGTGCACACCACCGGAGACACTGTCGCCTGGCTGGAGACCCGTCCCGTTATTGGCTGCACCGTGGTGGCGACGTGGACACCGGGCCGGGGCACCAAGGACGCCACACCGGACGGTTTCGACGTCGGCACGAGCATCCATGCCTACGGCGGGGGCGCCTACACCTACACACCCGCGGGGCTGGTCGTCGTGAATGCCGAGGACCAGCGCCTGCACCTGATCGACCGCGACGGGGCGGCACGCCCGATCACACCACCCAGTGACGACCGGTACGGCGACCTACGACCCCTGGATGCCACGACGCTGATCAGTGTCCGGGAGCGGCCCGGCGGGCCCGACGATCTCGTTGCCCTGCCCCTCGACGGCGCCACACCACCGCGCCCGGTGCACGAAGGACACGACTTCTACGCCTTCCCCCGGACCAGCCGCGACCGGCGGCAGCTGGCCTGGGTCACCTGGGACAACCCGAACCTGCCCTGGGACGGCAGCGACCTCTGGGTCGCCGACTTGCTCGGTGCCGGCCTGGACGTCCGCCTCGGACCAGCCCGGCACGTCGCTGGCGGTCCAGCGGAGTCCGTCACCCAACCCGAATGGGGACCAGACGGCGCGCTGTATTTCATCTCCGACCGCAGCGGCTGGTGGAACCTGCACCGTGAGCGGGACCAGCGGGTGGAGCCGCTGCTACCCATGCAGGCTGAGTTCGCCGACGCTGCCTGGGAGCTCGGCTACTCCACGTACACGTTCCTGTCCGACGGGCGCATCGCCTGCCGCTACCGCCGCCACGGGCTCGACCATCTCGGCATCCTCGACCCCGCCACGGGATACCTGGAGCCCGTGGCGATGCCCTTCACGTCGATCAAGCCCTACCTGCGTGCCACCCGTGACCGGCTCGCATTCATCGCCGCCAGCCCCACCGCCACTCCCGCCGTGGTCACGCTGTGTCTTTCCGGCCGCTGTGTCGAGGTCCTCGCCAGCGACGATCCCGGCCTGCATGCCGGCGACATCTCCGTGCCCGAGCTTCTCCGGGTTCCGACCGTTGATGGCAGCACCGTGCACGCTGCCTACTACCCGCCCACCAACCACGCCGTCACCGGGCCTGTCCAGCAGCGCCCTCCGCTGATTGTGCAACCCCATCCCGGCCCGACCAGCCACACACCGCTGCGGCTCGAGCTGCGCACCCAGTTCTTCACCAGCCGCGGCTTCGCCGTCGCCACTGTGGACTACCGGGGCAGCACCGGTTACGGCCGTGCCTACCGCACTGCGCTCGACGGCCAGTGGGGCGTCCTCGATGTGCAGGACTGTGTCGACGTCGCCGCCTTCCTCACCGAGCGCGGCACCATCGACGCCAACCACACCATCATTAGCGGCGCCAGCGCCGGCGGATTCACCGCGCTGCAAGCGCTCACCGCTACCACTAACCGGTTCGCCGGCGGCGCAAGCTGGTATGGCATCACCGACCTCGTCACGTTCCGCGCCCACGTCCACCGATTCCAACGCCACCACACCGATCACCTCGTCGGCCCCTGGCCCGACGCGGCCCCTCGCTACCGAGAGCACTCACCCGTCTACAACGCCGCTCAGATCACCCAACCCGTGCTGGTCATCTACGGTCTCGATGATGACATCGTGCCGCCCGAGCAGGCTGAGGCGATCATCCGGGCACTGCGCCAGCGCGGTGTCCCCGTCACTCAGCTTGCTTTCCCCGACGAGGGCCACGGACTGCGGCGCCCCAACAGCATCCACCGTGCGATCGAGGCCGAACTCACCTTCTACCGGGCTCTTCTAGCCAGTAACCAGTGAGTTCGACACACCTTGACGAACTGGTGGTGACGCTACAGCCCGTCCGTGCTAGGCCCTGTCGGTGCGCTTCTGGCTCAGCAACGCTCTCGGCACTGTTCGGGGCAACGTCAGCGGCGAGGGGAGCGTCAGTCCGTCGTGGTCGGGGACGAATCCGTTCGCCGCCTCACACGGTTGGTACCCGCGAGAACGCAGCGTCTGCGGTAGGTGGAGGATCGATGATGACCGGCGGCGTAGCTGCGCGCCGGACGTATCCTCCTGCGATGGCCGGCTGCGGCGGGTGCCGGCGGAGGTCGCCGTCCGCTTTGCGTAGGGAGAGCTGTGTACGACACACCGCGCGCTGCGCTCATGGAGCTGACTGACTATGTGCAGTTCGAGTCCGTGGCGATCCAGGTTTTGCGCGTCGAACATCCTGGGCTACGGATCACCGCGCCCACGGCAGACCTGCACGTGACGCGTACCAACGTCCTCTGTTCGGTGAGCATGACGAAATCGTGGGTCTGTTCAGTTGTGAGAAGGACTGGCGTGGCAAGCTCAATCGCGATCTCCAGCCATACCGTGGATGCCCAACCGAGGAGAAGCCTGAGACGGTCTTCTTCGTCACGAACCAACAGGTCACCGACACCAGCAAGACACAAACCAAGCAGAAGTTGTATGACCGCTACCAGATCCGGCTGGACATTGTCGCCCTGGACGAGCTCGACCTCGCGCTGAGGTCTGATGCGTTGCACCGGGTTGCGGAGCGTGAGCTCGGGGTGCGCCCTCGGCAACCGCGCGAGCTGCAGCCGCCGGCCGCCTTCTGGGACGCACAGCAGGTCTCGTTGCCCGGCGGCGACGCACCGCTGGTCGGCCGGGATAGCGAGCTGGGGCGGTTACGTACGGCCCTGGCACCTGCCGTCGATTCGCCGACGAACCGGTGGTGGTCGTGGAGGGCACGGGTGGGATCGGCAAAATCCGGCTCGTTGTTGAGGCAGGGCGCGCGTCCACCACCTTGATCGCGGGGACATGCACCGCTCTGTCAGTGGACGAGCTGGTGGACGTTCCGGTGGACGTGTCATCGGTGATCGTCATCGACGATGCCCACCGCAGCCCCGGCCTGAGTGGTCTGGCGGCGATGGTGGGGGACCCGCGCTTCGCCGGAGTGACGGTAGTGTTTACGGTTCGCCCCGGCCTGGTGGAACCAACCCTTCGGCACGCCGGACTGGATCACTTCAAGCCCACTACGATCACCTTGGGCCCGCTCGGCCGATCCGAGATCAGCGAGATCGTCACCACTCACGGGATTACCAATGAGGCGTTCCGCCTCCATGTCATCGACATCGCCGAAGGTAATCCGCTGATCGCGCACTTAGCCTGCGAGATCGCCGCCAAGCAGGGCACCTATAGCTGGTAGGACACCACCGCGGTATTGCGCGACCTTTTCAAGCACCGACTGTCCCACATCAGCACCGATGAACACGAGCATCGGGCTACTGCGGTCGCGCTTGCAGTGCTCACCACCGCGCAGAACGGCGAACATCTGGCTGTACTTGTCGGAGCTGTCCACGGACTTCCCCGGGATCTGCACCGTCTCCACGAGATACTCATGGACCTGGACGATGCCGGGATCGTGGACGGTCCGCCCTTCACGCTGCGTCCAGACGCGCTGGGGCCGGCGATCGTGGCCGACGCCCTCGACGGCGGGGGGCGCGTCAACGTCGACCTCGAACGGACGCTGTAGGTACTCGGGCGCGCAGCATCCTGGGGGTCGAGTACGGGTGAAGAATCCGACAACCCGGGGTTGTTGGGCACCAGTCGCCAAAGGCGAGGCGCCGACGGTGGCCCGGCCGGGGTGCACGTCACTGTGCTGGCGTCGCAGCTCGGGGTTCTGGCACAGGCCGCCTACCTGACGGAACGTGACGCGGATCTCCGCATGCTCAGCGACGCGGTGCTGGAGTTGTTGTCTGGGCAGCCTGATACGACTTCCTGGCTCGATGTCCTCGTCCTCGCCGACGTGATCGGGCCGTACCGCCCGCCCCTGCTCGGAGAGCTGCGCGACGAGTTGGTTCGTCGATGGCCGCCGTTGCCCAGCGAGAGCCTGTGGATGGACGATCCCGTGGCGTTCTACCGGCTGGAGGTGAAACGGCTTCTAGACCGAACTTACTTGATCTTGATCGCCGTGGTGGGTGGTTGACCTGGGTGAACGGTGTCGGTCAGGGTCGGGTACGGGGTTTGTTACTGGTTACTGGAGGGTCACGGGGGCGGGGGTGCCGAGCAGCTCGAAGACGCGGCGTTGGACGGGTGTTGGGGTGGTGATCTTCTCGATTCGCTGCCCATCGAAATTGATGACTTG
>JBOHGG010000021.1:0-87954 GCA_050700115.1 Pseudonocardiaceae bacterium
CAACAGCTACCGGGTCAAGAAGCTCGGCGAGCCGGCCAGCACCCGCCACCGAGCACCGGCCACGATCAACATCCGCGAGCTAAAGCCCAGACCAGCAGCATGATCAACTTATGCTACGTGGCATTGACTTCAGACCGGGAGAGGCGTAGCCAGCCTCGTCGTTCAGATAACAAAATTACGAACAGTTCGCGGATCGCCCAGCGAAGGGGACTCCGCGTCCATGGCTGACAAGATTTGCGGTCCCAGATCGATCTCACCCCAGCTGAGGTCGCGGTCTCAATCCCGCAAGAAGCAAATACTGCTTGGGCGCGTGGAAGATGATGCGGATGCGCTATGAGCGCGGCAGTCTTCCAGCCGTAGTCACCCATAATTGATTTAACCTGAACCGCAAATTCGCGCGTATCGAGATATCGCTCAGAGTTTCGAGCCGAGCCAATTACGTGGTCGGCGCCCATGTTCGGCTGGAGCGAGCGGATTGCCTGATCGATTTCGACTTGACCAACAATAGGTCGACCGCTGCTTGTGGTCAACGCCAGTGCGGCAAGATACTCATTACACGGTCCCGGTTCTCGAACTCCCGCACGAACAAGGCGATATCCAAAAGTCAGAGCCACGACACATTGTGCCGTATCGATATCTCCGCCTATTCGGTAGTGACCACTCACAGCTCGAGCCATCAATGATAACAACTCTGCCGCCCGGATCCGGGATGAGTTCATCCTCTCCAACGCCATAGGCGGGAGGGTAGCAGCCGCCGTATGCTCATGAGACTATGTGGTCGGAGCCGGACGTTCCGTTCTGAGTTTGACGTCACGGCAGGGCCACCGCAGCTGTACCCTGGGGCTGTGCGTCGTGAACTCGACGTGACCGACATCTCCTCGCACTGCAAACGTCGGTGGTGTCGAGTTCACGACACGCAAAATCACTGGACAGGTAGTGCCGGGTGTTTCCCAAAGATGGTGCTACTTCGAACTCCGACGGACTTTCGGCGCCGGCCACTAAGGTGTTCGCGAAGGAAACTTATCAGCTTTATGGGCCGTGAGCATCGATCCGGCCCTGTAGGTGTCGGTCCCTTGTGAGGTTTGCCGCAATCTCCTCGTCGTCCTCTGGACTACTTCTGTTCATCTTCGGGAGGCAGCGTCGCCGCAGTGAAATCGGTGCGTACGAGCGGTCTGCTCGTCACGACCTTGATCTGAGTGCACTGCAGCGAGCTTCGTGCTGGTCGTGCGCTGCTCGACGCCACCGAACCACCTCGCGTGCGGAGGTGGTGACACCGACCGACTAGTGACCAGGAGTGTTCGCGGCCGACCGCCCGCGCCGCTAGCACACTTGGTAGCTCTCGGTGAGCAAGACGTCAGTGAGGGACCATTCTGGATACCACTGACACGTGTGCCCGGACAGTGGTCCGTGCATCCCGGCGTTGGAAAGAACAGCAGTATCGAGAGAGAGGCTGAAATGGCCCTCTATTTTGAACAGGAGAATCACATCGTGCGTAAGACCAGATTCTTGACGTGGCTCGCGGCGGGGGCCCTGGTGGTCGCTGTGGCGACCGGGGGAGGGTTGCTCATGGGCGGGGTGGCCAACGCGGCGCCGCCCGCGAGTTCCCTGGGCACCGTCACCGCGTCGACGTTGGCCGCAACGTCGACGACCACCGCGCTGACAGTGACCCCGGGCGGCTCGTTCCCCGAGGGTCTCCCGGTTGCCCTCATCGCGATCGTGACGCCCCCCGATGCGGAGGGCACCGTCCAGTTCAAGGACGCCAACATCGGCGACCCGGCGACCGTGCTTAAGGGCACGGCCTGCTCGTTCGGGCCGAATCAGGAGACTACCGTCATCGAGGGCACGCCCTGCCCGCTCGGGTCGAACCAGGAGATCACCGCCGCCGCGTTTACGATCACGTCGACGTTGACCGCCGGGTCGCACTCGCTGACCGCAGAGTTCACCCCTGCCAACCCGTCGGCCTTCGACCCGTCGGCGTCGCCACCGGTGCCGTTTACCGTGACGCCGCCGATCCTCAGCGAGGTGTCGTTTCTCCTTGAGTCCATCCTTGCGCCCATCCTTGGTGCACTGCCCGGCGGTGCGGAGGGCGTTGATCGGGTGAAGCTGTTTGAGTCCATCCATGGCGGGCTGCACGGTGACGCGGATGTTGTTGATCGGGTGAAGCTGTTTGAGTCCATCCATGGCGGGCTGCACGGCCACGCGGAGGGCGTCGATCGAGCGAAGCTCCTTGAGTCCATCCTTGGCGGGTTGCCCCTCTGATCGCTGCCTAAAGACATGCTGGTGAGCGGGTACCGGTGCCCATGCGCAGGCTCCCGCTCACGGCTGTGACCTGCTACTAGCCGGCCGGTGGATCCGCGGCCGGCCGAGCTGCCCGTCATCGATCTCGGCGGTCATCAACTGCAGGTCGGCTGGCGGCGCCGGTCGGTGGGGGAGCCCGGGTTCAGCAGGCGCAGGCCGGGGGTGCGCCGCGGATCCTGCCGCCGACGGTACTCGCCAAGGTCGGCCATGCGTGCAGGAGTACCGCACCCGGTTCGCTCCCGCCAGGCGTGCGCGCCGCGACGGCGCTGTCTATCGCGGATGGGCGCGCAGCCGCGGGGCGTTGAGCCCGATCTGATGCGTTGCTACCTCCTATCGGTCGGCTTCTCACCATCTATCACCCACAAAGAGCAGTGTTTAACCACAGTTAGCGCGCGTACGGTGAGCGAAGTACCCGATTGGGGGTACTCGATCGGGTGGATCAAACCGGTGAGCATGGCGTCCGGCGAACCCGTTGCTCGATCGGCCCGATGTCGGGAACTTCGAAGTACGCGGAGGTCGCCGTGACCGCATCGGTCGCACGTCGCAGGGTCGGCCGGTTCGCCGCCGCCGGAATGGTCGCGCTGGTGGCGGCGCTGACACCCGGCCCGCAGGCCGTCGCGGAACCCGATTTCACCGTGATCGCCGACGGTTTGGATAACCCACGAGGGCTCGCATTCGGCCCCGACGGCGCGTTGTATGTCGCCGAGGCGGGCCTCGGTGGGAGCGCCCCTTGCTTGGAGGGACCGGAGGGTAACCAGGTCTGCTTTGGCCTCACCGGAGCAGTGACGCGGATCAAGGGTGGTCAGTCCCGGGTGCTGACGGGATTGCCGTCCCTCGCGGAGGCGGGCGGGGAGGCGGCGACCGGGCCATCCGACGTGTCGTTCCTCGGGATCGGGTTCCTGACGGTCGGGCTCGGGGCGGATCCCGCTGACCGCAACGACCTCCCGCCGTCTGGTCGCACGCTCGGCCAAGTGTTGTCGTTCGCGCCCGGCAGCCCCCGCGCGGTGTCGCTGGCCAATGTGGCCGGCCACGATGCGAGCGGACACCCCGACGGTGGCCTCCTCAACGGGCTCGTCAATGTCAACCCGCAAGCTGTCCAGGGGGGCCATAGCGACACCCCAAGAACCGGGGTCGACTCGCTCGCCCGGGCCGGGCTCGACACGAATCACGCGATCGACGCACAGTTGCTGCGGTTAGGTCGGGCGCTTGGTCACCTGCCGGCGTGTACGCCCCGAGTCCCGCTAGCGGTACCGCTAGCCGACGTGGCCGGCCACGAGGCGAGCAACAATCCTGACGGCGGGGCGATCGACTCCAACCCGCAAGCCGTCCAGGCTGGCCTTCGCGGCGCCGCGGTCACTGATGCCGGGGGTAACTCACTGGTCCGGATGGGGTTCGACCGCCGCATCGAAACCCTTGCGGTCTTCCCCCCGCGGATGGTTGACGCGCCGCCTTTCCTCGAATTGCCACCCGGCACGCAGATCCCGATGGAATCGGTGCCTACCGGTGTCGTGGCCCGGGGCGGCGGCTACTTCGTCAGCGAGCTCACCGGCTTCCCGTTCCAGGTCGGTGCCGCCCGAGTGCACCGGGTCGTGCCCGGCCAAGAGCCGGAGGTCTATGCCACCGGCCTGACCAACGCCATCGACCTCGATTTCAGCGTGGACGGCACCCTGTACGTGCTGGAGATCGAGCACGAAGGCCTGCTGGCCGAAGGTTCCGAGTCCTCCGGCGCGCTGGTGAAGGTCGAACCCGGCGAGGACCCGGCGGTGGTGCTCGACGGGCTGGAGTCCCCCACGGGGCTGACCATCAGGGACGGGAACGCATACATCACTGATTGTGGCACCTGTGCCGGTAAGGGTCGGGTGTTGCGGCTTCCGCTCTGATCTCCAGTGCTGGCCTGCGTCGGCAGTTGTTCAGCCGATGCAGGCTGTAGACCGGAATGCTGGCAGCCGACACACGACCGGAAGACGAGCGCAGCGAGAGTCGAACTTGGTCCGCCGCCAAGGAAACGTGCGGGCGATCAACTCCTCGTGGCTGAATACATTGGCGTGCTATTGCTTCGAAATAGGAGTGACCACGACCCGCTCTGCTGTCGCCGAGTTCGACACCAGAGCTGTCCGAAGCTGGCTGGGTAGCCCTGGTGTCGAACTCGGCGCACGTAGGGCTGTCCCGCGCGGCAGCAGTCCCCATTTCACCCACCAGGGCGGCGCGTAGCGCCTAGATGGCTTGGCTCCGAATGGCCCTGAAGGTGCATGGTTGCGGGGTGCGGCGCCCCGCGCCGAGAAGCCCACCATCCGGTGACCGGCGTGGTCGCGTCGGCGTCGAGCAGGGCCGGGTGCTTCGGCCGGGAACCGAACCGGCCCCTGTCGTTCACGGTATCGACATCGACGCACGCGCCGGGCAGTCGTAGCGTCAGAACAGCAGTCGAGCGGCCACGGGGCCGGACGGCCAAGAGGAGGATGGCGATGTTCGTTCAGGTGATCCAGGGCCAGGTAACCGACGCGGGGCAGGTACGCGCCGCACTCGACCGGTGGGTCCAGGAGCTGGCACCCGGCGCTTCCGGCTGGCTTGGCTCGACCGCTGGAGTGACCGAGGACGGCCTGTTCGTAGGACTCGCACGCTTCGAATCCGAGGACGCCGCCCGGGACAACAGTGACCGACCCGAGCAGGACAAGTGGTGGGCTGAGACGTCCAGACTTTTCACTGTGGAAGCCACCTTTCGCGCCAGCCGCGACGTTGTCGTAGACCTCAACGGCGAGCCGGACGACGCGGGCTTCGTCCAGGTCATCCAGGGCCGCGGCAGCGACCCTGCCCGCGCGCGGGAACTCATGGGGCAGAACGCTCCCGAGTGGGCCGCGTTGCGGCCCGACATCATCGGCAGCGTTGCGGTCGAACACGACGGTGGGGCCTACACCATGGCGTTGTACTTCACTTCCGAGGCCGACGCACGCGAAGGCGAACGCAAGGAGCCGCCACCAGAGCTGAAGGTGCAGATGGAACAGATGGATGCCCTTCACGTCGGAGTGCCGGAATTCTTCGACCTGAAGCAGCCCTGGCTCTACTCCCCACGGTGAGTAGCCGGCGTGACCCGGAAGCACCCCTTCGATGTGGACGCCTTTTTGGCCAAGCCGCTGGTCGCGCGGGTCGCGAACAACGGCCCGGCGGTGCGCCCCGTCTGGTATCTCTGGGAGGACGGGGCGTTCTGGTGGATCACCGGCTCCTATGCGCGCCTGCCCGAGCTGCTGGCCAAGGATCCGCGCGTCGCGCTGGTCATCGACACCTGCGACCTGAAGACGCTCGAGGTTCTCCAGGTCACCGCGTGGGGCGAGGCCGAGGTCGTTCCCTTTGATGAAGCCCGTGCGATGCGCAAGCTCGTCCGGTACCTGGGAGACGACGAGCCGCCTGGCAAGCCAGCCTTGCGGTCTTGGAAGGAGAACGCGCCGACGACGCGGCCTTCGAGGCGGCGCAGGACATCGGCGAACCCGCGGTACGCGCGAGGGTGCTGTGGTTCCTCGGGTACGTCCTGACCACCGTCGGTGACCTGTCCACGGGCGAACGCGTCACGGATCAGGCACTGGCCGGCTTCCGCTCCCTCGACGATCGCTGGGGAATCGCGGCCGCGCTCAGCGACCGCGTGAGCCAGGCGATGGCGAAGGGAGACTTCACCGGCGCCAAGAGCGATGCCGCGCGCAGCGCCGAACTGTTCCAGGATCTCGGCGACCGCTGGGGCCAGCTACAGGCGTCTTTCGCGCTCGGCACACTCGCCGAGATCACCGGCGACTACGAACAGGCCGCCCGCTTGCACCGGGACGGCCTGCGGATGGCCGAGGAACTCGGACTGTGGCCTGAAGTCTCCTACCAGTTATCGTGGCTCGGCCGAATCGCCCTGTTCACCAGGGACTATTCGCAGGCATGGGAGTTCCACGAGCGGGCGATGCGACTGGCGGCCGAGCAAGGTTTCAAGCCAGCAGAGATGTATGCCGAGACCGGCCTCGCGCTCGTCGCGCGCAGGGAAGGCAGGTTCGGCATCGCCGAGGAGCACCTGCGCACCGTGCTCGAATGGCACCGCCAGGTGGGCTTCGAGGCGGGCAGCACGCTGATCCTCGCCGAACTCGGCTTCATCGCCGAGCAGCGCGGAGACGTGGCACCGGCCAAGAGACTTCAGCTGGACGGCTTTGCTCTCGCCAGTCGCGGCGGTGATCCCCGGGCGATCGCGCTCGCGATGGAAGGACTCGCCGGTGCACACGCGCTCGCCGGCGAACACGACCGCGCCGCTCGGCTGCTGGGAGCGGCCGCGACGGCGAGGGAATCGGTAGGAACGCCACTGCCGGGAGCCGAACGCGGCGACGTCGACCGGATCACCGCGACGGCGCGGAATGCACTCGGCGAGCAGGCTTTCGCGGTGGAGTTCGAACGCGGCACCAAACTGGAAGCCGATGAGCTCATCCCGTGATGGGTGTTCGGCGTGAACGGCGGGGGGTGCTGACGTGACGTGGGCAGGCTGAGTCGCCGAGTCCAGCCGCAGTCAATGGCGGCGCGGCAATGGTGGTCCCGGTTCCCGGGTTCCCGTCCACAAGTCACCTGTGCGTTGCACGCGAGCCAGCACCTCCGGTGCGGTGAACACCAGGTCGGACGGCTGCTGGCAGCGGCGTACCTCGTCCCAGCTCAAGGGGGTGGACACGGTCGGCCGCTGCTGGGCCCGCAGCGCGTAGGGCGCCACTGTGGTTTTGGCAGGGTTGTTCTGGCTCCAGTCGATGAATACCTTGCCGGTGCGGACCGACTTCGTCATCCGGGACACCACCAGTTCCGAGGTCTGTCCGGCGAGTTGGTCGGCGACCGCCCGGGCGTAGGTCGAGGTCGGCTGCGGGTCGTGCACTCGCACCGGCGTGTAGACCTGCAGGCCCTTGCCGCCGCTGGTCTTCGGATACCCGGTCAGGCCGTCCTGTTCCAGCACGGTGCGGATCCGCTCGGCCACCCGGCAGCACTCCACGACGGTGGCCGGTGGCCCCGGGTCGAGGTCGAAGACCAGCAGGTCCGGTGGGTGTTGAGCGCCGCGCGGCCCCACCGTCCATTGCGGAACATGCAGCTCGAGCACCGCCAGGTTGGCCAGCCACACGAGAGTGGCCAGGTTGTCTACCACGACGAAGTGGGCGGTCGCCGCGCCCTTGGTGCTGCCCGGGGTGGGTAGCTCGACGGTGCGTACCCAGTCCGGGGCGTGCTGGGGGACGTGCTTTTCGAAGAAGGACTTCCCGTCGACCCCGTCGGGGTAGCGGCGCAGTGTCACCGGCCGGTCGGCGAGGTAGGGCAGCAGCGCCGGGGCGATCCGGGTGTAGTAGTCGATCACCTCGCCCTTGCTGAACCCGGTAGCCGGGTAGAGCACCTTGTCCAGATTGGACAGCTTGAGCCGGCGGCCCTCGACGGTGACGGTCGGCGCGTGCACCGGCCCGACCGGCGCCGGCGGCGCGGCGTCCGGATCGGAGCGGCGGCGCACCAGCCAGTCCCGGCCCTCCCCGTCGGAGAAGAACACGAACCGCCCGTGGGTGCGCTGCCCGTGCAGGGTCACGGCGACCTCGGTGTCGGTCCATTTCTCGGTCTCGTAGTGGCCGGTGTCCCAGATCGTCATGGAGCCGGCGCCGTACTCGCCTTTCGGGATCTCGCCGTGGAAGGTCAGGTACTCCAGCGGGTGGTCCTCGGTGTGTACCGCCAACCGGATCTCGCCGGGCTGTTCCGGCAGGTTCTTGGGCACCGCGAAGGAGACCAGCACGCCGTCGCGCTCAAGCCGCACGTCGTAGTGCAGCCGCCGCGCGTGGTGCTCCTGGATAACGAAACGGTCCCCACCGGCACCGGCCGGTGGGTCCTCGGCGGGCACCGGTTCGGGGGTGCGCCGCGGATCCCGCCGCCGACGGTACTCGCCAAGGTCGGCCATGAGTGCAGGACTACCGCACCCGGTCCGTTCCCGCCAGGCGTGCGCGCCGCGACGAGGCACGCCGAGCGCCGGTGAGCGGAGCAGCCACGCGATCCTGGCCCGGTGGATGCGCACGCCAGGAGAGACCGGCGTTTCCTTGCCCTGATGGAAATCCGGCACGATGGTCGTGTGGAGATTGAGTCTTTTCTGGCCTGCGCTCGGGGGCTGCTGGTCATACCGCTCCGCGCCGCCCTGAGGGGTGAAACGCGGGCTGCTGCCGGTCGTGATCACCCGTACCTCAACGCGAACAGCGGTCCCGGGTCGCGGCGGCCCCGCCCCGTGACAACCCTACGTGCGCCGAGCTCGACACCAGTGCTGCCCGCGCCGCTTCGGACAGCACTGCTGTCGAGCTCGGCAACAGCAGAGCGGTCGTGGTTACTGGTATTTCGAAGCGAAGCGACGATCACTGGGGCTGTCAGGTAACAGCGAACGGCCGCACCCGATACAACGGGTAGGGCCGTTGCTCCGATTGGGAGGTTGGACCGCTCGATCAAGCGGCCCGAGACACCTGGCCATGCGCTGCCGCAGCAGGTGGTGCTCGACTGCCACGGTTCACAGCAACTCAACTTGGGGGGACACCATGCGACGAGTCATCATTCGTTCTCTGGCGACCACTGCCGTGTTCGGCGGAATTATTCTCACTGGCGCCGGCGTCGCCGCTGCCGATCCGGGACCTGGTGCCGGCGTGGCCGCTGCTGGTCCGGGGCGTTCGGCAGTCGGCGACAACTCCTCATCAGCAACCTGCGGGGCATCCGATATTGATCTCAAGCAGGGCTGCGTTCTCGGTGTTGGCCACCTCTTCAAGTAGGCGAGGATCTGACCCGCGTCGGCGCTGACCGGTGTCTGTCGTTGAGACACCCCAGGCGCCGAGCTGGGCCAGACAACGGCAGACGGCCCCGCCCGTTAGTAGCGCGTGGGGCTGTCTGCCGGCTGGGCCACCCCCGCGGTCACCGAGCACGCCACCGCTGGGCGATCACACGCCGTCGGCGCGGGGGGCGATGACCACCGCGCGGTGTCGTTCGAAACGCGCAGCCCGGTCGGATCAAGCGGTGACCATGCGCGCACCCTGATTCCCGTCGGCTACGCCTACCGCGCTGCGCGTCGGCCGGGGCTGAAGGTCGTGGATGGCGCGCCGGGCTTGCAGGACGTCGGCGGCAGCCTCGGCGAGGATGAGAATCAGCTCCATGAGAGCGGCCGGTTCCATATGGGTGCGCAGGGATAGTGCGGCAGCAGCAGGGTCATCGAGGAGAACGGAAAGGGTGCGGGGTTGCCCGGACAGCCGTCCCACTCGCACACCGATGTGGAGATCACCGGCCTCCTGGGCGAGCCTGCCGAACGTCGCCGGCGGAGCCTGGCAAGCGGGTGGGACGGGTGGTGCGCTAGCAGGGGGGTGGGGAGCAGTCCGGGTGGCCAAGGCTTCACCTGCCGGGGCTTGGGGGGTCGTGCATCTGGGTATCGCTGTAATCGCCCCCCGCCGCGAAGTGTTACATGTCCGTCGCCGACGGTGACGGGTCGTGGCGGCACCGCTAGCGCGCATCTCGTTGAGCAGCGGCAGCGTTTCCCGATGCAGCATCTTGTCGCGCGATCTGTGGTTCAGACGTTGGAGCCTGGCCCTGTAACCGCGACGCAGGCCAGGGCCCCCCTCATGACCTACCAGCCGCCTTCTCCCCAGCCCGGTCCCCCGGTCAGCCTACTACCCACCTGCGCCGATGACCGCGCGCAACGGCTTCGGTATCACCGCGCTCGTGCTTGCCCTCGTAGGCCTGGGACCTCGACAGGATCGGCGACGATCCCGCTGCCATGGCCGACGTCACGGCGGCGGACTGCTCGGTGACCGAAGACTTCGGCAACTCGCTGGCCGCTGGCCCCAATCTGGTAGCTGATGGCCAGCTACGTGTGGCCAGCGAGCGACCGGACCAGCTACCTCCGGCACCGTCGGTGACCTGCGCGAACGGCTTCCTGTAGCTCGTAGCTCAGGATCTTCTGGATCGGCTAGCCTGGACGTGCACCCCTTCGCCGAGGTGCAGCGCCCCGGGGCGACGGTCCCGGGGCATCGGCGAAGGGCCCCTATCCTCGGCGATGGTGAAGGTGCGGCGGTGGACGCGGACGACGACCCGCGCACGATGGGCCGGCGGTTGCGGCAGATCCGGCAGGCCCGGCGCAAGTCGCTGCGTGTCGTCGCTGGGTTGGCCGGGATCAGCGCCGGGCACCTGTCCCGCATCGAGAACGGGGAACGTGCGCTTGACCGCCGTTCGCTGATCGTGGCCCTGGCTGGCGCTCTCCAGGTCGCCCCCTCGGAGCTGACGAAGTTGCCCGTGCCTGCACCTGCCAACGGCCGCGCCGACAGCGCAGTCGATGCGGTGCGCCTGGCGCTGCTGGTCGCGGAGACTGGGTCGCCGGGTGGCGAGGCGTTGGACGTCGAGGTGCTCCGCGGTCGGGTCGCTGGCGTGCTCGATGCTCAGCAGGCGTGCCGACACGACACCGTAGGTGGGGCGTTGCCAGCACTGATCCGCGACGTGCACACCACCCTCGCCGCCGGGCGGGATGGCGCGGAGGTGTCCACGCTCGTGCCGTTGCTACATGTTCAGGGCACACAGGCGTGGCTGCGCGATGTCGGCGCTCCCCTTGACCTTGGCTGGCAGGCGGCCACGCTGTCCCAGCAGATCGCGGACCGGCTAGCTGACCCGCAGACGCGTGGCCTGGCGTCGTTTGGGATCACGCATGGGTTGCTCGCCGCGGGCGCTTTCAACCTCGCCCGGGCCCAGCTTGAGCCCGCGCTTTCTGCTGTGCCTACGGCGACCGTCGAGGGCATGCAGCTTACCGGGATGCTCGCCTTCACCCGGTCGCTGCTCGCTGCTGCGGAGGGCGACGGTGACGACGTCGCGGCTCCGTTGGAGACCGCCGCTGAGCTAGCCGAGCGCACCGGGGAGGCCAATGCCTACTGGTTCGGGTTCGGGCCCACGAACGTCGGGATCTGGAGGATGGTAGTCGCGCTGGAGGAGGGTCACCACGACCAGGCCGTTGCCGTCGCCGAGGGGCTGGACCCCCGGTGCATTCCCTCTCCGCAGCGCCGCGCCGCCTACTGGGCCGACTACGGGCGGGCGCTGGCGCGGATACGGGGACGTAGGGACGACGCCGTCAGGGCCCTGCGGCGGGCTGAACTGATCTCCCCGGCACGGGTGCACCGACACCCCTTCACCCGACAGGTCCTCAGTGAGCTGGTCGCTCGCTCCCGCTGGGACGCCATCGGGCAGGAGCTGCGGGGCATGGCCTACCGGGCGGGTCTGCCCGTTTAGCCCGTTCGCCAGGTGTTGCGCTACGGCAACACCCGACGGTACTGGTCGATCACTGTTGAAGCTGTGACCGACCTACCCATGACACAGCCGACCGGCACCAACCGTCGCCGGGTCATCCCCTCCACGTGCATCGTGCACGGCGGCAGCCGCGGCTACACCAACCTGGTTGTCCGAGAGCTGGACGGGACGATCGAGTTGGACCCGCACGCCACCGGGGCTGCGTGATCGTGCTCGACGAGGACGGGGCCTGCGTGCTGCGCGACGCGTTGATCGGGTGGTTGGGGTGAGCCGCTGGTACCTGCGGTCGGTGGCCGACCGGGACAGCCACCTCGCCGTCGAGTTGCTCAGGCCGGCGCCCGCTACTGACACCCGGCTGCCAGGAGTTATTCATCCACCTCGCGGACGGGGCGGCCGAGGAAGGCGACGAGCCGATCGATGGCGGGCCCGTCGTCGGCGACGCTCTGGGCAGGGCCGAACCGGCCGGTGCGCGGCATCGTGGAGAGCTGGACCCGGGTGAAGGCCAGTGCCTGCTCGGCCAGATCCTCCGGTAGTTCGGCGGGTTGGCCGGTGGCTCGGGCGAGGTCTCAGCCGTGGGCGAGAAGGTCGGCGATGCGCAGGTGCAGCCGCTCGGCGCCAGAGGCAGCCCCGAGCGGGCCGTGGTATGTCCGCTCGAGGACTCCAGGTTGGTCGAACGCGGCCTGCAGCGCCATCCCGGAGTCGCGGTAGGCGCCGGCAGGGTTATCACCGAGGTGGTCGGCGCCGCGGTCGGGCGGGGCCTTGTCGCTCAGCGCCCGGGTGAGCTGCTCGACAGCTGGGGGTGGTGGGGTCATGAATGTCCCTTGAGTTGTTCGAAATCACTCAACCACAGAGCGCGTTTCCGCCGCGCGGCGGGAACGGCTGGTGTCCGCCCCCGCGCCTTCGATAGGTGTTCATCGGCCACCTGATCACCATCAGGTGGGCGGTGAGCAGCGGCTAGCATGACGCGCGGCTCGAGCTAGGCGATGTAGCCGCCCGGATGGAGCTCCACTGGTTCGTCGGTGACGCCGACCAGCGCCCGGCCGGCGCTGCGCACGGCGTGTTGCACCACCCGGGCAGGCGCGACGAAGCTGCTGGAAACCTCGTCCATCGTGCTGCTCGCCGCGCTGGTAGCCACCACGGCGCTATCCGAAGGGCACGGCATCGTTGGGTTCACTCGCGCCCAGTCGGGGTGCTGGTCGGTGGAGTGCTCGGCCTGGCGTAAGGCGCCGTTTCTGCTGGTCCTCCTCGCCGCCGCCGGCGCCGCGGGCGTGCTGCGCCTGCTCGGCGTCCGGCGTTGTCAGCTGGACTGTGGCGATCCCAGGTGGCGGTGATCCGGGTCGGGCTGCGAGGTCGGGCCCCAACCCCGGCCCGCGCAGCTACACCGCCCAGCCACCTGCCTGACGACGGCCCGCCTGAAATCCCGACTGCGGCCGATTCGGGTCTGAACAGGGCACTCGCCCCGTCGACCCGTGCCCCGCCATCCCACTAATGCAACAGTGCCCGTACCGCAGCACAACGGCGTGTCGAAACCCGAATAGTTACAAACTTGCGTTTTCGATCGCCCCCTTATCGGGACATCCCCGAAAAATCTTCAGAAGGGGACCGCTGGATCATGCTACCCTGGATCGCAATGCAAACAGGTTGCCGGGACGATGGCGGTCCGCTGCTATTCGGTTGCCTTGTGTCGCGAACTTGCAGTTTTGGAGAGGACTAAAATGCAGGTTGAGCTTACTCTTGACCAGATCGAGCAGTACGCCGAACAGGGCTTTTTGCTCATACCTGATCTCATGCATGAAGAAGTCGGGGTGATCAGGGAAAACATTGAGCGTTCGGCCACGGATGCCACATCGGGACGGATGCTCGAGAAGGATGGTCGCACGCTAGGGGGACTGCGCGGGACGCATCTTGCCAACGAGTTCTTTGCGAAGCTTGTGCGGCACCCGAAAATACTCATCCCTGCCCAGCGACTGTTGGATTCTGATGTCTACGTCTATCAATTCAAGATCAACATGAAGCCGGCATTCAAAGGGGATATGTGGCGATGGCACCAGGACTTCAGCTACTGGCACCACGAGGACGGAATGCCAGATCCCCAGGCTCTGACTGCCGTCATATTCATTGATCGGGCAGACGAGACCAATGGGCCACTTCTGCTGATACCAGGTTCGCACCGTTCGGGCTTGATCCTGGTAGAGCGGTCGGGGCCGACCGCATCCGACACGCAGCGTTGGGCCTCGAACTTCACTGCGAGTGTGAATTATACTGTACCCAATCAGGTCGTTGTTGAATTGGCGCACAAGTATGGGATAATCGCCGCAATGGGGGAACCAGGGACGGTTTTGTTCTTCGCTCCGAATGTCGTACACGGCTCTCCTCAAAACATGTCACCGTTCGACCGGGCGATGTTGTTCACGACATACAACAGTGTCGACAACTGCCTCCGTGAGGTGAAGAATCCTCGACCGGGCTTTCTCGTCACACGCAATAGTGATCCTATTTCTCCCCTTGGTCACGAGCTGATCTGAGCCCTGTTCACGTCCTCATTCGACGAGTTAGGAAACACCTCGTGTTTGGGGACAATCGAGTCGAAGCAGGCAGGATATGGTGTCCCCATTGATGGATTACGAAGTGAGTGGCACAGCGGTTGACATCGGCTCAGCTTTCATTCGTCACCGCCAGGGGTGCTTCTCGCTCATTTCGCACCACGATCCGCACCACGCCGGCAACCGTAGCCAGCGCCGCCGCTGCGGACCGAGCGCAGTGCGAGCGCCACAGCCGGGCGAGGTTGGCTGCAGTAGAGCCTGGTGAAGGAGTCAACACTCGGTGCCGCGCCGCCACGTCCGCCCGTCGTTGACCTACAGATCGATATCCAGTGCTCACTCACTGCATCGAAGTCGAGATCCTATGGTCCGGGTGCCTCGGGGGACTTATCGCCCGCGAATTGTCTATCCGTCAACCGCGGTGTCGGAGTTTGACGCGCGGACCTTCGACCTCGGTCTGCAGGAGCGCGAGGTTGCACCGGGGGAGCGGGTGGGGATCTATGGGGCGGCTCGCTCTGTCGTGGACGTGATGCGGCTGCTGAGTCGCTCGACTATGCACGCGCTCTGGATGTGGAGGGACCGGTGCGCCAGGCCGTCGAGGCGGTGCTGAGCTGATGTCGCCGAACCCGAGTCGCGCCATGACGGCGCGACGGGTGTTCAACGACTTGCGGAACATGGCTCGGCGCGAGGGGCGATCGACCGACGAATTGCTGGTCTATTACGTCCAGGAGCGGTTGCGGTTCCTGCACCGTCTGAGCCGCTCGCCCTACGCCGATCGATTGGTGCTCAAGGGCGGGATGCTTCTGGCGGTGCTCGATGCCCGGCGCAGTACCCGTGATGCGGACTTGCTGGCGATGGAGCGTGACCGTGACGAGCAGCGTGTCGCAGAGTGGGTGCGTGAGATCGTGTCGATCGATGTCGACGACGACGTCGTGTTCACCATCGACCGTCTCCGTGCGCAGTAGATCCGAGAGGGCGACCTCTATCCAGGTGTTCGGCTCACCGTTCCCGCGATGATCGGCAGGGCTCGTCTGAACTTGAGGTCGTGGTCCGGTTACCGCAACTGCGGCAGGCCTCCTACATGGCGTGGCGGCGCGACCAGACAGCGGTGAGGGGGTGTCGCGGACTGGCGGCGTGTCGGGTCCGTCATGGGTGGTCCCCCGACGGTGGTCACCAGGCTCAATGTACGCGGGACTTGCCGCGAGCGGTGCCACTCGACGCGATGGAGAGCGTCAACGCAGCATGGTGCTCCATTGGGGCACGAGATCGGAGAGTTCGGCACTGGGCAGTTCGATGCTGAGCTTCGCGCACTGGTCGACTACCTGTGCTGCGCGCTCGGCGGCGTAGTCCGGGGAGTATTCCAGCAGCGTTTCGCTTCCGCCGTCGCGGCACTCGTACAAGCCAAGCAGAATGCCCGCCGCGAGTTCGACAGCCGCGGTTCTCATGCCAAGCGCGGCTCGGCGTTCGAGGTCGTGCAGGAAGGGTTCCAGCGCCTCGTCAAGGATCTCGTCGGCGGCCTCGACCGGATGAACGTAGCCGCGGCCTGGCCGGTATCCGGCGTGGCTGTTCAGTTCCTCGATGTCCTGACCCCGCAGTGTGTCTGCGACATCGTTTGCGACCGCGGAACGGTCTTCAGTCGACATGAGACGGGTGGCGCAGGTTTCGGCGAGCCCTTGAAGGTCTGGCCGAGCGGCGAGCAGTTCATCGAGCACGGTCGCCTTCTCAGCTACGGACAGGGCTGCCATGGCAGATGTCGTACGGCGTGCGCGTCCCCCCATGCCCGGATGCTCTTTGCGGGTTCCGCCGGTCACGTTGCGGTCAGTCCAGAGTGCCCAGGCTATGCGGGCGGCAGCACTGCTTGTACTTGCGCCCTGAGCCGCACCAGCACACAGCGGTACGTCCCGGTGGCCAACGGACCATGACAGGTTGCGTCCGCAGATCGGGGTAGGCGAGCAGATCCTGCGCGGAAGGTGTGGTGACGCGTCTGTCCTGGAGAAACGACTCAAGGCCGGACACGTCGCCGGACACTTGGTTGACCGCGTGCCCGGCTCGCTCGACGAGCGCGCAGTGTCGCTCGATCTGTTGCCGGTGCTCGTCCCAGGTCGCTCCCACCTCGGTGGCCAGGTGCGGCCACCGAGCGATCAGCTTCCCGTGCTCGGCCTCCGGCCAGAACACCGACAGCGTCGTTGCGGAGTACCGGTACGCGTCGTCCTCTCCGACAGGACTCCAGCGTGTGTCATTCATCGGCGACATGCGCACGACTATAGGGAGCAGGGGAGCACCCGGGCAGGCCAGGTGCGTGGTGATCGGCGGGTCTAGGGTGCTGCGCGTATCCGCGGCACCGAGCGTTCACAGACCAGCTCCGCAAGGCCCTGGCCGCTCGGCCAAGATGACCGCCGCCACTGGAGGAGCGAGGAGTCCGGTGAGGGAACTCGACGACCTGATCGCCGAGATCGTCGTGGACTGCCACGACGAAGACGAGTGCATGATGGCCTTCTGCGCAGTGCTCGGGGACGAGATCCCAGTGCCCTTCGAAACGGTCTTTCTGGGCATACCTGTCGATGTGATCGCCATCGGTGCGGGCCGAGCACCCGGGGTGGTGGCCACTTGCCGCCGCGGTAAGCAGACCGGCGATGTCGACCTGACGTCGCTGACGTTCCCGGGCGACAGCATCGCGGCGTGGTTGCAAGCGGCCTACCTCCGGTACTTGGGCCACGACCTGGTGAGCAGCGTTAGCCCACCACCCGGGTGGCGCCTGCGATCCTGGGACCAGGGGTGATCCCGCGGGTCGTGAGACCGATCACAGTGCGGCACCGACCTGAGGAACTCGATCGTGTTGACACCTGATTTCACCCGACGCGACCTGCAGAACGTCACGACGCCGAAGGCGCTGGCGCACGGTCGGGAACTCGCCACGCAGGTCGAGGACCTTGACTGGGACGAGTATTCGCTGTGGGGTTGCATATCGTGCGAGGGGATCGGCGTCGGGGATCTGATGATCCACTACACGGGTCGACCATTGACCGGCGAATGTCCATGCCCGGACGCGCGTGCCGCGGAACTGTGTGCGCACATGGCGGCCCTGGCGTTGGCATACCTTGGTGACGACACCGAGCTCGCTGATCGGCTCGTCGCCATGCCACACGGCGAACTGGTGGCGCTCGCCGTAGATGTGGCCGACCGTTCGGCCTGGGCGCTCCAGGTAATCTGGTCGCGACTTGCGCGTTGACGTGAGTGGCCTGCGGTGGTGGCTTCTCTTCATGCACCAAGATTCGCTCTACCGGGGAGTGGGCCGGAGGTGTGACCGGTCCATCCGGAGCCGGCGCGGACTAGTCCCCGAGTTCCCGATCTCACAGGAGCTCCCGGAACTCCGCGATGGTGAGCCCCGCTTGACGAAGAATCGAGCCTAGTGTGCCCCGTGGGATGTCTCGGCCACCATGCATCGGCACCACCGCCACGCGTCCGTCCGGATGCGCGACCTTGGCATGCGAGCCCTTGGTCGAGACGTGGACGAAGCCAACGCCAACCAGTGCCTTGAGTACCTCCCGGCCCGTGACGGCAGGAAGCGACCGGCTCATGCAGAGAGGTGCAGATCGACTGTAGTGACCACCGGCCGGCTGAAGTGATCGGGTACAGGGGCGTCCTCGAACCACAGTTCCAGCGCCTCGGTCACCATCGCCAGTGCCTCTGCCTGCGTATCGCCGAAGCTGGAGATGTCGACCTCGAGGCACTGAGCGACGAAACGATCGTCCTCACGGCTGACCACAACGGTCACACTCAGCTGTGCGCTCATGCTGCTGATCCCTTCGTCTACTGCCTGTTAGTCTGCCTCAACTCGGCGGTGCGTTCAGAAGTGGCTCATGACAAAGTTGCCCGCGGTCTTCCTCTGGGACGGCTCCGAGTCGTCCGCAGGAGATAGTGTCGTTTCCCGCGCTCGTGGCGCACATTCTTGAACGACCATGGTGCCCCCGGCAAGAGACCGAACTGTTCCAAGGAACCCCTTGCACGTGTCTTGATCTGGGGTTTTGGTGATTCGTAGGGTTCACCTGGAACCTCATGTGGACGGGGCGCTGGATTCGAACCTGCGCGCTCGTGCGGTGTGGTTGGCGATGGTCGTCGCGGGTTGTGAGGTGGGGTCAGCCCACCGCTTGTCACCTGAGAGGTGACGCGACGGCTTCGAGTCGCCAGGGTTGTGTTCGCGGCCCGCTGGTCCATTCACGGTGTTGACCGCCACTCTGGGTGAGAACGACCGCGTCAACCTGCGATGATCACCGTGGCTGGTTGGGGGCGTGATCGGTAGGTCGTTGTCGGCGGTGGTGTGCGACGCCGAGGTGAGGTTGTCCTGAGATAGGCGACGGCCCTTCCGCATGTCGTGGCGACACCCCGTGGTGGTGACCTGACCGGGTTGGACGCCGGCCCGATCATGAGTTGACAGCGCATCGGACACCAGGAGGGTGCACCAGTGAGCATGCCGCAGCGGTACCACCGTGACCATGTCCAGGCTGGATCGCATCGTGTCGGACCCGGTGGTCTGTCATGGGCAACCGACGGTTCGTGGTCTGCGGTATCCCGTCGAGAACCTTCTCGAGCTCTTGTCATCGGGCATGGCGATCGAGGAAGTGCTCGCCGACTACCCGGACCTCGAGCGGGAGGATCTCCTCGCCGCGCTGGAGTTCGGCGCCCTTGCCTCGGGCCGTCGCCGGATGGTCCCTCTCGGCGCGGCGTGAAGTTCCTCGTCGACGCTCAGCTGCCCGCCCGGCTCGCGCGGTTGCTGAGCAGTTCGGGCCACGATGCGCTGCATACGTTGGAGTTGCCTGACGGCAACCGCACGACCGATGCCCGAGTCGCTGAAGTTGCGGATGTTGGCGATCGAGTTGTGGTCACCAAGGATCGAGACTTCCGAGACAGCCACTTGTTGACAGGGTCCCCGCGTTGACTTCTGGTCGTCGCGACCGGCAACATCACCAACGATGCCTTGCTTACACTGTTCGCGAAAAACCTTGATGTGATCGTTGCAGCGATGGACGAGGGCGACTTCGTCGAGTTCAGCCCGGACGTGCTTGTCGTACGCCGGCGTCGTAGTGATGGATCGCCAGGGTGCCTTTGGCTTCAGCCGCGTTCGCCCCTCAGGCTGCAGAGCGCGCTTGCTTGCGCGATCGCGGCTGAGGTCCAACGCGGTCCGGGTCTTCTTTAACTCGGCTTCGAGTTTCGCGTTCTGGGCCCGGAGCCGTTCCAACTCGGCGGCCTCCACCGAACCGAGGGCTTCGGCCGTTTGGCCGACCGCCGGGAATCAGCCGCCCCTTCCCACGCCCCTACATCACGGGCACGGGTCCACTCAATCACATGCGACGAATACAGACCCTCTCGGCGCAGGATCGCACCCTTCTCCCCATCCGGCGCATTCTCATACTCCGCGACAATCGCCAGCTTGTACTCCGGACTAAACGAACGACGCGACGGACGCGGCGACGGTCCCATCGCCGACCGCGGCCCCGACAGCGAGGACGACTCATCTCCTCCGCCACCGCCAGCCCCACCGCGACGCTCCTCCGTTGACACAAACACCAGGATCTCCGATCACGCCCCTGCTGTGAACCGCTGGCACCAAACTGTCTCGCCAGATCCTGACAGAGAGGGCCGGATCGGGCCGATACGTCGGCCGGCTGCACCACCGGGTGGTGCACGATGACGAGTCGGATCGATCCCGTTGACCAGCGGCCACGTCGTCCACGGTGCCCCTCGACCAGCGCGTCGGTGACGATCTGCGGCAGATCGCGCCAGGCGTCGGCGGAGATCGCGAACACCGCGCCCACCATCAGCAGGGGGTTTGCTCGAGACGGTCGAGCAGGTGCTGGAACAGCTGTTGGCGTCCGGTTTGGTTGTTGGCTGCCGCGACAAACACCGCCTTGGTGTTCGTCTCGGCGGGACGCTCGGTCTCCATATAGGCGGCAACCGAGCCGAAGAACTGCGACGACACCGGGATAAGCCGCTGATGGCCACCCTTGCCGTTGGCAATGAACACCCGGCGTTGCCCGACTCGCAGATCCGCCAGCTGCAGGCCCAGCACCTCGCAGCGCCGTAATCTACCGAGCACCATCGCCTGCGCCATCGCCCGGTCTCGGTGCGTGCGCAACGCCGCCAGCAGTGCGTCCACCTGCTCCGGTCCCAGAATCCGCGGCAGGGTCCTCGGGGTGCGGATCAGTGGAACACACCCTGGCGGGGACGGTGCCGTTCACGTCGTGTCGCCAATCCCCGCGGCACCGGTTGGCGCTGACATCACCACGAGCCAGCAAGTAGGCAAACAGCCCCGAGACGCTGGACAATCGGCGGCGCACTGTCCGCGCCGACAGACCCCCAGTCTTGTCCACCGCCCGCAGTCGGCGGCCGTCCGAGCCCGCCCGCTAAGCGATGATGAATCCCAGCACGTCCGCGCTGGTCACTTCGGTCGGCGGCTTACCAATCGCGCGAAAGAACACCATCAGGTCATAAGCGGTAGCCAGCAGCGTATTGGTCCGTGCCCGCCCATGCACAAACCGCAGATAGTCATCCAGCGCCGAGGCGGCCAAGCGCACCACCGGATCACCAGACGAATCAAACAGAACGCGTTAAACACACGGTGAAATCAGTCATGCGGAATCCTCCCTCTCCACGGATGACGGACCCGGAAGGCACGTCGGCGTGTCCGTGAAGATCACCCGTATATCAAGCAGAAGAGGCGTTCCTCCTACGCAACACACTAGAAACGATCTTGCTACGTGTCACAATCCGTGCATCAGCTTTGACTCTTGTGACCCACAGTTCGAGTCTCGCACCACTGAGCGCACCACGAACGGGCAGCTCAGGGCCGGTTTATGGCTCTGGCGGGGTGCCCCCGGCAGGATTCGAACCTGCGACACACGGTTTAGGAAACCGATGCTCTATCCCCTGAGCTACGAGGGCCTAGCTTGTACGTTTGCCCAGGATGGCGGGCGAGTCTCGCTCCGTTGGGCTCGGGCTGGCTACCTCGCTCCCGACGGCCTGTCCCGCACCTGCGCCGCGTGCCGTGTGGTCGTTCTGACCGCCGTCCCGACACGCGGGGCCGATTGTACGGCCGGTGGTGCCGGGACAAGGGTCGGAGGTCGCATAGCTCGGCGCGGCAGCTGAACCACATCAGGCAGCAGGCGCCGCGCCCGCGCACAGATCCTTGAGTGGGGCTGGACCGGTTGGCATGTCAGAGGAACGGGATCTGCACCGCTCGGAGCAGCACCACCCGGGTCGCTGCGTCGATGTTGCGGCCTGGCCTGGCAGGGGTAGCCACATCGGAGCATGATGTACGCATGGAGGGACTCTCTTAACCAACGGTCCTCACCGGCGCGCGATCGTTCCCGGGCCGATGTCGTGGCGGCTTGTCTGCGCCGTCGCCTGCGCCGTCGTGGCGTTCATGCCGATTGGTTGCGCGCAGCGGGGGCTTGCGGACATGCCCGCAGTGACACCCGCTGTGGCCAGCGGCGTGGCACCGGCGGTGGCGTTGTATGGCAGTGGGAGGCTTGCTGCACCAAATCCAGTGGAGACTGCGGTCACCTACAACCCGGCGGCGGCACCGATCGGCGCGGCATTGGCGGCCACGATGACTCCGTCGGCCAACTCCACCGTGGCGGAGTTGGTGGTCTCTGGGCTGCTGCCCAACCGGGGTTACGCGGTGCACGCGCACACCAGGGTCTGTGGTGCCACTGGCGAGGCCGCCGGGCCGCACTACCAGAATCGGATTGATCCCGCGGCGACGCCGCAAGCTCCATCGACCGACCCGGAGTATGCGAATCCGAGCAACGAGATTTGGCTGGATGTGCGCACTGACGCGGCCGGCTCGGGGACGTCGCAGACCACGGTGCCCTTCCTGTTCACCGAACGGGCACCAGGATCGATCGTGGTGCACGAGGCGATGGCGACCGCAACGCAGCGGGGCCAGGCAGGTCAGGCCGGGGCACGGCTCGCCTGCCTGGTCCTGTCCCGCCGGTGACTGCAGGGCCGCTGGACTCGTTGGCCTGGATGCGTGGCGCGCGATGCTATCCAGGCTTTAGTTACAGGTGATTATCGGCATTCGTGCTAAGACACCGGGGGGTTCAGGCATACCAGCTGGGCCAGTCCGGCCTATTCGCAGGCAACGCCGTCGTTGTCCCGGTCGAGCCCGGACCGGTATCCCGGGTCACCTTTGTGCAGGGGCGCTGCGCCGGCGGCCCGTGCTGCGGAGCAGTTGGCGAAATAGGTCGACTCACTCGAGCCATTGGAACTCGACTTGCCGGAATCCGCGCTGCTCGAGCCTGAATGACCGCTGTAGGGCTCGCAGGCGACACCGTCGTTGTCGCGGTCGAGCCCGGACCGGTAGCCGGCCTCGCCCCGCTGCAGAGGCGCAGCTCCGGCGGACCGTGCTGCAGTGCAGTTGGCGTAGTGCACCGATCCGCTGGTGACGAGAGGTGACGTGGCAGGCGGTGGTGTCACCGCGGAGGGTGCCGGGGTGCTTATGTAGTTCGCGTCTGGCGTCCGGTTTGGTGGCTCGTCGGTGTACGGTGCCGTAGTCGTTTCAATTGCCGCAGTTGGTGCTGAGGCACTGCTCGTACACCCACTCAGCAAAGCGAGGGGGACCACGACCAAGGCGGCAGCAGTGGCGAGTGTCTTCATGGTAGCTCCCAAGATTGGTTAACTGCCTGTTAATCGTGACTGACCGTCTGCCGTTACCGCCAGCTGCCACCGGTTCCCGGCAGGGGCGCCGGTAAGCCACGATGTAACGGATTTCCCGCGGGCTGCGATAATTTCTCGCGCGATGATGCCCCATGGCTCAAAGCCTCTTTCCACCGAATGGCGATGCTCGACGGGGGTCAGTGCGATCTCGGCGGAGTGGAGACGAGGTCGCAAGGCCTCACTGTTCCGCGGAACCTTCCCGGTGTAGCTCGCCTGCGCGCCGCCGGTTCACCTGGTCCGGCCGTCTAAGGCCGCTCTCAGGCTGGGGGTCCACACTGGCCGCATGCGCATCCTTGTGGTCGATGACGACCGGGCGGTCCGGGAGTCGTTGCGCCGGTCGTTGCAGTTCAACGGCTACGTCGTGCAGCTCGCCGGGGACGGCCAGCAGGCCATGGATGTGCTCGCCACGCAGCGACCGGACGCGATGGTCCTCGACGTGATGATGCCGAGGGTGGACGGTCTGGAAGTGTGCCGGCGGCTCCGCGGCAGCGGTGACGACCTGCCCATTCTGGTGCTCACCGCCCGGGACGCGGTCTCCGACCGGGTCGCCGGGCTGGATGCCGGCGCGGACGACTACCTGCCCAAGCCGTTCGCGCTGGAGGAGCTGCTCGCCCGGTTGCGCGCGCTGCTGCGCAGGTCCCCGCCCGACGATGTCGCCGGCGCCAGCCCGACACTGTCCTTTTCCGACCTCGTTCTCGACCAGGGCACCCGCGAGGTCGCTCGGGCGCAGCGCCGGATCAGCCTGACCCGCACCGAGTTCAGCCTGCTGGAGTTGTTCATGCGACACCCCCGGCAGGTACTCACGCGCGGCCGCATCCTGGAGGACGTCTGGGGCTACGATTTCCCCACCTCCGGCAACGCCCTGGAGGTCTACGTCGGGTACCTGCGGCGCAAGACCGAGGCGGCCGGCGAGCCGAGACTGATCCACACCATGCGGGGGGTGGGTTACGCGTTGCGGGAGACGCCCCCGTGACCCAAGCAGTGACCCAGGCAGCCGACCCGAACTTCGGGAATCGGCGGATGTCGCTGCGCACCAGGGTCACCGCGCTCGCCGCGGTCTGCGTCGGCAGCGCCGTCGCGCTGGTGTCGCTGGCCGGCTTCTTCACGGTCCGCACCAGTCTCTATGACCAGCTCGACACCACACTGCTGCAGCGCGCCGATTCGCTGCGAAGCACGCTGGCCACCGCCGAGGAGCTCGGTGGCATACCGGACAGTTTCTTCAGCGCGGCCGACATCAGGGTTGGCCTGCTCAACGGCACCACTGGCCGTTACGTGGTGGGCGGCAACCTGGAGCTGGGACCAGCCGAGCTCGCTGTAGCGCGAGGGGAGCAGGCCCAGTCGCTGCGCACCGACCAGGCGCGCGACCTACGCATCGCCGCCGTGCCGGCGGCACCGGGCGCCGCCCTGGTGGTGGCCCAGGGACTGGACACCACCAGGAGCACGCTGTCCCGGCTCGGTCTGGTTCTCATCCTCGTCGGGGGAGCCGGCGTGCTGCTGGCGGCGGCCGCGGGCACCGCGGTGGCCCAGGGGGGGCTGCGCCCGGTACAGCGGCTGACCGAAGCGACCGAGCGGGTCGCTCGGACCGGTGACCTGCAACCGATCGCGATCTCCGGTGACGATGAGCTCGCCCGGCTCACCGGCAGCTTCAACAGCATGCTCGGCGCGCTGGCGGAGTCGCAGGAACGCCAGCGCAGGCTGGTCGCCGATGCCGGGCATGAGTTGCGCACCCCGCTCACATCGTTGCGCACCAACCTGGAGTTGCTGGCCGCCTCCGACCGCCCGGATGCTCCTTCGCTGTCCGAACAGGACCGCAACGAGATCGCCGCCGATGTGCGCGCCCAGGTGGAGGAACTGTCCACACTGGTCGGGGACATCGTTGAGCTGGCCCGCGAGGACGCCCCGCAGGTGGTGCACGAACCGGTGGAGCTGCCAGAGGTCGTGGAGCGGGCGCTGGCCAGGGCGAGCCGCCGGGCACCGGGGATCCGCTTCGAGGTCGACCTGGCGCCGTGGAGCCTGCTCGGTGACGCCAACGCGTTGGAGCGCGCCGTGCTCAACCTCCTCGACAACGCCGCCAAGTGGAGCCCCAGCGACGCGACGGTGACCGTGCGGCTGGCGCCGACAGGCGACGGTACGGCCGCACTGGACGTGGCCGATGCCGGGCCGGGCATCGCCGAGTCCGACCTCCCCTACATCTTCGAGCGGTTCTACCGCGCACCAACCGCCCGCACCTTGCCCGGCTCGGGGCTGGGACTGGCCATCGTGGCACAGGTAGCAGCCCGCCATGGCGGTAAGGTGCGAGCTAGCCCAAGCCCGGCGGGCGGCGCGCTGATGACCCTCGAACTGCCCGGTCGACCATCCACATGACACCCCTAGGGGCCTCACATGGACATCTCAGAAAACCAGTACACCCTAGAGACATGACCGACGAGACGCAGCGACCTGGCGACCCTGAGGGACCTGTGCCCGGGTCGAGGCGACCCGACGAGCCGACCTGGGGTGCGCACCCCGATCGCTCCTGGCCGGGCCCTGGTCAACCAGGGCCGTCCTGGCAGCAGGGGCAGAGCTCAGCATCGGGCTGGAACAGGCCTTACGGTGCCTCGCCGCCTTACGACAACGCTCCCACCGAGGTCTGGGCGGCCCAGGGCGGCGGCGCGTCACCGCCTACCGCGCCGATCGGCATGCCACCACCAGGCGCTCCCGGTCCGCGCCGCGGCGGGCTCGTCAGGGGCGCCGTGGCGCTGGCTCTGGTTGTGGGGCTGGCGGCGGGAGGCGTCGGTGGCGTCGTCGGCTACCAGTTGGCGGGTACCGGATCCGGCGGGATCAGCGCGCTGGACCAGCCCGTGCCGGGAGCCCAGTCGGTCGCGAACCTGCCAGGCGGCTCGGTCGAGCAGGTGGCACAGAAGGTGACATCCAGTGTGGTCCAGCTCAGGGTGCGCGGCCCTCAGGCGTCCGGCGAGGGTAGCGGGATCGTGCTCAGCGCCGACGGCCTGATCCTGACCAACAACCATGTCGTGGCGCCGGCCGTGGCCGGCGGCGAGCTCGTCGCAGTCTTGCAGGACGGCCGCTCCGCGCCGGTCGAGGTCGTCGGTCGGGCGCCTTCCTTTGACCTCGCGGTGGTGCGGACGCAGGGTCTCAACGGCCTGACCCAAGCCCAGCTAGGGAGCTCGCAGAACGTCCGGGTCGGCCAGGAAGTGGTGGCGATCGGTTCGCCGCTGGGCCTGTCCGGCACTGTGACCAGCGGTATCGTCAGCGCGGTGAACCGTCCGGTGCGGGCCGGCGGCGACCGCAGCGGCCAGGACACCGTACTCGACGCGATCCAGACCGACGCCGCGATCAACCCCGGCAACTCCGGTGGCCCGCTGACCGACATGCAGGGTCGCGTGATCGGCATCAACACCGCCATCGCCTCGCTCGGCCTCGGTGATGGGCAGGCCGGCTCGATCGGGCTGGGCTTCGCGATCCCGATTGACCAGGCCAGACGGATCGCCAACGAGCTCGTTCGCACCGGTGAGGCAACCCAAGCCATCCTTGGGGTGAGCGTTCCCGCTGGGCGGGCGGAGAACGGCGCAGCGGTGGTTCAGCAGATCGTGCCCGGTGGCGCCGCTGCTGCTGCCGGGATCAAGGCCGGCGAGATGATCACCAAGTTGAACGACCGGGTGATCGACAGCGGAGACGCGCTGGTCGCGGCGATCCGCTCGCAAGACCCCGGTTCCCAGACCACGATTACCGTCAAGAACCCGGCCGGGGACACCCGGGAGGTCCAGGTCACCCTCGGCAGCCAGCAGGTCGGCGCCCGTTGATCCGGGGAGTCGGTAGGGCGCAGAGAACCTCGACAGCCACCAGGGCCAGTACCGCCGGACCTGGTTCTCGGCGTGGATGGCGCCCGGCTACGGTGCTCGTCATGGAACATAGCGTGCGCAACCTGGGGCGGGCTCTCGTCGTGATCGTCGACGACCGGGTGGCGCACGGTGAGCACGAGGACTCCACTGGTCCGCTGGTCACCGAGCTGCTCGAGGAGGCCGGCTTCGTCGTCGACGGTTCGGTGGTGGTGGCCGGTGAATCGGTGGACATCCGCAACGCGCTGAACACCGCGGTGATCGGTGGCGTCGACCTGGTGGTGACCGTCGGCGGTACCGGGGTGTCTCCGCGCGATGTCACTCCGGACGCCACGGCCGGGGTGCTGGACCGCCCGGTACCGGGCATCGCCGAGGCCATCCGCGCCTCCGGGCTCGCCGCTGGCGCCGTGGATGCGGGCCTGTCCCGCGGGATGGCCGGGGTGTCGGGTAGCACCCTGGTGGTCAACCTGGCGCCATCGAGGGCGGCAGTCCGCGATGGGATGGCCACCCTCACGCCGCTGGTCGGACGGGTGATCGACGAGCTGTCCTGGCCGGATCAGGACTGAGCGGCAGCACGGAAAAGCTCCCACCGCGACAAAGCTCCCACCGCGGCGGGCCCGAACGGATTGCCGTGGCGGGCCCGCAGGGTGGGCGGTTCAGGGCTTGCCGTTCACTCTGCCGTTCCGGCTCAGCGCATCCTCCACCAGCTGGCTCATGTTCTCGATCCGGTCGTGGTAACGCCCGCCGGTGGCCTTGTCCACAGTGGAGACGGCGGCCTCGAAGCCCTGGACTGCGATGGGAACGGCCTTCTCGACGTAGGGTGCGGCCTTCTCCATGGCCTGCTCGACGATCGGGCCGGCCGTTTCCGCGACCTTCTCGGCGTAGGGGCCGGCCTTGTTGATGGCTTGCTCGACGAGCGCAGGGGCCTTCTCCCTGGCCTGCTCGACGTAGGGGCCGGCCATCTCCTTCGCCTGCTCGACGTAGGGGCCGGCCATCTCCTTCGCCTGCTCGACGTAGGGGCCGGCCTTATCCATGGCTTGTGCAACCAGAGGGCCAGCCACCTCGATGGCCTGACCCATCATGTCCTTGATCTTGTCCGTTAGCGTCATGTTCGGCGCCCTTCCGCTCGTGGTGGGAAACCACCATCCTGGCACTGGGATGGAGTAGCGGGAAGTGATCGGTACCGCGCTATCCCATGGGATCACGCGGTCGGGAGGATTGTCATCGTGCAGGAGAACGCGATTGACCGCAAGAGAAGGCTGCACCGGGTGTTCGGAGATGTGTTACCCGACAGCACCTCAGACGACCGACCCCCTCAGGAGAACGAAGATCCCGACGAGCGCGACCGTTGGCTACGGGACAACCGCCCCCCACATCATGACCCCGCCGGGTGATCAACTCCGCTGCTGGGTGCGCAACAGATCGCGGATCTCCACCAGGACTTCGGCCTCGCTAAGCCCGGTGAGCTCCTCCGGTGCGGGTTTGGAGTACCGGCCCACGAGCCTGCTCATCGGGACGACGACAAGGAAGTAGACCACCACCGCAGTGATCAAGAAGGTGATGACCGCGCCGATGAACGCCCCGTAGCTGAACTCCTGGCCGCTGACGATGAACTTGCCGCCCACCTCCCCGCCCCCGGTGAACACTGCGATCAGCGGGGTGATGAAGGACTCGGTGAACTGCGTGATCAGCGCGACGAACGCGGTGCCGATCACCACCGCGATCGCGAGCTCGATGATATTGCCTCGGAGGATGAAGTCCCGGAACCCCTTGATCATGTGACCACCCCCCTATGGTCGGGCAGGCGGCCCGCCTGCCGCGCTGCTTCCTTAGTGGACGGTAACGGTCAGGGTCTGGGATAGCGAGGCTGCCGCGACCCGAGTCGCCGCCGCGGGGTCGAGCGCGACCAGCACCAGCCGGCCGTCCCGCGCGCCGGTGCGGGGACCGGCTTCCAGCACCGCGAGCACCTGGGCACTGCGGGCCAGGACCACCGGCTCGTCCTGCCGTTCGCCGACGGTCACCACGTCTACCGCGGCACCGGGATGCAGCAGGGCGGCGATGTCCGGATCGGCAAGCCGCAGCGGGACGCTCACCGCGTCCGGGCTTGCCGGGACCGTTCGGGCAAGATCGGGGCCGGTCAGCCGCACATCGGTCAGGGCCTCACCGCGCCGGACCGGTGCGGCCAGCGTCCGGCCCAGCACGGTGGCCGGGGTCCGGGCGGCGCCGTCGGGTACCACCGGCGCGGGTAGCCCGCGCGTCGTCACCTCGGTTGCCTCGAGCACGGTGCCCGGAGCCAGGTCTCGGGCAGCGACCACCACCTCGACAGCGGATCCCTTCCCCGGGCTCAGCGCCAGCACCGCGGCGACAGCGACGAGCACCACGGCGGCCGCCCGGCGCAGCAGCAGTGTGCGGCCGAACCCGGACCCACGCCACAGCACGTCCCATCGCTCCCGCAGCAGCGGCGCCAACGTGCGCGGATTGCTGGGATGTGGCCTCGGCTGCCATCGCCCCATTTCTCGCCTCCCGATCCTGTTGTCGCGTTGAGGATCGCGACGCTAGACAAGATCGGGCCGCTGCCGCAGACCCGGAACGCCCGGTTGTGGACAACCAGGTGGGTGGGGACAACTTCCAGGTCGTGTCGCGCAGATCTTCAGACTGATGACCAGCTCTACAGTTCCCGAACTCGACAGCGGAGCTGTCCGGGATTGATCGAACAGCTCCGCTGTCGAGCTCGGGGGACTGTAGAGCACCCCCCGGTCAGGAGGAGGCGGCTGTCGGAGTGGTAGTGGACTCCGATGATGCCGAGGCGGGCCCGGACTTCGATTCGGAGGCCGACCCTGACGAGGTGGACCCTGACTCTGATCCCGGCTTGGGCTTGCCGTTCGAACTGGACTCGGACTTGCCGTTCGAACTGGACTCGGACTTGCCGTTCGAACTGGACTCGGACTTGCCGTTCGAACCCGACTCGGCCCCGTTGCCAGCGCGGCTGTCGTTGCGGTAGAAGCCGCTGCCCTTGAAGACGATGCCCACCGACGAGAACAGCTTGCGCAGCCGGCCGGAGCACTCAGGGCAGTCGGTCAACGACGAGTCGGTGAACTTCTGCACGGTCTCGAAGTGGTGCTCACACGCGGTGCACGCGTAGGAGTAAGTCGGCACGTCTCGCCTCCACGTACTAGCACTCTGCGCACGAGAGTGCTAGTAGCGATGATAGCAAGACCGCCGCCGTGGCCGGTCGCGTGGACGCTCCTCCTGACGGCCACGCGCAGTGCGACCTGCGGCCAGTCGGCCTCAGTAGGGCAGCGGGAGCAGCCCCCGACGCGGGGTCAGTGCCGCGCTGACCGGGACATCGTGCGGTTGCGCCGGCAGCGAGGCGAGTACCTCGTCGTCCCGAACGATGGCCACCAGCGGGGTGCCTGGAGCCGCCAGCGGCAGCGTCCGGTCGTAGTATCCGCCGCCACGGCCCAGCCGAACCCCGTGCCGGTCCACTGCCAGCGCCGGCACCAGCACCAGGACCGCGGTGGCGATCGCCGCGCAACCCAGCTGCGGCCCGGCCGGCTCATAGAGCCCGAGCGGGCCAACCCGAAGTGATTCCGCGCCGGTGTACTCGGCCCAATCCAGCGGCGCCGCAAGACCGGCAGCGACACCGTCCACGGGGGTACCGACCACGGGCAGCAGCACCTGGCAGCCGCGGCGCACCAGGCCGTCGAGCAGCGCGGGCGAACCCGGCTCGGCGCCGACCGGCCAGTAGGCACAGACCGTGCCGGGCAGCCCCAGCGGTAGCCGGACCGCCGCCAGCGCGGCCGCCTCAGCCTCCCGCACCGCCACCGGCACCGCCCGCCGCGCCGCGGATATCCGCCGCCGCCACTCCCACTTGGCGATCTCGTCCACGCACACCGCCCACCACACCGCCCACATGGAGACTTATCGCAGTTACCGACGCCCGGTAACTGCGATAAGTCTCCATGTCGCGCCTGGGTGGACGCCAACGCGTGGTGCGCTGGGGGTCGATAGGGTCGTGCGTTATGAGCTCTCCGATTCGTGGCACACCCGGCTACCGAGCGTTGCGCACCGCGGTGGTGCCGGCCGCTGGGCTGGGCACCCGGTTCCTGCCGGCCACCAAGACCGTGCCCAAGGAGCTGCTGCCGGTGGTCGACACCCCGGCGATCGAATACATCGCGGCGGAGGCGGCGCAGGCCGGTGCCGACCGGCTCGTGCTCGTCGTCTCGCCGGGCAAGGAGTCGGTGGCGGCGTACTTCGACCCCAGCGCGGATCTGGAGGCCGAACTGCGCGGGCGGGACAAGGACGCGTTACTGGCAAAGGTGCGCCGGGCACCCGGGCTGATCCGCGTCGAGGTCGCGCTGCAGCACAAACCGTTGGGTCTCGGGCACGCGGTGGGCTGCGCCGAGCCGTTGCTGGCCGAATCCGACGATGCCGTGGCTGTCCTGCTGCCCGACGATTTCGTGCTGCCCACCGGGGTGCTGACCAGGATGGCGGCGATCCGCCAGCGGTATGGCGGCAGCGTGCTGTGCGCCTTTGACGTCCCGCGGGAGCAGATCTCTGCCTACGGGGTGTTCACCATCGAGGACACCGACGTCGCTGACGTCAAACGGGTGCACGGGATGGTGGAGAAGCCGTCACCCGAGGCGGCGCCGTCCACGTTGGCTGCGGCCGGTCGCTACCTGCTGGACCGGGCGGTGTTCGACGCGCTGCACCGGATCGACCCCGGGGTAGGTGGCGAGCTACAGCTCACCGATGCCGTGGCGTTGCTGATCGACGAGGGCCATCCGGTGCACGTCGTGGTGCACCGCGGCGAGCGCCACGACCTGGGCAATCCGGCCGGCCTCCTTCGGGCTTCGGTGGACTTCGCGCTTTCGGATCCCGATATTGGCCCTGGCCTGCTGACATGGTTGCGCGAGAGGGTGGAGCAGGAGACCGCGTGAGGTCGCTGGACGAGCAGCTCGGGCGGGTGCTGGAGGCCGCGGTGCGTCCGGCTCCAGTGCGGGTGGCGATCTCCGAGGCACAGGGGATGCTGTGCGCTGAGGAAGTCGTGGCCCAGCGCGCGCTACCCGGGTTCGACCAGGCGGCGGTCGACGGGTACGCGGTGCGCAGCGTGGACGTCACGGAGGTCCCGACCACCTTGCCGGTGGTCGGTGAGATCGCGGCGGGCTCGCGGCAGCCGATGCGGCTGCAGCCCGGCCAAGCAGTCCGGGTGGCTACCGGCTCGGCGCTGCCGGCCCTGGCCGATGCCGTCGTCCCGCTGGGGCACACCGAGGACGGGGTGGCCCATGCGGCGCGGGTCACCGTGACGCGCGCCGTCCCTTCCCGGGCCTACGTGCGCCGCGCCGGGGAGGATGTGCAGACCGGCGACGTCGCGGTGCGTCCTGGTTCGGTGATCGGCTCGGCGCAGGTGGGGCTGCTCGCCGCAGTGGGACGGGCCAAGGTGCGGGTGCACCCGCGACCCCGGCTGTCGGTGCTGTCGGTCGGCGACGAGCTGGTCGACGTGGATCGCACCCCGGGCGCCGGGCAGCTCTATGACGTCAATTCCTACGCTTTGGCCGCGGCCGCCCGCGATGCCGGCGCCGAGGTACACCGGGTCGGGATCGTGCCCAGCGATCCGTCCCGGCTGCGCGACGCGGTGGAGGGCAGGCTGCTGCTCTCCGAGATCGTGGTGGTGACCGGAGCGGCCGGCGGGTCCACGGGTGACGAGATTCATGGTGCGCTGGCTGAGCTCGGACCGCTGGATGTCGGGCGGGTGGCCATGCATCCCGGTTCGGTGCAGGGCTTCGGCCGGCTCGGCCCTGACTCGGTGCCTACCTTCTTGCTGCCGAGCAATCCGATCAGCGCGCTGGTGGTCTTCGAGGTGCTGGTGCGGCCACTGATCCGGCTCGCGTTGGGCAAGCGCAATCCCCACCGTCGCACCATCACTGCCCAGCTGTTGTCGCCGGTGACGTCGGTTGCAGGTCGGCGCGGGTTCCTGCGCGGCCAGTTGCTGCGCGATCCCGATACCGGCGAGTACCTGGTGCAGCCCCTCGGTATCTCCGGTGCCCATCTTTTGACTTCGCTGGCTGAGGCGAACTGCCTGATCCTCGTCGACGCCGACACAATTGAGGTGTCGGTCGGCGAGGAGGTTGTGGTGAGTTTCCTGGCCCAGCGAGGCTGATGTGTCCGCATTCGGGTTCACTGACCGGCCTGCGGGTCGCCATCCCGGTTGGCCCGCTCGGCTTGGCCCGATGCAGGTCGCTGCAGGCCAGGTCGCGCTGCGCCCGGTGCGCCTGCGCGATGGCTCGGCGTGGAGCCGGTTGCGGCTGCGCGACGAGGCATACCTGCGCCCATGGGAGCCCGAATCGGAGGGCGCCTGGGCGGAGCGCTCCACCACCATGGCCTGGCCGGTGATCTGCAGCGGGCAGCGCGCGACGGCCCGGCGCGGGCAGGCCCTGCCGTTTGCCATCACGCTGGACGGCCAGCTCGTCGGGCAGCTGACCCTGGGCAACGTGGTGCGGGGCTCGTTGCGTTCGGCCTGGGTCGGCTACTGGGTGGAGTCGGCTGCGGCCGGGGGTGGTATCGCGACCGGGGCGGTGGCGTTGGCGGTGGACCACGCGTTCGGACCCGTGGGGCTGCACCGGGTCGAGGCCACGGTGCGCCCGGAGAACGTGGCCAGCCTCCGCGTACTCGCCAAGCTCGGGTTCCGCGACGAGGGTCTGCTCCGGCGTTACCTGGAGGTGGACGGCGCCTGGCGGGACCATCAGTTGCTGGCGTTGACCGCCGAGGAGGTCGGCGCCGGGCTGGTGTCGCGACTGATCCGCGCAGGCCACGCCCACCACCCCTGAACCCCAAACCCTCCAACCCCGGCGTGTCCGCGCCTGATGCACGGTGTGTCGCGCTCTGGTGCACGCGATCATCACCGGCGCGCCTCCGAGATCCGGGTGTCTGCGCTAGCTACCGTGACCCGCAGTAGTGCAGGCCGCTCGTGATGACCGACTGGGTAGGGGGCTAGGAGTGCCCAGCTCGCTGATCTTCGCGGCGCTGGCGGTGGCATGGCTCGTTGTCCTTGTCCCGATGGTCGCGAAGCGACGGCAAGAGGTGGCACGCACTGCAGAGTCTGCGCTTGCGTCTCGGGTGCTGCGCCGGCCAGATCTTTCCCGCGCGGCACTGATGCACGATCAGGAGGTGCCCATGATCGGCGAACGGATCGCGGAGCGGGAGCCCGCCTCGTATGAGCGCCGGTACCGACCGGGCCGCGGTGGCTATGACCCGGAGGTCGCCGCACAGGTGGCCCGAGCGAGATACGTGTTCCGGCAGCGGGTGGTGCTCGGTCTGGCGGTCGGAGCAGTCGCCACCCTGGTGCTGGCGCCGACGGCGTCGAGCCTGCTGTGGTGGCTGCATGCTGCGTTGGATATGACGGTGATCGGTTATCTGGGATACCTGCGCCTGCAGGTGCGTATCGAAGAGGAGGTGCGGCAACGTCGAGCCGAGCGGTTGGCTGGTTCCCGTGCCAGCATGCCCGCGTCCGACGTCGCGGAGGAGGCACCGGTTGACGCCGCCCACCATGAGGAAGAACCGGTCGAGGAGCCGTCGGCTCGGTCTGGCGCGTTGCCCCCACCGCACCCCACTGCCGTCGCGCTCGACCTCGACGACGAAGACCCGACGTTCGACGAGCTGAAGCCCACCTTCGAGCCGCGGTACCGGCGAGCGGCCGGCGAGTAGTCGACCACCGGCTGCTAAGCTCGGCCCGCACCGCGAGGGGCTGTAGCGCAGTTGGTAGCGCGTCTCGTTCGCATCGAGAAGGTCAGGGGTTCGATTCCCCTCAGCTCCACTCTGAGTTCGATTTTGCGGTTGACCTGGGGTTTTGTGGGTTTGGCGCTCACCTCGCGTGATGGTGGGTTCGTGGTGAATCTGCTGGTCAGAGGCTGTCTTGGTGTTCTACTCCCGCAAGGTGTCTCGCTCTGGCTTCGGTGTTGTTCAGGTCAGGCGTGGGGGAACATGTGGAGCCATAGCCGGGTTACGTGGGCGACGGCTGCGGGGTAGGGCGGGATGTCAACAGCGTGGCTGGCTGCAAGTCGCTGGTAGCGGTCCGGCCACGACTCTGGCAGCTGCGGGAGGTCGCCCGGTGGTTCGGTGTTGCTGCGTTCGAGCCATACGGTTCGGACTGCGGCTGCCGTTCGCTCGGGTGCGAGCAGACCGTGTTTGAGTAGGATGGTGAGGTCGACGAGGTCGCGGACTCGGGAGTTCTCGCGTTCCCCGAAGTCGCGGAGCATCCCGTGGAACTTCTCTGCCGCATGTCGGTGGATGTCGACCGCTTCGACCTCAACGGCTGGGATACCGGCGAAGGCCAAGGAGTTGGGTATGGCGAGCCTGTCGGTGGCGTGAAGTTCATGAGTCCTGGGCGACACATCGAGTTGGACGCGGCCGAAGGGCTTGTCGGCCAGTTGCGCGCCGACCTTGGCGCGCCAGGTTAGGAATCCGCCGCTGTCATCGCGTAGCAGTTCCGGCGGGCCGACTGTGAAGATGAAGAAGTCATGGTCGAGGTCAATGGTGAGGATCTCGATAAGTCGCTCGTGGAGGTCGGGCGCGCTGTTGACGTCATCGCGAAGGCCGAGGTCGACGTCCTTGGTCAGCCGGGCGTCGTCACGTAGGCGAATCTCGAGCGCCATGCCACCTTTGAGTACCCATGGCCCTGGCTCTGCCGCTTGGATGCGGGCGATGATGCGCTCGAACATCACCCGTCGGCGTAGCCGGTCCAGACTGGCTCCGGTCTCGTTAGATCGTGCCAGCAGCCGGTTTTCCAATGCGGTGCGTAGTGCCTGCGCCGATTGGTAGGTCATGGCGTCTCAGCTTGTTGGATCGCGCGCTCGATGTAGAGCGCGGCGCGGGGGTCAAGGGCCTCGGCGCGGGATCGGAGGCGGCGATTGGTAACCAGGCCGGCGCGCCGCGCGTCGTCGATGGCGCGGGCGAGCTGGTCCTCATCGGGTGCGTTCGCGGCGATGTCGATGATCGTTCGCAGTGGAGTGGTCACCCAGTATCCCGAGCGTTCGGAGACGTCATTGGCGGGAAGCTCGGCGTAGTGAAGTTCTACGGCGTCGTTGCGCATGGTGAATCCTAGTGGAACCGTCAGATGGATATGCTGTGATTCGAACTCGCCGATGCCATGCACGCTCATGGCCGACTCGTGTGACACGACCGCTCGTCCTCGCGACCACAGAGTCCAGCGGGCGAGTTCGTCGTGCGCGCCTGGAGCCCACTCGACGAGGCGGAACAGGCCACGATCAATGCGCCACCAGTTGCCCGCCCCAACGTGGTGGGCCTGCGCCTGGTGGGAGTAGCCGAGCGTCTTCGCCTGAGCGGCGGTGAAGTAGCCGCCTTGTCCGGCGGCGAGCTCGAAGAGCCTCCGACGGAGGTCGCGTCGATCAACTGACACCAGCCCATCCTACAGTAAAACTTTAGTTCCAAACCAATGCGTTCTATAGAAATCAAGTTATAGTTAAGTCTGGATCTGTTTGACAGCGTGCTCGAACGCCGCGGCGGGGGATGTGGTGGCACTCGTCCACGACGATCAGCCCGTAGCCGCTGGTGAGCTGTTCGACGTCGGTCTTGCGGCCAGGGTTTGCAGCATCGCGACGTCGATCACCTCACGGGTTTTGCGGCGACCGCCGCCGAGTTGGCCAGGCCTGACTCCCAGCAGGTCGCTGATGCAGGTCCGCCACTGGTCGGCCAGGGCCTTGCGGTCGACGAGCACGAGCGTGGAGGTCGCGGAGGTGGCGATCACCGCGCAGGCGATCACGGTCTTGCCCGCTCCTGGTGGCGCGACCAGCACACCGAGGTCATGGTCGCGCAGATTGTCCACGGCGTCCCTGCTGCTCGCGGGTCAGCGTGGCGGCGAACGTGAACTCCCGCGCCTCGCTGGCCTGCCGTTCGTCGGTGACCTCGAGCAGTTGGGTGACGGTATCCGCGCCGACGAGGTTCACGGGCGGATTCGAGAACCCGGCCTCGAAGACGGCACGCCCACGCCACGCTCACCGGCGCATGCCGTACCCGGCACAGGCCGCCTTACTTTCGCGCCGGTGCGTCGCCCCACGTCGACGTCAGCCATGCCAGGTCGGTCACGGCCCGCTGCCGCGCGTTCTTGGCGCGCGTGAACAGGGCGTCGGTCTTGGTCAGCACGAGCGTGTATGGCCGACCCTGCCGCCGGGTCTGATGCCGCACTGGCAGCCCGGCCGAGTCTATCTGGGTGTGCACGTGCCGCCGCCCGTCGGTTGCCAGGGGCCACTCGAAGATCCGCCGCGACCGGGAGCGGAGAAACGTCCCCAGGGTGTCACAAAGGTCGCACCGGCACCCGGTCCATTCGATCGACCAGTCGTCTTCGTCACGCGGCGGCCTCGCGATGATCGCGCCGAGCCGCTTCGCGCAGTCGCGGGCTACCGTGTCGAGCCCCGCTGGTCGCCGCGGGTGCGCCGAACGCAGCGCCGGCATCAGGCACTCCAGCACGGTGTCCTCGGACTCGCGCAGCGCTGTCGTGATCTCGTCGCGCAGCGTGTCGTCGGGCGCCTCGAGCAGCCGGACCAGCGGCGAGCTGAGCATCTCCAGCTGTGGCTGGCGGAATTCGGTTCGCGTGGTGGTGGTCCAGGACTGGAGCTGGCCGTCCATCCACTGCCAGGTCCTGGTGGCCAGCAGCCGCGCCACCTCCGGCGTCCCGGCGGCACGCAGCGCCCCACACAGCCCTGGCAGCCTGTCGATCCACTCGTACCGGTCGGTTCCGTAGTGGTGCCTTTGCCCGAACCACCCGTCGATGACGTTGCACGTCCACTGCTCACCGTATCGCCCGGCCGCCGCCAGCCCGCCTGCGTGTTCCTGCGCGAGCGTTTCGATCCGGAACGGCTCCAGCAGCATCGTGGCCGTCCCGGCAACGTCGAGGCCCGCTGCCACGTCCAGCGCGGTGCCGAGCAGGCCCGCCTGTGTCGCGGTCTTTTTCCAGAACGGCGCGAGCGACTCCGCCGCGACACGTGCGTCCTCCAAGTCTCCCGCCTCGATGCGGTCGCGGAGCTCGTGCAAAGCCCACTGCGATCCGGCCTCGGCGCGCGCCGCGAACGCCCGGTCTCGCGGCCATACGACAACCGCGGCCCGCCGGTACCACCGATCGAGCGTGTTGCCGTAGTTGCCCATGTAGCCCTCGTAGTCGGACTGGTAGGGTTGCAGGTCCGCGCTCGGGGTGCTGGCACACACCTCGTGGTCGGGAACATGCAGCGAGATCGGCTCGCCGCCGCTGCCGTCCGGGCTGGTCCACCAGCCGAGGGTGATCTCGTCGTCGATCAGCGAATGGAGCTGATAATCGTCGGGGTCCTCGTCGTCCTCGTAAGAGTCGTAGTCGTTCCCGGGGGCGCTGCCGGACGGTTCGGCGTCCCAGGTCTCCTTCACCTCCGCGAGCGCCAGCACCGCGTCGCACCCGGCCTGCTCGGCCGCGGCGCGTACCAGCGTGGCTCGCTCCGCGTCGGCGCCCTTGAGCCGGCGCCAGTTCAGGCCTCGCTGGGTGTATTCGTGGTCGAGCAGGAAGACCAGCCGGTTCGGCGTGCCGAGGTCGCGGCCGCCGTACCGCGGGGCGGCTGGCGTGGTGAAGTGCTCGGTCAGGCAGTGCGCCAGCTCGGTGGCGGGGCCGGTCTCCGGAGCAGGGGTCTCGGCGGCGGCCAGCAGGTTGAACGTGAGCGTCACCCGGTACCCGGACCTGACCTGCGTGACCTGGTGGCGGCAGTCGGCGTAGAACGCGAGGAGGGTCAGCTCCTCCTTCGAGGCGCGGTAGGCCCTGGTTTCGCCGGCGTGGTCGATGACCAGTTCCCCGCCGGTGTGTGCCGAGGGCAGTGACACCACCAGCGTGCCCACCATGGCGTCGTGCTTTTCCGAGTCCTGGTGGGGAAGGAAGAACTGTCCCTTGCCGTAGACCAGCATCGAGTGCGGCTCGGCCCGCAGCCGTGCCGTCCGCGGGAGCCCGAGCTCGTCACGGAAGTGCTCCAGCGCGCGGTCCAGCAGCGCCGTCCAGCCGGGCCCGCCGAGCGTGATCTGATCCGGGGTGAGTTCCCAGGTGTCACGGACGCTGGTGTCCGTCAGCGTCTCCTCGCCCTGGCCGAACATCGCCGACCGCGCCACCGCGATCAGCTTCTTCGCCAGAGGCGCGCGGACCGGAAGGCTCACCGGCCCGACGCCAGCCACTTCAAGCTGCAGGAGATGCGCCGGCGCCAGCAGCTCAGCGCTGAACGACCCGGTCGGTTCGGAATCGCCGAGCAATCCCGCCAGTCGTTCCCGTGCCGTGGTCGCCATGTGGCCCCTCGCGTGCTCGCCGTGTTCTTCCGCGGCCAGACTGTAGCGGCGGCCGACGGGGATGCCGCCAGACGCCCGAGCCCGCTCGCTCGATCAAGTGCGGGCTGCGGCCCACAGTCGTCGTAGCGTTGTCAGCCGTGCCAACCGACAATGTGACCGTGCGTTATCGTCGAGCCGTAGAGAAGCTCCGTTTCCTGGCTGACCGGTGTCAGTGGACGACTCGCCTGCCGGCCGATGAGCCGTTCCTGCACGAGGCTTATGTTTTCGGCGAGATCCTCAACGGCGCCGACCTGATCGAGTGCCTCAACGTGGCGTTCGCGCTCAACCTGCCGCCGGAGGAGGTGCCCTGGTGTTCGCAACCACCGGGAACGGCGTGGCTGGTGGACAACCTGCGGCTCGACAAAGGTGGCATCGCGTACTGGTGGCGCTCCCGGCACGAGCCGGTTGGGAACCACGTCATCCGTGATCCCGTGCGGTTCTGGTCTCTCGACGGGACCGACGAGGCCGTGCTGGACACGCTGCGGGAACGCCGGTTCGCGGACCTGCCGAGGCTGACGGCGAGCACCACGGAGGTGCAGCGGCGCACCGCGATGAAGCTCGGCCGAGGATCTTCAGCAGCTGGGCTTGTGCCTTGTTGGCGAGCGGCTGGTATGTGTCGGTCAGCCCAGGGTGTAGCGGCCCAGTGCGGTGAGTCGGATCGCCTGTAGGCCGTCGTACCTGCTCAACGTCTCTAGATCGTCACCGCCACAATTATCTTGGAAGTCCTCCCGGGCTCCCGTCGGGTGAACGTAGTCGAGGTCAAAAAGTCCCAGTGTGCCGGCGTATTCGAACAGCACCGCAAGGGTGTAGCGGCCTTCGAGGATCTCCCACGCATGGAAGCCGTCGTAGCCCAGACTGCCGTACTGGGCGTCGACGAGATACAGCATCCATAGCGCCATCTCGCCGCGGGCGATGGTGGGGCTCAGGTTGTCCCGTCGCATGGTTGTGAACAGGGCGTCCACGCCGATCCACTCGTCGGGTGGGCAGCTGGCTAAGGCCTTGGCGACCGTCTGGCGGCGGGTTTTAGCCGGGGTGAGGACGTTACGGGCGCGCTGTCCCTTGATCTGCGCGATCCGGCTGAACTCGTCGATCACCGTGTGGGTCAGCCAGCGCTGCCACGGCTGGCGGATGACCTCAGCCGGCGGTTTCCGCAGGGCGCCGCGGCCCTTCGCGGTCAACTGGAGCCGCCCGCCCTCGATCTTTGCAAGTCCACCGGCCTGGATCAGCAGCGGCCAGGAGAACGAAGCGATCGGGTCGTGAAGGTAGAAGTCGCGGTACGCGAGATGTTCCTCGACAGTGTGGACGGTCGCCGCGGAGGGGCGGCTGGTTTTCTCGCTGCAGCGCAACTCGCCCGCCGCGCACAGCTCCAGCACCGTGCGCAGGTTGAGCTGGGCTTCCTGTTCGGTAAGGCGTATCCGGTGCTCCCCGATGTCACGCAACGGGCTCGCATCGCTCATCGTCCTCGCTCATTTCAGCCAGTGGCGTTATGCCTTGATCCACTGCGCCCTCAGGCGTAGGCGTCGGCAACGGCAGATCCAGGATCGGGATGCGCTGCTGCCACCGGCCACGCATCCGTGAGCGGACACACTCCACCGCAGTGGAGTCGATGACCCAGTCGTCGTCGGTCCTGACATCCAGTGCGACCGCGAGGGTATCCAGATCGGTGTCCACAAGGGCCTCCGGGTTCGACGATGGGTTCGTAACACCGATCTTGGGCTCGCACTGCTGCGACACATCAACGCGGTTGGGAGGCTCTTGACGCTCTTGAGGCTCGAGCCGTGGGCAGCGGTGAGGGAGACGGCGGTGGCGCCCTCGCGGTAGGCAGTGATCGACTCGGCAGTGTCGCGCTCATCGAGGTGGTTGTGCCGGCCCCATCGACGCTTCGCGCTCGGTGCCGAGGCACAGGGGCCGGTGAGAGCCCAGCGTGTGACAAAGCCGCAGATCAGCAGCTTGCACCGAGTGCGAGTAAGCGGCAAGCACCTCCACAGACGAATGTCCAGGTCCTTGACCTGGACATTCGTTATTCTTGAGTGTGCGAGTTGTCGCCCGCAGGTGGTCGTGGCTCGACCGATTTGACTACGTACACCCTTAGTAGTGGTATCGCGCTTGCACGATGATGAGTTCTTCGTCCCGGAGTTGATAGACAAGGCGGTGTTCGTCGGTGATGCGGCGAGACCAGTAGCCGGACAAGTTATGTGATAAGCGCTCGGGCTTGCCGATGCCCGTTGCGGGGTCACGCGCCGATTCCTCGATCATGCGGTTGATCCGCTTGAGGATCGTCCGTTCGTTGGCCCAGGAGGTGTAGTCCTCCCACCCGTCGCGGGTGAAGCTGATCTTCACGCGACATCGTGTTGCGGGTCGAGCAACTCCTGCACCTCGATGCGACCGGCTTCGGCGTCGGCGATGCTGCGCAGCAGGCGCTCCGCGTTGACCGGGGACCGGAGTAGATGGGCTGTCTCCATGAGCGAGCGCCACTGATCGGCGGACACCAGGTATGCCGTGCCCGCCTTCGAGACGATCTCTACCGGCTCCTGGTCATCGTTGACCTGCTCGATCAGTGGGAACAGGCGCTTACGGGCCTCGCTTGCTGACATTGCCATCATCATCACTCCCTCGTACCAGAAGATGGTACCAGCCTGTCCCCCGTGAGGCGAAGCCGCAGGATGGTGAGCAGTCTCGCTTGCCGATCCGTGTGTTCGCACAGCTCAGACGCCTACGCGGGTGTGCGAGTAAGCGACAAGCACCTCCACTGATGAACGCCCAAGGGAGCGGGCGAGTCGATCGAGCTCGGGTGCCACAAGGGTATTGTCGGCTCGGATTTCTGCGAGCGCTTGGTTGGGTCCGGGGTGCTTGCGGTTCGTACCGGTCAGACCGTTGTGCGGTTGCTGGCCACCGGCCGAGTCAGTCTTGAAACGGTGTGTGAACGATCTGGAGGTCGCAGCATCTAGGGATGGTCGCATGACGAGGGACGAGGTGCTCGACCGGTGTGCGAGCCTGCCCGGGTCGATCGAGGACTACCCGTTCGGAGATGGCGTTGCCGTGTTCAAGGTCGGAGGCCGGATGTTCGCTCTGGTGTCTCTCGACGGGGAGCCGGGCAGCGTGAACCTCAAATGTGATCCGGAGCTTGCGCTTGCGCTGCGTGCCAAGTACGCCGCGGTTCGTCCCGGCTACCACCAGAACAAACGCCACTGGAACACCGTGGAACTCGACGGTTCAATCGAGGACGACGAGCTTCGAGAGATGATCGACCACTCCTACGAACTTGTGGTGAGCCAGTTAACACGACGGTACCGGGACCTGCTCTTCGGCAGTTGATCCTCGTCTGCACGCCCGAGCCACCCTGGAACGCTGCAACCCGTTGACCTGCCCGGGTGGCAGCGCTCGTGGCTGAGTGGATCGGCCATGCTCCCGTGACCTCGAAGCAGCCAGGGCGCTCGGTAGGGCAAGCGGACGAGCATGCTGTCAGCTCGGTCTATCCGGTGGTTACGCGGCGGTCTTTCGCTCGGCGTGGCCAGCCACCGATGAGTTCATCGACTGGGCAGGGTCTATACCGGCAAAACCGCAAGCTGTGAACATGACCATGATCAGTGAGGGAACCCATGACCACCAACGCACTACCGCCCATCGTCGACGCCGACACCTGGCAGCGCCAACTCGACGCGTTGCGCGACCGGGAGAAGGCTGCGACCCGAGAACTCGACGCGATCGCCGCGCAGCGCCGCCGCATGCCGATGGTCACGATGCCCGACTACACCCTTGAAGGCGAGGAGGGACCGGTCCAGCTGGCGGACATCTTCGGCGGTACGTCACAGCTGATCGTCTACAACCACATGTGGTTCCCCGGCGAGCAGTGGCAGTGCCCAGGCTGCACCGGGTTCACCTCGCAGTTCGCCCGGTTAGAGTTCCTGGAGCGCTACGACGCCCGGTTCGTCATCGTCACCCAAGGTCCGATCGATGAGGCACTCGCTTACAAGCGGCGGGTCGGGAACAAAATGACCTGGTATTCCACAGCGAACAGTCCATTCGGCTCTGACGTCGGTGCACCGCCCGGCGCTGGATTCGCTGTCAACGTGTTCCTGCGCGACGGCGACACCGTTTATCGCATCTGGCACACCAACGGCCGTGGCACTGAGCAGCTCAGTCACAGCTTCGCACTGATCGATCTGTTGCCGTACGGGCGGCAGGAGCAGTGGCAAGACTCGCCCGAGGGCTGGCCGCAGGCGCCCACCTACAGCCGGTGGACCACCTCCGAAGACATCGCCGCGCTCTACGGCCCGGATGCGTGAGGGGTGCCACCTGCCGTACAGAACTCAGCAGCACCACCCGTTCGCGCGAGGCCGTACTGCCGTGTGGCGCGGATCCTCCGCACAAAGTGGACTCGTGTCGCGTGCTGCACGCTGCCGGACTGAGTCGCGGAGCTGGTCGTCGAGGCGTAACGCTGATCTTCACGTGACGTCGTGCTGGGGGTCGATCAGTTCCTGGACTCTGGTGAAGTCGGCTTCGGCGCGGCGATGCTGCGCGGCAGGCGCTCGGCGTTGGGCGAGGGACCGCGGGAGTTGAGCTGTCTCCAGGGAGCGCTACTCGTCGGCGGAGACGAGGTAGGCGGTGTCGGCCTTCGAGACGGTCTCCACGGGTTCCTGAGGGTCGTTGACCTGCTCGGTCAGCGGGAACAGCCGCTTGTAGGCTTCGCTCGCTGACATCGTCATCGAGCCAATTGATGCACCGGTGTGGAACTGCGCGGGGTGACGACCCGTCTTCGGTGTGAAGCGCTGGATGGTTCCGGTGCTCAGCGCCGTGCGAGGGTGTGCGCCGGGATGACCTGTCCGAGACTGCGGGTGTCGGGCCGATCCTGCCCGGGTGTGGGCGCCCTCACGTGGGTAGCTCTCCGGCGGTTCCTGTCGGGAGCCGACCTTGACAAACACACAACCGATCGGTTGTGTGTTTGTCGTGACCGAGGAGAACGAGGACCGGGCGGACGTCCTGTTCCACGCGCTCGCCGACCGGACCCGGCGCGACATCATGCGCCGCGTGCTGGCCGGGGAGCACTCGGTCTCCGCGCTCGCGGCGAAGTACGACATGAGCTTCGCCGCGGTGCAAAAGCACGTCGCCGTGCTGGAGAAGGCCGGTCTGCTCACCAAGCGACGAAGCGGTCGCGAGCAGCTGGCCAGCGGCGACGTGGAGGCGGTGCGGTCGGTGGCGTCGATGCTCACCGAGCTGGAGCAGGTCTGGCGTGGCCGCATCGCGCGCATCGACGAATTCATCGCATCCGACACCGACCATGAGGACTGAACCATGCCCGTGACCAACGTCCAGCAGGACCTCGACAACCTGACCCTGACCATCACAGCCAACTTCGCCGCGCCGGTGGAGCGGATCTGGCAGGTCTACGCCGACCCGCGCCAGCTGGAGAAGGTGTGGGGGCCGCCGACCTACCCGGCGACCGTGGTTGACCACGACCTCACGCCCGGCGGTCGCATGACCTACGTCATGACCGGCCCGGAAGGCGACAAGTACGCCGGATACTGGCAGATCACGGCCGTCGACGAGGCGACGAGTTTCTCCTTCGACGACGGCTTCGCCGACCTGGACTTCAACCCGACGCCAGGTATGCCGGTCTCCAAGAACGTCTTCACCTTCACCGAGCACGACGGCGGCACTCGCGCGACCTACGTGAGCACCTACGAGTCCGCCGAGGCGCTGCAGCAGGTGCTGGATATGGGCGTGGTCGAGGGCGCCACATTGTCGATCAACCAGATCGACGACCTGGTCGCCTCCTGAGGTGCACCGCGGCCGGCTGTCTCGGACATGGAGGCGGCCGGCCGCCCTGTGGGTCGTGACGTGGCGCCCGCGACGCAGACGTGGACCGCGACGCACCGCGACGAGTTCGCCCGACACTCGTGACTCGATTGAGGACTAACCGCACGAGCTCACCTCGGTGCCGGACCGACCCCTCGCCCAGCACGACGATACCGAACGCGCTGCGGGCAATGCCCTGATCAATCTTGCGGCGCAGGCTGTCGCCAATCCGCAGCTCGAACTCGTCGTACCAGACACGCAGGCTCTGCTCCTGCAGAGCTATCGCCAACGGTCGAACGATCTCGTCTTTGTCTTGAGATGCGTGGGAAATAAAGACGTCCCAGTCCTTCGGGATCAGCTCGGCATCATCGTGGTTGATCGCGGCAACCGACTCCCGCAACTGATCAAGGGACGGTGCTGAGCGTTCGCGAAGCGCGGGAAGCCGGCCAGGTAGTACCTCGACGGCGGCGCGTCCGCTGCCGCGCATGTCCCCGTAGTCGACGACCAGATACCAGCGACCGCTCCGGGGCACCTTTAGCCGCACTGGCGATCGCGTGGCGTGCCCGCCGTAGCCTGTCGCCCGACGGCCGGCCTTGAACGACCGGTAATTTGAGCTGTCAAAGAGTCGGATGTTTGCGGAGCTGCCGGTCAGGGTGATCTGGACGATTGCGCCAGCCGGTTGCTGGCCGAGATCCCAGTAGTTGGAAGTTCGCGACGTACCTCAGGGGAGCTGCGTGTTGGCTACACCTCGTGTGTATCCGACTACTGCAGGCTTAGCACGGCATACCGACACGGCTGGGAGCCGATCATCTACCCGTGCGGCGAGCTGGCGGATCTGATCGATGAACGGTCGAACACATGGTCGATGAGACTGGGCAAACTCGGCGGGCACCTGGGCTCGAATCCTTTGTTCTCCTCGTGCGAACAGGACGGGGCCAAGGTGGACCCTCCCGACCTCTGTCGCCACGCGAAGGTCGAGGCGATCTCCCTACGGCGGCGCGGTGACCGGGCAGGCGGTGGCTGCCCGGAGCGTCCCGCGCATGCCTCTTGGCTGCATCCCCCAGCGCCGGGGATCTGGTCCCAGCTACGGGGCATATCCGCATGGCCGCCGGTCAGCGGATAGCAGAACAGGATCCACTGGCTGCGTGGCGCGCCGTGAGAGGTCAGCTGCCTGAGGTCCGGCTCCAGCGCACGAGCAGTCCGTCGCGGCGGCCGAATAGTTCGAGGTGGCTAGCCATGACGCGTTCGACCAGCAGGAGTCTGATGGGGTCTCGGGCCGCGGCGCGAAGCTGAAGGCCCTCCGGTCGTGCGTGCATGATGCAGCTGCCCAGCCACCCGAAGTCGGCGAACACGTATTCCTCGTTGTACTCGATGCGCACTCGGCCGGGAAGCGCCTCGGCCTCGTGAGCGAAGTGCTTGCACAACTGAGTGAGGTACCGGGGTGCCCTGGGGGTCTCGACCAGGGCTTCGGACCTCCATCGGGGGATCATCGCCGCACCTGGATTCCATCCGACTCCAGCCGAGGATCGTCGGCACCACGGGTGCTCAGAGCGTGATGCAACGTGCGGCCGAACTCGACGGGGTGGATGCCGACGGCCGCATGGCCGCCGGGAGTCTCGATGATGGCTCGTCCGAGTACCTGGCCGAGCTCGACGTTGACTTGGTAGGCAGGGTAGCCGCGGGAGTCCTCCCCGGCGAGCAGCAACATCCGCTGGGCATGGCGGGCGAGGGCGTCGGTCTCGAGCCGGTGGTCGTAGTCCTGCGGACCATCGAGGGAACTGCGGGAGAAGCCGCGCCGGTCGTAGGTCACAACCGTGTGGTGCTCGGCCAAGGACTCGGCGACGGCGGTGAAGATCCGGGCGTCGCCGCTTGCCCGGGAATCATGAGCAACGCCGGGCCGCTGCCGCGGGTCTCGTAGTAGAGCCGCGCGCCGGGTACCTGAAGAAGACTCACTGCGTGGCTCCTCCCTGCGCGATGGCTACGCGAACCGTCGGCGGGGCTCCGGAACGGTCCGAGACCCTCGGCGCAATGGCGTTGGCCCGCAGCAGGACGGCGTGCCGCAGCAAGCAATCCGTGCTGTGGTCCAGGAAGTCCGCGATGGCGGTGAGCTGATGGGCGTCGAATCCCTCCAACAGCCGGGCAATGTCGCTGTGAAACGGAGCAAAGACCTCGCCGATCTCCTGCAGACGGTCGGGAACTGGGGACAGCACCTGCTTGCGCCGGTCATGGGGATCGGGGGCTCGCCGCAGGTACCCCGCCCGCTCGAGCCTCGCGACTACCCCTGTGACGGCGCCGGTGGTGAGCCCGGTGATCGCCGCCAGCTCGCTGCCGGTCATCGCGCCACGCTCGAACAGCAGGTCGAGGCACTTATGATCCGTCGGGCCCAACCCCAGACGTTCAGCAACAGCGTGGTTGAACAACACCGCCGCAGTGCTCTGCCGCCGACCCAGACGCCGGAGTATGTCCTCGCTGAGCCCATCCTCAACCCCGGACGACCGCTCTACAGTCACACCCTCACCTCACCAAATCGCTTAGATGGTAAGCTAATATCCGAGGAGGGTCGGTGTCAACCGGACGAGGTCGATGGGAGGTCGATCAGCGCGAGCAGCCGTGAGTCGTCCCGTCCGACCGCGGCCAGCGCTGGCAGCACGTCCGGGCAGCGGCCACCTCGTTCATCTGGTAGCGATGCGTTGCGCCCAGTTCGACGAGCGCACGTCGTTGTCCTCGGCTATCGGGGCGAAGGTCTCTGGGGTCACCGCTGGCTGGCCGGCATGTCCGGTGGCGACCATGTCATCGCGACCGTCCGCGCCTGCGCAGCAATCGTCGCTCCGGTCTCGTTGCCCATCACCGGAAGGCTTCGATCACGAGTCGGCGGCCATTCGGGTTATGGTCCTTGGCTCGGCACCACCGGCAAGTCAAGACTTGTCGGTTGGTCCATGACGACCCTTGCGGGGGAGCCTGGTGCCTGCGTCGCCGGCCAGAAGTAGCAGAGTGTCGACGGGTCAGGTTTGAGCGATACGAGCGTTTCCGCGTCGGTCGGGACTGCGAGGTTGTCGTTGATGCAGATCCTGTCCGGACTGCTGAAGGCGCAGGCCAGCACCGCTTGGTAGTTCAGCGCCTGATGGTCGTATAACTTGGCCAGTGGGTCCAGCCAGCCGGCGTCCTTGTTGTAAAACGCGATCAGGTACGCGTCGCCGACGTGTTGGTAGTCGAACAGCGCGGGTGGAGAGCACGGCACGATGTCGTAGGTGTTCTGGATGCGTAGCGTGCGCGTTGTCGGGTTCTGCTCTTGGGGCTGGGTGTCGTAGAGCTGGGCGAAGGCGGGGTTGCCCACCAGTGGGCAGGCGTAGTTGTAGTTGGAGTACGCGAGGTCCTGGTACGGCGACAGCGCCAGGTCGAGGGTGAACAGCTCGCACAGCGCAGCGCCGAGGCTGTGGCCGGTGATCAGGAGCCGGTGGATCGGTTGGGCGGAGCCGTGATATTTGTCGAGTAGGCCGAAGAGCTGGGCCTGCATGGAAGGCGTGCCAGGCAGGCTGGTGCGGTAGATGCTCCAGAAACCACTCGCGACCTCGGCATCCGGGGAGGGAACGGGGGCCCGAAAGGGCACGAATACCTCGTGGGACCAGAACTCCGCGTCGTCGAGGGCGTCGAGCAGGGAGTAGGTGCCGCGGAAGGAGAAGATGTAGGAGTAGGGCGCGGCCTGCGAACGGAAGACCACGCCGAAACACTCGACCTGGTTGTAGGTGCCGAAGACCGTATCGATCCCGGTCCAGCAGTCGACGAGGTCGTAGCCATGAGGTGGGGTGACACCCGGTGGATTGCAGCGCGCCGGATCATGCACGTTGAACGCGTAATATGACTCGATACTTGCGTCGACCAGGAGCAGGGCCAGCGACGGGTCTATTGCCGTAGTCACAGACATTGCGTTCTCTATTCCAAGGATAGCGAGTCAAAGTAATTGCCGATAACTCCAGGATGCTGGCCTGGGAACCTTCCCCGACCGGGCTCCCGCGCTCAGACACCTTGCGGGTCTGTTATGTCTGTTATGTCACAGAACCGCCGATGGCGCAAGGGGATGTGGCTGGACGGGTTGCATCGCGACGTGGCCGACGCCGTCCGTCAGGTGTCGCGGTCGGTGCGCCGCAGCATGCTGACCGAGTCGTCGACGAAGCCTCGCGGTCGAGTTGTTCAGCCACAGGTCAGCGCGCTGGGATGGTGGGGGTGTCGGTCTGACCTGGTCGGCCAGTGGGCAGCCCGACCAGGTGGGCGATAATCCAGCTGCGCTGGGCGAAGGGCATGACGTGGCTGAGGACCCGCATGATCCAGGCCTCGCGGCCCACCGGGTGACGCAACCACGGCCGTCGTCGCGCGTTGAGCACCGCGGCGATGCGGGCACCGACTTCGGCGGGATCTCCAGCGGCGCGCTCAACCATCCCGCGGATGCGCGGTTCCATGATCGCGACCAAGGGCCGGTAGGGGCTGTGTTCGGGGCTGGCGATCTTCGCGGCATCCCAGATCCCGGTCTTGTGGGCGCCCGGCTCGATCAGCGCGACGTCGATACCGAAACCGGCGACCTCGATGGCCAACGACTCGGCCCATCCTTCCAGCGCCCACTTCGACGCGACATAGGCCGACATGGCCGGTTGGCCGGTGAAGGCGCCAACGCTGGAGACGACCACAACCCGCCCGTGGCGTTGGGCGCGCATCACTGGTAGCACGGCGCGGGTCAGCGCGAGTGTGCCGAAGTAGTTGGTGTCCATTACCCGCCGCATCTGCTCGTCGGGGACGTCCTCGAAGAACCCGGCGTCGCCGATGCCGGCGTTGTGGACCACCGCGTGCAGCGTTGCGCCGGTGCGCGCCAGAACCTGCGCGACGGCTCGATCAATCGAGTCCTGATCGCGGACGTCAAGCTGCACCAGCTCCACTCTGTCCCCGACCCCGGTGCGCTTGATCGCCTGTTCCAACGGGCTGCGCCGGTCCAGGTCCCGCATCGTGGCGAATACCCGCCAACCGCCCCGGGCCAGCGCGAGAGCGGACTCGAGGCCGAACCCGCTGGAACACCCCGTGATCAACACCGACCGCATCGCGACACCCCTAGAATGTGAGCAGCTACTCACATAAAATATGAGCATTGACTCACATTGTCAAGAGGAGGTCGATCTGTCGATGGCGCAGGACCCGCTCCGGCGGCAACCGACGCAGGAACGCGGCCGCCGTCGCGTCGACCAGATCCTGACCGCGGCGGCCGCCGAGTTCGCCCGGGTCGGCTACCCAGAGGCCACGACCAACGCCATCGCCGCCCGTGCAGGGGTGTCCATCGGCTCTCTCTATCAGTTCTTCCCGCACAAGCGCGCCCTGCTCCAGGCCCTCGCTCAGAACCACCTCGCCGCGATCGACGAGATCACCGCCACCGCGCTGGCCTCACCCACGCCACGCTCACCCGAACAGGTAGTGACTGCGGTCATCGATCCCGTTCTCAGCTACTGCGCTGCCACCCCGGGACTGGCAGCGCTGCTGACCGGCGCCACCGCGGCATCCGAGACCGCGGAGATCACCAGAGACCTCCGCGAAGCCCTCACCGCCCGGGTCGCGCACCTGCTCGGCGCCAAAGCGCTGACTCCCGAACGTCGCCTGGTGGCCGCCCTGGTGTTCGTGCGCATTCTCACCGCGCTGCTATCCGACGCCGTCGACACCGACGGCGCGATCAACGTCGCGGTGGCCACCGAACTCAAGGCGGCCCTCTCCGCCTACCTCGCCACGCTCACGCGACCACCGCCATGACCAACGCTGCCATGACCAACGCTGCCATGACCAACCGCTGCCCAACGCGCTGCGGCGATGGGGGTGCGATCAGCCTGTCGGCGTCGGAGCCCGGCAACATCAGAGTTACTCAAGTCCACCCATTCGAGCGCGCTCCGTTCATCTTCCGTTAAGCCGCGCGCAGGATTCTTATGCTGTGCTCTTCCACCGGGTCGGGGACCTCCACGAATCCATCGACGAACACCGGTGCCTCATCCTCGGCCGGCGGCCCGATGGCGGGCTCATCGGCGTCTGGTGTGACATGCGAGCGCACCTGGACGGTCGCTTCGTGGCTTACGTGCCCCGCTGTGAGTGCGGCTGGACCGGGCCGCCGTTCAGCTGTACGCCCGGCGGTTACGCCGCATGCGAGCAGCTTTGGCGGGACAAGCATCTCCAGCCGTTCCTGCGCGCTCGCGAACCCCACTACGCCATCCCCTCGGCCACCTGGTCGCCGAGGGTCATCCGCGGTGCCCTCGCCTCGGAACTCGGGTGACCGCCGCATCCAGAACGCAGCTCGGTGTGCGGGGTTAGGATCCGACGATGGCTGCGCGGGTGGGAAACGTGGCGGCTGGTGTTGTGCTGGCGGGGGGCCGCTCGTCGCGGATGGGCACTCCGAAAGCCGCACTGGAGTGGCACGGTTCCACCCTGCTGAGCCGGACGCTGGGCGTACTCGCCCGCACGGTCAACGGGCCGCTGCTCGTGGTCTGCGCCCCTGGTCAGCTATTACCCGAGATTCCCTCGCAGGTCGACGTCGTGGCGGACCCCGCGGAGGGGCTCGGGCCGCTGCAGGGCATCGCCGCAGGGCTGGCCGCGCTGACTGGTCGAGCGCAGATCACCTTCGTGTGCTCCACCGACCTGCCGTTCCTGCACCCGCTGTTCGTCCACCGCGTGCTGGGCGCGCTGGACGATGGCATCGACGTGGTGCTCCCGGTCGCTCGCGGTTTCCCGCAGCCGCTCGCCGCCGCCTACCGGGTCACCCTCGCGCCGCTGGCTGCCGAATTGGTGGCAGCCGGCGACCTGCGCCTGGGCCATCTGTTGCTGCGGTGTGCCACGTTGCGCCTGGATGAGGCCGCGCTGCTTGCCGACCCGGCGCTAGCCGCGGCCGATCCAGCACTGGATTCGGTGGTCAACGTCAACGGCCCGGACGACTACCGCACCGCCCGGCGCCACCCCGCTCCGCAGGTCACGGTGCAGAGTTGCGGCGCGCTGGCGCGCAATGGGCACCGCGGTCCGTGCACCGTCCATGCCGCCACGCTGGCCGGTGCGGCCGCTGCGGTGGGCCTCGCCCTGGACCGCCACGTCGTCGCCGTGCTCAACGGCGATCAGATCAGCCACGACGGTGAGGTCCCGCTGGTCAGCGGGGACACCGTCGCCTTCCGGTCCGCGTACCCGGAAGGGGTGACCCGGTGACCGGTCGGGTCATTGGGCACATGCGCCGGACACGCCGTGCATGGGGCACGGACACGCCGGACGTTCCAGGGGTCTTCACTGGGCGTCGTTTTCTATGTACGGAAAGTTACTGTTGAAATCGTCAGCCGGATGGCTTACTTTCGAGTGTGCGTTGACCACGGGGAGTAAGGGGGGCCAGCTCGGATCATCATCTTGGGGGTTGCTGATGCGCGACGGATTGACGAGTTGCCAGTGTTGACACCGGGGGAGAGTTCGCCAAGACGCTGACCGCGTCGACTATTGCGACACCATGTCGCGACACGTTCTCCGGCAGGCACTTGAGATCAGAATCTGACGGCAGCAGATCGGCTGCGCGCCCCGACGTCTCCAGGCTGATTCGAGTCTTTCGGGCTTGCATTGCTCCTCCTTGAAATGAAGGAGTGGCATGAGCATCGCGGGTATCTTTGCAATGGGTGGTGGCGACTGTGACAAGGGAGATCACCACCACAAGAAGGATCACTACAGCTATGGTGGCTACTACGGGGGCAAGTACCACTACAAGCGCCACTACGGCTACTACAGTGGCTACAACTACCACGGTGGCTACCGCAACTACTACCACCGCAGTGGGCTCCTAGGCATTCTGTAGTCCGCTGTTCATCGGCGGTGGCCCCCACTCCCGTCAGTGGAGTGGGGCCACCGTCCTTGCCGTGGCCAGGGACTGAGACCGCTACCGGACCTTGAGAGCCATGCCCAGAGAACGTCCAACTCAGAGAACGGGAGTGCCTGTGCGGGAGGTGGTGAGGTCGCTGTTCCGTCCGGCATCGGATGATGCCGGGGGTTTGGTGGAGGCGGCTCCGGCGGCGACTCTGCGGGAGGTTTTCCGGCGGTTCTGGCCTGATGCACGGCCGTTTTGGCGGTGGTTGTGGCTGTCTCTGGTGTTGATCATCGTGATACCGGTGGTGGATGCCGGTGCGATCTTGTTGTTCAAGGTGCTGGTCGATGATGTGTTGACCCCGCAGGACTTCGGGGCCTTCCCGAAAGTAGCGCTGGCGTTTCTGGGTATCACGCTGCTGGTGGGCTTGCTGGGTTTCGTCGGCGAGTACCTGGGGGCGTGGATCGGGGAGAATTTCCTGCACCGGATGCGGACCCGGGTGTTCGCGCACCTGCACACCCTGTCGGTGAGCTTTTTCGACCGCCGCCGGCTGGGTGACATCCTGAGCCGGTTGACCGGTGATGTGGCCGCGATCGAAGGTGTGGTGCTGTCTGGGGTCATCGGGATCATCGCGAATCTGATGAAGATCCTGGTGTTCACCGGGGTGCTGTTTTACCTGAACTGGCGCCTGGCGTTGGCGTCGCTGGTGGCGGTGCCGGTGTTCTGGACCGTCGCCCGCATTTTCGCGCGCCGCATCAAGATCGTCTCGCGGGAGGTCCGGGCCCGGGACGGGTCGATCTCGGTGGTCGCCGAGGAGAGCCTGAGCAACGCCACCCTGATCCAGGCCTACGGTTGCGAGTCCGCTGAGGTCGACCGCTTCGCCGCCCAAAGCAGGGGCAGCGTGCGCGCCGAGCTGGCCGCCACCCGGCTGGGCGCGCTGTTCTCCCCGCTGGTGGATCTGGTCCAAGTCATCGGAGTGCTGACCATCGTCGGGGTGGGGATCTGGGAACTGGCGGCCGGGCGCCTGAGCCTGGGTGGGCTGCTGGCCTTCCTGGTGTTCCTGTCCCAGCTCTATGGGCCCGTCCAAAGCCTGGGGTCGATGTCCACCCAACTGTTCGCCGCTGCGGCGGCCGCCGAGCGGATCATCGAACTGCTCGATGAGCAACCCACCGTGACCGCCCCCGCACACCCGGTCCCGCTGGAGCGGGCCCGCGGGCAGCTACACCTGGAGCGGGTCAGCTTCGCCTATCCCGACACCGAAAGCGACGTCCTGAACCAGGTCAGCTTCACCGCGCTACCCGGCCAGACCACCGCCATCGTCGGCGCCAGCGGCGCCGGCAAAACCACCCTGCTCAAACTGCTCTTGCGGTTTTATGACCCCACCACCGGGCGGATCACCCTGGATGGCCACGACCTGCGCCACCTGGACCCCGACCAACTACGCGCCAACATCGCCATCGTCCTGCAAGAAACCCTGCTGCTCGATGGCACCATCGCCGACAACATCCGGGCCGGCCGCCCCGACGCCACCTATGACCAACTCGTCACCGCCGCCGAAGCCGCCGACGCCCACGACTTCATCACTGCACTTCCCGAGGGCTATGACACCCGCGTCGGCCAACGCGGCCGGCTCCTTTCCGGTGGGCAACGCCAGCGCGTCGCCATTGCCCGCGCCATGGTCCGCGATGCCCCCATCCTGCTTCTCGACGAACCCACCACCAGCCTTGACGCCGAAGCCAGCGAGCGCATCCTCACCCCGCTGCGCCGACTCATCGCCGGCCGGACCACCATCATCATCTCTCACAACCTGCTGACCGTCACCGACGCCGACCAGATTCTCTACCTCGACCACGGCCGCATCACCGAAACCGGCACCCACACCGAGCTCCTCACCAACAACAACCACTACGCCCACCTCTACCACCTCCACCACCCCCCCACCCTCGCAACCCTGACCTGACGCCGCGGCCGTGGTGTCGGCTGTGGTGGGATCGGGGTATGGAGAACGTGGTGCAGAACGTCAGCTTTGGGTCCAACGGGGCCAGTGCGTACGGGTATCTTGCGCTGCCCGAAGCCGGCAGCGGGCCGGGCGTCGTGGTGATCCAGGAATGGTGGGGGCTGACCAGCCACATTGCCGACGTGGCGAACCGGCTGGCCGCGGAGGGCTTCGTCGCATTGGCCCCCGACCTCTTCGGCGGCGCCACCACCCATGACGCCGACGAGGCGAGCCATCTGATGCAGGATCTACCCGTGGACCGCGCGGCCCGCGACCTGGGCGGCGCGGTGGACTACCTGCTGGGTCACGACGCTGTCACCAGCGCCACCATCGGCGCAGTGGGCTTCTGCATGGGCGGCGGCTTCGTGCTGGTGCTCGCAGCCCAGCAGGGCGACAAGATTGGCGCCGCTGTGCCGTTCTATGGCGTGCTCGGCGGGCAGTACCCGAGCTTCGAGAACCTCTCCGCCCCGCTGCTGGGCCACTTCGGCGAGCTGGACGAGATGCAGAGCACCGACCAGGTCCGTGAACTCGCGGCCAGCATCGAACGGCAGTCCGGCCATAAGCCTGACTTCCGCTTCTACCCGGCCGGGCACGCCTTCTTCAACGACGAGAACCTGATCGGCACTTACGACCCGGAGCAGGCCGCCAAGGCCTGGGACGCCACGGTGATGTTCCTGCGCGAGCATCTGGCGGTGCCCCGCCACGGTGTCTCCAGCCGCCCCACTGGCCCCACGCCGGGATCGTGAACGCTCAGAGATCGATGCTGAGGTCGGCCCGGATCCGCCGAGCGAGAGCCTCGTCCATCAGCAGCCGAGCAACCAGGGCCCGGATGACGTCTTGCCCGGTGACGCGGGGGGTGCCGATCAGATCCGCGGTCTCGGCACACCACTGGGTGAGCTTGACGTGGTAGGTAGGGGATAGGTCCACACTGCGTCGCACGGGCTTGGTGCGGACGGAACCGCCCGAGTGCAGCTCTTCGGTACGGAAGTCGCGGTTTCGGCGTTGCAGCGGAACTCCGTGGGCGTGGGCGGAGGCGTGCCCGGCGCCGTTAGCCATCGCATCCCTCGTCATGCCAGACATTCGTTTCCGGATGGTAGGTGGTTCGGACTCGAGGGACGTGAGCAGGCCGAGCGTGGCTCGTTTACGTGTAGTCACGATCGAGCAGATCGGCCTAGCCGTCAAAGGCCCCGGTTCTGAATCGAATCGATCATCTCTGCTGGAGAACGCGGCTTACGGCGCTACCTCAAGCGAGTGACTGTCCTGGAGCGTGTCCACTCTTTTGGGCCAGCAGCCGAAGATTTTTGTTACCTCGAGTGAAAGACAGCTCCGGGTTGTGACCGAGAGGGTTGTGTGCTCCTTGTAGTCAGCACGTCACCATACGGTATGTTCGGACGGGCTGGGTTGAGTAGTATATTCACCTTCGGTGATTAAGATCTGTTCGGGCCGGTGTCAGAGGTTCCCGGTATCGGAGGTTCCCGGCGTCGCAGCCCAGGAGCGAACATGAGCAACCGCAGTCCGGTGATCACGCTGCTCGCGGTCGCCGCATTGGCCGTCGTACTCGTCGGGCTCAACGTGACGACGACCAGCCAGTCCGCGACCTCTCCACCCGCAGCCGAAACCGCAGCCGAACCCGCAACCGAGCCCGCGACCACACAGGCGCCGACCGGCGCGCCGGCGTCGCCTGCACCGGCGGCCCCTCAACAAGCCACTTATGCGGGACGTACCAGCGGCAACGAGGCAACCATCGCCATCGCGGTGCGCGACGGTCAGGCTGCTGCCTACGTCTGCGACGGCCGCCGGGTCGAGGCGTGGCTGCAGGGCAGGATCGTGGACGGGCGCCTGACCGTGCAGGGGGCCAACGGAGACCGGGCGACCGGTGCAGTCGAGGGCAACGCGATATTCGGGACGGTGTGGGTCAACGATGAGCAATGGCCGTACTCCGCGCAGCTGGCAAGCCCGCCGGCGGGTCTTTACCAGGGCAGCGCGACGGTGAACGGGGTGCCCAACCGGATCGGCTGGATCGTGCTGCAAGACGGCAGCCAGACGGGCATACGGAGCAGCCGGAACGGGGTCCGGGAGCCGGCCCCGCGGATTGACCCCCAGGAGGGGCGCGGCGTCATCGTCGAGGGCATCCGGATCGATCCGCACCGTGTCGACGGCATCACGCGCGTCGTCGGCGGACCGCCCTCCTGAGCAGGAGCATCACCGATGACCTTCGCACCTGACCAGCCCACCGTGGCGACCCACCGGTCACGGGACTCAGCCGTGACGATGATCCTGGTGCCGATCGTCGTGGGCGCTGCGGTGGCCGTCGCGCTCGGGGTGTACGGCCGGGTGCACGAACCGACCGGGGTCGCGATCAATGTTGCTGGCTTCTCCAGGGCGCTGGCGGCCAAGAGCTGGCTGACCACCGGCGCGTTCCTGCTCGCCGGCATTCAGCTTGTCTCTGCCCGCGCGATGTGGGGAAAGCTGCCGAGCGCGCCCTGGGTCCCTACGCTGCATCGTTGGTCCGGCCGGTTCGCGGTGCTGCTTGCCGTGCCCGTGGTGGTGCACTGCCTGTACGCGCTCGGCTTTCAGTCGGCGACACCGCGGGTCCTGATCCACTCGCTGCTCGGTTGCTTCTTCTTCGGCGCGTTCACCGCTAAAATGCTCCTGCTCACCCGCCGCGGGCTGCCCAACTGGGTGATCCCACTCATCGGTGGTCTGGTGTTCTCCGCCCTTGTCGGCCTCTGGCTGACGTCGTCGTTGTGGTTCTTCACGACTGTCGGAGTAACCCTTTAAGCCCTTGCGTGACACGTACAGTGAACCGCCCTAGGGTGTGACCCCGTCTGAATTACCGCTGGACCACCACTGACAAGGAGTGACGATGTCCCACCACACCCCTCAAGGATCTGAAGTGACCCGGCGTGCCGTCGTGGCGGGCACTGGGGCCCTTGCTGTCGCTGCCACGCTCGCCGCGTGCAGTAGCTACGGGAGTTCGGCTCCGCCGGCAGCGCAAACCCCGGGTGAACCGGAGGCTCCCGCTGCGCCGGATGCTCCGCCGGCAGGCTCGGCAAGCCAGCCGCTGGCAAACACGTCCGACATCCCGGTGGGTGGCGGTGCGGTGTTCGAAGACGAGGAGGTCGTGGTGACCCAGCCGACGCCGGGAGCCTTCAAGGCGTTCTCGGCGGTCTGCACCCACCAGGGCTGCACGGTGAACAAGGTGGCGTCCGGGACGATCGACTGCCCCTGCCACGGGAGCAAGTACGCCATCGCGGACGGGTCGGTCGTCAACGGCCCGGCGTCAAAGCCGCTCGCGCAACGCCAGATCACGGTCTCGGGTGACTCGATCCAGCTGGCCTGACCAGGCCGAGGACGGCCCAGCTGAGGATGACTCAGCGCCAGGAAGGCAGCCAGAGCTCGGCGTTCCAATGCTCCGGGGTGATCGAGGCGCCGGTGAGGATCGGCCAGAGCCAGATGAAGTTGGCCACGACGAGACCGATGTACAGCGAGACCACCAGCAGGCCTGTGCCCCGCCGCTCAACGCCATCCCGAGCTCGGCCGAGTACCTCGCCCAACGCCAGCGTCACCGCGATGACCAGGAAGGGCGCCACCGGCGTCATGTAGAAGAAGTACATCTGGCGGTCGGTGTTGACCAACCAGGGCAGCCAGCCGGCGGCGTAGCCGGTCAGCGCTGCCGCGTAGCGCCAGTCCGGTCCGCTGGCCGCCCGCCACAGCGCCCAGCCCAGCACAGGGAGCGCGACCCACCACAGCGCTGGCGTGCCCACGAGCATCACCGTGGCCACGCAGTCCTCGCGTCCGCAGCCGGGGGCAGCGGCACCGGACTCGTAGTAGTAGAGCATCGGCCGAAGCCCCATCGGCCAGCTCCACGGTTTGGACTCCCACGGATGTGGCTGGGCCGGGGTGACCAGCCCCTCGTGGTAGTGCAGTACCGCGGTGCTGTAGTACCACAGCGCGCGCAGCGCCCCCGGCACGAAGGAGAACAGGCCGTCGGTACCGATCTTGCTGCCCACTACGTGCCGGTCGATGCCGGTCTCGCTGCCCAACCACGCCCACCACGTCGTGAGATAGGTTCCGACCGGCACCAATGCCATCGCCCACGATGCTGGTCCGAGGTCGCGGGCCAGCGTGCCGGCCCAGGGTCTGCGGACGCCCGCGGTACGCCGCGTACAGGCATCCCACAGCAGGCTCATCGCGGCGAACGCGACCAGGTAGTACAACCCGGACCACTTCGTGGCACAGGCCAGCCCGAGCAGCACACCCGCCCCGAAGCGCCACCAGCGCACCCCCAGCCGTGGCCCGAAGTCGGTGTCCGCGACACGACCTTCCCGGACCACCGTGGCCAGCCTGGCGTGCACCTGCTCCCGGTCGATGACCAGGCAGCCGAACGCCGCGAGGACGAACATCGCGAGGAAGACGTCGAGCATGCCGATGCGCGACTGCACGTGACTGACGCCGTCGGCGATGAGCAGTACCCCGGCGATCCCGCCCAGCAGTGTCGATCGGGTCATCCGGCGCACGATCCGCACGATGAGCAGCACGCACACCGTGCCGGCCAGCGCGGCGGACAGCCGCCACCCCCAGCCGTTGTAGCCCATCAGCAGCTCACCCAGCGCGATGAGCTGCTTGCCCAGCGGAGGGTGTACGACGAGCTCGTAACCCGGGTTGTCCTCCACCCCGCCATTGCGCAGCATCTGCCAGGCCTGCGGCGCGTAGTGCTTCTCGTCGAACACCGGGGTGCCGCCATCGGTGGGCAGGCCCAGATTCCACAGCCGCACCAGACCGGCGATCAGGGTCAGGCCCAGCGCCACCGCCCAGCTCCGCCACCGGTCGGTGAGCGGGCGCGGCACCAGCCACTGCAATGGACTGGCCGGTCTGGTCGGTTCCGGCGGCATCGAGGCGACACCGGCCGTCGGGGTGTCGGGTCTTGCCTCCCGGACCGTCGTCACGGGCCGATCGTAAGCTGGGCGGCGTGCAAGGTGTTCCGGGCTCGGATGTCGGGGCTCTGGTGCTGGCGGCTACCCCACTCGGTGATTCCCGGGACGCGTCGGTCCACCTGATCGAGGCGCTGGGCAGCGCCGACGTGGTGGCTGCCGAGGACACCCGCAGGCTGCGATCGCTGGCCGCGGCGCTGGGCGTGACCGTCACCGGCCGGGTCGTCTCGCACTACGACGCGGTGGAGGCGGCCCGCATCCCCGGTCTGCTGGCGGCGATCCGCAACGGCGCGACGGTGCTGGTGGTGACCGACGCCGGGATGCCCGTGCTGTCCGATCCCGGGTTCCGGCTGGTGGCGGCATGTGTGCAGGAGGGCCTGCGGGTGACCTGCGTGCCCGGCCCTTCGGCGGTGACCACCGCGCTGGCCGTCTCCGGGTTGCCCTGCGAACGATTCTGCTTCGAGGGATTCCCGCCGCGCCGGGCCGGCCCCCGCCTGCGGTGGCTGGCCGGCCTCGCCGACGAAGGGCGCACCTGCGTGTTCTTCGAGTCACCGCACCGGCTGGCCGCGACGCTCGCCCAGGCGGCTGAGGTGCTGGGGCCCGACCGGGCGGCGGTGGTGTGCCGGGAGCTCACCAAGCCTTACGAGGAGGTTCGCCGTGGTGGGCTGGGCGCGCTTGCCCAGTGGGCTGCCGACGGGGTGCGCGGCGAGATCACCGTCGTGCTGTCGGGTGCGCCACCCGCTGATCCACCGGATGTGGCCGACCTTGTCGGCGAGGTGACCGATCGGGTCACCGCAGGGGAGCGGCTCAAGGAGGCCGTCGCCGCCGTAGCGGCCGCCCACGGCGTCGGCAAGCGCGACCTCTACCAAGCAGCTGTGGACAACCCGTGAGTGGTGACCCGTACCGGTGGCTGGAGGACGTGACCGGCGAGCGCGCCCTGTCCTGGGTGCGGGAGCGCAACTCCGAGACTGTCGCGGAGCTGACCGGCGGGTCCCGATTCGAAACGCTGCGCGCCGAGATCCGCGAGGTGCTCGACTCGACGGACCGTATCCCACGCATCACCCGGCGCGGCGGGTACCGGTACAACTTCTGGCGGGACCGTGAGCACCCACGCGGCCTGTGGCGGCGCACCACGCTTGCCGAGTACCGCAAGGAGCGGCCGGACTGGGAGATCCTGCTCGACGTGGACGCGCTGGCCCGCGACGAGGACGAGAACTGGGTTTTCCACGGCGCGCAGTGCTTGCGGCCGGACTACCGGTGGGCCCTGGTCTCGTTGTCGCGGGGTGGTGCGGACGCGGCGGTGGTGCGGGAGTTCGACATCGATCGCCGCGAGTTCGTCACCGACGGCTTCCAGCTGCTCGAGGCGAAGTCGTTTGTGGGTTGGATCGATGCCGACCGGATCTACGTCGCCACCGACTTCGGCCCCGGAACGCTCACCACCAGCGGGTATCCGCGCACCGTCCGGCAATGGCGGCACAGCACCCCGCTGGCCGAGGCCGAGGTGGTGTACGAGGGCAGGCCCGACGACATCAGCGTGTCCGCCTACCACCAGCACACCGAGGGCTTTGAGCGCGACTTCGTCCGGCGAGCGGTGGACTTCTACCACTGCGAGCTGTACCAGCGGTGCGGTGATCGGCTGCGCCGCGTCGAGGTGCCCGACGATGCGATCGTCGGCGTCTACCGGCAGTGGCTGCTGATCGAGCTGCGCAGTGACTGGACGGTCGGCGAGACGTACCCGGCGGGCTGCCTGCTGGTAACCGACTTCGACGATTTCATGGCTCTCGGCGGGGGCGCTGCGGCGGGCCTGCGGGTGCTGTTCACCCCCGATGAGCACACGTCGCTGGCCGGCTATAGCTGGACTCGCCACCACGTGATCCTCGACCTGATGCACGACGTGGTCAGCCACCTCTCGGTGCTGACTCCGGCCGAAGACTGGGGAGCCAGGTCGCTGACCGGCACACCGCCGCTGTGCAGCGCGAGCGCGTACGGCACCGACCCGGACACCGATGACGAATACCTGCTCGACATCAACGGTTTCCTGACCCCGTCCACACTGGCCATGGGGACCATCGGCGCTGGTCCGGCCGTTGCGCTCAAGCAGGAACCGTTCTTGTTCGACGGCGAGGGTCTCGCCGTGCATCAGCACTTCGCGGTCTCCGACGACGGCACCCGGATCCCGTACTTCGTGGTGGCGCCCGACTCGGCCGTGCCGCTGGGAGGTTGGCCCACGCTGTTGTACGGCTACGGCGGCTTCGAGATCTCCCTGCAACCCGGCTACGGCGGTGCCCGCGGCCGAGCGTGGCTGGCCCGCGGCGGCTGCTACGTCGTCGCCAACATCCGCGGCGGCGGCGAGTACGGCCCGCGCTGGCATTCCGCCGCGCTCAAGCGCCACCGCCACCTGGTGTACGAAGACTTCGCCGCCGTGGCCCGGGATCTGGTCACTCGCGGCATCACCACGCCGCCCCGTCTGGGTGCCGAGGGCCGTAGCAACGGCGGGCTGCTTATGGGCGTGATGCTCACCCGGTACCCGGAACTGTTCGGAGCCATCGTCGCAGCGGTCCCGCTGCTCGACATGCTGCGCTACCACGAGCTTCTGGCCGGCGCCTCATGGACCGCCGAGTACGGCGACCCCGACGACCCGGCGCAACGCGAGCACCTGCTGCGCTTCTCTCCGTACCACCAGCTGCACGCCGGCCGCCGCTACCCGCCGACGCTGCTCACCACCTCCACTCGCGACGACCGGGTACACCCCGGACATGCCCGCAAGCTGGTGGCGCGGATGCGCGAGTACGACCTGCCGGTCAGCTACTACGAGAACATCGAGGGCGGCCACGGCGGCGCGGCGGACAACGAGCAGGCGGCCTTCATGTCCGCCCTGGCCTACGAGTTCCTCTGGCGCCACCTTGTGGACAACCCGTGAGTGGCGATGCGAGCCATCGGTCACCTCGCCACTCACAAGCGCAACAGCGCCCGCAGGGGGGCGGCTTTGGTGTGGCATTCCGCCCATTCGGCGTCGGCATCGGAGTCGGCGGTGATGCCGCCACCCACGCCGAACCAGACCCGGTCGCGGTGGAACTCCAGGGTCCGGATGGCCACGTTGAACTCGGTGCCCGCGACCGGCGAGGCCATCCCCACCGCGCCGCAGTACACCTCGCGCGGGCCCCGCTCCAGCGCGGCGATCACCTCCAGCGCCCGATGCTTGGGTGCGCCGGTGACCGAGGCGGGCGGAAAGGTCGCGGTTAGCACGGCGGCATCGTCGGTCCCCGCCGCGAGCTGCCCGGTGACGGTGGACACCAGGTGCCACACCCCCGGATGCGGCTGGACGTCGAGCAGTTGCGGCACAGTGACGCTGCCGGTGGTGCACACCCGGCCCAGGTCGTTTCGGGCCATGTCGACGATCATCACGTTCTCCGCGACGTCCTTGGCTGACGCCCGCAGCGCCGCGGCGTTGCCCGCATCCGAGGGTCCTCGCCGGGGCAGCGTGCCCTTGATCGGTGCGGTGCGCACCGACCGGCCCCGGCGAGCCAGGAACAGCTCGGGGGACAGCGACGCCACCGCGCCCCACCGACCGGTCACCAGCGCCGCCCGCCGCGGGCGCTGCTGGGCGACCCCCGCGGCGAAGACCTCTACCGGATCGCCTGCGAAGCGCGCCTCGAACCTGGTGCATACGTTGACCTGGTAGATCTCGCCCGCCGCGATCTCCTCCCTGGCCAGCCGTACGGCCTTGCGGTAGTCCTCGGGATCGGGGGCGTCGAGGTCACTACAGCGCCACTGCCGCCGCTGCGGTGCAGCGCCGGCGCACGCCACGATCCCGGCAAGCTCGGCGATCAGCGAGGGACCCGGTTCGCTCAGCGCCTCGAACCACCAGCGCCCGGCGTTGTCGCGGCGCAGCACATGATCTGCCCAACCGCAGGCGGCCAGGGGAAGCCGGCGCACGGCGGGCCGCGGGTCGGCCAGTCCGTAGCCGAGGTAGCCGATCCATCCACCTCCGACGGGCCCGCCAACCTCGCCTGCGCTGCCCTGCGGGAAGGCCCGAACAGCGGGCACCGCCCGGATCCGCACCGAAGGGGCGATCACGGCCGCCCCGCCGAACCAGTCACCGATCAGGGCAGCCGGCGGTGGCAACCGGCGCCGGCGGGACCGCTGCGCCAGCACCGGCAGCACGTCCCACGGCTCGGCGTCGCCATCAAGCGCCCACACGTGGGTCCGCACCGGGTTGCGCGTCACCGCGTCATTCTTCTCGCTCGCCTACGGTGACACACCTGGATACTTGTGGTAGCTCCCGCGGGTAATTCAGCAACGACAAGCCTCCATGTGGCTGGTCTGGCGCTGGTAGTTCTCAAGGTCGAAGCGGCGGGTCAGGCGGCGGAGACGGGCGGTGAACCAGGGCCAGACGGTGGTGTTACGGCCAGCGGCGTCGAGAAACCAGCTGCGGCAACCGCCCGTCACCCACACCGTTCCCGCGATCCGGTCCTGGACTTCGCGCACAAAGGCCTCCTGGACCTGGGGCTGGACCTCCACCGCCGCCAGCTCGTGGGACTGCATCACGCGCAATGCGTCAAGCACGTAGCTGACCTGGGTCTCGATCCCCAGCACTACCGAGTTGTGGGCCAGCGCGCTGTTCGGGCCGGTGAGCAGGAACAGGTTGGGGAACCCGGCCACAGTGGTGCCCAGGTAGGCCTGTGCACCGGTGTCCTGCCACTCGCGGGCGAGCAGCCGCCCGTCCCGTCCGTGGATCAGCCGCGCCATCGGCATCTCGGCGGCGCGGAAGCCGGTGCCGAAGACGAGGGCATCCACTTGGCGCTCGGTGCCGTCGGCCGTGATCACCGAGTGCTCCCGCACCTCGCGGATCTCCTCGGTCACCAGCTCCACGTGTTCGCGGCTCAGCGTGGGGTAGAAGGTGCTGGAGCGCACCACCCGCTTACATCCCATCGCGTACGTCGGGGTCAGCGCGGCGCGCAGCGCGGCGTCGGGCACCTGGCGCCGCAGGTGCAGCCGAGCGAGCAGGGCGACCACCTGCATGATCCGGGGGTGGGTGAAGCCGATCAACGCGCACTCCCGCCCCCAGTACAGCGCGGATCGCGCAGCACGCTGCAGCCAGGGCAAGGCCCGCAAGACACGGTGCTCGAAGCCGTTGCGTACCCGGTTGTGCTGCGGCAACACCCAGGCAGCGGTGCGCTGGAAGACGTGCAATGCGGCGACTCGGTCGGCAATCGCGGGGATCAGCTGCACCGCTGAGGCGCCGGTGCCGATCACCGCGACCTTGGCTGCGGTGAGGTCCAGCGAGTGGTCCCAGCGGGAGGTGTGCAACGCCGTCCCGGTGAATCGCTCGAGGCCGGGCAGCTGGGGTAGCGCGGGTTCGCTGAGCTGACCAGTCGCCGACACCAATACGGTCGTGGTGAACCTGCCGCGAGAGGTCTCGATCGACCAGAGCGCGCGGTCGCAGTCCCAGTGGGCGGCGAGTACCTCGTGGCGCAGCCGCAGGTGGTTGTGCAGTCCGAAGCGACGCGCGCAGTCCCGCAGGTAGTGGTGGATTTCTCGCTGCGGGGAGAAGCTGGCAGTCCAGTCCGGATTGGCAGCGAAGGAGAAGGAGTACAGGGTGGACGGCACGTCGCAGGCGCAGCCCGGGTAGGTGTTGTCCCGCCAGGCCCCGCCGACGTCGCTGGCGCGTTCCAGCACCACGAAGTCTGCGGTGCCGTGGCGCTTGAGCTGGATCGCCATGGCCAGCCCGGCGAATCCGGAGCCGATGATCGCCACTTGGACGTGCGGGTGGTTATCCATCCGCGACGTCCTTCACCTCGGCTGATCGGCTGCTGACGTGCTAGGAGCACGCCCCTTCACGGTAACCGCTGGCCGTCCACGCCGCACGGGGCGCTACCGCTACGGAGGCAATACCGTTGACCGCTAGTCACGCAAGAGTTTCGTTTCGACGAAAGTTGGCTGGCATGCTGCGCCATGTGGGTTTACCGTCGCCGAGGGAGGTCATCATGCGCGATCACGAACCTACGGTACGTAGCCGGGAGCTCGGCGAGGGACTTCGGCAGGCGATGCAACGGGCCCGGCTCAACGGCCGGCAGGCTGCACATCAACTCGGCTGGTCACCGAGCTGGGTATCCCGGCTGCTGTCCGGCAAGCGCAACGCCAGCCAACTGCACGTTGCGGCCTTCCTCGCGCTGTGCCGGGTGACCGGTCCTGAGCGCGACCGGCTGCTTGCCCTGTGCCAGGACCAGCACACCCCCGGCTGGCTGCAGCAGCACGGCTCCCGGCTGCCCCAACAGCTTGTCACCCTGATCGACCACGAGGACAAGGCCGTCGCGATCAGCGAGTTTCAGTCGACGTTGGTGCCTGGCCTGCTGCAGACCGGTGACTACGCCCGCGCGGTCATCCAGGACTCGCGGACGGTGCCGGCCGCCGAGATCGAGGATCGGGTGGCCGCTCGGCTGGCCCGCCAGAGCTTGTTCAGCCGGAACCACCCGGCGCGCTTCACCTTCTACCTACACGAGTTCGTGCTCCGGTTGCCGATCGGCGGGTCGGTGGTGATGTCCGACCAGCTCCACCACCTGCTGCGGATGTCGGTGCGTCCCTACCTCACGTTGCGCGTGGTGCCTGCTGCGCTCGGAGGCCACGCCGCGACCGCCGGGTCGTTCCAGCTGATGGAGTTCGCCGAGTTCAAGCCGGTGGCCTACCTGGACAGCCAGACCTCCTGCCTGTTCCTGGAGCGGCGCGAGGAGATCGCCGCCTACCAGTACATCCTGGCAGCGCTGGCCGAGACTGCCCTGAAAGAGGGAGAATCACAGGAGCTGATTGCCCTCCTGGCAACCGAGCTCTACGCGGATCGAGAGGACCATGATGACCGCGCCTGAGCCGGACGGCATCGTCTGGCACACCAGCAGCTACAGCGCCAACGGCGGCGCCTGCGTCGAGGTCGGCTGGCGCGCCAGCAGCTACAGCTCCAATAGTGATGACTGCGTCGAGATCGCGCCCGCGCCAGAGGGCGTGCAGGTGCGCGACTCCAAGGACCGCCACGGCCCCGCCCTGACCGTCCCCACCCCCGCCTGGCACGCCTTCCTCACCACCGTCGCCCGCTGATCTCCCCGAACCGGCCTTGGCGCTGGTCTCATCAGTCCCACCAGCCCCTTGAGGAGGTGGGTGGGATCTGTTGTAGACGTGCCGGGCAGCGCAACTTTCGGTGAGAGACACTGGCGTGCAGCGCGGTGACGAACGCCAGACCCGCATACAGCGGCAGCGGGTAGGCCCTGCTCTGCGGCGAAGGTGTCGTGCCGGATCAGGCGGGGGAGCAGCGTGCCGGACGTTGTAGCCGTGCACTGGCGCCGACATCCGGACCACGCCGGGCACGAGCAGCTGAGTGGAGGACACGCTGCTCAGGGTATGCAACCTAACATTCGCACCCGTTGGTAATCTGCGCCCGCGTGGGCCGCACCCCCCTAAGTCTGCAGCCAACACTTGTATCTGTTAGCTGTCTGTTGCTGTTGGCATGGGTAACCTGCACATATGAGGGCCGTACTGCTCGAGGTGCCGGAGGCGATGCTCGCCGAGCGCCGCCAACTGGGACTCGACGGCGCGACGAGATGTGGAATTGGGTCCTTGGGTGCGCAGTTTGCCACCGTCGAAGGGCGACTGCGCATCACCTGGGAAGGCGGCGTGGCCGACGTATGATCCGCTGCTTCGAGAGTTGCTCGGAACTCCAGTCAACCTTGCGTCGGCGGGCCCTTCTCCCATGTCGGGACAAGCTCCCGGAGGGAGTGCGATGACCGCCGCGTCCTGGCCCGATCACCTGCTCACTCTCGCCGAGTGGGACGCTCTCCCGCAGGACACGTCGCGCTGTTACGAGCTGGTCGAAGGGGTCTTGCTGGTGGTTCCCAGGCCGGCGCCGTTGCACCAGCGGGCCATGTGGAAGCTGTGCAGCCAGATCGAGAACCAGCTACCTGCTGAGCTGACTGTGCTGCCCGACGTGGAGGTCCTGGTGAAGGCCGGCGAGCCGCCGACCGTGCGGGCTCCCGACATCGTCATCACCCGCGAGGTCCGCGCGGCCGCGAATCCCTCCCGGCTGGAGGCGGCCGATGTCCTGGTCGCCGTTGAGATCATCTCGCCGGGCACCGGCACCACCGATCGCGTGACCAAGGTGTACGAATACGCTGACGCCGGTATCCCGCACTACTGGCTCGTCGACCTCGACAAGCCAGTCACCCTCACTGCCTACACCCTGGTCGACGGGAACTACGAGCATGTTGCCGGAGACGTTTCAGGCACCGTAACCATCCCCAGCCCAGTCGGCATCACCCTCATCCTGGACGCGTTGATCACCCGGTGAGCTTCTGCCTCGATCCGCCTCAGGACGTGCGCCGGAGCTGGTGCTCGCGCAGGCCCGCGACGTCGACCCCATCCAGCGACGTGACGACAAGATCGGCGTTCGCGGCCGCCAGGAGCTCGGTGTCGTCGGCTCGGGCCAGACCTAACGCCGCCATGCCACCGGCCTTGGCCGCCTGCACGCCGCTGACTGCGTCCTCCACGACGAAGCAGTGCTCCGGGGCGACGCCGACTTCGGCGGCTCCGGTCAGGAAGATCTCCGGGTGCGGTTTGCCCTGGGCGAAGTCGCGTCCGGAGATGTCGACGTCGAAGAACTCCAGCAGGCTCAGGCCGGGCCGCAGGAAGTCGTAGTGCAGGCCCTGCTCCGCAGCGAAGGTGTCGAGCCGGATCTGGCGGAGGAACAGCCCAGCGTTCTTCGACGACGACGCCGCCACCACCGGGATTCCCGCGTCCCGCACGGCCAGTAGGAAACGCAACGCGTCGGGGTAAGCCTCGAACTCGCCGGCCTCAATGAGCTTGACGACCCTGGTCTGCTTGTTCGCGGCGTAGGCGTCCACCCGCTCGGCGGCGTTGGGAACCTCGAAGTACTCCAGGGCCGCCAGCGCCCCGCTCATCCGAGGCTTGCCCGATATCACCTGCTGGTAGACCTGCGGCGTGAAGCGCTCGTCGGACCACGACGTCTGGTCCGCGATGTCGGCCCAGTCGTTCTCCATCAGCTCACGCAGCGACTCCTGCCACGCTCGTTCGTGCGGGGAGTCGACCAGCACGCCGTCAACATCGAAGATCGCGGCCTCAAAACCTCGTGTCGGCACGATCGCTCCTTTTCCCGGTGTGGTCTGAGCTGTCCGGACACTCGCCCGGAGATCACACTCCTGGCGCAGCGACGCTACCCACTCCTCACCGGCGGCCAGCTTTCGGACCTCGTCGCCGATGCCGATCCGGATGGGCCGCCTGAAGCCCTCGGCCAGGGTGTGCACCGTCAGCTCATCGCCCGAGATACTGACCCTGATCGACGTACCGCGGAACTGCATCGGGAACGTGAGCCCGTCGAGCCGGTCGGTGAGCGTCGGGTCGAAGTGCAGGACCCCATCGCGCACGCGGGCGCCGACGTAGCTGCGCTGCAGGAGATCCAGTGTGCCGGACATCACGCCCATGTGGATGCCCTCCTTGGTGGTGCCGCCCTGCACGTCACCCACGTCGCTCTCCAGCGCGACGAGGAAGCGCTTCCACGAGCTCTCCGGGTCCAGGCCGCCGAGCACGGCGGCGTGCGTGACCAGGCTCAGGGTCGAGCCGTGGGAAGTGCGCTGGTCGTAGTAGTCGATGGTTCGCCGCGCCAGGTCGGGGTCATAGCCGTACCCGAGTCTTTCCAGCAGCTCGCGAAGTTCGTCGCCAGAGAACAGGAAGAACAGCATCACCACGTCGGCCTGCTTGGCCAGCTGGTACCGGTTGGGGTCGTCGCCCTCGGACTTGAGGATGCGGTCCAGGCGCCCGATGTTGGGGTGCTCGGCGCGGTAGCGCTCCCAGTCCAGCTCCTCGAGATCGGCGTAGCCCTCGAACTGGCTGACGATGTCGCCCGCGTCTTGGGCGCCGTGGAACGGGACGAACATCGTGCGGCTCATCTCATCCCACGTGCGCAGCTCGTCGTCGGTCAGCCCGAGGCGGACCCGCAGTGCGGCCCGGCGGCTCCGCGGAAGCAGGTCGAGCACCCGCGGGGCGGTGTCGACGATCCAGGCCACCATCAGGTTGGTGTAGGCGTTGTTGCGCAGCCCGGCTTCCTCGGCACCGGGGTAGCGCTCGTGGAACTCGTCGGGCCCCATCACCCCGTGGATCTCATACCGGTCGCGCTCGGGGTTGTAGTGCGCGATCGAGGCCCAGAAGCGTGCGATCTCGAGCATGACCTCGGCGCCGTAGTCGCGGAGAAACGCCAGGTCGTCGGTGACCTGGTAGTACTGCCAGACGTTGTAGAAGATCGCCGCATTGACGTGGCGCTGGTTGTGGCTGTGGTCGGGGTGCCACTGCCCGGACAGCGGGTTGAGGTGGACGACCTGCGTCTCCTCGGAACCGTCGCTGCCGCTCTGCCACGGGAACATCGCACCCCGGTAGCCCGCCTCCCGGGCCGCGGCCCGCGCCTCGGCGAGGCGGCGGTAGCGGTACATCAACAGCCCACGGGTGATCTCTGGCAGCCGGAAGCTGAGGTAGGGGTAGACGTAGAGCTCGTCCCAGAACACGTGCCCGCGGTAGGCCTCGCCATTGAGCCCCCGAGCCGGAACGCCCGCGTCGTGCCGGGCAGTGTGCCTCGAGCACACCTGCAGCACATGGGAGGCGTGGAAGCGCAGCAACAACTGCACGCGGGGCTCGCGGGGCAGCTCGATGTCACCGACGTCCCACAGTTCGGTCCACGCCGACTCGTGCTCGGTCAGCGCTGCGGCGAAGTCCGGGCAGCGCGCGACGTGCTTTCCGGCGGCGGCCAGGGTTTCGGTGATCGCGTTGTCGTGGGAGGTGAACAGCGAGATCATCTTCTCCACGCGCACCGGGCTGCCCAGCTCGACGTCGAAGGCGAGGACCTGCTGGATGTAGTCCTCCATCTGGTAGAGGCTGCGTACAACCCCGAGTGGCCGGTCACCCTCACCGCCGGAAAAGACACGGAAGGCGCGCGTGCGCGCGGCTTCGGCGATGTAGATGTTCGACTGCCGGGTCTGCACCTTCAGGGCGATGATCTCCGGGCCGAACGTACGAGGAGACACCGGATTGAGATGACGCCCCTCGAGCTCGCGGTAGCGGGCAACCATGTGATTCGTCACGCGACCATCAAGCCCGGAGATCACTTCCACGCGGCCTGACCAGTTGTCCGGGGTCACCGTCCACTCGATACCGGCCAAGTGGCTGTTGGCCATGCTCACGAATCGGCGGCTGCGCAGGGTCGTCTCGCGGCCGGCGCGGTCGCGGAACTGGATCTCGCGTTCCACCATGGCATTGCGGATGTCGTAGGAGTGGCGATAGGAGAGCACCTCGACGTTGTCGAGCCGGATCGCCTCCTCCCCCTCGATCCTCAGTTTCAGCAGCAGCCAGTTGGGGAGGTTGACCAGGTCCTCGTTGAGGACCGGGCGACCGCCGAGGATGGTCGTCTCCCGGTTGAAGCAGCCGTGGGCGTAGGTGCCCGGGTAATGGACCGCGTTCGCGTCCTCCCACTCGGCCGCTCCCCGGGTAGCGAAGTAGCCGTTGCCGGTCGAGGTCAGGGCCTCACGCAGACCTTCCTGCGCGGGGTCGAAGTCGTCGTAGACGAGTGTGAAGTCCGGCACGGGTCCCCTCCCCGAAGGGTTGTGTCAGCGGGCCAGCGTGTTGAGGAATTGCTCCACCTCAACGGTGGACTCCAGGACGAAGTCGGCGGCGGTGGGCCGGTTCGCCACCTCCGGATCTTCTGGGTGACCGACGATGATGCCGACGCCCCTTCCGGTTAGCGCCCGGAAGGCGTCTTCGTCGGTGATGTCGTCCCCGAGGTACAGCGGCACGACATCGTCGGCGTCGAGGTCCAGGGCGTGCAGCAGGTGCAGGACGGCTTTACCCTTGTGCCAGTCGATCTTCGGTTGGAGCTCGTACACCATTTTCCCGGGGGTGACCTTCAGCTGCCCGGAGTACTCTCCCAGCAACTCGTCCACCACCGCGGTGACCTTCGCGTGGTGCTCCGGATCAGCGAGCCGGTAGTGGACCGCGACCGAGGCCCGCTTCGGCTCGACGACCGCACCCGGAATCATTTCGACCTCGGCCCGGAGCTGGTCGGTGACCGCGGAGATCAGGTCTTCGAAGCCGGTCGCGGCGTCGTGGGCAATGGTGCCCTCGTGCGGACTCCAGATGTCGAAGCCGTGGCTGCCCGCCACCACCAGGTTGTCGACGCCCATCATGCGCTGCACGACGGGTCGGTCCCGGCCGCTGACCACGCACACCGAGCAGCGCTGCGCCAGGGCCTGGACGGCCTCCCGCATCCCGTCGGACATGACTGCGTCCTCGGGTCGATCGACGATCGGGGTCAACACCCCGTCGTAGTCGAGAAAGACGGCCGGCCAGCGACCGTCCAGCTTCGCGGCGAACTGCTCGCCCTCGTGCAGCGCGTCCGGCAGGTCGCGAACGGTCGGCGCCTGCAGGGTCACGGTCGTCGGCGTGTCGGCGTAGCTGCGGTCCCGGTCGGCATCGGCATATACCTACCCTCCGTAAAGGGCGTCCACTGTGACGCAGATCTCCGACGCTAACACGTACTTGAGCACCGGGCTTTCCGGAGTTTTCCGCAATCGCCAATAACCCGTTTCGCACCCGGCGGCCTGGCCGGGTTGGCAGCGGTGGCGAGCGCTCGGGGCTTCCCGCTCCGCTTCGATATCGCCTTGATCAACGGGGCGGTGCGGCCATCGCGAGACATTCACCGATGGTCGCCGGGCTCCCCGGCAAGCAGGCCGACCCCGGATCGGCGGCCGGCACGATCCGGGCCGGATCGCACCCCCCACCTGAGGGTCGGGTTGAGCGCACGGTTTCCTTCGGGTCTTGTTGCAGGGGCCGGATGTGGTGGAGTCTGAGTGCCGAGAACGCAGGTCAGGGCCGGTTTCGCCGCGCCGGGCTGATCACGATATCGGGGGGATCTCGTCGTGGAACTGGCGGTTGCCGGATCGCCGCAGCAGTACCACTGCGCTTTTTCCGCAGGCGCGGGTGATCGGAGCGCTTCCGGCTTCGGCACGTCAGCCGGAAGCATTAAAAAAGAGGGTCCGGTCATCACCGAGATCGCCGAGCATCTGGGCGCCAAAGATCAGACCGAGTCCAGGCAGACTACGCTGGATCCCGACGTCCGGGTGGTGCTTAAAATCGGCGTCCAGCGCGGTCCACCGCTCCTTTATGGCATCGAGCGTGGTAGGCTGCTGTTTATGTGGGAATCTTAGCTGCGCTCGTTCTGGAGCGACCCTGAGCATATCAGCGCCGCAACCATCGAGTATGGCGTGGAGGAGTAGGCCTGGGTGTGTGTCCCTTGCGGCCCCGGTCGACTCAGTGATTTCGGCAGATCAAACGACTACAGTACTTCGATGAAAGAGGGTCTGTTATGGCAGAGAAAGAATACGAGATGCCGGTACGGGCAGCATGAGCAAGCCCGCGCATTGGACCGCCGTCTAGTAGAGATGCAACGTAGGTCGCCACTCATCGGACCGATTCCTCGGGGAGGACCCTGCTCGTGCTCAAGGTGAGCGCCGCTGCCCGACCTGCGGCCGTGGGGCCGTCCCGGACCAGACCGCGCGCGCCGGCCAACCCCGCAGACGGGCCGCCCGACGCAGATCTCCTCGCCCGGCTCGATGCGGGTGATCCACACGCCATGCGGCTCCTCTATGAGCGCTACGCCCGCCTCGTGCATACCGTGGCACAGCGGACCTGCCGCGATCAGGGCCTGGCCGAAGAAGTTGTACAGGAGGTATTCCTGATGCTGTGGCGCGAGCACTCGCGCTACACCCCAGCCCGGGGCACCTTCCCCGCCTGGTTGCTCACCGTGGTCCACCACAAGGCCGTGGACGCGGTGCGCCGAGAACACACAGCGCACCGCCGGACCGTCCCGAGCAGTGTCGACGACGACTTTCCCGCTGGCCCGGGCGCCGATGAGGCTGCGCTCGAGTCGATGTTCGCCGGCCAAATCCGCGCGGCCCTGCACCGGCTGCCCCTTAAGCAGCGCCAACCACTGCTGTTGGCTTATTACGGCGACTACACCTATCGCGAGATCAGCGAGCTGGTCGAGATCCCGCTGGGCACCGTGAAATCGCGGATATCCCTCGGGATCCAGCGGCTGCGGACCTTGCTCCGCCCGCTGCTGGACGCGCCCCCGACGGCGTGATGATCCTTCGATGGCACGGGAGAGGCGAGAGCGAACGCCAAGGCCCTGGCCGGCAGGTCGTGGGCTCCGGCCCATAGGCTGGGAGCTATGAACGCACCCGTCCTGACCGCCGTGGCCTGGCCCTACGCCAACGGGCCGCGGCATATCGGCCACGTCTCCGGCTTCGGTGTCCCCTCCGACATCTTCTCCCGCTACCAGCGGATGGCCGGCAACCGGGTGCTCATGATCTCGGGAACCGATGAGAACGGCACCCCGATCCAGGTACAGGCTGACGCCGAGGGCGTCACGCCCCGCGAGCTCGCCGACAAGTACAACCGCATGATCGTGGCAGACCTGCAGGGTCTGGGCCTGTCCTACGACCTGTTCACCCGCACCACCACGGCCAACCATCACCGGGTGGTGCAGGAGCTGTTCCTTGCGTTGCACCGCAACGGCTACGTGCTCTCGCGCAGCGCGCTCGGCGCGATCAGTCCGTCCACCGGGCGTACCCTGCCCGATCGCTACATCGAGGGCACCTGCCCGATCTGCGGTTACGACGGCGCACGCGGCGACCAGTGCGACAACTGCGGTAACCAGCTCGACCCCGCGGACCTGATCAACCCGCGGTCCCGGATCAACGGCGAGCCCCCGCAGTTCGTGCAGACCGAGCACCTGTTCCTCGACCTGCCGGCGTTCACCAAGGCGCTCGGGGGATGGCTGTCCACCCGCACCGAGTGGCGACCCAATGTGCTCAACTTCTCGCTGAACCTGCTCGACGACCTGCGCCCCCGCCCGATCACCCGTGACCTCGACTGGGGCGTGCGGGTCCCACTGGACGGCTGGCGCGACGCCCCGATGAAGCGCTTCTACGTCTGGTTCGACGCCGTGATCGGGTATCTGTCGGCGTCGGTGGAGTGGGCGGTGCGTTCGGGCGACCCGGACGCGTGGCAGGCATGGTGGTGCGACCCGGACGCCCGCTCCTACTACTTCATGGGCAAGGACAACATCACCTTCCACTCCCAGATCTGGCCCGCCATGCTGCTCGGCCATAACGGGGCAGGTGATCGCGGCGGCGAGCCCGGGGCTTTCGGCACGCTGAACCTGCCTACCGAGGTGGTGTCCAGCGAGTTTCTCACCATGAGTGGGTCGAAGTTCTCTACCTCCCGCGGCACGGTGATCTATGTCGGGGACTTCCTGCGCGAGTTCGGGCCGGACACCCTGCGCTATTTCATCTCGGTGGCCGGCCCCGAGACCCAGGACACCGACTTCACCTGGGATGAGTTCGTCCGCCGGATCAACTTCGAGCTGGCCAACGAATGGGGCAACCTGGTCAACCGCTCGATCGCGATGGCCCACAACAACGTCGGGGCGGTGCCACGGCCGTCGACCCTGGAGGCAGCCGACTCGGAGTTGCTGGCCACCTCACGGGCGGCTTTCGGCATCATCGGGGGACTGCTGGAGCGCAACCGATTCAAGGCGGCGATCAGCGAGGCGATGCGGGTGGTGGGCGCAGCCAACAAGTACCTGTCCGAGCAGGAACCGTGGAAGCGCAAGGACGACCCGGAGCGCCGGGACACCATCCTGCACACCGCACTGCAGGTCGTCTCCGACGTCAACACACTGCTCACCCCGTTCCTGCCGCACGCGGCCCAGCGGGTGCACGAGCAGCTCGGCGGCTCCGGGGTGTGGTCGGCCCAGCCGCAGATCCGCGAGGTTGCGGAGATCACTGCGGTCGTCGACGGCGCCGGACCGGACTACCCGGTGCTCACCGGGGATTACGCCGCTGAGCAGGCGCGCTGGACCACCATCCCGATCGAGGTAGGCCGCCCCCTATCCAAACCCACCCCCCTGTTCACCAAACTGCCCCCCACCCTCGGCGACACCGGCCCCGACTGGGCACCCATCCAATCCTGACCCGCGTGCTTCCCCGCATTCAGCGGGCTCAGCGGGGTAATTCGGTACTCATTTACCCCGCTGAGCCCGCTGAATGCAGGGAAGGCAGAGGAGCCCGATGTGAGCGAGCTACCGCCGGCTCCGCCGGCGCTGCCGGCGCCGGTGGTGGATGCGCATACGCACCTGGACGCCTGTGGCGCCACTGATCCGGTGGGGGTTCGCGCGGCGTTGGACCGGGCCGCGGCGGTGGGGGTTTCAGCGGTGGTGACGGTGGCCGACGACATGGCTGCGGCGCGCTGGGTGGTGCAGGCGTCGAGCTGGGACGACCGGGTCTTCGCGGCGGTGGCACTGCATCCCACCCGCACCGCGACGATGACCGACGCCGACCGCGCCGAGCTCGAGCGGCTCGTGCGCCAACCCCGGGTGGTCGCTGTGGGGGAGACCGGCCTGGACTATTACTGGACGCGAGTCGATCCGGCCTGCTCACCGCCCGAGGCGCAGCGGGAGGCCTATCGATGGCACATCGATCTGGCCAAGCGGGTCGGCAAGCCGCTGATGATCCACGATAGAGATGCCCACAGCGATGTCCTCGCCGTGCTGGCTGAGCAAGGTGCGCCGGAGACGGTCATCTTCCACTGCTTCTCCGGGGACGCCGCGATGGCACGGGCCTGCGTGGACGCCGGTTACGTGCTGTCCTTCTCCGGCACCGTCACCTTCCGCAATGCTCGCGCACTGCGCGAGGCGGCGGTGCTGGTTCCCGACGGACAGCTGCTGGTGGAGACCGACGCCCCGTTCCTCACCCCGCATCCGCACCGCGGTAAGCCCAACGAGCCGGTCAACCTGCCCTACACAGTCGCCGACCTCGCTGTGTTGCGTGGGCAGGATGTGGCGGAGCTGGCCGCGTCGAGCTCCGCCACCGCCGAGCGGGTCTTCGGATTCGGGCGCCTGGCTGCATAGTTCGGCCTAGTTCGGCGCGACCGATACCGCTCACCGATCGTGAGTGGCTGGTCGGCGACACCTACCGGCGGGTTGTTTGCCCATGCGGCTACATGCCGTTACCGTTCCGTCACTGTCAGCCGGGGTGGGAAGTTCCCGGGTTCGGGTACGCGCGGCACGACCAGCGGCGATGAGGCCGTGCGGCCGGTGACCGTAGATGGGCCTGCTGCTGTGTCGAGGTAGGCGGTCCATTTCAGCGTGTTCTCGTGCTCCCCCTGCCCGGAACTGCGACGACTGGACATTGGTGGCCACTCGCACGTTCGTCCGGGGCGCCCTGGTGGGTCTCGTCTTGGCCCTGCCGACCGGTACTGCCGCGGCTCTCACGATGGATAAGACCATCACCGTCGAGCTGGACGGGGAGCAGCGGACCATCCACACGTTTGCTACGTCGGTGTCGGGGGCGCTGGAATCGGCGGACCTGCGCGTGGAGGACCAGGACACCCTGGCCCCGTCGGCGAACAGCCCCATCGAGGACGGCAGCCGTGTCGTGCTCAAGCGCGGCCGACCCCTCGCTCTGACCGTCGACGGGACGCGGCGAGAGGTGTGGACCACCGCACTCACCGTCGACCACGCGCTGCAGCAGGTGGGGATGCGGTCGGAGGACATGGAGCTGTCGGCTGATCGGTCCAAGCGCATCCCGCTGGAGGGTATGGCGCTGGTGGTGCGCATCTCCAGGCCGATCACCCTGCTCGACGGTGGCCTGCCGGCCCGCGAGGTTTACTCCACCGCGCTCTCGGTCGGTGACCTGCTCACCCTGCAGGGCGTTCCGTTGCAGGATCAGGACACGGTAACCCCGGAACCCGCCTCGCCCGTGCTACCCGGGATGACCGTGGAGGTCACCCGGATCCGCACCGAGCAGCTTACCGAGCGGTGGTCGGTCCCGCCCCCGGTCAAGAAGGTCAGGGATCCCGAGCTGTCCAACGGCGACACGGTCGTCGAGGATCCTGGCGCACCGGGCGAGAAGATCATCACCTTCCAGGTCACCCTGACAAACGGCAAGGAGACCGGCCGGGAAGAGCTCGCCAGCCAGCAGGTCACGCCGGCTCGACCAAGCATTGTCCGGGTCGGCGGGAAGAGATCCGCGGCCGCCGAGGGCTCGGTGTGGGACCGCCTCGCCCAATGCGAGTCCGGCGGGAACTGGGCGATCAACACCGGCAACGGCTACTACGGCGGCCTGCAGTTCGACAAGGGCACCTGGAGTTCCAACGGTGGTAGCCGGTATGCCCCCTACCCGCACCAGGCCAGTCGCGACGAGCAGATTGCGGTCGCGCAGAAGGTCCGCGACGGTCGGGGCGGTTACAGCGCATGGCCGGCCTGCTCGGCGCGTCTAGGCCTGGACTGACCGCCCCTGCCCGTTATGGAGACATGTCGGGGTAGCAGTCGGCCGTTGTGCCTCACTATGTCTCCATGACGGGGTCCGGTCAGCTGCTGGGGCCGGCTGATCTGCGCAAGCTGGCCGATCGGCTCGGGCTGCGCCCGACCAAGCGGCTCGGGCAGAACTTCGTGCACGACGCGAACACGGTGCGCCGGATCGTGGCCGCGGCCGACCTCGCCGCCGACGACGTCGTGCTCGAGGTGGGGCCCGGGCTAGGCTCGCTCACCCTGGCCCTGCTTGGCGCGGCCGACCGGGTGCTGGCGGTGGAGGTGGATCCGCTGCTGGCCGCCGCGCTACCCGCCACGGTGGCCGATCGCGCCCGGGACCACGCCAGCGCCCTGCGGGTACTGACCGCCGACGCGCTGCGGGTGCGACGCGCGGAGATCGTCGAGGCGGCCGGTGGTGTGCAACCCACCGCGCTGGTTGCGAACCTGCCCTACAACGTGGGCGTTCCGGTGCTGCTGCACCTGCTGGCCGAGCTGCCGAGCCTGCGTCGCGGGCTGGTGATGGTGCAGGCTGAGGTGGCCAACCGGCTTGCCGCCCCGCCGGGCACCCGCAGTTACGGGGTGCCCAGCGTCAAGGCGGCCTGGTTCGCCGAGGTCCGCCGCGCCGGGCCGGTGCCCCGCGGGGTGTTCTGGCCAGTGCCCAATGTGGACTCCGGCTTGGTCGCCCTGACTCGGCGCCCGGCACCGTCCACGGTGCCCAGAGAGGAAGTCTTTGCCCTCATTGATGCTGCGTTCGCGCAGCGCCGCAAGACGCTGCGGGCCGCCCTGGCCGGCTGGGCAGGTTCGGCCGCCGACGCCGAGCGGGTGCTGCGCGCCGCCGGGGTGGACCCGACCGCCCGCGGTGAGCAGCTCACCGTCGCAGACTTTGCGCGGATCGCCCGTGAGTGGCGATGCGAGCTATAAACCTTATCGCCACTCACGGGCTGTCCATAGACTCCCCGTACTCTGGGGGCGTGCTTGCCGTTGTGCCGCAACCGGTTACCGTGCGCGTCCCGGCCAAGGTCAACCTGCACCTGGCCGTGGGAGACCTGCGCTGGGACGGCTATCACGAGCTGGTCAGCGTGTTCCAAGCGCTGTCGGTGACCGACGAGGTGACCGTCGCGGCCACCGATGAACCTGGAGTGCAGGTGTACGGCGAGGGCGCCGGGACGGTGCCCACTGACCGCCGCAACCTCGCGTGGCGTGCGGTGCTTGCCCTCGCCGAGCACTCCGGACGCCGGCCTGCAGTGCGGGTTGTCTTGCGCAAGAGCATCCCGGTGGCCGGCGGGATGGCCGGTGGCAGCGCTGACGCGGCGGGCGCCCTGGTCGGGCTGGCCGGGCTGTGGCGCCTGGATATCAGCCGTGAGGAGCTTGCCGGACTCGCCGCCGGGTTAGGTAGCGACGTACCGTTTGCGTTGCACGGCGGCACTGCGCTGGGCACCGGGCGCGGTGAGTCCCTGGTGCCGGTGCTGGCCCGGCACACCTTCCACTGGGTCGTCGCGCTGGACCGCCGCGGCCTGTTCACCGCGGACGTCTACCGAGAGTTGGATCGGCTGCGGGCGCACGGCTCCCCGCCACGGGATTCGTCGCCACCGAGTCCGTCGCTACCACGGCTGGGCGGCGTCGAGCCGCTGCTGGAGGCGCTTGCCTCGGGAGATCCTCGGCAGCTCGCCTTGCTGCTCGGCAACGACCTGCAGGCGGCGGCGGTGTCGCTGCGTCCGGCGTTGCGCCGCACCCTGCGCGCTGGGGTGGAGGCTGGAGCGCTGGCCGGCATAGTGTCTGGATCCGGACCGACCTGCGCGTTCCTGTGCGTCGACGCCGACGCGGCGGTCCGGGTTGCCGCCGAGCTCGCCGGCGCCGGCGTCTGCCGCACCGTCCGGGTCGCCAGCGGTCCGGTGCCCGGTGCGAGGGTGGTGGAGGAGCCGCGCCCGGTGCCGCCCCCCGAACCTCTCGCGCGCGCCTGATGGCGAACCTCGTCAATCTCGAGGCTGTCTCGAAGTCCCACGGGATCCGCCCTCTGCTGTCGGGCGTCTCCCTCGGCGTTGCCGAGGGAGACCGGATCGGTGTCGTCGGACTCAACGGTGGCGGCAAGACCACACTGCTCGAGGTGCTCGCCGGAATCCAGGAACCAGACGCAGGCCGGGTCAGCTGGACCAGGGACCTGCGCACGGCGGTGGTCACCCAGCGCACCGAGCTGCCCGACCAGGTCACCGTCGGCCAGGCGGTGCTGGATCCGCTGGGGGTCACCGCCGAACATGAGTGGGCCGGCGACCCCCGGGTGCGTGGGCTGCTTGACGGGCTGGGCATCCCGTCGCTCGGGCTGGACCGGCCGGTGAACGAGCTCTCCGGCGGGGAGCGGCGCCGGGTCGCGCTGGCCGCCGCGCTGGCGGGTGAGCTCGACCTGCTGGTGCTCGACGAGCCGACCAATCACCTCGACGTTGAGGGCGTGCGGTGGCTCGCCGAGCACCTGCTGGCGCGGCGCTGCGCGGTGGTGGTGGTAACCCACGACCGGTGGTTCCTGGACACCGTCGCCACCCGCACCTGGGAGGTCACCGACGGCAGGGTGGACGGCTACGACGGGGGCTACGCGGACTGGGTCTACGCCCGGGCGCAGCGGACCCGGCTGGCCGCGGCAGCCGAGGACCGGCGGCGCAACCTGGCCCGCAAGGAGCTCGCCTGGCTGCGCCGCGGACCACCTGCGCGCAGCTCCAAACCGCGCTACCGGATCGAGGCCGCCGAGGCACTGATCGCCGACGTACCCTCGCCGCGCGACACCGTCGAGCTGCTCACCTTCGCCCGGCGCCGGCTGGGTCGCACCGTGCTGGAACTCGAGGACGTCACGGTGACCGTGGCCGGCCGTTCGCTGCTGGCGGCCCAGACGTGGCGGATCGGGCCTGGCGAGCGCATCGGGCTGGTCGGGGTCAATGGGTCGGGCAAGACCACGTTGTTGCGGCTGCTCGCAGGCGATCAGGAGCCCGACGCCGGCCGCCGCGTGCAGGGCTCGACCGTTCGGCTGGCGCACCTCACGCAGGAACTGGAGGACCTACCCGGGTCCGTGCGGGTTTTGGAGGCGGTGCAGGACATCGCCCATCGGGTCACGATAGGCCGTCAGGAGCTGTCCGCCTCGCAGCTGGCCGAGCGGCTGGGCTTCCCGGCGTCGCGGCAGTGGACCCCGGTGGCGGACCTGTCCGGCGGGGAGCGGCGCCGGCTGCAGCTGACCCGGTTGCTGATGGCCGAGCCGAACGTGCTGCTGCTGGACGAGCCCACCAACGACCTGGACATCGACACCCTGCAGCAGCTGGAAGACCTGCTGGACGGCTGGGCCGGCTCGCTCGTGGTGGTCTCGCACGACCGCTACCTCGTCGAACGGGTCTGTGACAACGTGGTGGCGCTGCTCGGTGACGGGCGGATCACCCAGCTACCCGGCGGCATCGAGGAGTACCTGCAGCGGTGGGACAGCTTGTCCGAGGTAACCCCGCCGGCTGTCACCAGCACCGGACCACCGATGGCGGTCGCTGAGGCACGTACCGCGCGCAAGGAGCTGGCCCGGCTGGAGCGGCAGCTGGAGCGGTTGGCCAGCCAGGCAACTGAGCTGCAGAGCCGGATCGCCCGACAGGCCGCGGACCCCGACGCGTTCCGCGAGCTGGACGGCGAACTACGCGCGGTGCTCGCGGCCAAGGATGACCTGGAGACCCGCTGGCTGGAGGTCGCCGACGCCGAAGGTTAAATGACCATCGGCGAGCACGTTGCCGACCCCGCCCGTAAGGTGACTGGACGTGAGCCGGTTCGTCGACACCCTGTTGGCGCACTGCGCGCCGGATTCCCCGCCCCGGTCGGACCGCGGTATCACCATCGGTGAACCTGCGCAGCCACGCCGCCTCACCTGGGCGCAGGTGCACGAGAAAGCCCTGCGGGCCGCCGGGACCCTGATGGGCGGGACGGCTCCCGGTGTCCATCCCGGAGACGCGGTCGCCGTGCTGGCCGGTGACCCCGCACTGGTCGCTCCCGCAGTGCAAGGTGTCTGGCTGGCTGGCGGCAGCGTCACCATGCTGCACCAGCCCACCCCGCGCTCCGACCTGGCTGCCTGGGCCGCGGACACCGTCGGTGTGCTCGGCATGATCGGCGCCAAGCTGGTACTACTCGGGCCGCCCTTCGACAGGCTTTCCGTGCTGCTCGACCAGCGCGGGATCAGCTACCTGATGCTCACCGATCTCGATGATCCGGTCGCCCGGCGACTCACGACGCCGGTGCCGGTGGGGGAGGACGACACTGCGCTGCTGCAGCTCACCTCCGGGTCCAGCGCCGAACCCAAGGCGGTCCGGATCACCCACGGCAACCTCTACGCCAACATGACCGCGATGGCGCAGGCAGCCGCTCTCGATCCGGCCGGCGACGTCATGGTCTCCTGGCTGCCACTGTTTCACGATATGGGGATGGTCGGGTTCCTCACCGTGCCGATGGCGCTGGGCCTGGAGCTGGTGAAGGTGACCCCGGCGGACTTCCTGTCCCGCCCGCTGCTGTGGGCCGAGCTGATCAGCCGGCACCGCGGCACGGTCACCGCGGCGCCGAACTTTGCCTACGCGCTGCTGGCTCGCCGGCTGGCGGGTACCGACGAGCGCTTTGACCTGTCCAGCATGCGCTTCGCGCTCAACGGCGCCGAGCCCATCGATCCGGCTGCGGTACGGGCGTTCACCGCCGCCGGAGCGCGGTTCGGGCTGTCGCAGCGCTGCATGGTGTGCGCCTACGGGATGGCCGAGACCACCGTCGGGGCCTCCTTCGCGCCACGGGGGGTCGGTATGCAGGTGGACACAGTGGACGCCGACGCGCTGGAGGCGCGCCGGGTGGCCGTCCCCGCTGGGCCGTCGGACCGGCACATCCGGGCCTTCCCCCGGCTCGGCCCGCCGCTGCCCGGGCTGGAGGTGCAGGTCGTCGCCGAGGACGGCCGGGCGCTGGTGGAGCGCGAGGTCGGCCGGATCCGGCTGCGCGGCGACTCGGTGACCCGCGAGTACCTGACCGTCGAAGGAGCGCGGCCCACTCAGGATGTCGACGGGTGGTTGGACACCGGAGACGAGGGTTACCTCGCCGACGGCGACGTGGTGGTCTGCGGGCGGCGCAAGGACGTCATCATCATGGGCGGGCGCAACGTCTATCCCACCGACATCGAGCGAGCCGCGGGGCTGGCCGAGGGGGTCCGTCCGGGCAATGTGGCAGCGGTGCGCCTCGACGCCGGTGCACGGCGGGAGTCGTTCGCGGTGGCCGTCGAGTCCAACCGGGCGGGAGACAACGAGGCCGAGCGCATCCTGCGCAAGGAGGTCATCTCGCGGGTGGTCGACGCGATAGGGCTCAGACCCGGCGCTGTGGTGGTACTGCCGCCGGCCACATTGCCCAAGACACCGTCGGGAAAACTGCGCCGCGCCGCGGTCCGCGACCGGATCGCGGCGTACCTACAGCCCTAATCCCCGCGTGTCCGCACCTCCTGCACGGTGTGTCGGCGCCTGGTGTCCGGATCAGTGCAACTGGTTCTGGGTGGCCGCCAGCCCCTGGGCGAGCAGCTGCTCGACGGCGTCCGCGCAGCGGTCCACCAACAGGTCCAGGTCGCGGCGCTGTACGACGGAGAAGTCGCGCAGCACGAAGTCGGCCGGATCCATCCGGCCCGGCGGGCGGCCGATACCGAAACGCACCCGCAGGTAGTCCCTGCTGCCCAGGGACTCTGAGATCGAGCGCAGCCCGTTGTGCCCACCCTCGCCGCCGCCGCGCTTGAGTTTGAGCACGCCGTGGTCGAGGTCCAAGTCGTCGTGGATGACGACCACATCGGTCGGGGGGACCTTGAAGAACCGCGCCGTCGCCGCGACCGCCGGCCCGGAGACGTTCATGAAGGAGCGTGGGCGGGCCAACACCGCACGCCGCCCGGCCAGCCGCGCTTCCAGGACGTCAGCCCCAGCCTTGTGGGACCTGAAGCGCCCACCCACCCGGCGGGCCAGATCATCGACCACCATGGCCCCGACGTTGTGCCGGTTGCTGGCGTAGCTGGGGCCTGGATTGCCCAGACCCACTACAAGGGCGACCTCGCCGGCGACTTGGTCCGTGGTGCCGTCCGCGGTCACGGCGTCATCGTGGGCCCGGTCAGGCCTGCTCGTCGCCGGGACCAGCCGCTGCGGATGCCGTCTCATCTCCGGGCTCATCCTCGGCTGCGAGGTCTTCGGCGGTCGGTGCGCCGACGACGTTGACTACGAGGTACTCCGGATCGGTCCGCAACTCCACACCTGGCGGCAGCACGACGTCGCCGGCCAGCACCCGGGTGCCGACCGCGGCGCCCTCCACTGAGACCTGGAACTCATCGGGGATCGACATCGCATCTGCTTCGACCTGCAGTGTTACCAGCTCCTGGGTGACCAGGGTATCCGGAGCGGCGTTGCCGGTGACGACGAGGTAGACGTCCACCACGACCTTCTCGCCGCGCCGGATGATCAGCAGGTCGACGTGTTCGATGTAGCGGCGGAGAGGATGCACGGTGACAGTCTTGGTCAGCGCGAGTTGCGGCTGACCGCCCACATCGAGGCTCAGCACGGCGTTGCTGCCCTGTTCTCGCATCACCCGCGCGAACTCCAGCGCAGGCAGCGCCACATGCTGCGGATCGCTACCGTGCCCGTAGAGCACCGCGGGGATCTTGCCGGCGCGTCGGGTGCGGCGGGCGGCGCCCTTGCCGAACTCGGTGCGCGGCTCGGCAGCGAGACGGACCTCGGACACTGTGGACTCCTTCGCAGGTTCAAGGCGCGACGCCGGTGGGCGTGACGCTGGATCGAGCTCAGCGGCCTGCGGCGGTGGTGGCGCCCCGCCCTCGTGACCGGATACGGGCGCGCCCTAGCTTGAACATCGCGAGCGCGACACCGCCACGTCGATCACGAAGAGCGCCGGGCTCTCCCTCGCCGAGGCAACCCGATGGAGTATAGGCACGCTTGGCGTATGGGCGTGCACCAGGCCCGTCTACCCCGTACACCAGAGCCGTACACCCCGGGCAGGAGAGCCGGACACACCGGGCACCAGAGCCGGACACACCGGGGTTAGGCGTTGCCGTCGAAGAGGCTGGTCACCGATCCGTCCTCGAAGACCTCATGGATCGCGCGGGCCAGCAGCGGCGCGATGGACAGCACCGTCATCCCAGCGAAGCGTTTGGCGTCCGGGATGGGCAACGTGTTGGTGAAGATGATCTCGCGAGCGCCGCAGGTGGACAGCCGCTGGGTAGCCAGATCCGACAGCACACCGTGGGTTGCGGCGACGACCACGTCGGTCGCGCCGTCATCGAGGAGCGCCCGCACGGCGCTGGCCACCGTGCCACCGGTGTCGATCATGTCGTCGATTACCACGCAGAGCCGCCCCTCGATGTCACCGACCACCCGGTTGGCGACCGCCGTGTTCGGCATGCGAGGGTTGCGAGTTTTGTGGATGAACGCCAGCGGCGTGCCGCCGAGGGTCTCGGCCCAACGCTCGGCCAGCCGCACCCGGCCGGAGTCCGGTGACACCACAGCCAGCTCACGGCCGGAGTAAGTGTTCTTGATGTGGTCGGCGAGCACCGGCAGCGCGAACAGATGGTCTACCGGGCCGTCGAAGAAGCCCTGAATCTGCGAGGTGTGTAGGTCCACCGTCATGATCCGGTTCGCGCCGGCGACCTTGAACAGGTCGGCGATGAGCCGGGCAGAGATAGGCTCGCGCCCGCGATGTTTCTTGTCCTGGCGACTGTAGCCCCAGAAGGGCATCACGACGGTGATCCGCTTGGCCGAGGCGCGCTTGAGCGCGTCCACCATGATCAGCTGCTCCATGATGGCGTCGTTGATCGGCGCGGCGTGGGCCTGCACGACGAAGGCGTCGCAACCGCGGACCGACTCCTCGAACCGGACGAAGATCTCACCGTTGGCGAATGCGTAGGCCGACTGCGGGGTGACCGCGATGTCGAGTTGCTTGGCCACCTCCTCGGCTAGCTCGGGGTGGTAGCGCCCAGAGAAGAGCATCAGGCTCTTCTTCGGGATCGCCGACATCGTGGAAAGGCTCATGCTTGCTCCTGCCGGGTCTGGTCACCGTCGGATTGGTCGGGTGGTGGTGCCGCCTGCTGGGCGCGCTTGGCTGCCTCCGCCGCCGGGGTTCCCGGGCGCCGGCGGCTCACCCAGCCCTCGACGTTTCGCTGGCGGCCGCGGGCTACCGCCAGTGCCCCCGCCGGCACGTCCTCGGTGATCACCGAGCCGGCCGCGGTGTAGGCGCCGTCACCGATGGTCACCGGGGCGACGAACATGTTGTCGGCACCGGTCCGGGTGTGTGCACCCACGATGGTGCGGTGCTTGGCCACCCCGTCGTAGTTGACGAACACCGTTGCCGCGCCGATGTTGCTGGCCTCCCCGATCGTCGCATCCCCGACGTAGCTCAGATGCGGCACCTTCGCCCCCGGCCCCAACTCCGCGTTCTTGGTCTCCACGAAGGTGCCGACCTTGGCCCCTGTGCCGATCCGGCTGCCCGGCCGCAGGTAGGCGAACGGGCCGATCTGCGCCCCGTCGGCGACGACAGCGCCGACCGCATGGGTGCGCACCACAATGGCACCCGCGCCGATGGCGCACCCGGACAGGGTCGAGTCCGGACCGATAGCGGCACCCGGGCCGATTACTGTGCCAGCCTGCAACTGAACCCCCGGATGCAGCACGACGTCGGGGGCCAGTTGCACGTCGGTGTCCAGCCGTACTGACGCCGGGTCGATGACGGTGACCCCGGCGCGCATCCAGCGCTCCAGCAGCCGCCGGTTGTACTCGGCGCCCAGGGCGGCCAGCTGCACCCGATCGTTCACACCGGCCACCTGCCACGGATCTGTGCATGGGTGGGCGCCGACCGGCAGTCCATCGGCTCGGACCAGACCCAGTACATCGGTCAGGTACAGCTCGCCCTGGCTGTTGGAGACACCCAGTTTGCTCAGCGCATCGCGGAGCACCACGGCGTCGAAGGCGTACACCCCAGAGTTGATCTCGGTGATGGCCCGCTGCGCGGGGGTGGCGTCACGATGCTCGATGATGCCGGTGACCTCACCTGACGGGTCACGCAATACCCGCCCGTAGCCGGTGGGGTCGGCAACCACCGCGGACAGCACGGTCGCGGCGTGTCCGGTGCGATGGTGCTCAGCGATCAGCCCGGACAGCGTGGGAGTGTCCAGCAGCGGCACGTCGCCGTAGCTGACCAGCACCGTCCCGGACAGCCCCGCCGGCAGGATGTCCAGCGCACAGCAGACCGCGTGACCGGTGCCGTGCTGCTCGACCTGCACGGCGGCGCGCAACTCGCGACCCAGTGCGGCTTCGACCGTGCGCAGGTGGGCGTGCACAGCGTCGCGGCCGTGGCCGATGACCGCGACCAGGTGTTCGGGTGCCAGACCAGCGGCAGCCCGCACCGCGTGCTCCACCAGGGGGCGGCCGGCCACCGGATGCAGCACCTTCGGGATCGCCGAGTGCATCCGGGTGCCCTCGCCGGCAGCCAGCACGATTGCCGCCGTGAGGCTCCCGCCTGGGAGCATTGGTCTGCCCCTTCCCTAATCCTGTGTGGTTGATCCCCGGTAGGGGGATCTCATGGGCGCGCTACCGCCACCGCGCGATGATGACCTCGCTGCCGTCGGACGGCCGCACCGAGCAGCGCTCCGCCGCCAGGATTCGAACCTGGACCATCGGAACCAAAATCCGAGGTGCTGCCTTTACACTACGGCGGACGAGCGGGCCACACCCCGCGCGAGCACATGGTGCCACGGCTCGCCGCCCCGGTCGCGCGACCCTCCCCGGCGTTCTGGATGCAGAACGCGATCAACCGAACCCTCATAGCCTCAGTCTGCTCAGAAAATAACGGTGAGCGAGGGCTGGTAGCTATGCGGCGGGGTGTGTCTGCTCCAGGGTGACCTTGTAGCCGAGCTTTTCCAGGTTGCGGATGGCCTGGCGGCGTTGGTGGTCGTCG